>JAFYUU010000019.1 GCA_017549445.1 Alphaproteobacteria bacterium | reverse complement strand
TCAAGGGCACCCAACCGTTGCCCACACCAACTGCGGACCAGGGCCCCAGTGAAACAAATCACACCCTTGACATGGCCGAGGTTCACGGCCAGTCCTCGGCCAAACGTGCCTTGGAAATTGCGGCGGCGGGTGGTCACGCAATGCTGATGGTTGGGCCCCCGGGGTCTGGCAAAACAATGCTGGCATCACGCTTGCCAACAATTTTGCCCGAAATGACCGCCGAAGAAATCTTGGAAACATCTATCATTTATTCCATTGCGGGCCAGTTAAATAATAAAACCTTGATGTCTAACCGCCCATTTCGCAGTGTTCATCACACGTCCAGCCCTGTTGCCTTGGCGGGCGGTGGATCTGATGCCCGGCCTGGCGAAATATCTTTGGCACATAATGGTGTTTTGTTTTTGGACGAATTGCCCGAATTTAATCGTGCGACATTGGAAATCCTGCGTCAGTCAATGGAATCAGGTCGCATTTTAATATCCAGGGCCCGCCGTAATGCGACATATCCGGCCCGCTTTCAGTTGATTGCCGCCATGAATCCATGTCCATGTGGTCATTTGGGTAATGCATCAATGTCTTGTTCACGGGCTCCACGTTGTGCCGAAGCATATCAGAACAAAATATCTGGTCCACTGTTGGACAGAATTGATTTGCATGTGGACGTTGATGCGGTCAAGCCATGGGAAATGCAGACCGTCGACCAAGGCGAACATGTCGAAACCAGTGCTGAAATCCGTGCCCGTGTTGTGTCTGCCCGCAATCGCCAACTGTCCCGTCAGGGCTGTGTAAATGCCCATCTTGATGGGGCGGAATTGGAACGTGTGGCACATTTATCCCCGGAATTGACAGAATTTCTGAACACAGCATCGGAAAAGATGGGGCTGTCTGCCCGTGGTTATAATCGGATTAAACGTCTGGCCCGAACGATTGCAGATTTGCGTGCATCGGACGAAATTTCGATGTCAGACCTGGCCGAGGCCTTGTCCTATCGCCCAATAAATCGTGGTAAATATGGTGTAAAGTTATAAAAAGAAATCCCCCAAACGGGGGATTTTTTTGCAAAAATTATTTTTTCTTTGACTTTCTTGCCTTTGGGGCTTTTGACGCAGGCGCAGATTTATATTCACGCCACAATTCTTCACCGCAAACATATCCAACCAGCGATACGCCAATCAAAATCAATGCACCCAACAAAGCACCTAGATTCCAAATTAAATAAGCCACTGCCACAACGAAACCGAATGTATGCCATGGTTTCCTTTTAATAACGTTTAATAATTTTTCCATTATCCATCCTTTTTGTTTTACATTTTAATTGTATCACTTTGATTTATCAAAATTCAACAAAAAACGACCACCGAAAATGGTGGTCGCTGTCCTTGGGGGTGTTTATTTGGGGGAAGAAAAGGAGAAATGAAAATCATTACCCCCAAGAACAAAACTGAAACTGTCTTACAGTATCACATATCCGCCCACACGTGCCGTCCCTGGGATTGGGCCGAACGAAGAACGTGGGCTGACAAAGATATTTCCTTTGACTGTAAATTCACCGCAAAACTGCAACTTGTTCACATCACGCAGGAACAAATTACCGTCAATCACCACACCACAGGGCAGGGTATATTTACGCATATTTTGCAGATACAAATTTCCCTGAACCAACGTGTTGTGTTCAATAACGGTTGATGCACCACGGCTGTCAATAACAACGTCTCCCATCAGGCGATTTTCCTGTTTTGCAATCTGGCTGACTGCAACTGGATCTGGTTGCACAGGCACAATATTGATTGGTTCATTGATGTATTCATTTGTCTTTTTGTCACGTTTCATAGGCAACGTGTTTGTGGGTTCTTTGATGTTTTTTGCCAATTCGTCCAACTGTGGTGTTGCCACAACAACAGTTTCCGCAACAGATTCATCAACCACCGGTGTTTTGCCCTGACCATAACGTGTGACATCCATTACCAACATATAAATCAATACAACGATTGCGGTAATCAGTGTCAGGTTTATCAATCCCACCAAATCAATCGCACACAGCCACCGCCAGAACCATTTGCATCCACGCCAAATCATACGAAATGGCCAACATACAATATTCCAAACCCGTTTCCAGAAATTACCCCAACGGCTTCCTTTGGTTTTGACACGACGTGTCGCACTTTTCATCTGTTGTTTTTTAGACATACAAAAACCTCTTGCTTGTTAAAACTTGTTGTATGGATTATAGTCCAAAAATATCGTTTGTCAATAGATTTGTCAAATAAATTTGTCAAATAAAAAACCGCACCATTCAGATGCGGTTTTGTTTTGGTGTCTGATACTTACATCATACCCGGCATACCTGCTGGCATTTGATTATTAGCCGACTTTTCTTCGGGAATTTCGGTCATTACCGCCCCCGTGGTCAGCATTACCCCCGCCGTGCTGCCTGCGGCCATGATTGCCGTCTTGACGACCTTGGCAGGGTCAATAATACCCGCCTTTAACATGTCCACATATTCGCCTGTCTGGGCATTGTATCCGAAATTATAATCATCGGACTCCATTACTTTGCCCACGACGATTTCGCCAGATACGCCTGCGTTATCTGCGATTTGTGCACATGGTGCTGTGATTGCACGGCGAACAATATCGATACCGACATTTTGGTCTGCATTTGCCCCCGTCAATTTTTCCAAGGCACGTGTTGCCCGTACCAGTGCGACCCCACCGCCTGCAACGATTCCTTCGGCGACACCGGCACGTGTCGCAGCCAAAGCATCATCAACACGGTCTTTCTTTTCTTTAACCTCTATTTCAGTCATACCGCCGACCTTGATAACTGCGACCCCACCGACCAACTTGGCCAAGCGTTCTGCCAGTTTTTCACGGTCGTAATCACTGTTAGAATTTTCGATTGCCACCCGGATTTCATCGGCACGTTGTGCGATTGCGGTCTTGTCACCACCGCCATGTGCCATCAGTGTGCTGTCCTTGGACACGACCACTTTCTTGGCCACACCCAGAACCGCCGGTGTGATATTTTCGAACGTCATACCCATATCATCAGAAATAACGGTTGCACCTGTCAGGATTGCGATATCTTTCAGCATTTCTTTGCGTCTGTCGCCAAATCCCGGGGCCTTGACCGCACATACCTTTAATCCGCCACGCAAACGGTTTAATACCAATGTTGCCAACGCTTCGCTTTCAACATCTTCTGCAATAATCAACAACGGTTTGCCTGCCTGTGCGATTGGTTCCAATATTGGCAACAGTGCCTGTAATCCTGTGATTTTCTTTTCAGATACCAACACCTGTGCCCCATCTAATTCTGCCAGCATTTTTTCGCTGTTTGTGACAAAGTATGGTGACATAAAACCTTGGTCGAATTGCATACCCTCTACGACATCGATTTCAGTGTCCAATCCTTTGGCTTCTTCAACCGTGAAGACACCTTCTTTGCCAACTTTTTCCATGGCGGTTGCGATTTTTTCACCAATATCGGCATCGCCATTTGCAGAAATGGTGGCGACTTGTGCGATTTCACTGCTGTCTTTAACCGGTCGTGCGTGCTTTTCGATATCTTCAACCACAGCGGCCACTGCCATATCGATACCACGTTTAACGTCCATTGGATTTGTGCCTGTTGCGATTACCCTGCGACCTTCACGAATCAATTTTTGTGCCAGAACGGTTGCCGTTGTTGTTCCGTCCCCTGCATCATCGCCGGCTTTTTTTGCAACTTCCTGCACCATACGTGCCCCGATGTTTTCCTGAGGGTCTTTTAATGACACGGCCTTGGCCACGGTGACACCGTCTTTGGTTGCAACGGGTGCACCGTATGATTTTTCAATAACGACTGTCCGTCCCTTGGGGCCCATAGTAATTTTTACTGCATTGGCCAGTTTATCAACCCCCAACGCCATTTTGTCAGTATCAAAAACAATATCTTTTGCCATTTTTTATTCCTTTGTGTGATTATTCCAAAATCCCCAGAATGTCTGTTTCTTTGATTAAAACATAATCTTTGCCATCAATTTTTACTTCCTGTGAGGATGGGGCCCATTTTGCGAACAGCACCACGTCTTTTTCTTTAACGGACATTGGTGTCAGTTCATCTCCGTCATACAGTCCACCTCCGACTGCGATTACACGTCCCCGTGATGGTTTTTCTTTTGCGTTATCTGGGATAATAATTCCGCCTGCGGTGACATTTTCTTCTTCTAATCTTTCCAGCAGGACATAATTATGCAACGGTTTGAACATAAATAAACTCCTTCTTCTAAACCTGTGTATGGTTGATATAGGTTAAAAAATCTTGATTTCAAGACCACATTTTAATATGCTAAAACTGAAAAGCCAAGGGGAATAAAAGTATGTATGATAAAAATAATGTATTTGCGAAAATTATACGTGGTGAAATACCTGCCCGCAAAATATGCGAAAATGAACATGCACTCAGTTTTTATGATGTAAATCCTATGTTTTCGACCCATGTGTTGGTAATTCCACGTGGTGAATATAAAAACATCTTGGATTTTGCCCAGAACGCCAGTCCTGCCGAACAAATGGGTTTTTGGTCATGCTTTCGCCAAACGGCGGACACCCTGGGTATATGTGACGAGTTTAATTGTTTGGCCAATTCTGGTGCAAATGCCCCATTTGTAAAACAAAGTGTATTTCATTTTCATTTGCACTTGGTTGCAGGCGAACGCACACCTGCGTTTGCGGAACAATTGGCCCAGTGGAATCAACAATGAGAATATCTGTCCGTGTTATCCCCCGGGCCAAAATAAATCGGGTCGAGGTTCAGTCCGATGGCACCCTGCGTGTCCATACGACCACGGCCCCAACCGATGGCAAGGCAACCAATGACGTAATAAAAATGCTGGCCGAACATTATAACGTCCCCAAGACCAGCATTAAATTATTTCGTGGTGCCACATCTCGTGACAAAGTATTCGAGATTTAGTATTGCAAAATTTGCTTTTTCAATTCTGCCACCGTATCTGCGGTAAAGATATTGTATTCATCGGTCTTGACGATAAATCCATTTTTCTGCATATGCTTGACCAAACGCACAAACGGGTTCCAAAATCCGTTGCTGTTCAGGAAAAATAGGGGTTTTTCTGTTTCACCAATTTGTTGCATCGTCATAATATCGGTCAGTTCGTTCAGTGTCCCAACCCCACCCGGCAAAATAATAAAAGCATCTGACTCTTCAAACATAATCTGTTTGCGTTCATTTACGCCATCAACAACCTGAATATCTATTTCAGGATGAGCTGGTTCTTGCATGGCTATAACATCATCGGTTGACACACCAATAACTTGCCCCCCCGCACGCAAGCATGCGGTTGCAACCGTTCCCATCAGACCAACATCCCCACCGCCAAACACCATACGAATTCCATTTTTTGCCAGCATTTTACCCACCGCCGTTGCATCACGTTTGAATTTGGGGTCTTTACCGGGTTGATGTCCACAATATACTGCAATGGATTTTAATTTTGGTGTCATTTCTTTTTTCCTTTATTTTTGTAAATTATAGCATAAAATATCACCACAATGAACGAAAAGTTTTCGGATTTTGTCCGCACATATCAAGACAAACGCCTGGCCATTGCGGTCAGTGGCGGCCCTGATTCTGTGTGCCTGTTGTATTGGTGTGTTGCCCAGAATTTAGACATTGTTGTATTGCATGTAAATCACAAATTGCGACCATCTGCCGATACCGAGGCAACCTATGTTTCTAACCTGTGTTCATCTCTGCACGTTCCGTGTCATGTGTTTGAATGGACAGACCCAAAACCCACCACCGGTATCGAGGCCACCGCCCGCACCGCCCGTTATCGTTTTATGACGGACTGGTGCCGTGAAAATGGGGTTGAATATTTAATGACGGCCCATCATGCCGATGATCAGATTGAAACGTTTTTAATGAATCTGGGGCGGGGCAGTGGTGTGTTCGGTCTGGCGGGTATGGCACCGGTCAGTGTTCGTGATGGAATTCATATTTTGCGTCCTTTGTTGTCTGTTCCTCGTGCGGAATTGGTGGCATACTGTGACGAAAATCAGATTAAATATTTTTCTGATGAAATGAATATGGACGCACAATACACCCGTGTCCGTATCCGCCAGAATCGTCATTTGCTGAACGACAAACTGGGCATCAGTGATTCAAGAATTTTATTGGCTATCCAAAATCTGGGGCGTATTCGTGACGGTTTGTCAATGGATTTAGATTCTTTGATTGCATCTGTTCGCTGTCGTGGTGGTGCGATGTTTTCAGAATCTTTTCTGTTTGACCTGTCGCCCGAAATTAGATTAAAGTTTTTAGGAACGCTGATAAAAAAAATTGGGGGGGATGCGTATCAGCCACGGTTGAAATCTTTGCAATTGGCACTAGATAAACTATCATCTGATTGCCAGATTACATTGGGGCATTGCACTCTGCGACGTTTGTCGAATCGGATTTTAATTGTCCCCGAGGGTTCAAGAACAACATTCAGGAAGAGAAATGAAAAAACAGACAAACAAAAACAAATTTAATCCTGTCAAGAACATGAAACATGGCGATGGTGCCACACGTTTTCTGTGGATATTTGGTATATTATTTATTCTGGTTGTGGGCCGTGCCCTGATGTTGGGTGGCGGTGTGACTGGTGGCGTTCCGACCCGTCCGGTGCAGTTATCTTTTTCCGATGTTCTGCGTCGTGCGGACGACATTGAAACGATGGATATTCGTGGTCGTAATGCATCTGGCACATTAAAAGACGGCACAAAATACACTGCCACGATTGATTATGACCCCCAGTTGTTGGAACGTTTTTCCACTGCTGGTGCAACCGTATCAATTGATGATTCCAAGGGGGTAATGGACCATATTCTGATGTGGTTTCCATTGGCGTTTGGCTTGTTGTTTATCTGGTGGATTTTCCGTGGGCTTCGTGGGCCATCTGGTGGCATGGGTCGCAGTTTGATGAATCAAAATCCGACCAAGATAACAACTGGCAAACCCAAGACCACATTTCGTGACGTTGCCGGCATTGATTCAGAAAAACAGGAATTAAGCGAAATTGTGGACTTTCTGAAAAACAAGGATAAATACAAAGAACTGGGTGCCCGTGTTCCACGTGGTGTTTTGTTGTCTGGGGAACCAGGTACAGGTAAAACTTTATTGGCCCGTGCTATCGCAGGCGAGGCCAACGTTCCTTTCTTTGCAACATCTGGCTCTGACTTTTCTGGTATCATTGTTGGCCTGGGGGTTGCCAAAATAAAAGAAATCTTCGAGATGGCAAAACGTAATGCCCCATGTATTTTGTTCATCGATGAAATTGATGCAATTGGCCAACGACGCAGTGCCCACTCTTTCAACGACCAAGACCGTGAACAAACCTTGAATCAGTTGTTGATAGAAATGGACGGATTCGCCAACGATACGGGCATTATTGTTATTGGTGCAACCAACCGCCCCGATATGTTGGATTCTGCATTGCTGCGTCCTGGTCGTTTTGATCGTCAGGTTTATATTGACCTGCCTGATATGTCGGGTCGCCGTGCGATTCTCAGTTTGTATGCACAACGTATGAAAATCAGCCCAGATGTCAATCTGAACGATTTGGCACGTGGCACAACGGGCTTTTCTGGTGCGGATTTGGAGAATTTATTAAATGAATCTGCATTGCATGCGGTTCGCAACGGTCGTGCGGAAATATCCCCCATTGACGTAGAAGAAGCCCGTGACAAGATTATCATGGGCCCACGTAAATTGCGTAAAATGCGTCCCGAAGACATCAAATTGACCGCCTATCACGAGGCCGGCCATGCCTTTGTCAGTGTTATTTATTCTGATGTCACCGACCCCATACACAAGGCAACAATTATCCCCCGTGGTCGTGCATTGGGCATGGTCCAGCACTTGCCAATTGACGACAAGGTTTCCATGACCCTGGCCGAGGTTCGTGCCCAACTTTCCGTTGCCCTGGCTGGTCGTGCATCTGAACAGGTGTTTTTTGGCTCTGATAAAATCACCACCGGTGCCGAAAGTGATATTGCCACTGCGACCCGATTGGCACGTTATTCTATAACAACGGCTGGTTTGTCTGAACGTGTGGGGCTGCCTGCGGTGACCCAGGTGTCCCAGTTTGGAACACGTGGTGCATTGGAGAACCCATCTGACAAGACCGCTGAAATGGTTGATGCAGAAATTCGTGCATGGTTGGATGCCGCCTATAAAGATGCGGTTAAATTACTGACTAAAAACCGTGCAACCGTTGAACGTCTGGCCCAAGAATTGCTGGAACGTGAAACATTGACCGGCGAAGAAATCCAAGAAATTGTTTCTGGTAAAAAACAAGGTGCCAAAAAAACGACAAAAAAAGCACCCACCAAAAAAGAAACAAAATCAAATGCAAAAAAATCAAATTAAATTTGACTTGATTCAGATGCCACCACAGAACACAAATTCTGTGGTGTTGTCTGTTGATGATATGTGTGTTGTTTTTGATCCATGGGGCAGGGCCCAGGATTGGAAAAATTATTTCGCCGAAAATAAATTAAAACCTTTGGCACTGTATGCAACCCATGGCCACCCAGACCACATTTCATCTGCCCCTGATTTGGCACGACATTATGATATTGATTGGTATATGTCGCACCGTGATATGGATTTGATTGATTGGGGAAATGGATTACTGTCTCATTTTGGATTGCCACAAATTACGGGCGATTATAAACGTCCGCTGGATTTATCTGTTGGCCAGTTCGAGATATTACCCAACGTCTGGACAGAAATCATACCATTGCCCGGACATACCCTGGGTGGTGTTGGATATTATTTTGCCCAGTTTGGTATATTGATTGTTGGCGATACTTTGTTCCAAAACTCTTATGGTCGCACGGATTTGCCTGGTGGCAACCCGGACACACTGTTTCAATCAATATCTAAAATCAGGAATATGAATTTGCCAGACACCACATCGGTTGTCCATGGGCACGGTCACCACACGACCATCGGCTGGCTGAAACAAAATAATCCATATTTTAAGTAATTGACACCATCCAAATCGTGTTTTATGCTTTTGGGTATGAGATATTTGTCGGCTTTATTATTGTTGTTTTTGTGTGGTTGTTCTGCAACCTGGGTTGCCCCGCTGGATTTTGTAAATGTAAATATCCAAACAGAAAAATATGAAATTGCCACCTGGCAACGCACAACCAACCTGTCTGACCCCATACATATTTATATCGAAGGCGATGGCCGTGCCTTTGATGGCCGTGGCCAGCCAACCCGTAATCCAACCCCACGTGGTCATCTGGTTCGTAATTTTGTATCAAATGACCTTGCTACAAATGTTGCATACATTGCCCGCCCGTGCCAGTATGTTATGTCGGAAACATGTTCTGTATCTGATTGGACATCGGGCCGGTTTTCAGTTGATATTATAGAATCCTCCGCCCATGCGATAAAAAAGATTGCCAAAGACCGCCCCGTTATTTTAATCGGATATTCTGGTGGTGCGTTGCTGTCGGGTCTGATAATCCAAAAATATCCAGAAATAAACATCAAAAAATGGATAACGATTGCAGGGGTCTTGAATCATTCTGATTGGACCAAGTATTTTGGGGATAAGCCGCTGCCCACATCGCAAGACCTGAACACATTGCCGAATGTTTCTCAGACGCATTATATCGCAGAATACGATAAAACCGTCCCATATGAATTGTCGTCTCGTTGGACTGGTGGTAAAAATTTAGTTGTTGTCCCTGGGGCAACCCATGATGATTTTGGCGATTGGAATCCCGAATTATAACAGTGTGAACACCAATACCCGTTCCACCCCGCCCAGGTCGTTTTCACTTCTTTCGTATTCCCATCCGTGACGTGCAAAAATTTCTTGCACCCCTAGTCCCATATCAATACCAATTTCCAAATAGATTTTACCGCCCCTTTTCAATGCAAATTTTGCATTTTGTGCGATTTTTTCATATGCCTTATACCCATCATTATCTGCATACAGTGCCATTTGCGGATCGTGTCTGGCCCCTGTGTCCACCCGATTATCTCCACGTGCAATATATGGTGGATTAGACACGATGATGTCAAACGTTCCCCACGTGTCCATTTTTTTATCAAATGTCCCACGTTTAATCTGCACTAGGTTGCCCAGATTCATTTGTTTAACATTTTTTCTGGCGACCCGCAGTGCCCGTCTGGATTTGTCGATTCCGACACCGGTGGCACCATTGATACTTTTAACCAGTGAAATAATAATACACCCTGTTCCTGTCCCAATGTCCAGAATTCTTGGGGCGGTATCTTTGCCAGCATCCGCAATCACCGCCGATACCAACGTTTCTGTATCAGGTCGTGGGTCCAACGTGTGCCGATTTGTATAAAACTGCAACCCCCAGAACCATTTTTTATTGATAATTTTTGCAACAGGCACCCCTCGTTTTAATTTGCGAACGATTTTCCACACCTGCCACCGTGTCATTTCTTTATTGTTTTCAGTAATAATTCTGGCGACATGCGTATCGCTGTGCTGTGCCAGAATTGTGAATGCTTGATTTATTTTCATAAAGCCATTATAATCCCAGACATGAAAAAAGCAAAAGATATTCTGAACACAGCCAACCTGGCCCGATTGGTGTTGGGACTGGCAATAATTCTGACGATTGTTGCGACTATATTAGTTTTGACGGTTCGTCGCACGACTACATCTGGGCCATCTGATAATACATGCACATCTGTTGTAGTTGTGGCCAGTGGCGACACCTTATCTAAATTATTATTGGAACAGGGCCTGACCCACAACGACGTAAATGCGATTGCATCGGCATTAAAGAAAGACGCAGGTATTTCAACACTTCGTGCGGACAAAGATAAATTGGAATTTACCCGCCCCAGTGAAACAGAACCCGTGTCCAAGATTGTTGTTGTCCCATCACCTTGGCGTCAGGTTGAATTGACCTGTGACGGGGCAGGGGGCTGGAATTGCAACACTATTGATGTTGAGCGTGATACCCGTGCCACCTATCGTTCGGGCGAGATTCTGGATGGGGACAGTTTCTATCTTGCCGGTCAACGTGCAGGGATTCCTGCGGGGATATTGGTTGACGTTTATGATTTGCTTGCGTTCGAAATGGACTTTGAACGTGACGTGCGTGCCGGCCAGAAATTCTGGGTTGTCTATGAAGAAAACTTTTCCGACAATAAAAAGATAGACAACGGCAATGTTCTGGCTGTGTCTTTCCAGGCCTTGCGTGGCAACGTCCAGATGTATCGTTATCGCAAATCGGACGGCACAATTGGCTACTATGATGCCGAAGGAAACGGTGCAATTAAATCGCTGAAACGCACCCCAATCAACAATGCCAAGATAACCAGTAAATTCTCGAACAAACGCAAACACCCTGTTTTGGGATATACCCGTGCACACAAAGGTGTTGATTTCCGTGCATCTACTGGGACGCCGATTCCTGCGGCAGGTGCGGGTCGTGTTGTTGCCCGTGGTTATAATCGTGGTCATGGAAATTATATTAAATTACGTCATAACGGATCGTATGAAACCCTTTATGCTCACCTGTCCAAGTTTGTTAAAAATGTCAAGGTCGGCACATCCGTCCGCCAGGGACAAACCATTGGCTATGTTGGGTCAACAGGTATGTCCACGGGGCCACATTTGCACTATGAAATTATCAAAGATGGCAAGCATGTAAATCCAATGACTGTAAAATTGCCTGCCATCAGCAATCTGGACAGCAAAGAAAAAAAGAAGTTCCAAGAATATCGTAAATTATTGGATTCAGGCGTAGAACAATTGCGTGATAAACCCGATTTGTTCATCCAATTATAATCCCAATCCCCCACCTGGGGGATTTTTTATCCCCCAAAATAAATATTTTTGACAAAATGCTTGACAAATAGATTCTTTGTATTATATTAAAGGCAACAAAAGCAAAAAACAAAGGATTAAAAAATGTCTTTTAATTGTGATAAGTGTCAATTTAATGGTGCAAACGGTTGCACATTTACCGGCTGTTGCCCAAACAAGGTATCCGCACCATCGTATGTTGCGGGAACACGTGACCCTGAAACATTGCCTGTGGTGGATTCAGAACCAGAATTGACCATTGCACCTGTTGTTGAAACACCATCGTCATTTTGTGCGATGTGTTCATATAACAATTATGGTGACGGTGTAGGTTGTGTATATCCATTTGGTGGCTGTGTTGTAAAACAGGGGATTTGTCGCTAATAAAACGAACCCAAAGGGGGGACGCATGAATAACGTCATCAAACCTTTATTCGCAGATACATTGAAAACAGAAGAAAAAAGTCCACTGGACATTCTGTGCGAAAAGAACGATTTGGAAATCGTTGTTGATGTTATTGACAATATGATGGGGCTTTATCTGCATGAAAAGAACCCTGTCACAGTTGCACGGATGGATTTGTGGAATGATTTGGCGATGGATTCGGATGACATAGATATGATTCTGATGGAACTGGATTTGATGTTCTCGTGGTTCAGTGTCGTCAGTCAAAATCGCCCAAAAACAGTCCAAGATTTGGTCAATGTTATGTATCGTATCCGCCAGGATTTAGTATGTCGCTTGTCTGGTGCGGAACGTGAAAAGTATATCAAAGCAGTTCAGCATCGTGGCTTGAAAAATATGGCAACATCCGTTTCGGCCAATGCCCAGCAATCACAACACTAAATAAAAACTTTTTTTCATTTTTCTCCTTTATGTTTGTGTGTTGTGCCCCCCTGTTATCCCCCGACAGGGGGATTTATATTAAACAAAAACGTCGCACACGGCGACGTTCTTTATTAAATCTGGCGCACCCAGAAGGATTCCCTTGGCATAAATGCCTGTGGGGCAGTCGTGACGATTTGTCTGCGTTATACTTGTCAAATCTACTCCTTGTCAGAACCCTCTTATCGGGTTCGAATATCCACGTTGCCCGTGGTTTAATAAAAAACGTCGCACACGGCGACGTTCTTTATTAAATCTGGCGCACCCAGAAGGATTCGAACCCTCAACCTTCTGATCCGTAGTCAGATGCTCTATCCAATTGAGCTATAGGTGCAACGGTCTTATATTCTACAACAAATAAATCCGATTGCAAGTAAAAAAGAATAATTTTTTTAACGTTTTTTACCCTGTTCATTATACATCAAATTAAAGTGTTTCCGACACACGGATTTATAGTTGCTGTCCCCCAGGGCGAATTGATCGCCCGCACGTATAACGGTGCCGTCTGGTGCGAACCGCAAATGATGTGTTGCCAATTCCATGCAACCATTTATTTGACAGTTTGATTCATGCAGGTGTAATTCTGCCCCAACTTCTATCAGTCGTTTTGATGCCGGAAACATTACTTGATTGCTGTCCACCATCAGTCCATAGCACATCACCGTAATATCTAAATCATCTGCAATATGAACCAGTTTATCTATGTCTGCCGGCGACCAGAACTGCACCTCATCAACCAATACAACACGGGTTCCTGCCCGTGGGGTATAGTTGTCCAGATTTCCCAATGCCATCGCATCTGTTTCAATTCCGACACGTGATTTTACGGTGCTGGCTGAAAATCGTTTATCAAAAGATGGTTTCAGAACCTCGACCTGTAATCCATTTTTTTTATAATTATACGCATTGATAACCAACAGGGCGGATTTAGAACTGCTCATCACGCCATAGTGAAAATGTAATGTCGCCATTTGATACCTTCCTTTACTTTAATGACATTGTTTCCAATCGTTTGATGCGTTTTTCTGTTGCAGGGTGTGTTGAAAATAATTCTGCCAAAAATGCCCTTTTTTCCATCGGGTTTTCAATGCACATAACGGCCATTGATTTTGCACTGTCCAATTTTTCAACCCGTGCATCTGTGCTGATTTTTTTCAGTGCCGATGCCAACGCATGTGGGTTGCGTGTAATGTATGCCCCTGTTGCGTCTGCACCATATTCACGATTTCTGGACACGGCCATTCGCAGTATAGGAACAATCAACGCATTAAACACTATAAATGCCAACCATACCATAATCAGTATTGCACCCATATTCTTGTTGTCGTTGTCATCATTGCTGGAACTGACCGCACCACCCCATCTGATATGTTGCAACAGTATATCGCCCAGAAAAACCGTCACACCCACCCCGGTAATCAGCATCATATCCAACCGAATATCACGATTCCCGATATGTGCCATTTCGTGTGCGATAACCCCTTGCAGTTCGGTTTTATCCAGTCGTTTAATAATCCCCCGTGTCAGTGCCACCGATGCATCTTTTGGTGAACGGCCCGTGGCAAACGCATTCATAGAATTGTCGTCAATGATATAAACCCGTGGCACTGGCAGGCCCGCCGCCAACGCAACATTTTCAACCAGTCGATAAATTTCCTTGTTTTCTGCTGTATCTGGTTGAATCTGATGTGCACCTGCCATATTCAGCATCATCGAATCCCCAAAGAACCACGAAATCCCCAACCATGCCAAGCATAATATAACGGTTGGAATCCCAACGGTTGCGGTCGTTTCGATTGCTTGATTGATTGGTGCCACACACCATGTGAACAAAAATATCAACGCAATAAAAATCAGTGGGAACAAAGCCACCAAAATCCATGTTTTTATATTATTACTGCGTATATGTTCATAAACGGTTTTAATTTCTGTCATAATCCAACGTCCCCATAAAATTCGATTGCATTATAAACAAAAAAAGTCACATTGGTATAAATATTTTCTGTGTCGGTCTGGCCAAAAATATGGTATAATTCACACCATGAAACGTGCCAGTATTTTAACAGTTTTAATGTGTATGGGTGCGACGGCAGGGTATTGTGCCGGCTTTTTAAGTGCCCAGAAATTTCCAGGCGTGTTTTCAGATTTACCTTTTATCACCCGTATGCAGGTTTTAGAGCAGGGCTATGACGGATTCGAATCCCAGTTTGATGCAAACGGCCGTTGTATATCAAATTGCCCATACGGTGTAATGAACCTAGACGACATGCAACGTCTGACCCGTGAAAATACAGACGCAGGTAATGCCTATATTGATGGTGTGCAAAGTGGCCAAATAACGCACATCACCCCAGAACCAAATGATATCCCCCCAACTGATGTGGATACAGATGCTGATACTGACGCAGATACCGATACTGATACGGAAACACCACCGTCAACAGGTGGTGGACTGGTGTTGCCCCCTGTGTTTCCACCTGTGGAAATCGAAATACCCGAGATTCCAGAAATTGAATTCCCAATTGAAATTCCGCCCGTCCCGGACCAGCCAGATGTTCCGACCATGCCCATCCCGAATCCTGTTCGTCCGCCGGTGCCTGACCCCGAACCTGTCCAACCGCCCCAGATACCAACCTGGTCGTGTCGGACTCACAGTTCTATTGTTCGGCCTGATAATTCGCTTCCGACCCAGGCACCAATTGATATCAATCTGGTAATTACATCTGATTTTGGACCACGCAAACCACCCACCCAGGGTGCGTCCAGTGTCCATGGTGGGCTAGATTTTTCTGCACCCATTGGAACCCCTGTTTTCAGTCCTGCCAATGGTGTGGTCAGTTACATTTATTCTGGCGGTTCGTGCGGAAACGGATTGATTGTGGATCATGGTGGTGGTTTCCAGACCAAGTATTGCCACCTCAGAAATGTTTCGGTCAAAAAGGGCGAGCGTGTTCAGTCCGGTTGTTTGATTGGCAACACAGGCAACACAGGCACCAGCACGGGCCCGCATTTGCACTATGCAATAATATATCGTAATGCACCGTTTGACCCATTGTATCCAAAAAATCATCTGGGGCGTTCATATACAATGCACAAAATGTCACCGGGCCGACCTGCGGGAATTACTTTGCCCGGGCGAAAATAACAGAAAAACTGCCGTTGTTTATTGGCTTAAACTCACGAACGTATGGGCTTAACACACTGTCGGTTGCCCACTGTTGGAATTTGATTTTCAGTATTCCACTGGCCCCTGTGATTATCGTAGCAGTTCTGATTCCTGATTGTGCCAGTTGTAAAATTGCGTTCCATGCCTGTTCTTCGGTAAAATGGTGTAAATCCAATGTCGCATGATTGGGCAGGGCAGGTCTGGGGTGTGGAATACGTTTGGACAGTTGTAATTCACGTCGAACATTTTTTCGTGTTTGCACATCGTCAACAACGATTTGTTCGGCACTGCCAATCATCTGTTCAATATCAGCATCGGTCAACTGTTTCATTTCAGACGCTTTGTCCACTCGTTATCAGGAAAGTTTAATTTCAGCATATCTGCAAACCCCTGGGCCTGTTCTGGCAATCCGATTGCGGTATAGCACTCGGTCAGGCGATACATTGCCTCGGGTGTCATAACTGTTTCTTGTGCGGTTGCGACAATTTGTTGCAGACGTGAAATTGCACTGGGCCAGTTTTCTTTTGCCATATCGTTTCTGGCGGAATACATTACTTTGCCTGCGATATAGTTTTTCAGGATAATCACTTTATTTTCTGCGTTTTTCGCATACGGACTGCGTGGGAAACGTTTTATCAGGTTCTCGAATTCTTGCAGTGCGTATGCTGACATACCTGGTTCACGTCTAACATCGCTGACCTGGCGGTAATAGCACATCCCACGCAAATACATAACGTATGCCACATCTGCGTGTCCTGGGTGGAAACGCATAAATCTGTCGGCGGTCAATATTGCCCCGGCAAAATCCCCGTCCATATATTGTGAATACATCGCCATAATCAATGCGTCGGCGGCCCAGACGCTTGCTGGATATTGTGCCTCGGCTTTCAGAAATTCTGCACTGGCTTCTTCATAGTTTTCTTCATTAAATTCATTGTATGCCGTCTGATATATTTCAGGCAACGTCTGTTGGACGGCGATTTCCTTGTCGCTTGTTCCTGCACACGCCCCCAAGATTGCCGTCAAACCCATCAGTATAAATAAATTTTTCATCTTTGTATTCCTGTCTTGATTTTTTTCAACATAACGCAGTATAATCCAAACTATGAAACTAGGCAAACATATTTTCGGTGTTGGTGCAATGACGGGGATAAGTCGTGTTTTCGGCTTTGTCCGTGATGTTTTAATTGCCCGTGTTCTGGGGGCAGGTCGCCTGTCAGACGTGTTTTTTACGGCATTTCGTCTGCCAAATTTATTTCGTGATTTATTGGGCGAAGGTGCCTTGTCGTCAATCTTTATCCCGATGTATGCGGATTCCAAGCGTGATTCCAAATTCGCCCAGAATGTATTTTCATGGTTGATGGTAATTTTATTGGGGCTGACCCTATTGTTCGAGATTTTTATGCCATTGGTGATTTGCATTTTGGCTCCCGGGTTCGAGGCCGAGGCCGGCAAACTGGCCCTGACGGTGCGAATTGCCCGTATAATGTTTGTTTATGTAATATTTGTGTGTCTGTCTGCGTTTTTGTCGGCGGTCTTGAATGCTTTTTCAAGATTTTTACTGGCATCATTTATGCCTGTTTTACTGAATATAATGCTGATATGTGCATTGTTGTTGGCAATGGTGTTTGGGTCGGACAATGTTCTGTATCTGATGGCGGGAACGGTTGTTGCATCGGGCATTTTGCAGATGCTGATACTGTGGGGGCGGATACGTCATCGTCACTTTGGATTGCGATTGATTGTCCCACGTTGGACCCCCCAGATACGTGATATGTTTCGCCGTTTTGGGGTCAGTATTGTCGGATCTGGGTTTTACCAAATAACGATGATAATCGGCACCTTTGTTGCCAGTTTCCAAAGCGGTGCGGTTTCTTGGTTGTATTATTCTGACAGAATTGTCCAATTGCCCTTTGCGATGATTGGTCTGGCACTGGGGACGGTCTTGATGTCATCTATGTCCAGTGCAATCGCAGACAAGAATTATCGCAGTGTTTATATCCAGCAAAATTCATCAATGCGTCGTGGTTTGATGTTGATATTTCCGTGTGTTGCCGGGCTGTTTGTGTTGTCTGAACCGATAATCAGATATTTGTTCCAGTATGGTGCCTGGACGGGGACGGCCACCACTGCGGTATCCTATGCCATAATGATTCAGGTTTTTGCATTGCCTGCCATGTTGGTCAGCCAGATTTACAGTAAAACCCTGTATGCATCTCAAGATGTCAAGACCCCCGTCCGAACCAGTATGATTTCCTTGGCGGTTGCGTCTGTGTTGTATTTGACATTGTTCCCATTTGTGGGCTATCTGGCAATACCAATCGGTGTTGTGGCCAGTGGTTATCTGAAAAATTATTTGCTGGCCCGTGCGTGTCGTCGCTGTGGTCTCAGCCGTATTGATTCCCGCACAGTTCGTGCGATTGTGGCATTTGGGTTGCTGTCTGCGATACTGGGCTTGGTATTGACCCAGGTTTCGATTACAGGTATCTGGACACTGATGTTTGCGATTGCAGGATACGGAATCATATACCTGCCCACTGCATACCTGATAGACCGTAAAATTTAGTTCATAAAATAAAGTTGAAACTGGGACTTTTATGTGATAAAATTACATCATCAAGAATGTAAGGAGTCCTAAATCATGAAAAAAATAATCTCATTGGCGGTTTTGACTGCACTGGTCACAGGATGTGCCAGCATGAACCAACCCCAACAGGGTGCGGGTTATGGTGCCGACGGTTTTGGCGAAGAAGTTCTGGTCACAGCACCTGCAAATTCTGTTTCATTAAATGATGCATATTTGTTGTCGCCTGCACCAAAATATTACATCGGCAATGCATACAAGGTCGAAGATGTTCAATACATCCCTGTCGAAGATTTGACATACAATCAAACGGGTGTCGCAGGCATTATCCCAACAGAATTAAATGGCACAAAAACCAGCAACGGCGAAATCTTTGATTCTGCCCAAATGGTCGCCACCAGTAAAACATTACCATTGCCAACAATTGTCCGTGTCACAAATCTGGACAATGGCCAGTCGGTTGTGGTTCGTGTAAATAATCGTGGCCCATTTGTGAATACTCGTATTATGGACTTGTCGCCTGCCGCCGCCCAGAAAATTGGCATGACATCTCAGGCCAAGGTTCAGATTCAGGTTATGCCAGACGAAACAATTGCGGTTAAAAATGCAACGATTGGCACCGCCCAGCCACAGCCGGTTGTAAATCAACCTGTGGCCCAGCCAGTTGCCCAACCAGAACCTCAGCCGGTTGCCCAACCTGTGGCACAACCAGTTGCAGCGGGTGATTACAGTGTCCAGGTTGCTGCCTTCTATGCCGAAGACAGTGCAACAACCCTGGCCAACCGTATGCGTGCATATGGCGATGCCACCATCGTCCAAGAAGGCGATATGTTCAAGGTTCGTATTGTGAATCTGGACGCAGCCAAGGCACGCAGTGTAATCGATGCCCTGCGCCAAAACGAAGGTATGGCCCCGGGTCTGTTGAAAAATGGCCGTTGGGTAAATGCAGACAGCATTTAATACCAATTAAATCAAAAAAATCCCCCAAACGGGGGATTTTTTATTACTTCGTCCGCTGTTTTACATCTTTCAGGAACGTGTCCACCGGCACTGGCACGGCGGGTGTTGCACCCATCTGACCGTTATAGTGACTGCTTTTGTTGACGTTGTATGGTTTGCGTTCACCAATAAATTCTTCATAATAAATCTGCCCAATCCGCATATATGGATAAACGACTGTTGGGTTCAGAACACTGATTTCCAATGTCCATTGTCCACAAAAGCCATCGTCCCCACGTCCTGCGGTATGATGCACCAACATAAAGTTGCGTCCAATACTGGATTTTCCGTCCATATACGGGAACAGGTTGCGTGTTTCCGTATATTCAATTGTTGCCCCCAGATACCCAATACATGGTGACAAAATCAATCCTGTTTCTGGAATTTTCAGATCGATTGTTTCGTGGTGTTTTGGATTTGTAGGATCAATTAAATATTTTGGGTTGCGAATATCGTATTTATCGGGATTCCGCAGATATTCCTGATAGTGATAATCTGCCGGCACCATTTTCACGCCCCGTGGAATTTCAACCGCCCCACGAAAGCGTTCATGCATCATTGGTTCTTCGAACCAGTCCTGCATTCTGTGCAGATATGGTTCGCCCTTGTATTCAATTGCGGGCCTCATACCAGATGGTATTGTGTGTTTATAGACCTTTAACGTATCGCCCAGATGTAAATCATAACTGTTGCTGCCCAGGCATCTTTCATCAAAAGGTGTGATGATGATATCGGGTTTGCCATTTGGGTTGTTTGCATTTGCCTCTTTCATACGTTTTAATATTTCTGGCCCAGTCAACTGCATTTAATTACTCCTTGGTTTTCGCATGCATATTAAACATGTGTTGTTGGAAAAATCAACGGTTTTTTATTGATTCTGCAAAAAGGTGTGGTATTCTTGTGGCATGACGAAAAAAACATATTCCGGCTTTGTAGCCATTATTGGCCCAACTAATGCGGGCAAAAGCACTTTGTTAAATCAAATCATGGGACGCAAGGTTTCCATCGTTTCGCACAAGGTTCAGACCACACGAACCCGTCTGCGTGCGGTGAAAATGGTGGGTGATCGTCAATTGATATTTGTCGATACCCCCGGTGTTTTCAAGCCGTCACGTCGTCTGGACAGGGCAATGGTTTCCGCTGCTATGGATGCGGTATCTGATGCCGATGCTGTGTTGTTGTTGGTCGATGCACAAAAGGGTATCACCGAAACAATTCGCACCTTGGCCCAAAAGATTGCAGACCGCCCAAATCTGTTCGTGGCCTTGAACAAGGTAGATGCCATTGCAAAATTGGACCTGTTGCCAATGGTTGCCGAATTGTCGTCTTTGGCCCCATGGCGTGAAATATTTATGATTTCTGCGTTAAAGAACGATGGTATTGACCAGATGCTGACCGCACTGGCGGACGTTATGCCCCAGTCCCCGTATTTGTTTGATACCGTTGATGCACCTGATGTCCCAGACGAATTGTATCTGGCCGAATTGACCCGTGAAAAGGTCTATAAATATATTCACCAGGAATTGCCATATCACATCAACGTTGTGACCGAACGTGTTGATGTTGCCGAAGACGGTGTCTTGGATATTCATCAAAAGATTGTTGTGCAAAGTGATGCCCATAAAAAGATAGTCGTGGGCAAGGGCGGTGAACAATTAAAGCGTATCGGCACATCTGCCCGTCACGATATTCAGGACCAGTGGGATGTAAATGCCCGTCTGCACCTGTTCGTGCGTGTGGAACCCGATTGGGAAGACAAGGCCGAAAACTATGTCGACCAGGGGTTAGAGTTTAAGAAATAATCCGAATTTATGCTAAAAAAACCAAGATAAATAATGCTGACCACATCTGATTTTGATTTTGATTTACCAAACGAACTGATTGCGTCCCGCCCATTGCCCGAACGTGATGCGTCACGCATGTTGGTGGTTGGTGCGTCTGAACAGGTTATGGACAAACATGTCCGTGATTTTCTGGATTATTTACAACCAGGTGACGTGGTTGTGTTTAATAATTCACGTGTTATACCGGCCCGATTTATGGCGGACGGCAAACACGAAATTACACTGCACACATCGGTCAGTGACCGTGTATGGTGGGGCCTGTGTAAAAAGTTTAATAAAATTCCCGTGGGTTCGGTTTTGACATTGGACGATGGAACAACTGCAACTGTTCTGGCCCATGATGATGACAGTGGTCTGAAACTGGAATTTGCATGTGATAACTTGTTCGCAGTATTGGACAGGGTTGGCAAAATGCCACTGCCACCATATATGAAGCGTGATGCAGAAATCGCAGACCGTGACAGATACCAAACGGTATATTCATCGCCACTGGGGTCTATGGCGGCCCCGACCGCTGGGTTGCACTTTACTAACGAGTTGTTGTCAGATATCGAACGCCGTGGTGCCCAGATAGTAAATATTACCCTGCACGTTGGTGCAGGCACATGGATGCCAGTTAAAACCGAAGATTTAAGTCAGCATAAAATGCACAGTGAATGGGGGTGCATAACACCGGCCCAGGCGGACATAATCAATAACGCCAAACGTGTGATTGCGGTTGGAACAACATCAATGCGATTGCTGGAAAGTTCGGCAATGTGTAATCGTAATGCTGGGCTGTCTGGGCGTGTTGGTCCATTTTGTCAGACCACAGACATATTTATTACACCGGGATATAAATTTGGTGCGGTTGATGTATTGCTGACGAATTTTCATCTGCCAAAATCAACTCTGTTTATGTTGGTGTCTGCGTTTGCGGGTCTGGAAAATATGAAATCTGCATATAAACATGCCGTGGACGAAAAGTATCGTTTTTTCAGTTATGGCGATTGCTGTCTGTTATTTAGAAAGGATGCCCAATGAAATTCGAACCCCAAATGCACACATTGCCAAACGGGCTGACGGTTTTTTTAGACCCCATGGATTTAGAAACCACCAACGTCAAGGTTCAGTTTCGCACCGGCTCTCATGACGAGCAACCCCACGAATATGGCATAACCCACTTTTGTGAACATATGCTGGGCAAGGGAACAACACGTTTCCCAACAAAAAAATCAATAGATGAACATATCGAATACCACGGTGGAACACGCAACGCATCGACCGGTAATGTTTGTATGAATCTGTATGGTCGTATTATTGGTCGCAATACGGGTGTTTTGATTGACTTTTTTGGTGATGTCTTGCAGAACTCTTTATTTGACCCTGCCAAGATTGATATTGAACGCCGTGTAATATGTGACGAACTGCGTCGTGCCATGGACGATACCAACCGTCAAATGGCCGAATTTACATCTCAGAAATTATTCAATGGCGATATGGGGGCATACCGCACCCTGGGCAGTGTTGAAAACATAATGTCGTTTTCCCGTGACCAGATGCTGGAATTTATGGCCCGCCGTTTATCAACACGTAATTGCGTAGTTGCTGTTTCTGGCCAGATAGCAGATACAAATGCCATATTGCAACAAATTACGGACACGTTTGCGTTTTTGCCAACTCATCCTGTGTCATCATATTGCGATTACAAATACACACCAGCCGTTGCCCACAATTCCCAACCAGAAAAAAAGAACGTCAAACTGCGCATAGTTTTCCCTGGTCAGATTGAAAACACGTTCCAGAACATGTATGCAGATATGTGTGTGTCTCGTTTCGAGATGCTTTTACAGAAAAATCTGTCCCAGATTCTGCGTCAGGAAAACGGTCTGGTCTATGGTTTTAATATGTGTGCCTTGGGGATGCCAGAATTATATCTAAATGGATTCGAGACATCAACATCGGTTGAAAATCTGCCAACGGTTGTATCACTGATTGCCCGTAATGCGCATAAATTTTATCAAGACACACCAATTGATGATGCGGATTTAGACAGAATTCATCGCAAAATGGAATTAAGTGATGCGGACTTTCTGGAATCCGCCGGCAGTCGTTCCAGAACATTGATTGGTCATTACTATGATTATAACCGTTTATATGACCGCAACCATATACTGTCTTTGCGTAATCAGATAAATGTATCAGACATAATCAAATACAGCCGTGGATATTTTGACGGCCCAATGTCAATCATAACCCAGGGTGCGGATTATGATTTTGATTTGGCCGGCATCTGGCGTGAAAACTTTAACTAAAACAAGGGGGAAAATGATGGCAAATTGGGTTCGTGTTCTGGCAAATCCTGCGGTATTGAAACGTTTCTTGGGAACCAAGGCAGGCAAGCGTGCAATGTTCAAGTTTGGCAATATGCTGATAAATTCCAAGACCGTCCGCCGTGCGATTGGCAACTTTATCAATCGCAATGGTCAATCACTGCGTGGCAATCGTGAATACAAGAAACTGGAAAAGAAATACGCTGAATTAGAAAAACGTGTTGATGCATTGGTTGCGGAACTGGAACAAAGTCAGGCAACCGAACGTGAAATCCAGACCAAGACATTTACACTTGGTCGCCAGGTTGTCGAAATGCAACGTCTGTATGCACAAATGGAATTAGAACTGAACAAAATGCGTCAACAGCAAATGATGTCGGCACAATTACAGCACGCCAGGTAATTAGGGATAAAGAACTATGGGATTAAAATTTGATTTAATTGCAACAGATGGTAATGCACGTCGTGGGGTGGTTCACACCGCCCACGGTGATTTTCAGACACCTGCCTTTATGGCGGTGGGAACGGCGGCCACGGTCAAGGCCCTGACCATGGATCAGGTTGCCGCCACCGGCACCCAGGTTATATTGGGCAATACTTACCACCTGATGATGCGACCTGGTGGGGATTTGGTTGAACAAATGGGCGGTCTGCATAAATTTGGTGGCTGGCACGGTCCAATCCTGACCGACAGTGGTGGCTTTCAGGTTATGTCCCTGTCCACCCTGACCAAGATGTCTGAAGAAGGGGTGCAATTTACATCTCATTTTGATGGTGGGAAAAAACATTTTCTGCGTCCCGAAGATTCTGTCCATATCCAGCACCAGTTGGATTCGAATATAACAATGGTTCTGGACGAGTGCTTGAAATTACCTGCCGAACGCAGTCGTGTTGAAAAAAACGTAGATATGGTCACCCGTTGGGCCCGTCGCAGTAAAGACGCATTTATAGACCGTCCGGGCTATGGTATCTTTGGTATTGTCCAGGGTGCGGATTTTCCAGATTTGCGTGAAAAATCTGCCCGTGCATTGACTGAAATAGGTTTTGACGGATATGCGGTTGGCGGTCTGGCCGTGGGCGAACCCCAGGACGTAATGTTCGATATGATTGCCACAACCACACCATTACTGCCCACGGATAAGCCACGCTATCTGATGGGGGTTGGGACGCCACTGGATATTCTGGGGGCGGTTGAACGTGGTATAGATATGTTTGATTGTGTAATGCCCACACGTGCTGGACGCACGGCCCAGGCATTTACCCGTCACGGCACAATGAATATGCGAAATGCCAGATTCCGTGATGATGCCTTGCCACTGGACGACAAATGTGGGTGTCCGGCGTGTAAATTATCCCGTGCATATATCCATCATTTGATAAAGTGTAATGAAATTTTGGGTGCAACACTGCTGACCCAACATAACCTGTGGTTCTATCAGGATTTGATGCGTGATATCCGAACCAGTATAGAACAGGGAACATTTGCCCAGTTCAAACGGGATTTTATCGAAAAATACACAGGGAACAAAAATGAACAATAACACCAACCCCCAACCTGTTAAAATATCTCAGGGAATACGGCTTGATTTGTCGTCACGATTGTATCTGGCCATATCTCGCAAAGACATAACAGATAAATTGATACATGTTTATACCCTGGGGTGTCGTGGGGAAAACGGACGTTTTTATCTGAATCCAACCACAGACATTGCAACCTTTGACAATCCCCAGATGGCAGAACTTTACACCAATTCTGTTTCACAGATTATGCAGGCCCAAACAAATTGGCCTGCGTATTCAACCTTTCGCAATGTGTTAAAGGCAGAAATGGAAATGTTTATTAAAATGACGAAATAAAAACACTTGCACACTGTGCTGTATAACAATAATATTATGAAAAAAGGGGGAAATAATGGCCAGACAGAAAAAGCAGGTCGAAGTAATAGATATGGGCGGTGCTAAAACCGTTGCCAAAAAGACATCTACCATTACCTGGACCAAGCGTATATTTGGTATTTTCAGTATAATTTGGTTGTTGCTGGTGGCATTTGTTCCATTGCATATCAAGGATAAGTATTCTCAACCGATTAAAAAATCAATTGTGGTTTCGATGTTCTTTGATTTGCAAAAGGGCATAGTAAAACAGTATCAGGCATTGTTAAAAGGTGTTGCAGATTCAATCAATCTGGAAAAACCAATCGCCAAGGCCATAGATGCGGTCAAGGTTGCCGAAAACGCCGTGGACAAGGTGACAGATACCACCGCCTCTGCCCGTGAAAAAACAGATCAGGCCAAAGAAGCCACCGCATCTGTCACGGAAAAAACAACTGGGGTCAAGAAATTGACGGGTTTTGCCAATATGCTGGGGATAAAAACAGACGGCGTGGACAAGGCGGTTGCCGAAGTGGACAAGGGTGTTGCCAAGGCAGACAAGGCAATAGATAAAGCCAACACCGCCATAGACAAGGTGGACAATACAGCCAAATTGGTAAATGAAAAACTGGACAAGATTAAAACAGATTTAACCCGAACCGCACAAATTGAAATTGATGGCCTGATGGATACCGCAATCAAAGGTGCACTGGATAAAAGCACGGGTGGTCTGGGAACGACTTTCCTGACCAACTATGGAATTGAACACGTTTATCCTTGGCGGCCATCATCATGGCCCGTTGCGACCAAGATTTATAATGATTTATCAAAGTCCGATGTTGATACAATTACGGTTATTACTGGCACGGTTGATAAATACTTTGGCTATGTTGCCTGGGGGTTGGTTGTTGCATCGTGGGCGTTGGGATTGTATTTGTGGAATATGGTCTTTGGCAAGGTCAAGGCTGTCTTGAAACCATTTAATGTTTGCCCCCGTTGTGGCCATACCTATGCGGATAAACGCACGGCACTGGGGCTGTTAAAGGTTTTTCAACCATGGAAATGGATTTAATATGGAATCGGTAAAAGTAAAACAAGATTCATGGGACAGTCCACTGCGTGTAAAAGACGACAGTGGCCGTTCCCTGATTATAACAATGTGTATATTGATTATGACTGTCACGATGTGCAGTATTGATTACCATGCATCTGTTGCCAACGAACAACGGGAACAGCAGATAGAATTGGCACGTCGCCAGTATGCACTGGATTCATTGTGTTTCGAACATATGAAGCAACACAGACGTTAAAGTCCCCCAAAATGGGGGATTTTTTATGCAGGTTAAAAAAATATAAAAAAACACTTGCAAAGGATAAAAATATATGTCAATATATGTGTCGCAATGCGAGCGTAGCTCAGTTGGCTAGAGCGCAACCTTGCCAAGGTTGAGGTCGAGGGTTCGAGCCCCTTTGCTCGCACCAAAATTTTAGAAACCGTCCGTCAGGGCGGTTTTTCAATTTTGTCGGCAAAGGGGCGAGTTGCGAGGCGAGGGGGGGCTTGTCCCCCCGAAGTACTTTGCTCGCACCAAAATTTGTATGCAAGAACAAACGCAGTGCAGTTCGAGCAGCAACAAATTTGCCCGCAGGCATCAACGATGCCGAGGGAATATTTTAGAAACCGTCCGTTGGGGCGGTTTTTTAATTTTGTCGACAAATGATTGTTGTATTATGTTTAATCCCTTGACGGGGGTGGGTTTTATTCCTACAATCAATGGGATTTAATTGTATGGGGTTGCTGTATGTCTGTAAATTCTGTAAATGCGGTCAGGATGTCGCCAGAAACATCTTCTGATAACTATTATCAAAAGGCGATTATTATCGCTGTTCTGTGGTCGCTTATTGGAACGGCCTGTTTTCTTGAACCGCCCCAGAAAATGACCTTTGTGTTGTTTATATTGGGTGTGCCGGTGAATTTTATTGCGTATTTGATTGGTGATTGGTTCCGTCGTTTTACAACACCGGCCTTTTTTACCGCAGACGGTGCAATGAACATATTTTTCAAGAAAATCTTTTGGAAAATAGGCCCCCAGACAATCGCATTAGTGATTGGGTCTTTAATTTGTATCGGATTATATTATGGTGAATAAATCGTGGTAAAATCTATCAAAGGAAAATTTAACAAAGAAAAAATTACCCGTGGTATCAAGCGTGCTGGCCATTCTGCATCGCATGCCGCATTTGTGTCGGGACGTTGGCTGTGGGGATATTTTGAACGTGCGGGTGTTTTGTTTTCTAATCGTGGTGTATGTCCAAAGTGTGCCCACATCAATGATTCTTACCAGCACGAGTTTTTTTCTATTAAACATTCGTATAACAATATTGGACTGCCTGCACCCAAGACGGCCCGCCGTTTGGGAAAGTTCAAGTGTAAAAAGTGCAAACATGAATTTACCAAGAAATCATTGTTGCGTGAATATATCTGCCCCCGTTGCACCTGTGCATTGACCACGGACGGTTCGGACACATATTATACCCCAAAATTGACCGAGTATCATTCGGTCCGTGTTCGCACACCCTCCGGTCGCACCTATCCCTGGGGCCAGGTTGTCAAAGAATTACACACCGTCTATGAATGTCCGAAATGCCATGGCGAATTTTGGCGTTTTCGCAGTGTAAATAAAAAGCCCTGTTGCCCCCGTTGTCGTGCCCTGGGCAAGGCCAGTTATCGTTCCTGGGTTGAAGATGTTTCCACCTATACCAAGACCGAGATTATCGAACAAACCCAACATGGCCCCAGATATGGTCAGGTTGCCTATGAACAAGGATACGAGATAGAAGAACGCTATTGTTCTGAATGTGGCGATATTGCTTCTCGTGTTGGCGGTTGGTACACCAGGAAGTTATAATGTTGTTGTCCATAATTTTATTTTTAGTTGCGTGTTGGTTGGGCTGGCGTTTGTTTAAGTGGCTGTGGGAACGGCTGGACTGCTATGCCCACGATTGTGACCTTTACGGTGTTGTAAATCCCGAACCCAAGGGGTTCTTTGCAATGTTGCATCGTCGCAAGTATTACAAAACCCTGCTGAAATATGCCGATGTTGATTTTGACAATCCTCGTGACGTATTGCAGGCCATCGAAGATTTAAGTAAATTTTGTCGCACATATCGTCGCAGTGGTGCATCTGACCAGCGTAAAAAGATACGCAATCTGATTGCCAGGTTGTGGGACTTGTATTACGAAATGGAACGAGAGCAGGGATTTTCGTATAAATATGCATCGTCTGATAGTGATACGGGCAACGAAGATTTGACTGCTTACGAGATTTTAGGGGTCAGTCCTGATGACGGCCCAGATAAAATCCGCCGTGCATATCTGAAACTGTGCAAAAAATATCACCCAGACGTGAATAAGGCCCCAGGGGCCAAGGAAAAGTTCCAAAAAATCCAAAATGCCTATGAAGAATTGACCAAAAACGGGTAAAACTGATTTTATACTTTACTTTTCACAAAAGTGCTGTATAATCAAAACTGCAAAACAGAACAGGATGCACAAGATTATGAAATGGAATTTGAAACGTTTGAAATAAGAAAGTGCGACCAACAGGAATAAACTGCGGGCGCACTTTTGGTGCGTCCGTTTTTTCAATCAGTGTTCAACAGGGGACAACAATGGCAGAAAACAAAGTAATATCGACAAATGAATTGACCGCACGCCTGCAAAAGGCGGAAAATATCCGTGAACGTGACGGTGTTGTATGGAAAGATAAATTTGACCGCACACATACAATTTGTGATGCTCGTTCATTGCCAGATGGCACGGCGGTTCGTCTGGCTGGTCGTGTGACGGCCCTGCGTTGGTTGGGCAAATTGATGTTTGGTCGTATCTACGACATCGATGGCGAGGTTCAGTTTTCCATGTCCCGTGAAGAACTGGGCGAAGATCAGTATAAATTTATGAAGGCCAACGTTGACCTGGGTGATTTTATTGGTATCACAGGCGAATTGTATCACACAACGGCGGGCGAATTGACGGTGCGTGTGTCTGGGTATGAAATTCTGTCCAAGGCCCTGCGTCCGTTGCCTGAAAAGTTCCACGGTCTGACTGATATGGAAACCCGTTATCGCCAGCGTTATTTGGACATAATTTCCAACGAAGAAACCCGCAACACTATGAAAATGCGTTTCCGTATGTTGCGTTTGATACGTGAATATTTGAACAACAATGGCTTTGTCGAGGTTGAAACCCCCATCATGCAGGTTGTGGCATCTGGTGCGGCGGCCCGCCCATTTATCACACATCACAATGCGTTGGATGCGGATTTTTACCTGCGTATTGCCCCAGAATTGTTCTTAAAGCAGACGATTGCTGCCGGTTTTGACCGGGTTTATGAAATTGGCAAGAATTTCCGCAACGAAGGTATGGACGCAATGCATCTGCAAGAATTTACAATGCTGGAATGGTATGCGTCTTATTGGGATTACAAACGTAATATTGATTTTTCTTGGGCGATGATACAACAAATTATAATGGATTTGCGTGGCACATTGCAGATTGAATACCAGGGCCAGCAGTTGGATTTCAGCAAATACGAAGAAATCGACTATACTGCCCGTATGAACGAATTGTTGGGTGTTGATATTCTGGAATTCAAGGATACAGACGCACTGAAACAGCAATTGGCAGAACGTGGTATGTTCTCGGCTGACGAATTGGAACCATTAAAGTCAGTTCCGTCTATTGTTGACTATGTATTCAAACGCAAGATTCGTGACCAAATTATCCAACCTGCGGTGGTTTATAACTATCCTGCGTATCTGATTCCATTGGCCCGTCGCAATGATGCGGATTCTCGTCGTATTGATATATTCCAGTTGATTATCTGCGGTGCAGAATTGATTAAGGCCTATTCGGAATTGGTTGACCCAATCGTCCAACGTTCCGCATTCGAAGAACAGGCCGTCAACAAGGCAGCCGGCGATGACGAGGCCTTTGACCTGGACGAAGATTTCTTGCGTGCTATGGAACATGGTATGCCACCGATTTCTGGTCTGGGGTTGGGGATTGACCGGTTCTTTGCGATTATTGCGAACCAGCCGACCCTGCGTGATGTCATACTGTTTCCAATAATGAAGTAGGGGGGTGATTATTATGGGCACGCCTATGCCTGATGGCTATGCCGTTGCATTGACACTGGATAACGACAGAAAGAACCTGTCACAGATTGACAGGGCACTGGAATCGGGACGAATTGATAATGACTGTGCTGAATACCTGCGTACGCTTTACAGCGACAGTATGGATTGGTTTCGTGAAGTGTTTCACCTGTTGGGCAAATCATTTGGTGCACCCAAGGCACCTGTTATGCCCTATGACTATGAAACGGACAGCGTAATTGATACCCCGACACGTATATCAGACATCAATCCATTGTCGCCATATCTGGTTCAGCATCGTCTGGACGCAGACCCTATGCGAAATCAGTTTTTCAAGTCGCATGCCGGCCATCGTATTGACTTGTCCGTGTCATCAATTGTCACCGTAATTGTCGCCGCACAAAAGCGTATTGAACGTGCCCTGGACAAGGTGACGGGAAAATATTACGATGACTATGTCCGTGACGTTGCAGGTGCGGTTGAACGGGTTCTGGTTGCCGAAGAACGCAGTGCATCTGCCCGTGCAATTTCGGATAAAGTTCGCAAATGTTTTTCCCAAAAATATATTACAAATGCATCTGAAACGGTTCTGTCATTGATTGGCGGTGGTCATGAAAAGATTGCGGTTCAGATGGTTCGTGCATTGGACAAGATTGAAAAACCATATCAACGTCTGCGTGATGTGTGGCGTGTAAAATGCCTGTTTGACTTGGTGCCCCAGGCCCGCACATTTATCGAACGTCTATATGAAATGATGCCAGATCGGGTTATATCTAATCGGGACAAGTTCTATGATATGACCAACCCACGCAATTACCGTGATGCCAAGATTATTGTGAATATCTCTCGTGATGGCAAAACGGTTGTTCCGATGGAAATCATTTGCCAGGTTCGGACCTTTTTCGAGTTCGAGAGTAAAACCCACTCTGCCTACGAGACGGCCCGTAAATCTAAAAGTGCAAAATCGGATAATATAGAAGCCAATCTGGCAAACTATTATGAATGTGGGGTCAAGGCCTATAACAACATGATATGTCGTTGCTTGGAAGATTTGTTCGAACGTGTCGGTTGGAATATTTTATACAGCCAGGACAACGGAATATCTATGTTCGAAGGATTCCCCAAGGAATGTAAATTGTATTATCCGCAAAAGATATTCGACATCATTATTGACAAGGTCGATAATGCAATCGAGAACGAGGTATTTCATATTAAAAATGCCCCCGTTAAATTGACCCAGGCCCAGGAAAGTCGAATTTTCCGTTATATGGCACGTTTTGTATTGGTGTCGGCTATGCCGTATATGCAACGTGATTGGAATGTCCCTGCGTCCACCCAGTCGGGCAAATTCTTTAACTTTGTCATGGGCGAGGTCCAGCGATACTACAAGAAACAATAAATGCTTTCGTCCCCCACAGGAAATAAAACCCCGTGGGGGATTTTGTTATTTACTTGCTTTAATTTGCGAAAAATGGAAAAATTAAATCAGGTTCTTATGGACTCACAGAACCATAACAAGCATAAGAAAGGATAGGATTATGCGTCAGGGAAAAGTAAAATGGTATAATGGCAAAAAATGTTTTGGTTTTATTACACCAGACATGCCAAATGAAAACGGTAACACAGATGATGTATTCGTTCATTCCAGTTCGTTAAAGGCAGCCGGAATTCGTTTTTTGAATGAAAATGACATCGTTGAATTCGAAGAAGAAGTCCGCAATGACAAATTATCTGCCACAACAATTAAATTGATTCAGCGTGACGAAGAATCTGCACGTCGCTTTCAAGAACGCCGTGCCGAACGTCGCCGTGCCGCCGAAGACAGAAAACAACGTGAAGAAAAATCTGCCAGACGTGGCTTTGCATTTTGGAAAAAATAAAATCAAAATGAAAAATAAAAAATCCCCAATTTGGGGATTTTTTATTATTCTGCAACCACTTCTTCTGGTGCTGGCATTTCTGGGGCCGGCATTGGCTGTGGCTGTTCAGGCATTGGTTTTTCGTGACGCATTTTCCGCATCATTTTACGTGCCTGTTTAAATTCTGCTTTATCAACGCAACCGTCACCGTTAACGTCCATCATTGGCATCATTTCAACCATTTTTGGGCATTTAACGACCAGGCATCCGTTGTTATCAAATTCTGGACGTGGGCCACGCATATCTTTTTTACCGCATGGCAACATATGTGCAAAACCAAAACCCAACGCAAAGAATACGAAGAATGCAATCAGTTTTCTCCAGAAACCACATTTGTGTCCGTGGCATTTACCGGCACATGCACAACCGTGATCGCAACCGCATGGCATTTTTTCCACGACAGGTGTCGCAACTGGTTTTTTTGCAGGTGTTTTTTTGACTGGTGCTTTTTTTGCAGGTGTTGCCTTTGCAACAGGTTTTTTTGCAGGTGCTTTTTTAGCAACTGTTTTTTTGACTGATTTTTCTGCCATTTGTCCTTTCCTTTGTTTGTTGACGCCTTGATTGTATTAGATAATTTTTTTTATGTAAAGAATTTTTTTATAAAATATTTACAAAAAAATCCCCATCAATCGGTGGGGACAATGAAACAATTTCCGTTTCGGTTTAGTTCAAAGCGTCTTTCAATGCTTTACCTGGTTTGAACTTTGGCTGAACAGAAGCAGGGATTTTGATTGCTTCGCCTGTCTGTGGATTACGGCCAGTTGTTGCTTTACGTTTTGCTGTTGCAAATGTTCCAAAGCCAACCAAGCGAACTTCGCCTTTCTTTTTCAGAACTTTTGTTACGTTGTTGATAAATGCATCAACGCATGCAGCCGCTGCTGCTTTTGTGATATCAACATCGTTTGCAATTGCTTCGATCAACTGTGCTTTATTCATGTGTTTCTCCTTTCATTTATTTAATAAGGTGTCCCGCAGTATTAAGGCAATGTCTATAAAATCTGAACATCCCAGATTCTGTGCAGTTTTCTGTTGTGCCTCATCGGAATCATTTGGATTCTATGGACATTGCCTGACCTGCTTACCCGAATCGTAGAGAAATCCGCCCTTCAAGTCAAGCCCATATTTTCGCAAAAGTGTGAAAAAATGACGTTTTTTAACGTTTTTTTGTGTTTTTTACCACTTTTTATACGACACTTTGTCCGCAGGAATGGCCTGGGCCCCTTTGGAAACATTGTCGCACAGGACAAAAGGTTCGTTATATCCAAACACATAAACACGCTTGAAATTATTTGGTGTCATCAAAATCATCAGCACAATTACCCCCGCCCAAAACAGTGCCTTGGTTCCATCCCATGGTGTCTTGAACGCATCACGGACAAACTTGTCCTTTAACAGGTTTTGATACAACGCCCAACCCCACACAAATACCAATATAATCAATGCAAACACAAACAGCATTACAATCCACTTGGTAAATGGTCTAAATCCATTTGCAATCGACATCCACGTAGAATTCTCATACGGACAAACATACAGCACTTGCCCCAGCATTTCCTGTGGCACATCAATAGGTGTGCTGGTTGGAAACAGGTGCATATTAAACGCAGACGCCACGATAATCATGGTCAATATAATCAGTGCAAATACCATCGTTTTATTCATAACATCACCTGTCGCATATTTATATGAATATATTATATCATAAAAAACTATTGCATTGCAATTTATGAAAGTTTTATTTACACTGCACACATGTGCACTGCGACATCAGAATTATTTATAGGTCTGACGACATTTAATCACCAGTATTTATCATTATCGATAACTGGGTTGTCTGCATTGCCACGAAAATTCACATTGGTTATTTACAATTGCAACCCAAACCAGCCCCTGCGTCGTCGTTATATTCGCCGTCTGGGCTATCGTGGTCGCCTGCACATAATAAATGGCACATCCCCCACGGGTGTTTTTGATGCCAGGGTTGCTATTGTCAGACATTTGGAAAAATCCAAGATTTCCCCCAAATGGTTTATGTTCATAAATGATACAGACGTTTTGCAAAGTGCAGACGTCCCCACGGTATCAGATACGACCTGTGCTGTCCTGCAAAGTCGGGCGGTTATTCGGGGCGGTCTGTTGGATGTTCTGCGTATATTGCAAAATCCGAACGATTATACAATCGATGGTGATAATGTTGTGGTGTCTCGACCAAATTTGTCTATGTCAGGCACCTTGATACGTTTTAACGTGTTGTGTGATTGGGTGTCTGCAATATCTAATATTCTGCCCCAGTTATCGTCTGCTATTTCATCATTTGTGGATACGACAAATACAATCACGGACACGGTAATGTGGTCTGGTTTTCAGATATTTCTGCGTCAAACGGGCAACAAAACATCGCCAATTTATATGGATACAGTCAATATGGTGTCGGTTGGTCTGGACGGGTGTCCGTGTTCCGCAACGGCATTGGAACGCTTGGTTGTGATAACGGACGCATTGATTGCAGGTATTGCTGTGGCCCCTTGTGGGCAATAATATAAAATCATCAAAAAAATAAATAACTGATTGCAACCTGTTTGCAATATTTATACAATAGCCCCGATAAAAAAGGAAAAAAGGTATGAAATATAATGAAATAAGAAAGACATTTTTAGATTATTTTGCGTCCCACGATCATCAGATTGTGCCATCTGCATCGTTGATACCGAACGACCCAACCCTGTTGTTCACGGTTGCTGGTATGGTTCCCTGGAAGGGGATATTACAGGGCACAGAACCTGCCTTTGCCCCACGTGTTGCCGATGTTCAGAAGTGTATTCGTGCCGGTGGCAAACACAATGATTTAGAAGACGTTGGATTTGACGGTCGCCATCACACATTTTTCGAGATGTTGGGCAACTGGTCCTTTGGCGATTATTTCAAGGAAGGTGCCATTGAAATGTCTTGGGAATTACTGACCCGTGTTCTGGGCCTGGATCCAGACAGGATTGTTGTCACCACCCATTACAGTGATGATGAAGCGGTCGCAATCTGGAAAAAGGTTGCCGGCAAAGATGCCATTTTATTAGGTGACAAAGATAATTGGTGGTCTGCGGGCGAAACCGGGCCATGTGGGCCATGCACCGAAATGCACTATGACATGGGTGCGGATTTGCCGGGCGGATTGCCGGGTTCTGCGGACGAAGACGGTGGTCGCTTTGTAGAAATTTGGAATGACGTGTTTATGCAGTATGACCGTGATGCAAATGGTAACCTGACCCCACTGCCCAAACAGAACGTGGACACCGGTGCCGGTCTGGAACGTTGGGCTGCGGTTATGCAGAATAAACTGGATAACTATGACACAGATTTGTTTGTGAATCTGAAACGTGCCGTATCTGATATTACAGGTGTTGCTGAAACCACGGAAAATGTTTCCAGTTTCAAGGTTATCACAGACCACCTGCGTGCGGTTGGATTTGCGATTGCAGACGGTGTTATCCCATCAAATACAGACCGTGGATACGTAATTCGCCGTATTTTACGTCGTGCAATGCGTCACGGTCAAATCTTGGGACATCGTGGGGCTTTGCTGTCTAAATTGTATCCTGCCCTGATAACAGAAATGGGCGAAGCATATCCCGAATTGGCAAATAACCAGTCCCGTGTTGTTGAAATTATCCAGAACGAAGAAAACGCATTTGCAGATATGTTGCAAAATGGTATGAAATTGTTGGATGCCGAATTGCCCAAGTTAAACAATGGCATTTTGCCAGGGGACGTAGCATTTAAATTATTTGACACCTATGGTTTTCCATTGGATTTGACCCAGATGATTTTGCGTGACAAGAACTTTGACGTGGACGTTGCCGGTTTTGAACGTGCAATGGCGGAACAAAAAGAACGTTCCCGTGCCAATACCAAGGGAACACGTGTTCTGTGGGAATCCCAGACACAACTGGCGGATACTGTTGACGGCATTAAATATGCACCTGTTCCAACCAGTGCCACGGTTATGTCTATTTTGCAAAACGGGGAATTCGTGACATCTGCCACCCCAGATGCCGAGGTCGAAGTTGCCCTTGATAAAACACCGTTCTATGGCACCCAAGGTGGCCAGGTCGGTGACAGTGGAGAATTGCGTATCGGCGATGATGTTGTCATGACCGTGTCCGAGGCTGCCCGTGTTGACGGTGTTGTAATTCACAAGGGGACATTAAAATCAGAACTGCATGTTGGTGATACGGTTGTCGCCACAATCAACCCATCGGTTCGTCAACAGACGGCCCGTGCCCACACGGCAACCCATCTGTTGCAGGCGGCATTGCGTGCGGTCTTGAACGAAGATGTTGAACAACGTGGGTCCAAGGTCAGTCCAGATTCTGTCCGTTTTGACTTCCGCTTTGGTCGTGCCATGACCGCCGAAGAAAAACAGGCGGTCGAAGACCTGGTGAACAAATGGATTGCAATGGATATTCCGGTTCTGCACGAAGAAATGTCATTGGAATCGGCCAAGGCCCGTGGTGCAATGGCATTGTTTGATGAAAAGTATGGCGACACAGTTCGTGTTATAACGGCGGGCGATGTTTCGTGCGAATTGTGTGGTGGAACACACATCAATCACACAGGCGAAATTCTGCGTGCCCGTATCAACAAAGAAAAATCCATCAGCAGTGGTATCCGCCGTATCACAATGTCCGTTGGAACATTGGCAGAATAGGGCATAATAAAAAATCCCCCGACTGGGGGATTTTTTTATCTGTATTTGTTCAGTGAAATAACGCCGTTCATACTTTTGTATTTGCGTATTTTTTCGAAATATTTGGCGTGTTTAATTCTGTATGGGCTTTTCCAGTGCCATGTCAAGAAATGGTTCATAACCGCCCGACAAGCCTCAATCGTCATATCTTTGCACCCACACGGCACAGATCGTTGCATTTTGTCTGTTGGTGGGATATGTGCGGTCAGTATCGCCAACACCGCAACCAAGTAATCCCCACGATTTCCACCGTTTTGTAAAATATACATTGCACGATTTTTATCGGCGACTGTAATTTCACTTGGGTTTATTGCCATTTTACTTTCCTTTTAATATGCGTGCCTTGCTTTTGTCCCATTCTCTCTGTTTAATAGTTTCACGTTTGTCGGTCTTGTTTTTACCATATCCGATACCTAACAGCACCTTTAATTTGCCCCGATTATTGAAATAGAATTTTAACGGAACGATTGTTGCACCTTTTTCCTGTAATTTTCCAATCAGTCGATTTATCTGATTACGATGCAACAGCAACTGTCTGCTTCTGCGTTCGTCAAAGTTCACAATGCGTGATGCCGTGGGCAGTTTCTGAATCTCCACCCCTGCCAAAAATAGGTTGTCACCACGACGTTGAACAAACCCGTCCACAATCGTGACCAGTCCATAACGCACAGATTTAATTTCCGCCCCGGTCAGGGAAATCCCGGCCTCAATCGTATCTTCGATAGAGTAGTTAAATCGTGCCTTACGATTTTCACATACCTGACCTGATTTAATAATTTGTCTTACCATAATACTGCTATTTTACACCAGACGTTTTAAGATTGCAAATTTTATGATTATGGTTATAGTATTGTCCGTAATTCAGTCAAAGGGGAAATTTATGGAAATCGAAGACGGCCCAGTATTTACCGTTCGCACCTATTGTGATTATCATATAAATGAAGACCTGGTTGCAAATCCGGATATTCCCGAACCGCCTGTGTTCAAACGCATCTGGTATGGTGTTGGTCGTGAAGATTATCTGGACGAATTGTGCCACGTTTCCACGGCACAATCATACTGTGGTGTTTTCAATCAGGATATAATTTTTACCCCCAAGATAATGCCCATGTATCACACAGATTCACATGCACGTATTGTTTGTCGTAATCATGTGAATACGAACCTGAAAAAATTAGGATTCCAAACCCGTGTCAATGATGCAGGTGACAAATCACGGTTCCCAGATATGCGTGTTTTTGTGTCGCTGGTCAACCATCGCAACAGTCGCCTGATGCGTATCTATGGCCCGTATCTAATGTTTGATAAAAAACATATGCTGACGCCAACTATATTCAACGTGGCCCGCAACCATCGCCAACATTAACCAATAAAAATCCCCCAACCGGGGGATTTTTTACAAATGCATCTTTGGGTATAACCTTTTTGTGTTTTCTTCTAAAATATGTTCAATTTCGGCCATACTTATACCCTTGACATCAGCCAATACCCGTGCGGTCTCAATCACCATTGCTGGGCGACAGTGCTGTCCACGATACGGCACCGGTGCACAGTATGGGCTGTCGGTTTCAATTACAATCCGGTCATTTGGAATCTTTGCAAACGTGTCCCGAATATCCCCTGCGTTCTTAAAGGTTAAAATTCCACTGGCAGAAAACATAAACCCACGATCCAGCATCTTTTTCGCCAAATCCCACGAACTGGTAAAGCAGTGCATAACCCCACACACGTCCCCCGACAAGATTTTGGCGGTATCTTCTTCGGCATCTCGTGTATGAATTGCAACGGGCATTTTGTGCCTGCGTGCGATGTCCAACTGTTGTTCGAACAGTGCGATTTGGGCTTTTTTATTGTCATCGCCCCAGTGATAGTCCAAACCAATTTCGCCAATTCCGATAACACGTTCGTCCTGCAAAATGTCATCGGTCAGAAAATCCAGTGGATTTACGCCTGCGTATTCTGGGTGAATCCCAATGGTGCAGAACACATTGTCATGCATATGTGCGATATGCAACGCACTGACAATATCGGCAGGATCTGCCGTTGGGCAAACGATAACCCCAACACCGGCACTTTTTGCTTCATCGATGGCGTGATCAGCATCCCCATCTGCACAGTGTCTGTCGGTCAAATGACAATGAGTATCTATAAACATTTTTTAATTTCCATAATCATCTTAAAGATTGCGGTTTCTGGTTCCAGATTCAGTCGCACCATATTTGCGATTGCGTGTGTAATCTGTGGATACAAATCCGCCAACCCAAAATAAGCCACCGCATCCAGTACAATCGGATACAGTTCAGGTGCCACCGCAATTTTCTTTGCCATATTCATCACGTCATCAGGGTCTGCGTATTTATTATTCAGCAGTTCTAATAACGCATCATAAATTTCATCTCCACCCGACATTTTCAGATTTGCGATTTTTCCAAAACTGCCGTTGGCCAGTTTCAGTGTCTCGGTGCTGACATCTTCTTCCGGCAAGAATTTTATACACAGTTCACGCAGTTGCGAAATGCTCAAAGGTCTCATTTTTTCAACTCTGGCCCGTGATCGCACCGTTGGCAGGACGTTTGACAACTGGTGCACCACCAACAGGAACAGTGTTTTTGCCGGCGGTTCTTCCAATAATTTCAGAATTGCATTTGACGAAGCGGTATTCAACTCATCCACGGCATCAATCAGAATCACCCGCCATTGTCCCGACATAGACGACATCTGCATACGTTCAATCATCGCCCGCACCGTGAATACAGAAATTGATTTTCCGTCTGGTTTCAATTTGCCATCTTTGTCCAGATTTCTGTCTAAATCTATGATGAAAAAGTCCCCAACATTACCATACACCATCTTTGCGATTTTGTATGCCAGTGTTGCCTTGCCGATGCCACGTGGCCCAGTCAGCATCCACACCGGATGAATAGGGTGTGTTTCCCGATTGTTCCACGCATCCATAAAGGATTGCAATGTATCGCCGTGTCCGACCAAGACATCATTGTCCATCGGATGGGGAAAGTTAAATTCCACAGTTTTCTTTTTACGTGGTGCCATATTTTATTGTCCCCCACACATTACCATAATGTTTTTAATCACACGTCCCAAGAATTGAATTTTGCGAACCCTGTCTTTGGCGACCAGTGGCATTTGTGCCACCACAACCCCGTCTTGTTCCGCAATCAGTTGCCCGATTTCATCGCCTGCATTTATCGGGGCGTTCAGTGGCTCGTTAAACCGTGCCAGCACCCGCACCCCCGCCAGTCCTTTGTTCTTGCCCAGTGTCACTGCAAACGGCTTGACAACGGTTGCATCAACGGTGTCTTGCTTGCCATACCATACGGGGATTTGGGCAACCGTATCCCCAGGTTGGAAAAACGTCTTGTTCATCGTTGTTGCAAAACCATGGTTTAATAACTTTTTCATTTCGTTTGCCAACGCATCGTGTCCTTTGCCGTTGAATCCGTTTATCACACCGACCAACCGCCGTCCGCCAACCTTGGCACTGGCAACCATACCGTATCCGCCATCAGACGTGTGGCCCGTTTTCAGACCATCTGCCCCCGGCATATTAAACAGCAATTTGTTATAGTTCACCGTGTGTGTCCGTCCCCATTCTTGGCACCATTCTGTTTTATGCTCGTCAAATTCGAACCGTTTTGTTGCAAACATTGGATACAGTTCTGGATAGTCCCCAATTAAATGCACCGCCAACGTGGCCAGTTCCCGACTGGTCATCAAATTATTTGGATTCGGCAGACCACTTGCATTACCGAACGAAGATAACGGCATACCAATACTGCGTGCTTTTTCGGTCATTTTGGCGGTGAAGGCACTTTCTGTCCCGGCCAGATGTTCTGCAATCACCACGGACGCATCGCCCCCCGACAACACAATCAGCCCCAAAATCAAATCACGCACGGTAATTGTCTGACCTTTGACCAGACAAATTTTACTGGCTGGATACCACAGCGGATTTTCATAGTCGGCATTTTCGCTGACTGTAAATCGTGTATCCATTGTGATGGTTCCGGCCTTTAATTCATCAAACAGCACCGCCAACGTCATCAGTTTAATCATAGACGAAGGTGGCATTAAAACATCGGCATCTTTGGCGAAAATCTCTGCCCCGGAATCATAGTCAATCAGCAGTGCAGATTTGGCCTTGGTCTTGAATTCTGTATCGGCATTTGCCACACAGACAATCATACTTAAAATCAGTGCAAATAAACTTTTTCTCATGTGGGAAATAATAGCAGTATTATCGTGTATTTCAATTATAAAATTTATAAAAAACAACCCGCACAATGCGGGTTGGTTATTTTTGCCGTGTATTCTGTTTGTTTATCATATCACGCAGGTATTGATACCTTGTCTCGACACTGTCACGTGCATATGCGTCCAGATGTTCTTTGTATGTAATCAGTGTTAATGGTGTGTTCCTGTCAATTTCTGGATACACCCGTTTGATTCTGGTGTGATACTGTGGATGTAATGGACGCAATTTTTTTGGTGTGTGTATAGCTATTGTCCCACGATTTTTTGCACACATAAGGTCACGATGCAGGTCATAATACGTCACCAATCTAGCATTTAGGGTGGAATCATACAGTGCATCTACTGCCTTGCGTTCATTTCTTTTAATGCTTTCGCCCGGCTGATAGGTATTAGCGGCAATGGCCAACCCAACACCCAAAAACAATAATACACCGCAAAATGGAACTACGTTCCGAAATGATTCTTTTTGTTTTTTCATAATCATACCTCTTTTTCACATATAGTATATCGTTCACTGTTTTGCAAGAATTTTCCCCATATAAACATCTCCAACAATGTCCACTAATTCAACATCGCAAATTGTCCGTGCCAGCATGGCAGGTCCATCAATTTTTACAGAAATGTCGTGTGGACAACGGGCAATGTTGTTTTCTTCAACCAATACTTGAACAGGTTGCCTCATTTTTGCCCGCATAAACTCACGTCTGTTGGCATTTGCAATGTCTGTTATAATCCGCACACGTTGCTTGGAAATATTACGATTTATCTGCATTGGCATTGATTCCGCCACCGTCCCCGGCCGTGGGGAAAAAGGAAACGCATGAATCTTGATTGGACGTGTTTCACGGGCCAACTGCACCGTTTCGTTAAACAGTTCTTCTGTTTCCCCTGGGAATCCACAAATAATATCCCAACTGAACGTTATCTGTCCGTCTGCTTGGTTGACTAAATCCCGCACTCGTTGTGCTGTGTGCCGTCTTCGCATCAATTTCAGAATGGTGTCCGACCCAGATTGCATCGAGAAATGCAGATGTGGCATCATACGTCTGTCTTGTTTAATCAGTTCAATTATATTTGACACATCTGGCACCGCCGGATCAACAGACGATAAACGCAGGCGTTTGATTTCTGGCACGTCCTGCAACAGTTTTTTGCACAAATCCGAAATCAAGAACGGCTTGCCGTCATACACCCGAACGTATGAAGCCAAATCAACCCCCGTCAGAACAATTTCGCCAAACCCATTTTTTACGGCATTTTGTGCATCGGCCAGAATCTCTTGATAATCAAATGAAACCCCACGTCCCCGCAACAGCCGTGTCACACAGTATGTGCAGTCGTGATTGCAACCGTTTTGTATCTGAATAAATTGCTTGGACAGCTGTGCATTTTCTTGGTGAAAATTATCAATGCTGGGGTTTTTGATGTGGCACGCCCCACGTGCGTATTGTTCAATGTATGCGTTTGGATTCCGCTTGTTAAAATTATCTACAATCAGTGTGTTTTCAATATCCTGAAACAGTGCCGGATTACGTGTCACCGCACAACCCGTGACGAAAATAGGTGCGTTTGGATTTTCTCGTGCGATGCGTCTGACGGCCTGACCGGATTGCCGTTCGGCCTCGGCTGTGACGGCACAAGTATTGACCACCACGGCTGTATCTATTGCCGGTGCCAGCATATTTTTAATCTTTTCCGCCTCTAATGCGTTCAGGCGACAACCAAAAGAAAGTGTTTTTATACTCATTTTTATATTTTCTGCTTGCTTTTTTGCTAACTATAATGCATTATAACCACGCTAAAAACGATTTCAACAAAGGATTTAAGATGGCTCGCACAACAAATTCTGATACATTACCATACGTAGAAAGCCGTTATGAACTGGGGATGTTGGCCTCACAACGTGTCCGTGATTTGGACGGTGGTGCGGATCCTGTGGTTGAACGTTGTGACGATAAATTGACGGTTGTTGCCCTGCGTGAAATTGCCAGTGGCAAATTAGATGTAAATGCAATTCGTCACGAATTTGTCCAGTCCTACAAGGAAACCCCATCTGTTGAAGATGGTGATGCATCGTTAGAGGTTGGCACCGAAGATCCATTATTGCGTGAAATTGACGCAGAATTGGCGAACACATTGACTGCGGACGACATGGGCGAAGTAGCTGTTGAATCAGAAGAAACGTCCGAAGAAACCCCAGACGCAGAATAATCAATCCGGAGACGTCGCATAGTTGGTCTAGTGCGCTACATTGGAAATGTAGTATACTCGCAAGGGGTATCAAGGGTTCGAATCCCTTCGTCTCCGCCAGAAATAATTAAACCCTCGACAATATTAGTCGAGGGTTTGTTTTTAGCCGGACACTTCGCCATAATTCCACCGCCCATACTATTAGTAGCAAATTTTGGAATTTTTTTCAAATGAGTTGAGTGGTAATGGAATACAAATTGTCAGTCAATAAAACTTGATTTTATGAATTTATGCGGTACTATGCTCGCATACAGGGAGTGACAAATGGCGGAATTTAAGGTTGCGTTGAAGGCAATTATACATAAAGACGATAAGATTTTAGTTCTGAAGCGCAGTTGCGAAGAAGATGTTTATGCCGAATTATGGGATATCCCAGGCGGGAAAATAGAGTATGGCGAAAAAACAACAGATGGTATTAAACGCGAAGTTTTTGAAGAAACGGGGCTTGATGTAGAAATCGAATTTAGACCGTGGTCATTGTGGTCATTTATGACGCCAGCAAAAGAAAGACAGACTGTTGGTATTACGCTGTTGGCAAAATATCTGGGGGGAGAAGTAAAACTGTCAAGCGAACATACAGAATATAAGTGGATAGATCCTGCAGAATTTGCAGATATGTCCGCAGACCCCAGCTTAAAGGCCGAAATTGCAAAATACGCAGAACAAAAATAATTTTATTATCTTAGCAACCCCAGCACCCATCAGTCATAGAACTGCAGAAGAAAATCTGGGGCTGGGGTATTTGTCTGCAGTTTTACAAAAAAATGGATTTGAGGTAAAAATTTTAGATGCTTGGCTAAATGGCTGGACGTCAGACGAATTGGCAAATAAGATTTTACAAGACAAAGATCCTTTGTTCATTGGTGTTTCTGCGTATCAATCCAATATAGATCAGGCGTTAAAGACATTGGATGCTGTAAAGCAACAAAAAAACATTACCTTTGTTGCAGGTGGTTTTGGCCCCACTTTTAGTCCAGACTTATTTTTAGACAGCGGATTTGATTTCGTAATTCGTGGCGAGGGCGAGCAGGCGATTTGTGATTTAGCACAAGCGTTACAAGATAAAACCCCTGTTTCAGGTATTAAGAATCTAAGTTATAAAGAAAATACCAAAAATACGCATAATCCCATTGTAAAGTTATTAAGCCCGCTGGACGACCTGCCAATCCCAGTTCGTGATACGGTAAAAATCGCAATAGATAAACGTACACCCATACACCTGTTGACGGCACGTGGTTGTACGGGTTATTGCTCTTTTTGTAGTATAAATTCTTTTTTTATACTGTCAAAGTCCCCAAAATGGCGTGGGCGTAGCATAGATAATATTATATCTGAAATGCGGTATTTGAAAAGTTTAGGTGTGCAACATATCAAAGTTATTGACGATTCCTTTGTTGATGGTGACAGGGAAGCACAATGGTGTCGCGATTTTGCAAACAAAATGCAAGAATATGGTCTTGTCTTTGATTTACGTGGCTCAATACGTGCCGACAGGGTAACAGATGAAGTGCTCGCAGAATTAAAACGTGCTGGTTTTTTCTCATTCTCATGCGGAATAGAAAATTTTTCCACAACTGCGTTGAAACGAATGGCCAAGGGTGCATCGGTTGAACAAAATTGCATGGCATTAGATTTGTTTAAGAAACATGACTTTTATGTCCAAGCAGGCCAGATATTATTTGATCCTTATACCACACTGGTTGAGTTGCAAGAGAACTATGAATATATGCAGAAATATGATTGGATTATAAGCAAGGGTATTTTTACAGAAATGTTTGCAGCAACTGGTACGGCGTTTCAACAGAAAGTTTCCAGAAATAATATTGTGACCAGTGAAAATCCAGTGTTGGGGAATTACAATTATAGAATATTAGACGATAGGGCCAAAATAGCGTATGATGCCCTGAAGCGTTGGCACACAGTGCATATGGCTTTTTATGACAAGGCAATAGACCCGCTTACATCGCCAAAGGCACTTACAAAATCAGAAATGTCAGATTTTTATGTTGAATACTTAAAAATACGACAACTGGATTTAGATATTATGTGCAAAATATTAGATTTGGTTGACAGTAATGCAAGTGCCACAACGGTTGCAAGTTTTGTAGAAAAATCAATAGAAAACAACAGAGGATTCTTTTATAAACAAGAGTCAAAAACAGACGAATTATATCGCAAAGCACGATTACAATACAAGGCGGCAGTAAACCCATTTATAAAGGTGAAATGATATGTATAACTCAACTGAACATTACAAGGTACGTGGTCCTGTTACCGAATTTGGTAACGCCCCAGAGACCCCATCGGTAATAAAAAATGTTGGTTGGACACTGGGAAATTATTGTCCGCATAAGTGCAAGCATTGTTATTCTATGTCTGCCCGCCGTCTTGGTGCTAATATGACGCCTGAAATTGTAGATAGAATAGTAGAACAATTGGCCAAGAACAATGTTGAAACAATAAATCTTGGTGGAAACGAGCCAATCTTTACGAACGGCCCAAATGTTAAAGATTCTCTGTTGCCATATATAATAGAACGTTTGGATTCGTATGGGTTATCGGCGGGAATTACCACCAGTGGTGATACATTATTGTATCTGTATAAATATCGCCCTGATATTTATGAAAAAATAAATGATTTTGATATAAGTTTGGATTCGCCATTCAAAGAAGAACATAATGCCAATCGTGGCGATGACTTATATGATGATGCCATTCAATGTTTAGATATTTGCAAGCAAACTGGAAAAGCGCACAGTGTCATTATGGCTGGCATGAATTGGAATTTTACAGAAAGACACTTGTCAGCGCTAATAGAATTATGCAAGAAATACGATGCTTTTATTCGTATCAATACGATGAAACCCTTAAATTCGCTACAAATGAAATACGTTATGTCTATTAAACAGTTTTATGATGGGTTTCAGTATTTGATGCAACACTGTGATAATGTAGAAAATGGTGAAAGTGTGTTGAGAACAGTGACAGGACAAAAAAATTCAAAACGTTGTCCATGTGGAATATCAAGTTTCAGGATTCACTCTATTACGCCAGACGGGAAAATTTTTGTTTCGCCGTGTGTTTATATGCATGATTATAAATCTTCACAAGACCTGTTAACACACGAATTATCAGACATTATAAATTCAGATGAATTTAAGGTGTTTAGGCAACGAAATGCAAATCCAGAAATGTTACGTGGATGTGCGGGGTGTGAAAAAGTAGATGTGTGTGGTGGTGGATGTGCGGCCAGATCTTATCTGTTTAATGCAGTGCAAACAGGCGATAAGTCATTTTTGTGCAAGGATCCATATTGTCCCAAGGACTATCAGCATGAATTCCCGCAAGAACAAAATATGGTAAACACACAAAGATTGGTTCATATGGACTATCTGTGTACTTGGATTGGTAAAGTTAAATGATAGACAAACATTTACATTTTACAGGTTCTTTATCGCCTACATACGTGTATAGAAAATTACAAGAGTCAAATCAGGCGTTTTTAGATAAGTATTCTATTCTGTCGCCTGATGGTTTGTCCTATACTTTTGTTAGTATGTTTGGCAACGATTATAAATTAAATCAACAAAAGTTTAACGAAATGTATTCGCTGGTGCAATCTGTTACAAAACCAAAAAATACAAATGAAATATATCAAACATACCGTCTGGCAACACGTGAGTTAGCTCTTAATTTGGTGCATTTGGGAATATCAGAATACACAATTATTGCAGGTCCTGACATAACCATAGACAATACATATAAGCGTTACATAGGGATGATTCACGGTTTTGAAGACGTAGAAAAGTTGCATAAAGCCGCAAAAGGTAAAATTTGTATAACCTTTATTCGTACGCAATCTGGAGAATTAAAAAATTATTCGTATAAATTGTTGTCTGATATTTGCAAATTATTACAACAAGAACCATTTAAATCGCGTTGCGTTGGTTTTGATATTTCTGGATATGAATACCCTGATAAAAACATACTAGAATCCAATTTGTGTGTTTTGTCTGAAATAATAGAAGCAAGTAAGGCCTTTGGCTTAAAAACGACTGTCGGATTGCATGCGGGTGAAATAATTACAGGAACTACGCAAGACGAACTTTATGATGAATATTTTGTTAATTTATCAAAATTGCAACTGGATAATATTGGTCATGGAACATATTTATGGTCAAATGACACAAGGCAAAAGATATTAAAACTATTTTCGGGGCATACCAGGTTTGATCTATGCCCTGAATCGAATGTGCTGTTAACGCCCGTCAAACGTATTGATAGTAATAGATTAGATGTGTTAAAAAAATGCGGGGTTGAATATACAATTAATCGTGATGATCCATTGTTTTTCAATAATTGGCGTCAGCGTTGATATTGTATAATCCTGGCTGATACAAATTGTAATACCTCTGTGATATTCATTTTATCTGTATCTACAAAAATCCAATTGTCGCACTGGGCCAGTTCTCTAAGCTTTTGGTTGAATATGGTCTGAAAATCGCGATTTTCCCAATCCGATCGTTTTTCTTTTTGTTGTAATCTTTGTTCGCGTTTTTTGTCAGATGTATCCAAAAAGAAGCCTAAGTCGGGCTTTAGCAATCCAGAATAATTAACGTGGTTTTCGGAACGTATATTTGGATCTGTAACATTGTTTTTCTCATCTAATGCCCAATTAAACGCTTCGCTGGATAAAAAATACCGTTCAAGAATAACGTGCTGTCCGTTTTCTAAAAGTTTTTTTGCAACATCAACATCATTTTGTGCAATAGAACGGAATAAATAAAATCGAGTTAGTGGGCTGGATGTTTTGATTAAATCCTTCCATACGGGGGCAAATGGGGCGGTTGGTGATTTGAGAAAATGAGTGTTTTGTGGCGACAATCCCCCCAGTCCATTTTGTTGGATTGTTTGTTTAAGTCCGTTTATCAATGTGGTTTTGCCAGCGGCATCACCACCCTCGATTACAATAAACATAGTATAACCTTATGCTTGACATTTAAGCAGTTTGTTATAAACTTTTCAAGTAAAAAGAGGTGCTTTTATGGTTAAATATGTTGCAGGGATTGATTTTGGGACAACTAATTCTGCTGCTGCGATTTCTGATGGGGCGACACCGCGTATGGTGGATGTAGAAGGCGGCAAAGACACGATCCCAACGGCACTTTTTTTTGCGGAGAAAACCAACTGTGTTCACTATGGCCGTGATGCACAAAACAAATATACAAATGGCGATGGTTCTGGGCGTTTTATGCGCAGCATGAAGCGTATTTTGGGGTCACAAACAATGCGTGGCGGGACGGTCGTAAATGGAAAAATGACCCGCTTTGATACAATTATTGAATATTTTGTGAAACACCTGAAACAGAAAATTGACAAGGCAGCAGGCACCAAGGTTGAATATGTTGTTATGGGGCGTCCTGTGCATTTCCGGGATAATGACCCGGCTGGTGATGCCCAAGCCCAGGCAGAATTGGAAAAAATCGCACTTGCAGCCGGATTTAAACATGTCGCATTTCAGTATGAGCCAATTGCGGCGGCCTTTGCACACGAACAGAATTTAACATCGGAAAAGCTTGCTTTTGTTGTTGATATTGGTGGCGGAACATCTGACTTTACCATTATCAGACTATCGCCAGAACGCAAGTTCAAGTTGGATAGAACCGAAGATGTATTGGCTAATACGGGTGTTCGTATTGGCGGAAATGATTTTGACAAGGCACTATCAATGAAATCATTTATGCCATGTTTTGGATTGGGGACAGAATATAAATCGCATGATAAAAACATCACAATCCCAACCAGTCCGTATATTAGTCTTTCCACATGGTCGTCTGTAAACGAAGTTTATAATTATAAAACACTGAATATGGTTCGCGGTTATACCGTTTGGGGGCTGGAACCGGCAAAAACAAAACGTCTATATGAAATAATAGAAAATCGTCTGGGGCATAAAAACCTAGATTATGTTGAAAATGCTAAAATGGCACTATCTTCACAGCAGGACTATGAAATAGTTTTAGACTTTTTAGCAGATGCTCCGATGGTCAAAACTAATCGTTCCGTTTTTGAAGATTCTATCAAGTCCGATATGGCCAAAATTGAAAAGTCTGTTCAAGAGTGCATCGCCCAAGCAGGCATAAAAAATACAGACATAGAATTAGTCATTTTAACGGGTGGTTCGACCGAAATTCCATATGTAAGTCGTGTTATGCAGTCTTATTTCCCAAATGCAGAATTGTCATCAGCAAACAAAATGGCCAGTGTGGGCCTTGGCTTGGCATATGATGCAATGCGTCGATTTGCCGAACCACAACATACGAAATAAAAAATCCCTGTAAATTCCCTGTAAAATTGGAATTTGTATGTGGTTGGTCGTGATAAAATCATACTCCGCCAGATTTTTATAACTTGAAAACGTAATACTATAAATATACCTTGAATAATAGACGATAATTTGCTAGAAAGAGCAGAAAATCAAGGGATGATAATGTCGCTACAGAAAACAATTCATATCCCAGTATGTTATGTCTCAGACGAGAACTATGCCAAACCACTTACGGTTTCTATGTTCAGTGTTCTGGCAAATACGTCCCATCACATAGACTTTTACATCCTGGAAAATCAGATACGTTCATCAACCAAGAAAAAGATGCGTAAATCATTGGGGGTGTTTAATAACTTTACCCTGACGTTTATACCAGTTGATGCGGGTGGTGTTGTCAAAAAATTTCCTGTGCACGGTCATTTTACTGTATCTAATTATCTCAGATATTTTCTGCCGGAATTGTGTCCAAACTTAGGCAAATGCATTTATCTGGACGTGGACACAATCATAAAATATGACATTTACGATTTATTCTCTACGGATTTAGACGGATATTCTGTGGGTGCTGTGGGCGAAGAAACGGTCGCCAAAAAACCATATATTCAGGAAAGATATAAGGCATTGAACCTGTCTTCGGAACACATTTATTTTTGTTCGGGGATTATGTTGCTTGACCTGGACAAATGGCGGGTCCAAGATATGACAAATCGTTTGATAAAACTGACCCAAGAGAAAAGCGATTTACTGTTTTATGCCGACCAAGATGTTTTTAACATTATGTTTGATAAAAATAATTATAAACCGCTGGAACTGGATTGGGGACGTGAGATTTGGCAACTTTCCATTGATGTCGAAACAGACAAATATCTGGTTTATAGTTGCAAATTGATTCATTATGATGGTATGGACAAGCCCTGGAATAAAAGTTGTTGGTTTGATTCTTATTTTTGGCACTATGCCAAAGAAACCTTATTTTACAAAAAACCATCTCGCTGGCGGATGTTTTGGTCCTACCTGCGGTATAGGATATTTGGCGAAAAATATAAACAAGAATACCAACGTAACCAAACCGTACTGGATGCATATCGCAAATAAAACACCCCGTCTGGGGCGTTTTTGTTTAATAGAATCTGATGTTGATTCTGTTTTTCAGTTCTTCTATTTGCTGTTTAGACAACTGTTTTACCTGATTCCAGATTTTTTCCAGTTTGTCGTTTGGATTATCCTTTTTGGGTTTGTTTGGTTTATTACCACCACCATTCCCACCTGATGCGGGTCTGCGGTATTCAATCGGCCCAGACGGTCGGTGGGTGGATTCGAATCCGGGTTGCCAGAATGCTAAAATTCCCAATTTACTTAACCAATCTGGTTGATTTATTGCGTTTATCAATACGGCATATGCCATGTCTAAATCCTTTGTTTTTTATTGTTTATTATTGTTCTGATTATAAAAAGTGTGAAAATATATGTGTAAAATCGCCCCGTTCCTTTACAGGGCAAAAAACAATGTGACAAGATGCTAAACTAAAAAGAGAACTCTGTCAAATATTTTATACCAGACCAATTTTGACGTGTGACGGTTTCATAATGTGTTCATAGACAACCAAAAGGATAAACATGAACACATTAAATACATCTTCGGTTTTAACATCTGCGGTTCGCAGTATTGCGTCAACCCGACACAACTATACGGCATATGATTGCTACGATTCATTTTTTCGTAATCGTCCAGACCTGCGTAGCCAGTTAAATGGTATGTGCGATGCCCTGGTCTATAATGAAATCAGTCGTGATGAATTTGACCTGCGTGTAGAACGTTTAATGTCCCGTGCCAACCTGAACAAGCGTTCCAGTCAGGCAGAATTTATGGAACTTCGGACCCAGCAATTACGTTTTATCCACCCAGATGCCAGCAATTCTTGGATTAAGAAAACCGCCCAGGCGGAACTGGATAAACTGATTTTGTATCAAAATCGCCGCAATGTTCGCCGTAATATCACGACCAGACGGCACAGTTTTTCAGAATACGCAGAATAAAACATCGGAAACATCAACAGGGGGAATCAGATATGTTATGGGGTGCAATTATTGGTGATATTGTAGGGTCTGTATATGAATTTTCTAATATTCGGACTAAAAATTTTCAACTTATGACCGATCGCAATCATATTACAGACGATAGTTGTATGACGATTGCGGTTGCAAATGCCTTGTTGCATGCAACAATCCGTAAATCAGATGTCCAGGATGCAACAATTCGTTCTATGCGTTTGATTGGTCGCAGGTTTCCTGATATGGGCTATGGCTTTGGGTTCAGACATTGGCTGGAATCTGCTGTCCCCGAACCATACAACAGCTGGGGCAACGGATCAGCGATGCGTGTATCTGCGGTGGGTTGGGTTGGTCAAGACCTGAATCAGGTGAAACATTTGTCTTATATGGTGACATCTGTCACCCACAACCATATCGAAGGTATCAAAGGTGCCGAGGCCACATCTGTTGCCGTGTTCTTGGCACGCACTGGCCACAGCAAAGAAGCGATTACCAATTATATCCACGAAAATTATTACCCGTCTTGTCCATCGGTGGACGAATTACGTGACACCTATGACTGGGATGTTTCGTGCCAAGGCACTGTTCCCCAGGCCTTGCAGTGTTTTTTCGAGTCCACATCATTCGAAGACACCCTGCGTAATGCAATATCAATCGGCGGTGATTCTGACACAATCGGTGCCATTGCCGGTGCGGTCGCAGGTGCATACTATGGCGTGCCACAACAATTACAAGACATGGCCCGTTCCTATGTCCCGTCCGAACTATTGGCATTGGTGGATAAATTCCACAATTGGATGTCTAACAAGGACACAAGTATTGGTGAATAAAAACCTTGCTTTTTTCATAAGTTTAGTTCATAATATGCCCCGCACGGCACCCTTGGAGGTCGTGTATAAACAAAAAATTGCTGAACCAAAAGGATAAAAAATGGCAATTACAATCAAAGCAGATATTCGCAACGTCGCAGGCAAGGGGGCCGCACGTAGCATCCGCAATAACAAAAATATTCCGGCTGTTATCTATGGCGAAAAGAAAGCCCCTGTTGCAATCGAACTGAACGGTCGTGAATTTGAAATGCTGGTAAAAACACCAGGTTTGCGGACAAAATTGTTCCAGATTGAAACTGGCAATGGCACCGAAGACGCAATGTTGATGGATATTCAATATCATCCTGTGTCTGATGCGGTTATCCATGCCGACTTCAAACGTATTGATGTCAAGAGCCCTGTAAACGTTGTTGTTCCTGTCGAAGTTATCAACGCAGAAACATCCAAGGGGCTGAAACTGGGTGGAACATTAAACTTTGCCGTTCGTAAGGTTGCTTTGCGTGGTTTGGTTGATGTTATACCAGAAAAAATCACAATTGATTTGGCGAACCTGACAATTGGTGACGTGGTTCACGGAACTGATTTGGTATTGCCAGCAGGCGTTGAATTGGGTTTGCACCAGGCAGAATTGGCTTTTGCGACCATTGGTGGTAAAATGCCTGCCGAAGAAGATGACAAGGCCAAGGCAATGGCAGCAGCCAAAAAATAATCTGGCAAATTACATCTTGAAAAATATGTCCCACTTTGGGGCATATTTTTTTTAAGAAAAGATGCCCGTTGCCACTTGAAACTTTTTTTTGCATAACTATATCGTGTTTAGCAAAAAAAATTTTAAGGAGTGAAAATATGGGAAAAGTAATCGGTATTGACTTGGGAACAACAAATTCCGCCATGGCTTTTATGGACGGAACAGAACCTAAAATTATCGAAAATTCCGAAGGTCAGCGAACAACACCATCTGTTGTTGCCTTGACCTCGAACGGTGAACAGTTGGTTGGCATCACTGCCAAGAACCAGGCCGTCACAAATCCAGAAAATACAATTTATGAAATCAAACGTCTGATGGGTCTGCGTTTTGACAGTCCTGCGGTGCGTGAAATTGCTGCCCGTGTTCCATATAAAATTGTCGCTGGTGACAATGGGGACGCATGGGTTGAAATGGACGGCAAGAAATATGCCCCATCTCAAATCTCGGCTATGATTTTGGCAAAATTGAAAAAAGATGCCGAAAGTTATCTGGGCGAAACGGTGACCGATGCGGTTATCACTGTTCCTGCATACTTTAACGATTCTCAACGTCAGGCCACCAAAGACGCAGGTCGCATTGCGGGCTTGAACGTTCTGCGTATCGTCAATGAACCAACCGCCGCCGCATTGGCATATGGTCTGGATAAAAACAAAGACGGTGTTATTGCTGTCTATGACTTGGGTGGTGGAACATTTGACGTATCAATTTTGGAAATTATTGACGGTGTGTTCGAAGTAAAATCAACCAACGGTGATACAGCATTGGGTGGTTCGGACTTTGACGCACGCATCTTGGAACACCTGATTGCCGAATTCAAGGCCCAAACAGGTATCGATTTGTCTGGTGACAAATTGGCCCTGCAACGTTTGAAAGAGGCCGCCGAAAAGGCGAAAATCGAACTGTCGTCCAAGACATCAACAGACATCAACCTGCCTTTCTTGACGGCAGACGCATCTGGGCCCAAGCATTTTAATACAACCTTGACCCGTGCCAAATTGGAATCATTGGTGTCCGACCTGATTGAACGCACAATCGAACCTTGTAAAAAAGCATTAAAGGATGCGGGACTGGAAAAATCTCAAATCAACGAAGTAATCTTGGTTGGTGGTCAAACCCGTATGCCCAAGGTTGCCGAAACGGTTAAAGAATTCTTTGGTCGTGAACCACACAAGGGTGTGAACCCAGACGAAGTTGTTGGTATGGGTGCTGCAATTCAGGGTGGTGTGTTAAAGGGCGATGTCAAAGACGTTCTGTTGTTGGATGTCACACCATTGTCATTGGGTATTGAAACATTGGGCGGTGTATTCACACGTTTGATCGATCGCAACACAACAATCCCAACCAAGAAATCCCAGGTGTTCAGCACCGCCGAAGACAATCAGTCCGCCGTCACCATCCGTGTATTCCAGGGCGAACGTGATATGGCCGCTGATAACAAATTACTGGGTCAGTTTAATCTAGAAGGTATTGCACCGGCCCCACGTGGTATGCCACAAATCGAAGTGTCATTTGACATTGACGCAAACGGCATCGTCCACGTATCTGCCAAGGACAAAGGCACAGGCAAAGAACAGGCAATTTCCATTAAATCCGACGGTGGCCTGTCCGAAGACGAAATTAAACGTATGGTTGATGAAGCCGCCGCCAACGCCGAAGCAGACAAATTGAAACGTGAACTGGCCGAGGCAAAAAATACCGCCGAAACAGCAATATTCAGCATTGAAAAGTCGTTAAAAGAACATGGCGACAAAATCAGTGCCGAAGAAAAACAAAAAATCGAAGATGCTAAAAAAGAACTGGCTGATGAATTGGCACGTGCCGATGCCACGGCCACATCCTTGAAAGAAAAGACCGATGCCCTGGCCGAACGTGCCATGAAACTGGGCGAGGCCGTGTATAAAGCATCTCAATCCGAACAGGCCCAACCAAATGATTCCGCCAACCAGAAAAACGAAGACGGAACCGTTGATGCGGACTTCTCGGAAAAATAAAGATAAAACAAACGCCCCAAACGGGGCGTTTTCAATTTACTTGAAATGTGCTGTTGTCATCGTGTATTTCAACCCCGTCAAACAATTCAACAAATCGTTCCGGATAAAACGTATGTATTGGAACAATTTTTTTTTGCTTTAATCACCCGTGCAAACTTTTGCAAACTCGCAATGTCTGCGTGTCCAGATGTATGAATGTCAACCACCTTGACCCCACGTTCTTGCATCAGGTTTATATCGTCCGATTTCTGTGTTAGACCCATGATGTCCGGTAATAATTCTGGGCTGGGACAATCGCAGTCCAGTGGTTGCCCAATATCAACAATCATTCGTTCGCCAGTGCTGGCAATAAATTCTACTGCGGTGCCACCGATTTGTTTTGCACCACGTCTGATACAAATTTGCATAAATATTATTCCTTGAAATCTTGTTTCATAATCAGTCCGTATAATAGCATGTGATATAAAATTTGTCCATAGGGGCAAAAAGATATACGTCCAAAATTGACGCTTGACGGTGCTATAAATATTTGTGTAAAACAATATTTATAACCAAAGGATAAAATATGTATGAAATCAAGTGCCCACATTGTGGCCAGGCATTTACCGTAGATGAAACCGCATGTGCATCTGTTGTTGCACAAATTCGTGATGCAGAATTTAATCGTGCGGTCCAGGCACGCCTTGTGGCGGAAACGGCCAAGCATGAGACTGACAAAAAATTGATTGAAAACCAGACAAAAATGGCATCTCAGGAAACAATCAACGAATTGAACCAGCAGATTCAGCAATTAAAATCCACGATTGCACAATCTGAACAGGCCAAAACCATCGCAATCAATGCGGTTATGGATAAAAACAAAGATGCCCTGAACGATAAAGATAAACGGATTATGGAATTGCAGTCCCAGTTGGCTTCCATTGATAAAGACAACCAACTGAAACAACAAGAATTAAAGAACAAATATGATATTCTGTTAAAGGATAAGGATGACGAAATTGCCCGTCAACGTGATTTGCGTTCCAAAATGTCAACCAAGATGGTTGGTGAGACCCTGGAACAGCATTGCGAAATTGAATTTAACAGATTGCGTCACACCGGATTTCAATCCGCATACTTCGAGAAAGATAACGAGGTCGTAAATGGCAGCAAGGGCGACTATATCTTCCGTGACTATGACAACGGCACAGAATACATCTCGATTATGTTCGAAATGAAGAACGAAAGTGACGAAACCGCCACCAAGCACAAGAACGAGGACTTTTTCAAGGAATTGGACAAAGACCGCCGTGCCAAGAATTGCGAATATGCCGTTTTGGTCTCGACACTTGAATCCGAAAATGAACTTTACAATTCTGGGATTGTTGACGTATCACATAAGTATCCAAAAATGTATGTTATCCGTCCCCAGTGCTTTATAGCAATGATAACACTGTTGCGTAATGCCGCATTAAACAGTGTCCAATATCGTCATCAAATTGCCGAATATCAGCAAACACATATCGATGTTTCTAATTTCGAGGCCGAAATGAACGATTTCAAGGACAAGTTTGGCAAGAACTATCGCATTGCATCTGAAAAGTTCCACAAGGCAATCGAAGAAATCGACAAAACGATTGATCATCTGCAAAAGACCAAAGATGCATTGTTGGGTTCTGAAAACAACCTGCGTTTGGCCAATAACAAGGCCCAGGATTTAACAATCAAGCGTCTGACCCGTGGTAATAAAACAATGGCGGATGCCTTTGCCCGTGTGGCAACTGCCCCGACCGATGAAGCAGAACGCGCATCCGATGAATAAATCACAAGTCCGTCCAATTGGGCGGACTTTTTTATTAAAAAGGATTTTTTTATTATCAAAAATGTGATATAATAGACGTATGAGAAAAAGTTTATTCGCAATTTTATTGCTGTCTTTGGCCGGATGTACGTCTGGCTCGGACCAAGAAATGGGCTATCTGGATCCAGATGCCACGGGTTGTCGTGTTGTTGATAATGTAATGATTTGCATGGGCGATACAGATGAATTTGCACCACGCTATTTGTCCAGCGGTCGTTATATCCCTGCCAATCGTGTTGGTGGAACAAAAATCGCATACGACACACCAAATGACAACGATTTGGCCCTGGAAACCCAGCGGACATTACTGCACGTTGTCGGTGCCCCAGAAAAGAGATACAATTATTACGTCTGGACGGGTGACAAAACATTTGATGATGAACCAGATTTAATCATCGAAGACACAAATGCCTTTATTTTACAGTCCGAATAATATTCGGACTAATTTTTTATGCATTTTGTCCTGCAACCACCCCACTGGCCCATGCCCAGTGCAGATTAAATCCGCCCAAATCGCCCGATATATCCATAACTTCGCCAACCCAGAACAACCCTGGACACAGTTTTGATTCCATTGTCTTGGACGATATATCGGCCACATCAACGCCACCCCGAACAATCTCGGCACTTTGCAGGTTGTGCAGTTTTATTTTGTCTGCACCAATTACAAATTGTGATAACTGTTTAACCAGAAAATTTATTTCTTTATTGTTCCAATCGGCGATATTTTTATCATTTTTACCTGTGAAAAACTTGGCAATTCGTGCAGGGATATATTGACTTAACCACCCTGACATAGATTTTTTACCATTTATATGTTTTGCTTTGCGAATTTCCACTGCTAAATCAATTTTGGGGCAAAAGTTTATCGTAATTCCATCTGAAAAATCACGCACACTGGCCCGATAAATGGCCGGCCCCCCAATGCCAAAGTGTGTGAATAACAATGTATCGGAAATAACTTGCTTGCCAACTTTTACTTCAACGTCTATTGACACGCCTGCCAATTCACTGCCGAAACAGTCCACCTTCATCGCACACAGGGCAGGGCGAATTGGTTCAACCCTGTGTCCAAATTGTTTTGCGATTTTGTATCCTATGTCGCTTACCCCTGCAACGGGAAAAGATATTCCCCCACTGGCCACCACCAGTGATTGTGACGTAAATACATCTTTGTTGGTCTGCACAATAAAAAGACCGTCTGTTTTCTGCACGGATTTAATGTCTGTGTTATAAAATATGTCGGCCCCTTGTGCATCTTGCACCAGTGCGTCTACCACCGCATCTGCCCCATCTGCACAAAAGTATTGTCCCGGGGCTTTTTCAACCGTCCCCAGATTGTGCTGTTTCATCCACTGCAAAACATCAGTGGGTCGAACACGGCTCAGTGCACCACGCACAAACTGTGGATTATTGCCAAAGTATCTGTCAACCCCCACGGCCATATTTGTAATATTGCACCGCCCACCGCCAGACAGTGCAACCTTGCGTGCGGGTTGACCGCCCATTTCCAGTATCGCTGTCTTGCGACCACGTTTTGACGCATTCGCCCCCACGGTCAGGCCAGATGCCCCGGCACCAATAATAATCACATCATATTTTTTCATGACTTTAATAGTATATCAAAAAATTCAATATGCCAAGATAAACGTTGAAAAATGCAAAAACCGCATTACAATAGACGTGTCAAAAACCAAAAGGATAGAAAATGTGGACTGCGATTGCGATTACTGCTATTGTTTTATTGTATATTATTGCTGTGTATAACGGTCTGGTTGCCCGTCGAAACCAAGTGCGTGAGGCCTGGGCCACCATCGACACACAATTAAAGCGTCGCTATGATTTAATTCCAAATTTGGTTGAAACCGTCCGTGGTTCTGCCCAGCATGAACGTGAAACGTTGGATGCAGTAATAACGGCCCGCAACTCTGCAATGACGATGTCTGGCCCGTCCAAGGCCGATGCAGAAAACCGTCTGACCCAGACGTTAAAAAGTTTATTTGCCGTTGCCGAAAGTTATCCTGATTTAAAGGCAAACCAAAATTTCGTAGAATTACAACGTGAAATCACCGACACCGAAGACAAGATTCAGGCCACCCGCCAGTTTTATAATACGGTCGTCATGGGTCTGAACACGCAAATTGAACAGTTCCCATCGAATCTGATTGCCCGTATGTTTGGTGTTTTGCCAGAAAAGATGTTCGAAATTGCGGACAGCGAACGCACCGCACCCCAGGTAAAGTTTTAACAAATGTCTATCAAGTTTTTGAATCAACAAGATTTTACCATACACACCCACACGCACGAATTTGACGGTCGCAATTCATCTGCTGAAATGATTGACCGTGCCCGTGCGGTGGGGTTTCGCACTATTGGTATATCGAACCACTTTATTGTTCACCCCATGATTAAACGGACCAAGTTATACGGTGCGTCTGTTGCGGGTGGCTATTCATCAATGTATTCGTCTGATTTTGACGAAGCCCTGGCCAAGTTTATCCCACACTATGCCGAATTGGAACAGTTGCGTGACAAGAACCCGGATATGCAAATCCTGCGTGGGCTAGAGGTGGACTATTTCCCAACCCCACAATGGGCGGACGGCTTTGCCCGTGCGTGCGAGATATTAAAGCCCGACTATCTAATCGGCTCGGCTCACTTTGTAGAATATGCCGGCACTGTTTGCAACGTTCACGACATGGCGATTCTGGACGACAAGACCCAGGACGAAATGTTAAAGATTTATTGGTCAAACGTTCGCCGTCTGGCTGGGGCAGGGATGTTTAATTTCTTGGCCCACATTGATTTACCCAAGAAAAAGGGACTGGGCCTGAAAAAGAAATGGGCAGGCGAATGGGAAGACACCATTGTCGCCATTGCCGAATCCAGAACCCCCATTGAAATCAACACCAGTGGCTATAAAATTGGCACGGGCGAACCATATCCTGGCCCCAAAATTTTAGAATTAGCGAAACTGTATCACGTCCCCATGTTTTTCAGCGATGATGCCCATCATGTTGATCAATTGGGCTGTTGCATGGACGATGCATACATCATGACCCAAAATTGTGGTATAAGCAACTTTGCTTCATTGCAGAAAATACTTGATTTTCGTGGAAGAAAGATGTAAAGTAATCCCCGCTGGGTAATCAGAACTGACTAAACAACGGTGCTGTTTTGTCCCGTTTGTGATAAGGATTCTGTTATCAACACCCGGCACCGTAAAACCAAAACAAAGGAAACAAACTATGGCAAGAGCAGGCGCAAAACGTAACACGCGCAAATTGAAAATCGGACGCTCACTGGGTGTGAACCTGTGGGGTCAGGCGAAATCTCCGTTCAACAAACGTAAATACAAACCTGGCCAGCATGGACCAACATCACGTGGTGGTAATAATTCGGACTATGCAAAACAGATGCGTGCAAAACAAACCTTAAAGGGTTATTATGGCAACATCGGTGAAAAGAAGTTCCGTAAATACTACATCGAAGCGACCAATATGAAGGGCGACACCCCAGAAAACCTGATTGGTTTATTGGAACGTCGTTTGGATGCGGTTGTATATCGTGCTAAATTGGCACCAACTGTATTCTCTTCACGCCAGTTGATAAGCCACGGCCACATCAATGTAAATGGCAAACGTGTCAAGGTTGCATCATATCAGGTGAAACCAGGCGACGTTATCACGGTCAGTGAAAAAGCCAAACAGATGCCATTGGTCGTATTGGCATTGGAATCTGCGGAACGCAACTTTGCGGACTATGTAAATGTTGACAGTGCGAACTTCACTGCGACATATGTTCGTGTTCCTGCGTTCGCAGACGTTCCATATCCGGTTCAGATGTTCCCGGAATTGGTCGTCGAATTCTATTCTCGTTAAATCAGGACGAGGTGGGAAAAAAAGGCAAAAGACCCTGCATTACGCAGGGTCTTTTGTCATAATAACATTCAATCCCGTTTTGCACGGGGGTGGGCACTGGCATAGATATTTGATATCTCGGCCATATTGACCCGTGTGTATAACTGTGTCGTGGACAGCGAAGAATGGCCTAATAATTCCTGTAAACTGCGTAAATCCGCCCCACCCGACAACAGGGCCGTCGCAAAAGTATGTCGCAGTGCGTGCGGTGTCACATAATCCGGTAATTGCAGATAGCATCGCAGTTGTTCCACCACTTTTTCCGCCATACGTGCCGACATCGGCAGACCACGCACACTGCGGAACAGTTCGTCATCTGGTGCATTACCAAACGGTCGCACATTGATATATTCTTCTATTGCCGACCACACCGCAGGCAACACCGGCACCAGGCGTTCTTTTTTACCTTTTCCCACAATCCGCAGGACATCAACCCGCCCTGAAACATCTGAATTTTTCAGTGATAACGCCTCGGAAATACGCAGACCGCACCCAAACAGCAACATTACCAATGCCCAATCTCGTTTGGCAATCCATGGATTTTTTGAATCAATTTCACGGATTGCATCATGCATATTTTCAACATCAATCGGGGAAATTGCCTTGGACAGTTTGCGTGGCACCTTTGGCGAAGAAATCAGCCCAATTGCATCATTTTTAATCCCACGTGTTTTGGCCAAGAATTTATAAAACCCACGCAACGAAGACAAAGTCCGTGCGGTTGATTTGTGTGCCAACCCCCGTCGCTGTCTGTCTGCCAAAAACGACCGCAGACACAGTGTGTCCACCCGTGCCAAATCGTCCGGCAATACATCGTTGCTGGTAAATTTTTTATAGAACGCTACAAAGTCCCAAATATCATTTTCATACGCCACCGCCGTATGTTGGGAATAGTTCCTGACATCAGTTAGGTATGTTATAAAATCGGCGATGGCGTTTTTCATTTGACTGTTATTTTATTTCGAACACTGCGGAAACTGTGACGGACACTTCTGTATCCTTGGCAACAATTGTTCCGCCTGTATCCATGGCACTGGCGGCCTCCATCACGGCCATTTTTGCCCCCCGCATTAAATTAGTTGTTGAATAAACAGAATCATTTATACTGCGACCATACGCCACCGACAGCATTTTTCCGGCCTTTTTTCCATCGCCGCTGGCCAACGCATGTGCCCGTTCACGTGCATTTTGTGTCGCCACCCCCAGACATTCTTCCAACACAGGTTTCATAACGGCAGGACTGGTGAACATACGCAAATTTTCCGAGAACACATTTGGCATACCTGCAAATTCGTTCAGCACATTTTCAATTTGTTCAATATCGTTTGCGGACACCTCGACGGCGATGGTTGTCTCAATCCCCAGGGTGACGGATTTTTGTTCTTCCCGATTCCATTCTGTCTTTTCATAAGAATTGAACTGGATTGTTTGCATTTCCACTGGCTGATTTTCCAACCGCTTGGTAATCTCGGCCACCTGTGCGGTTGCCAACCGCATAGATTCCGCAGACGTTGGTGCCACCGTTGTCACACGCAACGTAATTGCCACCTTGTCTTTTTTAACGGTTGTCAGACATTCCCCGTTCACGGTAATCGTGCGTGGCATTTCCCGATTTTCCAACGCCCCGATAACCAGTGCCAAAACCGCACCCGCCCCAATAACGGTTCCAATCCAAATCAACGCTTTTTTCATTTCTTCTCTCCCTTGTGTTTTTTGTATTTGATTACCCCAGCATAGCCCGTTTAACCCGACCAAGTGTTTCCTGGGCGACAACCCGTGCCTTGCACGCACCATCGGCCAAGATTTTTTCAATCTCGTCTGTGTTTGCCATCAGGCGTTCATATTCCGCCCGTGGCCCGGCCAGCACTGAATTCACCTTGTCAAACAGGATTGTTTTTGCGGTTCCGTATCCCATACCACCTGCACGGAACATCTGGGCAAATTCTGCAATTTCCGCATCTGTTGCAAAGTGTTTATACAACTGAAAGATTGTGGATTCATCAGGATTTTTTGCTTCTTCTGGTGTTTTAGAATCCGTGATGATACGCATAATCTTTTTCTTTAATTCTTTTTCTGGTGCGAACAGTGCAATTGTGTTGTCATACGATTTGCTCATCTTGCGACCATCCAACCCGGGGATAAGTCCTGTTTCTTCGCCGATAACTGGCTCTGGCATCTTGAACGTGTCGCCATAGATGTTATTAAAGTATCCAGCGATATCACGTGCAAATTCCACGTGTTGCTTTTGATCGGCCCCAACTGGAACAATGTCTGCGTTATACAGCAGAATATCCGCACTCATCAGTATAGGATACGTGAACAATCCCATATTGACCCCTGCATCCACGTCCAGACCATTTGCGACGTTTCTGTCCACCGATGCCTTATAAGAATGTGCCCGGTTCATCAGTCCCTTTGGTGTGACATTCATCAAGAAAGTATTTAATTTATAAATCTCGTCAATATCGCTTTGCCGGAACAGAACCGCATTATCCAGATTCAGCCCCAATGCCACCAACATTCCGGCGATTTCATATGTGTGCTGTTTAATCTGTTTTGCATCGTGTATGGTATTCAACGCATGCAAATCCGCAATAAACATAAATGTTTTTTGCGTATGTGACTGTTCAATCAGTGGCTTTAATGCACCGATATAATTTCCCAAGTGTGGCATACCTGTTGGTTTAATGCCCGTTAAAACAACTTTTTCTGACATAAGAATTACCTTTTCTTGTTCTCAATTTTAATGATTTTTTTACTGAAATGAAAGCCCAAATTTTTCCCATGGGCGATTGGGAATATAAAATACCTTGGCGTTCAGATACGCCAGCAACGATTTTCCGAAAAGATAACAAATTTAATAAACATACCGATATTATAAAACCGACAATTTGGAAATTCAATATAAAAATCCCCCACATTCGGGGGATTTATTCTTACCACATTGAATACCCTTCTTTGCAGGTGCGTTCACACTTTCTGCGTGATGGGTTCCATTTCATATAACCCGTTTCGTCTTCGTATCCATTCACGTCACATATTGGATGACATTCGTTGTTATCCAGATTATACATTTCGCCCTGATACATGCACGATGCGATTTCACATTCTTCGACATAACTGCTGACTGCGATTTCGCCTTTGACACTGAATTTGTTTTTACAGTGTCCGCACTGCTTGGTTCTTTCATTGGTCAGGGCAGGGTCGTTTGTAAATCCTGGGTTGCAATGTGTGGCTTCGCATTCGCCCCAGCCACCCGTGGCCCAGTTCCACTCTTTAACCCCAACACCATTTTCCACAGAACATTCTTGCACATCCGCCACGCATGTGTTTGATGCGATATGATATCCGTCTTCGCATGCATAGATAACACAAACACCGTATGCCTTTAATGTGTAATCCCATGATTGCAACGCAACCGTTGCCTTGGGTGCCCGACATTCGGCCACGTCTGAATCGCAACGTTCACCATTTGGATGATAGCCAGACATGCATGTTTCAATGCGACAGTTTCCTTCTGGCAAATACGTCAACGCATTTTCACGATTACACAACTGGCACTTTCCATTTATCATTTCATAGTTTGGTTTGCATGCAGTTTCTACACACTTGCCATTTTTGATGACACTTGGATTGCCTGTTTCGGATTCATATCGATACGAACATTCATTTGGATGATATTCGGTTTCGTTCTTTGGAATTGCGGTGCAACCATATTCCATATATGATTCACATTCCTTAAAGCACTGTGATTCCGCACTGGCCCCCGCATTGGACAGCGGATGAGAATCAGGACAAGAATTTTCAGTTTCGTCCCCTGGGCACCAGTTTCCTTCTGAACACTGTTCGCACACGTTTCCAACCTTTTGATAACCCGGCACGCATTTGTTCAGCACACATGCATTTGGATTCTTCAAGGTCTTGCGTCCGCTGACCGAAGAAGAATGTGCAATATCACTTGTTGTGCAAACCGCATAGCAGTCATCTGCACTGCTGGCCATACCGTCACTCAATGTGTATTTGCCGTTTGTCAATTCCGAACACGTCTTGCGTGTTTTTCCATCGCAAACTTCGCCTTCTGGACAGGACACACATTTCCCGTCTTGCAGATAATATCCTGCCTCGCACTTTGTTGCCTGACAAGTGTCCGCAATACCAAAGTAATCACGTCCCGACACGGTGACCGAATTTGCCACGGCACTGGTTTTACAACTGGTATAGCACTTGTTTTTATCGCTGTTCTGTGCATCAGAACTTGGGTGTGACGATGGACACGAAACCTTTCCTTTCCCGTCACAGACATTCCCCGGCTCGCATGGCAGGCATTCACCACCTTTTGGATAGTATCCTGATTGACAACCACTTGCCGAACAGGTATTTGTGCCATCATAGTATTTGATACCGCTTACCGTTCCTGCGTTTGGAATATCGGCCGATGTGCAGTTTGTATAGCACTTGTTCTTGTCGCTATTTTTTGCGGCCGAATTCGGATGGGACGAAGGACATGCAGTTTTCCCTTTGCCATCACAGACGTTGCCTGGCTCACATTCCACGCATCCTCCATTGCCGTTTGGATAATATCCTGGCTGACAGGTGGTGTCTTCGCCACCATCGCAAATCTCGCCTTCGCCACATTTTTCACATGTGTTGTTCACAGGTTTATATCCCGATTGGCACCGCCCCAGTTTGCATTGTTTTGGCTGATTATAGTATTTAATTCCCGATACTGTTGCAGAATTTGCAATATCTGTCGTTGTGCAATCTGCATAGCAATCATTGACGCTTTCTGCATTCGCATCAGATTTCGGATAATCTGGCGGACACGACACGGATTCATTTCCATCACAGTAATCGCCTGGTTCACAATCGGTGCATCCACCATTGCCGTCTGGGTAATGTCCTGGCTGACACCCGCTTGCCGAACAGGTCTTTGTCCCGTCTGCATACACATTACCTGTTATTGCATCTGGATCTGCATCGGGCAGGTCGCTTGTCGAACATTCACGATAGCATTTATTTTTATCGCCATTGTTTGCGGTGCCCAATGGGAATTCTCCACCGGTCAGTTCCGAACATGTCTTGCGTGTTTCGCCATCGCAAACTTCGTTCTCTGGACAGGACACACACTTGCCTTTTTCCAGATAGAAACCTGCTTTGCACATTGTTGCCTGGCACGTGTTATCACCACCATAGTATTTAATACCCGACACACTTGTGGAATTTGTGACATCATTTGTCGTGCAATCCGCATAGCACATGTTTTTATCACTGTTCTGTGCATCAGAATTTGGATGAGACGATGGACACGGCTCGGATTCATTTCCATCACAGTAATCGCCTTCTTCACACTCAACACACACGCCGTTCACTGGATAGAATCCTGGGTTGCATGCTACATCACCACTGCCATTGCCACATTGCTCGCCATTATCCAACACACATCTGGTTGTGTTATAGTATTGTTTCCCTGACAAAGTATTGCCCCAGTTTCCACTGTTGCACACTTGGTTCTGTGGGCATTCTGGACAGTCCTCGGAACAAACCTTATAGCACACACCAGGTCCCGCAAAGTTCCCATTTGCAGACAGTGTGAATCCACCACCCAGTTCAGAGCATTTCTTACATGGCGATTCCTTATCGCTTGGGTCAAAGTAATAACCTGCGGAACATGTAATTTCTGGGTCTGTTGGGTCTGGATTTTCTGGCACAATCAGTGGGCATGCCGTATCAACACCTGCGTTTGGTGTGCAACCTGCTGTTCCCTGAACCATTGTGCATTCATAGGTATCATCTGTGTCAAATTCGCACTTTGCCACCCCATCTGGACAGGACGCAGGCAACACGCACGATGCTACGGATTGCTTTTTACAACTGCTTTCGCCCTTGGCACCTGTGCCATCTGTATTGTATCCAGAATCACATGTTTCAATATGACAGTTTGGATATGTCCCACTGCCGTCACAGAAACTGCCCTGTGGACATGTGACCATTGCACTGCCGTCAAAATACATTCCGGCATAGCATACCCCATCGCCCATTGCCTGCCACTGTGCGGTCAGTGTAATTGTTGCGTTTTCAACCTGTGTTTTTGTGCTGATATCATCACCGGCTTCTACATTGCCACAAGAAGACCCATCGGCCAATGTGCATGCCCAATTCGTGAACACGAACCCAGGATAGGTATATGTGTTTGACGGGGCAGGGCAGTTCTGACCATACGTGCACTGCAATGGGCTGGCCGGTCCTGTGCCTGTGCCAGAACCTGCACTGTATTTCACATTGAACACATTTGCATCACATGCCAAACCATTTGCGTGATACCCACCATTACACGATACATTGTATTCGCACGATGCGTATTTACCATTTGCATAATGAATTTCATCAGCCACGGGCGAGTATGAACCATTGTCAACTGTGCCATCAAAGCACTGGACAAAGCAGTCCGAACTTTGTGTCGCCCCTGCTGGCGAAGAAACCTTACGTCCTTCATCATCTGATGGGCATCCCTGTTCGTCTGGTGTGTCTGGCCCACAGAAAGACCCCGGTGCACATGCAATCCAACATGCATACAATGTTATATCTTTCGTTTCCAAGAATTGGGCATTTGGTTGTCCGTTTGCCAGATATGCCCCCGGCAACCCATTTGAACAAGAAGTCGATGGATAATATCCGCCGAACGAATATCCTGCACGTGTCGGACGCAAGTCCAGTTCTGGAAACATATCTCCGTATTTAACCTGGGCGGTTGCGGGTTCGCCTGCCGTTGCGTCACTTGCATTTTTATCGTATGTGATTGTGAATGTCACGGCCTCCCAAATGGCGGTCAGCGTAATTACATCGTCGTGAACATCGGTAATTGTGCTGATGTTTTCGCCCGGCATCACTGTGCCACAAGAACCGTATTTTGATGCACATGACCATTGCACAAATTCCTGGCTGCCGGCGGGCTGTGGCACGGTAAATCCATGTTTTGGTGCCACTGTCCCATCGTTATATGTCACGAGAACGCTATTCATCGTCCCTGTCGCACCATCGCCATTGTCGAATTGAACGGTAAAGGTATTTGCCACGCACCCGTCCTTGGCATCATTCAGATGCTGACCATCTGGGCAATCAATTCCACTGTATTCACACGCAGGATAAGAATCATTCTCATAATTGATAATCACCTTGTCTGCCGACACCCCGTCCAGGTCTTCGCACTCAACAAAGCAGTCCGCCGCACTTGTTGCGTTTGCAGGTGAACGAACCGAGCGTCCCTTGTCATCTTCTGGACATTCTACTGGATCTGCATCAGGCGGACAGTAATAACCATCCACGCATTCGTATTCACATGTTCCCGAACCATCTGCGAACAGTGTCCCCCCCGTCAGTTTTTGCCCAGTCGGGACGTCATCACTTGTGCAGTTGCGATAGCATTGATTTACCGAATAACTGTCGGTTCCTTCGGTATAGGAATATACATTGTTGGTCGCAGTTGCACATGATGTCTTATACTTATCAGAATTCATATATGCGAATTGATAATTTGCTTCTGTGTCGGTTCCATTACCATCTTGCCCACCGCAGTATGAGTTTTTCGGACACGCCGCACAGGACATAGCACTGGTAGAACTTGGTGCAACCAGATATTGCCCACGACTGCATTGATAAACCAATCCAACGTTCAGATTCAGTTTAATCGTATCATCGTCTCCTTTGACCGAATGGGGCAGGTTCCAAACGGTTCCCAATGGAATAGACATACCCGTTTCACAAACATCAGGTATCTGATTGACTGTATTCTGGCACACCAGTCCAATCAATTTAGAACTGTCGGCACCGACCTGTGATACTAATGAATTCAGATTGCAATCCACACCATATGTGCAATTAAATGCTTTGTATGTTCCTGCACCACCATACACCTGGACAACATACGTTGTGCTACGAGTATATGCAGTCAGTGTAATTTCCTGGCTTGCGGCGACCCAGTCCGCACTTGCGGTCAGTGTATCACCTGGTCGGAACGTTCCGCAATCTGCCCCGTTGGTCAGTGTGCATCTCCATTCCTTGAACGCATAACCGCTGGCTGTTTCGGATACAGGTTCTGGAATTGTGCATGCCCCACCAACTGGACATTCTGTTGGGGAACTGGGGGCAACCCAATTGTTCCAGTGTCTTGTATCTGACACTGCATATTTCACCGTGACTGCGTTTGATACACACGCCGTGTTGTCGGCATTTGCATTATATCCATCCTTGCACGTCCACTTTGCATACAGTGTCAAATCCCCCATTACTGCTGATGTATTGGCGATATCTGTTGCAAATGTGCTTTCTTTATACCAACCAACAAAATCACTGTTTGCCCGTGTTGGGGTTTTGAACTTGACAACCGTTTCAACATCGTATGTATTTGGGTTTTCAGAATTATTTGTTCCACCGTTTAACTCATACGTAATATTGAATTTTCTTGGAACCGCCGTTGCGTTAAATGTCGCTTCATATCTGTCAGCATAGTTTCCATCTGCCGAATCTATAAGCGTTCCATCGTTCATTATCCATTTAGAGTTTCTGCCATCATAAAAGGACTGTGACATAAACCCACCATAGACCCCCAATTCTTCGTATGTGCAGTTGATGGTCTGTCCCTGTTGGTATGCTTTCCCATTTTCGTTACGAACCCATGGTCCATATGATTCGTATGCATCACTACTTAATTCAGCAAATGTAAATGTTTTGCCATATATGCACGATGGGATCACATCGCCCAGCTCAAAATCTTCGCCCAGATGAGATAAAATCAGACGATCCTTATTGTTTACAGTATATTTCATATAAATAAAATTTGGTTCATAATATGGCGTGACCGTCACTGACGTAAGACCTGGATTTGACAGTGAATTATATGATTCCGAATTGTTCGAAAGCGTCAGCGTTCGTGATTTTCCTGTGTTTGTGGTCAAATTCCATGTGCGTGCATATGTTCCATTGTCTTCTTCTTGGGTCTGTAAATGATATCCATCACGTTTGCAGTAATCGGCGGGGTCCAGATCAATTGTAAATTCTTCGTCAAAATCCACCTTGAAACTTTCTGGCAATGTCTGCAATTCCTGACCTTCGCCACAACTGAATGTGATGGTAATTTTATCATCTTCGTTTTCTTCCCAAATTGCATACAACGTGACCGTATCGCCGCACGTTGTGGCCAACGAAGGAATGGTTATTGTATAAATTTCACCGTCTGGTTCATTGGACCAACCCTTGAACGTGTATCCGTCCCTTGTAAATGGGTTTTCAGGTATGTCATGTGTTATGCCGTATGTCCATTCTTCACTTGTTTTGGTGCCTGAACCGCCATTTGCATTAAATTCCACAGTATATTTACATTCCAAAAATACTGCATACAGTGCCTTGCTATCATTGATGGCATGACCGCCTGCTGATTCAACCCACGTCAGGTCAGTATCAAAGTGCTTTGTCCCCAGGACATTACTGGCGGTATAAAATCCATAGAAATCATATCCCGTGGGTGTTGGGTCGCTTGGGAATTTTGTGAACTGTGTTGAACAGGATGCATCAGAATAGAACGTCACCTTGGTCAATTCGTTTTTCATATACAGTTTGTCTGGATTATTACCTTGATTACCTTCTTCATAATAAACGGCAACTTCTTCACAGGAACCATCCCACACCGCATACAGTGTTGTATCGGCCAATATTGTTATTTCGGTTGTGTATTCTGCACTGGTTGCACTGCTGGATTTTGCCCACCCCAGTGCCTGATATCCATCACGTGTCATGGCCGATGTGGCTGGCAAATTACAAACACCATTTGTGCACGAACATTTTGCCCCCGTATCCGTTGCCGAGCAGTTGTCAAAACCACTGATATCTATCGCACCACCATTTGCTTCCAGTGTCAGATAATACATCGTTGAAGGTGCGGACTTGATTGTGCATTTTTCGCCATTTACAACCTGACCCTGTTCAATACCGTCTGGGTTTTCATATCCCGTATTGCATGTGCAATATGTGGTTGTTCCGTCTGATACACTGTTGTCTGGGCAATCTACGCAACTGTTTCCGACCTCGGTGCTGGTCAAATGTTTGTTTGTATTACATGAAATATACTTCTTCAAGTCGGGGCACGTATAACCCGCAGCAAACGAATTTGACGCAAAAATCAGTGTCATAAAACATACAAAAAGTCCCAGAAAACGGCGTAATTTTCCCATAACTTCCTCTCTTTTGTGTTTAATGGTAGTAAATTTTGCCCCGCCCGCACAAGTAAAAAAATAAAAAAATCCGTCACATTGGACGGACTTGAACTTGGTGGGTTAGGTAGGACTTGAACCCACGACCAAAGCGTTATGAGCGCTCCGCTCTAACCACTGAGCTACTAACCCACGTCGCCTATTATATTTATTTTCATTTTTGTTGCAAGATAAATTTTTATTATATTTGTAAAAGTTTTATGTAATGATATTGACTATGACATTGATTGCACCGATTTTGAACGACACACAAATATCCGCCTTTAATGCGATACAGAACACAAATTCCAACATTTTGATTCTGGGCCAGGCGGGCACGGGCAAGTCAACATTTGTAAATTATCTAAAATCCGCCTTGAACAAGCGAATTGTATGTGCGTGTCCCACGGCGGTATCTGCATTAAACATCGGGGGCCAGACAATACACTCGCTGTTTCAGATTCAGCCCCGTGATTTTATCCTGCCAGAATTGTTAAAGTTAAAGGCCAAACCACGCAACATATTGAACGCAACCGATGTTTTGATAATAGATGAAATTTCCATGGTTGCCCCCGATTTGCTGGATGCGATTGATATATTGGCACGTTCGGCCCGTCGCAACAATGCCCCCTTTGGCGGTATCCAGGTTGTTGCCATTGGCGATTTGTTCCAGTTGCCACCCGTTATTACAAACGCATCTACGGAATATTATGCAACTGCATACGAACACCCCAACGCATATTTCTTTGACAGCAATGTCTATAAACGTGCGGACTTTATTCGGTTTAATTTTGATATGGTATATCGCCAGAACGATATGCCATTGTTGGAAAATCTGCAACGCCTGCGTAATCAAGATACTGCATCACTGTCATTTTTCAATTCATGCAAAATTACGGACGAAGAACGTCGTGCAAATGCGGTTTTGATTACACCGTTTCGTGCGGTTGCCGAACGCATAAACTCGTCACGCTTGGCCCAGATTTCATCGCCCCAGGTAATGTACACCGGAACCCTGTCGGGAACATTTTCCGAACGTGATGTGCCTGCACCCCTGAACCTGACGTTAAAGGTCGGTGCCTTGGTTGTTTTTGTAAAGAACGGCGACAAATGGCATAACGGGTCGATGGGCATTGTGCGTGATTTAACCGCCCGTTCTATAACGGTTCAGTTGCTGTCAGACAATCACGAAATTGTGACGGTCAGACCTGAAAAATGGGAAAAGATAGAATACAGTCGTGACGAAAACGATCGTGTTGTTGAAAACGAAGTTGGCAATTACAAACAGTTTCCACTAAATCTGGGCTATGCCATGACCATACACAAGGCCCAGGGAAAAACATTAGATGCGGTTGTCGTTGATATGTCCCGTGGTGCATTTGCCCACGGCCAGGCATATGTTGCCTTGTCTCGCACACGTTCTGCGGGCGATATGCACGTTGCATCACCGATACGTGTTCACGATGTTATCTTTGATAGTCGGGTTTTGGATTTTGTGAATGATTAAAGGATTCACTAAATGTGATTTTATCCCCAGAAACCAGAATTTCCGGACTTGGCACAGGTTGATGATTATGCACCGCACGCACAGCATTTTTCAACGCATTTTGTTCCGCACCAAAAATAATCTTGCCATTGTCGGTCAGACGTTTTTCACCAGGTTCGGTTTTATATCCATCACTAAAACCATGTTCTGCACCATTTTTGATTTTCAATTTACCTGCCACAAACAGTTTCACTTTGTCCACGTATGTTGGCACCAAAGTATCTTGTTTCAGTATTTGTTTAGAAATATCATCGTGCCAGTTCAGTGTGTCGTCTGATGCAGATGCAAAATTCACAGTTGTAAATTTTGTTCCATGCAGTGGGCCGGTTGGATTATGCTGAATTGCGACAATATTTTTCATAATTGTCTGGATATGATTTTCTGAAAAACCTGCATCTTTTAATCCTTGTTCCAACAAATCAGACAGTTGGCACAACGCCACCCCACCATGACAATGAGTATAGAAAATTAAATTACGAAAATTAGCAATTGTTTGTTGTGGATTGTCTGGCACAATTCTGGTGTCAAACAAAGTGTCGTATAGGTCCAGGATATATCCAGGAATGGGCTCATTTGCATAAATTTGTTTCAGTTCTTCTTCTTTGCGATTTGCTGTGGACTTGTCTTCGTCCAGTGTGTATCTTTTCCCGTTTTTACGAAATACATTTGCCTTGACCAGCATTGGGTCCAGCGATTGGAAATCGTAAATTGCACAAAATACATTTGCCCCACCGCCTTGTGCAACAACGGGTGCGATATGCTGAATGTATCCATATCCTGCCCGGTCGTTTGTCGTCAATGCCCCCCCCAGAATTACGACCGCCAACTGGTCAATTGGCACATCAGATGCGTATTGAAATTTCTGCAACATTTGTGCGTTCTTTGGTGCTTCTTTTATCAACCAAGAATTACTGCACACATATTGTTTCATATATTTTTCTCCATCATAATTGCATCGATGCCGTCATAGTATTTTGGACGCACACCAACACGAACAAACCCATTTTGTTCATACAATGCGATTGCAGGTTTATTGTCCACCGCAACCTCTAAAAATATATGTTTTACACCCCGTTTTTTCAAGTCACCAAACACAATCCCCAGCATTGCATTTGCGATACCAGTTCTGCGTGCATCAGGGTTCACCCCAATTGTGATAATTTCTGCTTCGTCACAAACAACACGATAAACAATAAAACCATTTTGACTGGCGATTATGTCACAACCCGATTTTTTCAGGTCGGCAAAATCCTGTGCCGTCCACGGTTTGTGAGGAAAACAAAGTTTATGTAAATTTTCCAGTTCGCCCAGCATTTATTGCTTCCTTGGTTTTTACTTTATGCGTCCGTTTTGCTTTTCGTAAATGTCTTTCATTTTATAATAAACCCTGGATGCAAAAGCACCATCAACTTCGCAATACACAGGAACTTCACGGTCATCTTTTGTGTTGAAAACGGTCACAGAAATGGTCAGTGGATATTGCACAATTTCCTGTGGACTGGATGGTCTTTCTTTTTTCTCGTCATAGTCGTGACGTGCCACCACCAGATTATTCCCCCTGCGTGCAGTAAATTCCCGAACGGCCCGATTGTATCTGCACATCGAGTGGTGATTGCCTGGCTCGGTCCACTTGGTATATGTGTGTGTCAGCATTTGATAGTTTTCTATAATGTCCAGTGTCTTCCATTTTGGTTCAGACAAAAACATCTTTCGCAGAAAATTTGCCATTATTGTATTTCCTTTGTTTACCATGTGAATTGACGTTCGCCGATGTATTTGTCCCGCATCAGACCATAGATTTTATATGCAAAGGCCGTGTTTTCTTCGCTGTGTTCAGACATACGTTTGTCGCCGTCTGTGCGTTTGCGTTGAACGTATAAACGAACTGATATTGGGTGTCTGTATGTGGAATCGTATTTACGTGTTGCTATTATAAATGTATCACCGGTCGTAATTGAATATTTCCGTTCAGACCCAGTTCCAAAAACAGGATGTCCACATGGTGTCATATGTTGTGTGTCATATTTATGAAAAGATTCTGTAATCTCATATTGTTCAACAATGTCCAACAAACGCCATTGATATTCTGGGCGAAAAAATTTCTGAAAAATATTTGCCATACTATTTCCTTTTTGGTTGTTCAGCATAACTGGGACGCAGATACATTGGCACCACCGCATCGGTGTTTCCACTTTGTATTTTGTCCTGCACAATTTTTACCCCCAACCTCAAATCAAAAGGTTTGTGTCCAACGGTTCTTGGCCACTCCATTTGTTTTGTCTCTAATTCATCAATTTCCATAACTTGTGGTTCTAAATTTTTTGCCCCAACAAAGAAATCACCACGTCCTGATTCAATCGCAACAAATGCATCAGGTGTCTGTGCCAGATATAAATCAAACAAGTTTATTCCAACCACAGGTATTTTCAATCCCATTGCCAATCCCTTGGCATATGCTATGCCCAAACGAATGCCTGTAAAACTGCCTGGCCCTACAACCACACCTACGGCGGTTAAATCAGACCATTTAGCCCCACATTCATTGATAAATCTTTCGGTCTCAATCGGCAGGGCAACAGATTGCTTTTCCACAACCACAGATTTGTGATTTTCATTCAGAACAAACTCTAAATTGTTGCCAGATGTATTTATAATCAGAATCATTTTTGCTTGTTCCTTACCTCTTGCATTAAATCCCAGATATAATGTGAAATCGTTCCGTATCCGGACTGGGTTTGGTTCGCTTCCTTGTCTATGACATAGAAACGATATCTTGCATGGTCAAACGGTGGTCTTGCCCCTGGGATTTTTGTTTCTGTGACACGAATGTCGTATTTGTCGCTGGATGCCAAAACGATGGTATCAACCATACCTGGCCATTGCGAGTTCTGCAAACGAGACATGAACTGAAAATTATGCCCGTTTGCATATTCTGCCAGCGTGTTAAAGAAATCAATTTGTTGTTGCCCGTCACCAAACACCACGGCATCAACGGGTTTTCCATTCAGAATAATTGTATTTGTTTTCATACACGCACCCCAAATCCGATTTTCTTGGCAAATCCAGCGGTTTGTCTGACTGCCAACAATTCATCAATTTTTTCTGGTGTAAATTCTGTTCTAACGTCTTCTGCATTGTTTTCCAACAAAGACCGGCGTAATATTGCGGTAATTTCACGTTGCAACTGTCTGACACCTTGTTCGGAAGTGTAGTTCTGAATCAAGTGTCTGATTGCATCATCACTGATTACGATGTTTTCCATATCCCAACCGGTATCACGTGCAGACCGTTCAATCAAGTGTTCCCGTGCAATACGCACCTTTTCGTCCATGGAATACCCTGGGATTTCTATAATCTCCATACGGTCTTTTAATGCGTTTGACAGATTTAAACTGTTTGCCGTTGCGATAAACATCACATTGGACAGGTCAAAGTCCACTTCCAAATAGTGATCACGAAATGCCTTGTTTTGTTCTGGGTCCAGAATTTCCAACAGGGCGGATTCTGGATCTCCCCTCCAATCACGTCCCATTTTATCAATTTCGTCTAACACGATAACAGGGTTATTTGTTTTGCAACGCTTTAATGCGTCCATAATGCGTCCTGTTTGGGCACCGATATATGTTTTGCGATGTCCACGGAAATGTGCCTCGTCTGAAATTCCCCCCAGCGATATACGCTGATATTTGCGTCCCAGTGCGGTTGCAATTGATTTTCCCAGTGATGTTTTTCCAACCCCAGGTGCCCCGACAAAGCACAAGATACTGCCCTGGTTAGATTTTGTCTTTTTCATCACTGCGATGTGTTCCAGTATTCGTTCCTTGACCCCCTGCATGCCCGAGTGTTCCGAATCCAATACCCCACGTGCCACGTTCAAATCAATTTGATGTTTATCCGCCTTGTTCCACGGCATAGATAACAGTTCGTCTAAATACGTCTTTAACAAACCACCTTCGTTTGACATAGGCGACATAGACCGCATACGTTTCCATTCACCCATTGCCTTTTCTTTGGCAGATGCAGGCATATGTGATTTTTCAATCCGTTTGCGAATGTTTGCGGTGTCGGCTTCTAAATCATCTTCGCCCATTTCCTTTTGTATGGCACGCATTTTTTCCTGCAAGATTGCTTCACGTCTGCCATTTTCCATCTGCTGATGAATACGTTTGTTGATTGCTTCTTCAATTTTAACTGTTTCTGCAATCAAGTTCACCTGTTCCAGCAGGATAATCAGTTTTTCCCGCCACGAAGTTGCTTCTAAAATTTTTAGTGCTGGTTCTGTGTCAATTTCTGCACTTTGGACAACGGCATCGATAAAGGCGGGCAGGGGATAGTCATTTATAATCGTCCGCAGTTTATCCATTTTAATTCGTTTGCTGCTGGCAATCAGTTGCATATTATCCGCAATTCTGTCACGCAGTGCGATTGTCTGTTCGTGATTGGTGTCGTCCTGCACAACAATAGGTGTTGCCACACCAACGAACAAACCGTCTTCCATAACAATGTCGTCTAATTTTACCGCATCAGTTGTTCTGATGATTGCATGCACAGAACCGTCTGGCATACGCAGAATCTGAACAATGTCCCCGATTGTTCCGGTTGTATAAATATCTTTTGGCGAAGAAGGATAATTCCAACTGCGTTGTGCGACCAAAACCAACCGCTGGCCTGTTTTGCCGGCGGATTCGATACATGCAATAGATGTCTTATTATCAATGTACACAGGAACCGTCAGGCCCGGGTGCACCACAAAATCCCGAAAAGGTAAAATATATTGTTTCATAGCACAGATAAATATAATACATTTTAACAACTTTTCAAGGATATAAAACTGGTAAAAATTCGTATTAAAAAACCCGCCATTTGGCGGGCGAATTTCTTTAACGACGACGGTTGTTAAAGTTGTTATATTGTGCACTGTTGCTGGAACGTTTTGATAAATAGCGTGCTGCAATCAAAACCAACCATTCCAGTGACAATCCTGCCAACCCCATCAGTGTCTGTTCAAATGTGGCCATGAAACCCAGAACATAAACTAACTGTGCGATAAACGAGATGTAAAGCACACCGAACACACCTGTAAAGAACACTTTTTTAACTTTTCCAAACATTTTCATATCCTTCTATTTTTTGTTTTTAATCAATCAATACAAAATGTCGGGATTTCTGGTGCCAGGTCCCCGACCGACCCCGCAATTGCTCAAACGAGTTTGGTCAACAATCGCCAACCACACTCAACGCCATCTTAGGCAGCCATTGCAAGGCGAACATTGTCGTTCGCAGCGATTCTATCGCCATTCAGTTTTTAGTCGGCTTTTAACGACGCCATGTCGGATTCAACCAATTTGTCTTTCATCACCTGTCGAAACTATGTCAGCCCCATAATCAGATACGACTCTTCATCGCATCAGATGGTGGAGCTGTGGGGTACCGCCCCCCAGTCCAAAATGACTATTGCACAACGGCTTCAGAATCATCATCGCAACTGCGACCATTGGATTATAATCTTTTGCACTGGAAATTGCAAGTTTTTAAGTTATAATATTACACAAGAGGCATAAAATATGAAGTTTTTAGACAAGGCAAAGATTTATATCAAGGCAGGAAATGGTGGTAACGGTTCCGCCAGTTTTCGCCGTGAAAAGTATATTGAATATGGTGGCCCCAATGGTGGTGACGGTGGCCGTGGTGGTGACGTTGTATTTGTTGCGGTTCCAAATGTGAACACGCTGATTGACTATCGCTACAAGACCAAGTTTGTTGCCCAACGTGGCCAAAATGGTATGGGCAAGATGCGAACAGGTGCATCTGGTGAAACGTTGGTATTGCCTGTGCCAACTGGAACGGTTATTTTGTCCGAAAACGAGGAAATCGAATATGCCGACTTGAATACAGATGGTATGGAATATCGTGCCGCCCGTGGCGGTAATGGCGGTTGGGGAAATCTTCATTTCAAGAGTCCCACAAACCGTGCCCCACGCACTGCAAACGATGGTCTGCCTGGCGAAGAAAGAACGGTTGTTCTTCGTCTGAAATTGATTGCAGACATTGGATTGGTTGGGTTTCCAAACGCAGGCAAATCAACATTGCTGTCTGCGGTCACATCTGCCCGTCCCAAGATTGCAAACTATCCATTTACAACACTGAATCCACAACTGGGGGTTATGTATGCACACGACCGTGAATTTGTTCTGGTTGATTTGCCTGGGTTGATTGAGGGGGCACACACAGGTGTTGGTCTGGGTGACAGATTTTTGGGACATGCCGAACGAACCAAAATGATTCTGCACGTTATTGATGGCACAGAACCCGATTGGGCATCTCGTTATTGTGCGATACGTCACGAAATGGATTCCTATGGTGGTGGATTGGTGAACAAACCAGAAATGGTCGTAATCAACAAAATCGATGCCATAGATGAACAAGAACTGGCCGAAAAAATGACTGCGTTCAAACGGTCGTTTGGCCGTAAAAAGAAACCTGAAATTATAACAATCAGTGCCGCAGGGAGATTGGGGATAACGGAACTGGTCGCAGCAATTGAAAAGAAATTCCTGGGGCTGACCGATGACACAGTACAAAAATAAATTTGCAGAACATAAAACATTAGACGAAAAAGAACATGCTTATTGGGCCGCATGTGTGGATAGCAGAGTACAGACGATGGCCCATCGTTCAGATGGTACCCAGGTGGCTCTGGTTGACGTCGATATAGCAGACGTTGAATTTGTTAGTGGTCTGTGGCGTGTTCAAGATTGTTTTCCTTATTTTATCCAACGTGTTCGTGACAAAGACGTTGTCTTGGGGGACAAATTACCCCACAGTGAACGTATTCCATTTGAATACTGGCGTGCCTATACCGTGGCAGAAAACTGCTATGGCAAATATTTATCGTCCAGACCAGATTTAATTGTTGCCAAATACGAAACAGATGATGGAATTTATTGGGGGTATGGCAACACGATTGAACAGGCCCGTGCCTTTTTAGGGATAAAAATGTTCGACAAATACATGGATTTGATACATGCAACTGCCTGTAAGCAGACAAAAAATCACCAGAAAAAATAAATTTTTGATTTTATGAATCTTCTCTGTTAAAATCTGCATCAGAAACACTAACACATAAAGGAGAAGTTCACAATGGTATCATTAAAGGGAACACAAACAGAAAAAAACCTGTTGATTGCATTTGCTGGCGAATCTCAGGCACGTAATCGCTATACATTTTTTGCATCTCAGGCAAAAAAAGAAGGTTTTCAGGCAATTTCTAAAATCTTTTTGGAAACAGCGGACCAGGAAAAGGAACACGCATCTCGTTTGTTCAAATTTTTGGAAGGGGGCGATTTAGAAATCACAGCATCATTCCCAGCGGGCAAAATCGGCACTACATTGGAAAATTTGCAGGCCGCCGCATACGGTGAACACGAAGAAAATACCGAAATGTATCCAAAATTCGCACAAATTGCCGCCCAAGAAGGTTTTCCTGCAATTGCAGATATCTTAAAGAACATTGGTTATGCCGAACGTTATCACGAATCTCGTTTCCGTGCATTGATTGATGCGATTGAAAACGGCACATTGTTTAAACAAGACCATATTGTAATGTGGCGTTGCACAAACTGCGGTATGTGGCATATTGGAACCGAGGCCCCATCCGTATGTCCTGCATGCTTGCACGACCAGGGATACTTTATCAGCGAAGGCACAACATCACGTTGTGACACGAACGAAGGATTCTGTGAATACTCGGTTTTGGATTAAACCATACGCCCCAAACGGGGCGTTTTTTTATTGACCAACTGGCTTTGATTTTTCTATCATTATCAGCAGATATCTATTGTAAGGGGAAAGGTTTATGCGTTATTTGCTTGTTTTATTGGCTTTTTTGCCGTCTTTTTCACATGCAAATTCGGCTGATTTGGACGACGCCCTGCGTGCAACTTATACGGCATGCATTGGTATTGATGACCAGTTGTCAGATATGAAACGTTTGGCGGGGATAAATACAGCGGTGACTGCGGTTGGAACTGTTGCCGGTGCTGGTGCCACTGCAACTGGCCTGGCCAAGGCGAACAAAGATGCCAAGCAGGCACAACTGGAAAAAATATTGAAAGAATTGCAGATGGCCGAAGATGCCCGTCAAAAGACCCTGACAGACGTTCAGATGTCCGAACTGGAACGGGAATACCAGGTAATGGATGATATTTTGTTGGGGTTGGAAAATAATGTTGTCCAAATTAAAAGCAAAACCTTGGCCCAGATTCAAGAACTGGAAAATCAATCCAAGAAACTGGGAAATTGGCGAACAGGATTGTTGGCGGGTGCGACCGCAACCAACGTAGCAGGTGCTGTGATTGCCGGCACGAATCGTGTTGATGCGGACTTGCATACCCAGGTTGCAGATTGTATTAAATCGGTAAATGCGTTGAAAAATGCAATGTTATCTGCCCGTATGTCTGGTGTTGATATATCCGAGGCCCAAACCATTGTAGATGCGTGTGATGATTATGAATATGTGGATTTGTCCAAGATAGATACACGTGCGACTGGTGCACTTGTATCGTCTGGTGTTGGTGCCGGCACAGGTGCAATTGGAACAATCGTTTCTGCGGTTGCGAATACGAACGCAACACGTGCTGACAATACGGATGCGGGTCGCAAACGTGAACAGAATCTGAATACAACAGCAAATATTTTGTCTGCTGGGACGACGGTTGCAGCAACGACCGCTACTGTATTTAATGCGTCCCAGATTTCTGCGATTAAACGTGTGGCATCTGTTGCCGAAAAATGCACGGGGGTATTAAGATGAGAAAGATGTTGATTTTCTTGCCTTTTTTGATGTTTGGTGCCTCTGCTTTTGCCGGTCCATCTACCAGTGGTGCATATGATCAGGGTCAGATTATCACAAATAATTTATCTGCGTTGGTTGGTGTGCCTTATGTTGCATTTGCGGACAATATGCGCGAATTTATCCCAACAGAATACCAGGCGGATGCCGCCACCGTGTTCCAAAAACACTGGAACTCGAAAACGGGCAAAATAACGTTTGAGGACCTGCTGAATGTTTGTGTCGCAGGTCACATTACCCATTGTCAGGAATTTCCACATTCCAGTCACTGTGCCCAAGAAGGTTATGAAATTGCCAGTATTGGTCACGACACATGCATTAAATTTATTCAGGGCATAATCAAAGATGCCCGCCGTCTAAACCGTGGAAAAACAGTGGAAGCCAAACCAATAAACCGTGCCACCTGTAAAAAATTGGGTGGGACCTGGCAAGACGATGGCACGGGGCATGAACTGTGCCTGGGCAAAGACGGCAAACACCTTGCATTTTCGTCATCGTGTGGTGACGGATGGGGTGTATGTGTTCGTGTATTCCAAGATGTCCAAACCCAACCATTGACTGCGATTGGTCTGGCTGACATTTGGGGCCAGAAAAATGATTTGATGCTGACCTGTGAAAACGATTTTCAGACACGTTCCAGCCAGTATTACCTGCGTTGCAGTGCCGGTGGCGAGGCCTATGAGTTCGAATTTGATGATGTAGAAGAAAGCAAAGACGCTTGGTTGGCCGAGGGGACAGAACAAGCACTGTGCACCCTGTATGATTTAGAGTATTTGCCCAGTGGGATGTCGGCAGACACGATGGTTGCCCCTGGTGAAAGTTGGCCCAGTGCATGCGACACCACAGATGCCACTGTATGTGATTTGATTGACAAGCATGCCCAAACATTTGGTCTAAAAGTCAATATTACCAATCGCAAGGGGGCATTGGCATGTGTATTTAGCAGTGTTGTAGGTGCATCCATGTCAAATCTGCGAACCGCATATGGTATTGATAACATGGTATTTGCCAATACAATCCAGGTTGAAATGACCCCTGCGTTGATAGAAAAAATAAAGCAGTATGTTATTGCACATATGTCGGCCCAGAACGAACCCTTGATTGAGTTTTCGTGTAATTATGCACCGACATTGATGTTGTCCGAGATTGGACCGTTTGCTGGAACAGATGATGTTTTAACCTGTTATGTGAACGGATCCCCTGTTGACTTTGTCTTTGACGATTTGTCTGAATCTGCAACCTATGAACAAGACGGCAGTATGGCAGGTATTTCTTGTATGATTCATGGTGGTAAATACGATGGAAAACATTGTCGCTCATTAAATCGTGAACAATGTGCATTGGCAAACGATTCCATACCTGGTGGCACCCATTGGGACCAGGGTGCAAACGCCTGTGTTCTAAATGATGCAAAACAGGCCCAGACAATACGAAACGGCATTTCCATTGCAACGGGTATAGTTGTGACGATTGGCACCCTGGGGATTGCGTCCGCTGCCGGGGCAGGGGTCACGGGTGCCTATTATTTGGTTGCGGTTGTGGGTTCTGTTGCGGTTGACGGTGTGTTTATTGGTCTGGAACGCCTGCACGAGGTAAATCCACATCATCGTGCCTTGTCCTTTATGGGCGAGGCCCAGCACTGCAATGAGAATCTGTGTGCGTATCGCATTGTGAACCAGCATTTTGCCCGCTTGAACGAGATTGTAGATAAACTTGAACCTGATGAAATGTCGGTTGTTGCATCTGAAATGGACAGAATGGCATCTTTGCTATCAGATGCAGAATTTTCGGCTGCGATTGGTTCGTCGCACCTGAACGAGCGTGATATTGCCTTAAAGGTTGCGACCCCGGCCGTCATGATGGCATCGATATTTGTCGCACCCGAACAGGCAATTGACGATTTGTTCAAGAGTGCCCCCAGATTACTTGGCAAATTCACCCATTGGTTGGGCCACGTTGGTGCTACGGGCACTCATGTTGATGACATTGTATCCGTTGTCAGCAGATTTAACAAATCGGCATTCCTGCGAAGCAGTTCGTCATTAAACGGTGCCAATTATTATCGTATTTATATTGATGACGGTGATAATGTTGCAGATATAATCAATGAACTGCAACGACGGGGCTTTTACGTATCTGCCGGAACCGAGCAGGGCGGTCGCCGTTTCCTGGGTGCATCGGACAAAGATATATTTATATCCTGGGCAAACAGCCCCGGTAATTGGTTGATTCCTTTAAGTGAACGTGCCAGCCAGAATTTTGACGAATACTTAAAGGCGTTTTTAAGCGGTCAGGAAAGTGTGGGTTTGCCGGCAAACCGTTTAAGCAAACAAGATTGGGATCTGTTAAATTCTGAAATAGCAGCACATAATGTCGAGTTGTTCGAGACCACACAAAACGGTGCCCGTGTTATGCGTTTCAGACATATGGATACATCGGGCAAAATTGCCAACATCTTGCAGCCATTTAACAAACAGGCGTTTTTGCGTCGTGCATCTGAAAATTCACTGGGGCATGATTATTACAGAATTGTTGTCACCAACAAAGATGATGTGTCTGCCATTATTGCTGCATTGCAGAAACAGGGGTATTATGTATCGTCAAATATGGATAACTCTGGCAAGTATTTCTTGGCAATATCTGATAAAAATATTTTTGGTCCATGGGATAACGCCCCAACCAACTGGTTGCGTGATGGTGTGGACAGTGTTTTTTCCAGAATATATGATGATATGCCAGATTATGTTTTGGAATCCAAGTTGAAATATGTATATGAAAATTCTGCAACCCACGCAGATGCAGTTCGTGCGTTGAAACAGGTAAATGCCTTTGACGAGGCACGTGCCACAGCCATGGCGAATGACCTGGCGGATGAATTGGTATCTCGATTTGCAACCAGAACCGATTTGGTCGACATGGCAAAACAATGGAAAAAATTAGAACGTAATCAAAGAAAATACTTAGTTGACCAGGTTCATGAATTGGTGACCACAATGCGTCGTGACCACGTAGGGAACACTGTTATAATCATTGACGATGTAAACGTCTTGAATGGTGCAAACGGTGTTCATTGGGATCCAACGTCTATGAGGCCACGACAATTTGCCTACTCTGTGGATGCACCAAATTTTGCCAAGATGTTGGACACAATTGTTCATGAAAACACACATGCTTTCCAAAGTTTGTCAAAATCTTCTATACCAAGACCATTTATAGATTGGGCACAGAGGTATTATGTCCAACCCCAGCAAAATTATAAATTGTATTTTGACAATGTTATCGAGGTTGAAGCCCGACATGTCGGTGGTCAGGTCTCGTCCATAGTGTCAAGAAGATTAGGATTCAATTAAATCAAAAAAATCGCCCCATTTAGGGCGGTTTTTATTTTTCCAATTCATTTAATATTCTTTCGAACAATCTGGCGGTGCTGGACGCACAACCCCGACCCGACCACGTCAGAATTTCTTGGTCTGATTCATTGTCAACAATTGACATATTAAATCGCCACCACCAAAATCCGTTTAATGCACACCAAATTGGGCGGAATTTTTCACTACTTTCTGCAACACGAACAATATATTTTGCATCAGACGGATTTTCTATTGCCTCAAATTCCTGACCCATTGTTTCTGCAATTTGATTAGTGTTTTTTATTTTGCCAATTTTAACCGTGTATCCACGCTGTGCCATAATCTCTTTAACCACGGGTCGCAGTGTATATCCGCCCTTGGTTGAATAAACAACGGATTCTCGTTCCATTGAATTGGGTTGCATATAAACACTGTTGCATGCCGTCAGCATTGAAACAGATAATAAAATCGGGAAAATACGCATATTTTTGACCCCTTTTGGTCAGAAAAACAAGTGGCGCACCCAGCGGGATTCGAACCCACAATCTTCACCTTCGGAGTTTCAGGACTTATAACACTTACACTTTATAAAATTCCCAGTTTTCCGCAAGTTATGGCGGGTGCTTGTTTGTCGCTAAAACTATCTGGCTAACCTATGGCTAACTTTTTAGATAAAGTCAGATAAAACTTTAGCAAGTTTTTGGCGCACCCAACAGGATTCGAACCTGTAACCTCGTCCTTCGGAGGGACGCGCCATATCCAGTTAGGCCATGGGTGCAATTTCTTAGTAATTATACATAAAGCTAAGCAAAAATCAAACACCAATTTCATGTTTGTTTGATTGGATGCTAAGAGCATAAATTTCCGTCGTGACACCGCGTTAGCGGGTTACGAACGACGGAAATTTACAGTTTTGTAAGCCGCTACCCTAGGTCCCCCAAGTTACTTTTCTACTTGTGAGTCATTATCTTCTTCCAAGTATGGCCTAATTTTCTTTTTGTGTTGTGCTGTTATAAATTTTTCAGGAATTTGATTATATATCTCTATTGCTTCATCTCGTTCATCAACAATCTTTTTTAAAATGACTTGCATAAGTGATGCAATTTGCGTTTTACTTCCGTGTACAGCAATTAATTTTAAAATGTCATTATTGTGCTCATAGGAGGTCATATTCTCGCAAATTTTATCTAAAACCAGTATTTTTAAAGCGTTTGATAACTTTATAATCAAATTGCTTCCTGCATTTTCAACCTTGCTAACAATTGCTGCAGATGAAGTGAGTCCTCGTTTTTCTACTAAAAATTCCAACAGGTTATTCAAAGATTCTACTGTGTCTGTATCTTGTATGTATAAAATTGATGATAAAATATGTTTGATTTCTTTTGTCAAAACTTCGTCATCCACACACGGTTTGTTTCCTTCTGTTAATAAGGTTAGTTTCTTAATCCAGTATATGTAAGCATCTGAATAAGCTTCACCACCAAATATAATGTCTATTAGCGGAGATAAATCATTATTTATATTTGCATGCATCAAAGCATTAAGGACGAGATCTTTATCGTCTGTATATTTTGCCACAAATGCCTTTAGTTGTTTAACGATAAGATCGATCTTTGATGTGTGTTTATATGCTATGGATAGGAACTCTAATACGGTACGTTTGTCTTCTTCTTTAGACGTATTATTAGATATGCATAATAGGGGTACGCTAGAGTAGGAGTATGCTCGGACGTCCTTTGTAGTATTTGTAATATACGAGTCTAATGAAGTAATTATCAAATCGTCTCTTTTTATTGTTTTTAAAATAGTTACAGCTATTTTAAAACTTTCTATAACCGCTTGTTGATTTGGAACATTGTACTGTGGCGTTATTGAATAGAGTTTTTTGAAAAAAACTTCATAAGTTTGTTCGGGAATATGCGACATGTTTTGAACTGCATATATAAAATCGTGAAGTCTTTCTAGATTGCTAAAAGAAATTTCTTCAATAAGCTTTTCAAGAGATTCTTGAGAAATAAAGTCATCTAGATTTTCTATATTTAGATCCTTTAATAATAGTTTTGAATTGGTATACCAAGAGTTGAACAATTTCTTATATGATGAGAAAAAGCTTGTGTTTTTTATGCCTGTTATGGTTGTCTTATACGCATCCATAGCAATTTTACTGGGAGGTGTTGTGTGGAGAATTTCTGGCGTGAAATAGTTGTTTATCATATCGCGAATCAAATAGTCCTTTTTTTGATCTGATAGATCGTTTAAATATTTAATAAAATTATCCAGGATATGTTGTGGCTGTTTAAATAATCCGTCAATTATATTATGGATTTTTCCCCTGAGTTCCAACTGTATCCCAGAGTTGGACGTTGTTGATATATGTGATATGTTATTTATGTACAGAATAGTTTTAAATAGTGTTAGGAAACCTGTATTCCACGTTTTTCTCAGAGCTTCCACTCTTAGGCGTTCAATAATAAAGTTCAATAAAATTGTTGAGTTGTTTTCATCTAAAGATATGTAATTTTTTATTTGAGATTCATCGTAATGTAGGACGGCGTGCCTAATCTCGAGAGGAATAGAATTAAAGACCGAATTGTTTGAGACGATTTTTTCCAGTTGTCGCTCATCGTCTATATACGCGAATACACTAGTGCGTTGCAAAAAATTGTCTAAGCCTTGTCGTTCTGCTTTATTCTCTACGTTTGGATATGTTTCTTCAATTTTTTTCGGTTCATATGTATTTAGTAATCTATAATCTTTTGAAATACAGTTATAGTAATCTGGCCATTCTTCCCTTATAATCAATAATTTGCATATCATGTTTTTTTAGACTGTCGATCTCTGCTGGCAAAAGTCCGTTTGATAGCAATACGGAAATTTCACATTCTAGATTGTTGCAAAATTGTATTATGCGACGAGGGTTCGAGGCATACTCGCTAGAAATTATGCTGATTGCATCAGGAGATAGGCCTAATTTATATTTTTTGTTTAAATTGCTAGCAAAATCAAACAATTCTATTTCCTCGAAGTGTTTAATTTTAATTTCAACATTAAATATTTTTCTCAAAAATTCCCCAGCGTGTTTACGTTGATAATTAAAAACTTTATTCAGGTGTTGGTAAAGGGCGTTATCATCCACAGGAATAACAAAAACAACTTTGGGGTTGTTAATTAAAAATGTTTTAATGTCGCTTAGTAGCGAATAAGCGGTTTCTGCATCGCATCGATCAATGTTATCAATTGTAATAACGATTTTTGGGTTCTTAGTTGTTTCTTTTGTTATCATTTCATCGAAAAATTCTTCAAATTGCTCCGCAGAAAACAATAATGGCGTTTGTTTGCTTGTTTTGAATGCGTCCAGACAGTTAAAGCTTGCGTTTACTAATGGGATTATAGGTGTAGTCGTAATAAATGAAGCGACAAGTGCAGAAAAAATATTTATTCCTGCAAGGTAATAAATAACGAATGATAATGCGCTTAGAAATAAAACCAACCAACCAACGCGAGCATAACTGATTTTGTGTTTGATGGAAGTGTCTCGTGATTCATTAGAATACAGCTTATCAATTAAATTATTTGAGTTTAGACCTAGAGATTGTTGAATTTGTAGTAAAAAAGTTCTACGAAAACCGTCTTTTTTATACTTCCACGCATCGTATTTAATAAACTTAATATTTTTGTTAGATTTTTTAATCATTTCTTCAGCGGTTTTTATAATTGTAGATTTCCCGCTTCCCCATTCGCCCAGCAAACCAACAACCATAGATTCATTACTTTGTGTGTTCTGAAGAATTGTATTTTTTAATGCTTCTGCATATGGTTTACCGTTCAGTAAATCAGCATTGTTTTCCAGCAAATTTAATTCGATGTCTTTTACGAATGTCATGGTCGGTCCTATAATTAATTGCTATTTAAAAAATGATATAGCAAATAAAAGGAATAAAAACAACAAGATGTTATAGATTTTGTTGACATTCTATATCGATATCTGCTATAATTCACATTGAATCCGATGGGAGTTGGATTCGGGGCTGTCGTAAGCCTTATTTCGCACGGTGCGATTTTGCATCGTTATTCCGTTAATGGTGCAAATTGTGCCGTTATACCCTGACTATATCGGTCGGGGAGCTGTCTGTTATATAACAGGATTATTCCAAAGACAGCCGGAATCATTTGCGAAATATGATTTACGAACTCTCCCGACCGCCATAATTCCCATGGCGGTTATTGTTTTGCTAAGGGAGATTATTTATGGCTGGTTATTGGTCCGATACAGATAAAAGTTTTGAGTTTGAATCCGTGCCATCTATTTCATTCGGCAACCTGCTAGAAAAATCCAAAGAAATAATACTACAAAGCATACAGGACCTGGAATATATACCAGCAAAACAAATTAAACAGTTCCATAACGAGTGGGATAATTTATTAAAATATGTTCGTGATAATACCGCTGCAACATCATCATGGTATACATTTTATAAAAGTAAAATAGAAGAAGCCAAAAGACATAGTTTTATTCTGGTAGAAAAGCGTAATGAGATGTTTGTAGATAGCCAAAAATCAAAATATGGTCACCTGTCTGCGTTAGCTAAACTAACTGAGCAGCAACAAAACGCCGTATATAACGAAGAAAAAAACGCATTGGTTGTTGCTGGGGCGGGATGCGGAAAAAGTACCACAATATTGGGTAAGGTTGCATATTTGCTTGCATCGGGCAAGGCATCAGCAAATGAGATTTTATTACTGTCTTTTACGAACGATACAGCCGACGATTTAAACCAAAAGTTAAAAACACACAATATGCCAGAGATTGCCCAAACATTTCATAAGTTGGGAAAGGGAATTTTAGAAAAAATAAATGGTTCACGGGTGGGGGTGTTAGACGATCAAAAAACAAAAGCCCTGATAATGGATTTTCTAAATACAAACGATACAGGGGTGCAGGATGATTTGTATCGCTGGTTCGCCTACTATAAAGATAGTTTCTTGTCGTTTGAAGAGTTTGGAAATCAGGGTGATTATGCTGCGTATTTGGATAGTTTGTCTTTTGAGAGTATCAAAAGCATGTTAATCAAACGCAAACGTGGTATGAATAAGGCAGAGAAATTCAAAAGTGAACCCGAGGTTTTGATCGCAAATTGGCTGTTTGAAAATGGAATCGAGTATATATATGAACACCCATATCAGGATAAGGCAGGTAATACAGTCTGTAACCCCGATTTTTATTTGCCAGAATATGATATTTGGATTGAGCATTGGGGGGTAATGGAAAACAATTCTGTGCCGTGGTTAAAGGACAGAAACAAAGCATACAAATATATTGCTGATAAAGAAATAAAACAGGCGAATTATAAAAAGGACGGCGCAAAGGTCATAGATTTACATTTGTATGAGTTTTATCAACACGCCCTTGCCACAAATCTAAAACAAAAATTGATTGCCTTTGGGGTTGAATTGCGTCCCCTGACACAGGAACAAAAGAGAGACGTTGTTAAGCAACTAATACAACAGCGTGGTATGTCCAGTTTAGCAAGTTTAATGGGGCGTTTCTTAAGTCTGTTTAAATCCAACGGATACGCGACAGAACGCGATTTAAACGAATTGCAAGGCCGGACATTACAGCAATCGTCCGAATTTGACCGCAAACGCATAGATGTATTTTTTAATCTGTTTAAAGTTTTTTATAAACAATATAACGAATATTTATCTCAATATAATCTGATTGATTTTTCAGATATGATACGTAGTGCAACCGGTGCAGTCATTTCTGGTGAGCATTTAAGCAATTATAAATATATTTTAATTGATGAATTTCAGGATGTTGCCAAGGACAGATGCGATTTAATCCGCGCAATTCAAAAACAAACAGACACATATTGTTTTTGTGTTGGGGACGACTGGCAGTCAATCTATAGATTTAATGGTGGGGATTTGCGTTTCTTTGTAAACTTTGAAGAATATTTCCCAGATCATAAAGAATATTTTATAGAAGATACATTCCGGAGTGGGCAGAACTTAGTTGACCTAGCTGGTGATTTTGTGCAGAAAAATCCATACCAAAAACGCAAAAAATTAAATTCGCATTCAGACTATCAAACACAAATTAAAGCCTTTATATGTCCAACTGATGGGTGTCATAGCACTGGATTAACAGATATTGTAAATGATATTGTAGAGCAAATCAAATCCGATCCAAAAACCTTCAAGAAAAATCCAAAGATTATGCTGTTGATACGCAACAAATCCGATCTGGAAATCTTTAGAAAGGAAAGCATGGAACTTGAATGGGAATTACAGGGAGACGATGGGAAAGACGCGTTTTTGCGCCATAAAGGGTATCCGGAATTGCAATTTGAAGTATCGACTGTACACAAAGCCAAGGGATTGCAGGCCGATATAGTTATAATATTAAACGTGGAATCAGGACCGTTAGGTTTTCCAAATCAAATAATGGATGATAAGTTGCTGTCTGAATTATTGGTAAAGCTGGATAGATATCCATACGCAGAAGAGCGACGACTGTTCTACGTTGCATTAACACGTGCACAGAAAATATGCTATTTGGTTGTGCCAGCAAAAAATCCGAGTTTATTTTGGAACGAAATTTCAACGTCAGAATATATAAAAAAGTTTGGTGCAGGGCGTAAAATACGTAAATGCCCGAAGTGTTCTGGATATTTGATATATCATAAAAGTCAATACGGCAAAGATTTTTATGGGTGTAGTAATTACAAACCCGGCAACTATACTAGCTGTGATTATAAAGAGCTTGTCGAACAGCCATAAAAAACAGTTCAAGAAATAGAACAGAATAAAGAACAAGTGTGCAGAAAGTCATGTGATAACGACGTGTCCTGGGATGAGTTTTTGAAGGAATTGTATTAGTTGGCAAAAATTGTGAAAAAAGACACATGCGGGGAATTTTTGGTGCTTTGTTTTGTTGGGGCAAACTGGATCGTCTGCCCCTTCTTATACGCAACAACGCTACATGCCTGATTTACTATATGTTTATTGTAGCGAATGCGGCCTCTATTGCCGCTACGTGATCCGATTCATTTTCTGGGATTGTAGCGGTGTCGCGGTCAATTTTGGGTAGGTATCGAGCAAAGGCTTCTTGAAAATCCACTATCCGGTAACCCTTGACAACCTGATGTCCAAATCGTACGTTGACAGACTGTATATTGTATTCGCGTAGCCTCTTTGCGACCTGGCGCGGGTTTATGCGCTCGTGCCGATATCCGTATTCCGCCCATGGGCTTTCTGGGATTTCTGCCAGCTTTTCGCACAGCAATGCTGAGTTTATATTTTCGTTCGGATAGTTCGCAAATATTTGACGGATGTCCAGCAATAATTGCGTCCCCAGATTTTCGTCGTCTGGGTCGCTTTTATCAATAAGTCCAATCGCAGCGTTTCTTGCAATTTTAGGCCATATTCCACCTACGAAATCTGCAATTGCTAGCAAAGGTTCCCAGTTGTCTGCTGCACGGCTGGACAGCTCGTCTGGAATCTCTGGTGTTAGGCGCGCGATTTCTTCGCCAAAATCACTCATAAAGCGAACACATTTACGGCGCAGGTCGTAGAATTGTTGCTCGGCCACTCGAGTTCGCAACCTTTCGACATGTTCATCTACCGTCTTTCGGCGCATCTGGATACAGATAGAGCGGTCTAGCAGCGGTTCGGGCAGCGATTTCTTGTTAATCGCAGCAATCGCACATGGCGAAAAGCATTTAAAGCATGTGGGGACAGCTTGTCTGCCGCGGTATTCTGTGCGAATTGTTTGACCGCCTACACGATGCCCTGCATTTAAGATGCCCGCCATTTCCGGTTCGCGCCGCAGAAATGTATCCGCTTCATCCAGCAAAAGTGTTGGTTGTTCCAATTCTATTACGCGATATATTGATGCTGTTGAAATGTTAGAAGCGGTTAACGCTTTATGGGTCAATATTTCCAACATGATTAGCAGAGTGCTTTTTCCGCATCGCTTTTCCGGTGATGTGATCGCCAGGCGTGGGGAAAATTCAAAATGCTGAAATCCGTATGTGTATAATGTCCACAACGCCAGGGTAGGTCCCCCATAGGTAGGCAAAACAACATAACTCTTATAGGCACGCAACAGATCCTCCAAAAGTTTATTACCATCCACTGGTTCGTCCCATGGGGCGGGCACAGGGATATTTAGCATAGCGCCTGTGGATTGATTTTGTGTTTCTTTCTTGTTTTCTTCGCTCATAATTAGTCTCCATATATGCGATGATTAGATGTTCGTTTTTGGCAGTCCAGATAGTTCAGGATGTCTTGTTTCTGATACAGAACGCGTCCGCCAATCTTTGTCCATGGTATTGGACATGTTCGACTGACCCGCCACCGTTCAATGGTGTTTTTTCTGATTCTTAATAAATCGGCCACTTCGGCCGTCGTTAGAAAATTAAAACTGATCATTTTTATTCTCCATATTTTTTATCATTAACTTCGAAATCTGATGCATCGAATTTCTTGATTTGATTTCTCAACGATGTGCACTTCCTTGATTGATGTTATTTTGTGGGTTTGTGTAATAAAAAACAACGCCGATACGGTGTCGGCGTTGTGTGTAAAAAGGGTGTCAGGGTTACCTATAGTAGTAATAAAACCAGCATGTTGGCGAGTGTCGATGTTTAGTTGTTTTTAAGTCGTCTATTGCCACCTTTTTCCGTTTCTGGTAAACGAATCATAGTTGCGAGCGCTTCTACTTTGCGGTCGCTACATGGCAAATTACGACTCGCCAATTCTGCCTTAATGGTATCGTTTATATTCTTTTTTAATGGTTGGTTGTCATTTGTTATCCCTAAACGATTGATGGCTGCGATCGCCACTTCTAGGTATGGAGCAGAATAACCAGTTTCAATTTTAGAGCCCGTTACTACCAATGGAAATTCCCTGTGCATATCTGCTGCGCTTATTTTTATGTTATTTCGCGGAGCACTTAGTTCATACGGACAACTAAAAGGGGGTATTATTGTATTAAATTCAAAATCCAGCATGTAAGATTCTCTGAATATAATTGGGCCTGCGTCAGATGTGATCCGTATCTGTTGCTTCAGTAGTGCATCAAACAAAATATCCTTTGCGTCACTTACTTCCTGTGCATGTGCGTATATATAGTCCAGCGAAAGATCGGTTTTCCTAAATGCAATCCAATGGGCGGCCTCTGCCAGGGTGTAGTGTTTCTGTTTCATTGTGTGGCCTCTTCGGTTTTGTGGTTGATTTTAGCGGCGGCAAACATCTGGTCGGCTGCGCGTTGGATGCTTTGTCGTACCGGATCCTCGGTCAGACGTGCATAAATAGGTATGACCGCTGGCGATTTGTCGCCCAGGGCTTTGCCAATAATTTCGTTGGAAGAACCTGTGATTGCCTGATAGCTGGCAAATGTACGTCGTAAATCATGCAATCTCAGGTCTTTCAGTCCTGCACGCTCTTTCATGGCGCGCCATGCGACCTGTGGGTTTTCCAGGTGTCCGCTGCGCGATTGTGTGCTGGGGAATAACCAATTGCTGGTTTTAAAGGTTTCCATTTCGTGCAACAGGTCTATTGCTTGTGTGGATAGTGGGACAACCTGGGGTTCGCCGTTCTTGGTCTTTTTGATATAAGCAACCTTGCGTTCCAGGTTTATATCCGACCATTGCAGGGCTTGGATGTTGCGACGGCGTTGGCCCATGAACAGGCTTAACAATATAAAATTACGTGATGTGGCATTCGGTATATTGGCAACCTCTTGGAAAAATATGCTTAATTCTTCGGGTTGCAAGAAACGGTCGCGTTGGACTTCTGGGAACAGTTTTATGCGTGCGGCGGGATTGGTGCAGGGGAATCCCCAATCTATGGCCTTATTAAACATCTGGCGCATTAGTTTTAAGCCACGGTTGGCAGAATAAACGCTGTTTGTGCGTCTCCAAATCGCGTTATGCATGCGTTCCATGTCGGCGCGGGCCAGCGTTAGCATTTTTCTGCTTTTGATGTCCGATGGTATATACAGTCGCATAGATACTTGGTCCATTTTCTGGGCGGATATTTGTTTGCGCAATTCAGAGTGGTCCGGGTAATAGTATTCATCAAAAAACTCCTGCACGGTTACGGAATCACGAATTTTACGTTTTTCGTCATTTGGGTTTTCACCACGATTTGTCTGTTCGATTAATTCATTCATCCGTTTGCGTGCGTTTTTCAAAGTGGTGTTATTTGCATCGCCGATTTTTGAAAAAACAGTCTGGTTATTCACTTTTTTGATAAGGTAATAGACTTTTGTTGTGGAACTGACTCGCAAAGCCAAACTTTTAACCGCTGTATCATAATACATAATTCGTTTGCCCTGTGGGGCAGGTGGTAATGCGGCAACGGTTGCTTCTGTGAAATTAAATCTGCGATCATTTGATTGTGCAGGCATCGGGATTCTCCTTATGCGGTTGGCTAACCAGTCTGGCTAACCGAAACGTATGGTGGCTAACCTATGGCTAACTTATTTAATAAATCTCCCGCCTACTACGTAAAACATTTTACAACTGTAAATCGTTGATGCTAGGAAAAAATATAAAGTTTTGTAAATCTTATGAAAGCCACAGAAAACAACGAGTTTTGAAATTCGGAGGGTGACGCATTATCCAGTTGTGCTATGGGTGCATTTGTCGCCTATTATATCTGTTCTTGAAAAAAATGCAACACTTTATCCCCGTTGCAATAACGCCAACATAAATTCGTCCAAATCGCCGTCCAACACCGCACCCGAGTCCGTATTTTCCACCCCCGTCCGCACATCTTTGACCAGTTGATATGGATACAAGACATAGTTGCGAATCTGACTGCCCCATTCAATTTTCTTTTGCTGGGCCAGAACGGCATTTTCTTCTTCTGCACGTTTTTGCATTTCCAATTCATACAACTTGCTTCGCAACATTTTCATCGCCATTTCACGATTTTGGATTTGGCTGCGTTCATTTTGGCATGTCACGACCGTGTTGGTTGGAATATGGGTAATACGCACCGCACTGTCGGTCTTGTTGACGTGCTGGCCACCCGCACCCGAAGACCGATATGTATCAATTCTTAAATCTTTTTCGTTTATTTCGATTTCAATCGTGTCATCTACGTCTGGCCACACGTCAACAGACGCAAAACTGGTCTGTCGTTTGCCATTGGCATTAAATGGTGAAATACGCACCAACCGATGCACACCGATTTCGTTTTTCAGCCAACCATAGACCCGTTCACCGGAAATTCTATACGTGATATTTTTTATGCCGGCCGTGTCGCCTGGGTGTTCTTCGATAACTTCGTATGAAAAACCATGTCGTTCGGCCCAACGTGCATACATACGGCTTAACATCTGGACCCAGTCCTGTGCCTCGGTTCCACCGGCCCCTGCCTGAATAAACAGGAATGCCCCACTGTTGTCCGCAGGTTCACGGAACAGTGTAATAAACTTGGCCTGATGTGCACGTTCTTGCAGCTTTTCTATACCTTCAACCACGTCCTTGTCGTCTGGTGCGATTTCATACAGTTCTTTCAGTGTAGAAAAATCGGATTCCAATTCCAACAGTTCGTTCAGTGTCTTTTCCAATCCCGATTTTTTTTGTAAAACACCCCTGGCATTGTCAGGATTGTCCCACAGGTTGGGATTGTTTGTCTGTTCTTCCAGTTCTGCAATCTGAGATTTCAGTTTTTCGGGGTCAAAGAAACCCCCTGACGGCATAAATGTCGTCTGCGATTTGTGTTAAAACTTCATTGACCATAATCATGGTTATGATATTAGCAATTTTTTCATCTAAATCAATCAAAATATAAAGGTAAAAACAAAACAGTGATTGCGTTTTGCGTTGGAATATGATAAAATCGCACTAACGAGAGGGATTGTTTATGACGAAATTCTTTATGGTTTTTGCCCTGATGGGTATATGTTTTGCAGGCAATGCAAATGCTGTTGGTGCAGGGACGACAAATTCTGCCAATGCTGTATCTAATCAACGCAGTGTGTCGATTTATACCCCCACGACCAGTGGTGCCCGTGGGAACCAGGGATTGGCCAACGCATACAAGGCAAACCAACGCAATACATACTACATGATTACCCAGCCAGACGTTGCAACGGCCTGTCGTGAAAAGATTATGGCATGCTTGACCGATTATTGTGGCGATGTGACCGTCGTTCCGGGACAACGTATGTCCAAATGTCAATACGCAACGGAAAGCGAACTGTATAACTACACATTGCTGTGCCTGCAAAACGATAACCAGGTTTTGTTGCCACAATACAACACCAACACCCGGACCAGTTCTGGTGGTATGAATACGGCGGCCCGTCTGTGTCCATCGTATGTGCAACAAGAATTGATGTCCTATATGTCAATGGCCAACATGGCGGAACAGTTGTCACGTTCTCACTCTGACCTGTGTCTGCAACGTCGCCAGGAATTAGAGGCCGCCATGGCATGTCACTCGGTCGCATTGGCATACGGCAATGAAACGTCCAGTATGCTGAATAATCAGTTGACCGATTACTGTGGTGCAGGTGTCCCAGGGGGCAGTGCCGAAATGGTCACACGCTTTGCCAATGCCGGCAATGTCGGGGCCAGTATCTGGGGTTGGGCTGAAAAAATTATCAACCTGGAAATGAATAACAAGGGTGCCGATTGGCAGGCGGCGGTTGATGCAGTGTTGGCGGGTTATACGAATCGTATGAATTTGGCCTGTGGTGATAATTTGCAGTTGAATACCGTTTCGCACCCAACATCGAACGAACCGTCATCATTACAGGCCGTTGGTGCATTGGTTGTTGGAACTGCGTTCCCAATGGTTCAGAATATGCCAGAAAATCCATACGAAGATTGGTCTTTGTTTATGGAGGTCACATCTCGTTCCGAACTGTGGGATTATAACACCGCACATCAGGTTGTTCAGGCCGGTTTGACAAACAACGCACTGACCCAGAATGCTTTTTTAACCAGTGCCCAAATGTCCGATATGCAAACGGCATACAAACGTGGAACCAAGGTGTTTATTATTCGTGATTCTGCCCGTTGCTATACAATCCCTGTGGCACAAATGACAACGGCTGAAACAAATCTGGTGGCACAAAGTTTTGCAAATTGTGTCAATAAATAAAACAAGCCCGCCAAATGGCGGGTTTTTAATTTTAATCGTTGCTTGAACGGTTGTTTGATTTCTGGTATAATTTCACACATGAAACTATCACGACGTAATGTATTAAAAATAACAGGGTTTGGGATTGTTGCCACGGCATTGTTGCCACGTGTTGCATTTGCGTCACGCAATTCTTTACGCAGTTTGCGAACCGGTGCCCAGCCCGGCAACAAAACCCGTTTGGTAATTGAAACATCGGCCCGTCCATCGTATTCATTGTCTTATCCGACAAATCAATTGGTTGTGTCTTTGTCGAACACAACGGCAAACACAACGCTCAGTCCTAAATTGGGTGACGGAACATTGGTCAAAACTTTGGCCCAGGTCCAAAATGGCGACAAATTGCAAATCGTTGCCAACCTGCGTAAACCAATTGATGAAATAAAAAAATCTGCAATTATGGTCTTGGAACCCAATGGTGACAGTGGCTATCGTTTGGTCTTGGACTTTGTCGCAGGGGCAGGGGCTGTTCCTGCAAAATCGGCAACCGCATCATCTGTGGCCAGTCAATATGGCACATACGAAGAAGTCGCAGAACCCGTTCCCGTGGCACAAACAAAAACCACCCCGACCCAGCCCCAGAAAAAAACAGAAACTGTGTCGGCACCCCAAAAAACTAAGTCCAAGAAATACATCATCGTCATCGATGCGGGTCATGGTGGCAAAGACCCCGGCTGTATTGGCAAGGGTGGCACCCGTGAAAAAGACGTGGTTTTATCTGTTGCGAAAAAATTGAAAACCCAACTGGACAAGAATGGTTTTCAGACGCACCTGACACGCAGTGGTGACACATATCTTAAATTGGCACAACGTGCCGAAATTGCCGAACGTAAAAAGGCGGATTTGTTTATATCCCTGCACGCCAACGCAAACCCCAGTCGCAAGATGAAGGGATTTTCGATATACACCCTGTCTGAAAAAGCATCTGACGAAGAGGCAAAAAAACTGGCCGAGGCCGAAAATGCCGCCGATAAAATTGGCGTTCAGGGCTTTACAGAGTTCGAGGAAAATATCCGTATCGCCTTGTCTTCATTGCAACAGCATGCCGTTGCGGAAATGAGTGAAGAATACGCTAACGGTTGTGCAAAATATTTCAAGCGTGCCGATATTGAACAGCAACCTGGCCCTGATGTCCGTCACGCACCATTTGCGGTCTTGCGTTCCACTGTTCCTGGGGCGTTGTTGGAATTGGGACATCTGTCCAATTCGTCCGAAGAAAAATTACTTAAAACATCCAAGCATCAGGATAAATTGGTGTCCGCCATTGTAAAATCGGTCAAGAATTATAACTTTGATGTTTAACAAAATTAAAACCGCCTGAAAACGGCGGTTTTTCAATCCTGGCGGAGACGAAGGGATTTGAACCCCCGATACGGTTGCCCGTATACACGATTTCGAGTCGCGCGCATTCAACCACTCTGCCACGTCTCCGTGCTGGGTATTATATCTGTGCTGTAAATATTTTGCAAGGGCAAATATTTGACTTTTTTGTTCGCCCTGATAAAATACAAATCACTATGGCAAAAGGATTTAATGATCAGGTTTATGATGTTGTTGCACGAATCCCATCGGGTCGTGTTGCATCGTTTGGTCAAATTGCAAATATGATTGGCCGACCACGTATGGCACGCTTTGTCGGATATGCGTCAAACAATAAAAACAGTTGGCACCTGCCGTGGCACCGTGTTGTATTCAAGGACGGTTCCTTGTGTTCTGGTTTTGCCACCGAACAGTATCGTTCCCTGCGTGCCGAAGGTGTTCAATTTACCGATGATAAACGTGTTATAATGGAAATGTATCAGTGGGACCCTGAACGTGATGGTGTTCCATTGGATATTCGTGATTTTCCATTGGTGTTTTAATAAATACAAACGGGGCAAAATGCCCCGTTGTTTAATGTTTGGTCAGTGTATCATAGATTATATCTGCCCCCAGTGGCTTAAATCGCATAAACCACGATTCGTCTTTTGATTTTTCTAGTGTTTTCATCAACCCCCACGTATTCTGTGGCGAAGGTATCAAAATATCATCACCGGGAATCCAGTTCGCAGGTGTCGCAACACCAAATTTATCGGCGGTCTGCAATCCGACTAGCATTCTCATAATCTCGGTCAGATTGCGTCCCAACGTTGCTGGATAATACAAAACGGCCCGAATTATTCCATCTGGATCTATGATGAACACGGCCCGCACGGTATGTGTGCTGTCTGCATTTTCGTGAATCATACCGTATTGCCGTGCTACATTTGCCCCTGCATCATCAATAATAGGAAAGGATATTCCCACACCGTCATTCAGTTTGGAAATCGCTTCAATCCACGCCAGATGCGATGATATACTGCCCACCGACAGTGCGACCAGTTCTGTGTTCAGTCGTTTAAAATCCCCATACAGTGCCTGAAATGCCATAAATTCAGACGTGCATACGGGGGTAAAGTCCGATGGGTGTGAAAACAAAATAACCCACGATCCGGCATAGTCATTTGGAAAATGCATTTCGCCATCTGTTGTATTTGCGAAAAATTCTGGGGCCACGTCCCCAATCAGTGGCATATTATTTGCTTTGTCCTGTGTATTCATAAATTTTTCTCCCTTGGTGAATTATTCATAAAACACACTATCATCATGCGATTAAAAATCACACAGGTACGTATTCACAAAATAAATAAAAAACTTTACTCTTGATAATTTGTGCTATGATAATCATAATAGTGTGCAAGATAAAGGATATGTAAATATGAAACGTTCAGATATAGTTCGCTCTATCCAGGTTCAGTTTAAACGCATGCGTGCATCTGATGCGGGGGCGATTTTGGATACGGTTGCCGATCACATGATGGAATCGGTTGCAAATGGTGACAGAATAGAAATTCGTGGTTTTGGCACTTTTCAGCCACGGGCCCGTGCAACCAAGATTGGGTATAATCCCTGCACGGGGCAACCGATGCCCTTGCCGGCCAGCACGACCATATTATTCAAGCCCAGTCGTGAACTAACCAAAAAGATGAATGGATAAAAAATGTTATTTGGAAAAAAATCCGGTATCAAGAATCGTAATCGTGAACGCTATGATCGTGTTCGTCGCTTGATGTGGATTAAATGCGAATCCTGTGACAGATTGGTTTATTACAAGGATTACAAAGATAACCTGTATATTTGCCCACGTTGTGGTCGTGCTTTTATTATGAGCCCTAAACAACGTTTTGATTTGTTGTTTGACGACAAGAATTGGGAACGTCTGACCTCACCAACGGTGTCTGATGACCCATTACAGTTTGTTGACCGGGTCGCCTATGCAGACCGTCTGGCGGAAATGCGTTCAGAAACGGGTGTTTATGACGCAATCACAACGGCGGATGGCGAAATAGGCGGTGTTCCATCAACGGTCTGTGTTCTAAATGGGCTGTTTATGATGGGGTCTATGGGACGTGCCGCCGGTGATGCGATTGTTGCCAGTATGGAACATGCCATTGAAACTAAACGGCCATTTGTGATGGTCGTGGCCAGTGGTGGTGCCAGAATGCAGGAAAATATTTTATCCCTGATGCAGATGGCCCGCACAACGGTTGCGGTGAACAAACTGCACGCAAATGGGATTCCATACATTGTGATTTTAACAGACCCAACATACGGCGGTGTGACGGCATCGTTTGCAATGCTGGGGGACATCCATATTGCCGAACGTGGTGCCAGAATTGGATTTGCAGGTCGCCGTGTAATCGAACAAAATATCCGTGAAAAATTGCCTTCTAATTTCCAGACGGCTGAATATTTGTATGAACACGGTATGGTTGATATGGTTGTGGAACGCCGTGATTTGCACGATGCCTTGGCCCGTGTATTGCACGTTTTGACCAAGGTTCCACGTGAACCAAAGCAAATTGTTGCCACAACACCTGCACTGGATACACATAAAAAGGTTCGTGGTATGGGCGAAACAGATGCCTATGACAAGGTGTTATTGGCACGTCACGAAAACCGCCCACATTTTCTGGACTATATCAATGGTATTGTTGATGAATGGACGTATCTGGCGGGCGATCGCCTGTATGCCGAAGATTGTGCCATGGGTTCTGGTATTGGTTATTGGCGTGGGATTCCGTCCGTTATCATCGGCCAGGAACAAGGACGCACAATCGAAACCCGTCAAAAGCATCGCTTTGGCATGGCCAACCCCGATGGCTATCGCAAGGCCCAACGTATGATGCGTCTTGCGGAAAAGTTTAATTTGCCATTGATTTCTTTGTTTGATACAGCCGGTGCCTTTGCCGGACGCGAGGGCGAAGAACGTGGTCAGTCCCAGGCCGTTGCAACATCTATGTCGGTTGGTCTGTCAATCAAAACACCATACGTTGCCGTGAACGTGGGGCAGGGCGGATCTGGTGGTGCGATTGCAATTGGCACAGCGGACAGAATATTGATGCTGGAAAATGCGATTTATTCAGTGATTGCCCCAGAATCCTGTGCATCAATCCTGTGGAAAGATAATAAATTCAAGGCCGCCGCCGCATCTGCCATGAAATTGACGGCCCGTGATATGGCGAACCTGAATGTCATAGACGAGATCATTCCCGAACCGGACAAGGGTGCACACACCAACTGGCAAACAACAATGGAATTATTGTCATCTGCGGTTGCGGAACATATAACCCAGTTGCAGGAAATACCTGTGTCTGAATTGCCTGGTCGTCGTGCGGAAAAATTCTTGGCCATGACCCGAGATGTCGAGATTTATCAGCCCGAACCGGTTGCAGATCACGACTAAAAACACCACCCCACACACGTGGGGTGAATTTTTATAATTTTCGCACTTGCAATTATAATTTGGTTTCTGTATAATGAACCCCGCACGGAGCGTTGGCAGAGTGGTAATGCAGCAGATTGCTAATCTGTGACCGAAATTTTTGGTCCATAGGTTCGAGTCCTATACGCTCCGCCAGAAAATTCAACCCACCACCCGGTGGGTTTAATTTTTTGATGCGGACGGTTGGACGAGAACCGTCAAGGTTCGATACGGAGTAGATTTGGGCAGTGCAACGCC
>JAFYUU010000018.1 GCA_017549445.1 Alphaproteobacteria bacterium | reverse complement strand
GTTCCTGTATAAAACACACAAAAACGTCAAAAAAGTGTCGAAAATGGACATTTTTATCCTATTTTTTACACAAAATCACACAGAATCACACAGGAACTGGCGGACTGATTTCTATATAGATATCTATATGATTTCATAAAAATCACATAAAAAACAAAGTAATTTCAACGGGCGGATATTTTTGCGTTTTGATACACAATGTCCAAAAACTTGCTTTTTTACCCGATGACACACGGAACGCTAGTCCGTTGTTCGGAAAAACGCACAGCAAGCTTATTGTCTTCTAATATTGAAAAACTAACCAAGATGGCAGAATATAAAAAAATAGCTTATGCACTTAATGTGTTTACTTCTTCACAACCAATCAGATCACGATCATTTGTAACAATAGTCGCACCAACATCTTTTGCTAAACTCATAATCAAATAATCATTAAACTCCATATCGTTTAAACAATTTGTTATGTGTTCTGAATCTATATAAAAATTTTCATTATGCAACTTAATATTATATGTTGTACATAATTGGAACAGAATTGACTTGATCTCCTGCAAAACCCGTTTGTACTCAGGAGTATTTCTATGGATGTTTTTATTAAACCTAAATTTTTCATCTTTGGCTAATTTTCCTTGAAGCCTTAGTTTATAATCCATTGAAGAGTTTATATATCTGTTAATAAACTCGCTTAAAACAATCTTGTCTATATAAACAACCGATTTACTGGAAGCAATATGTTCTATAACTGGAGCATATCTTCTTGCGTGCTTGGTATTTATCTGAAATCCATGCATGTATATTAAAACATTGGTATCAAATACAAACTTGTTACAATCTGCGGGTAATTTAGGCCAAGTAAAGTGCATTTCTATTTCTTATACTTTGATATTGCATTTTCTTTTACAGCAGATAAAGTCAGCTCAAATTGTTCATTTAAATCTATAAATGTCAAACATTGTTCTATTTGCTCTGCCGAATATTTTTCATACAACAATCCCACGGCATTATTTAAAAAGGCAGTTATCAAAATTTCTATCCCTGCAAACGAGACCTCGATACGCTCGTTATTATTGACCGCTGTATCTAATAAACGATAAACCACATCCGCCTTATCCATAGATATTGCAAACTGGGATTCAATAAGATCTTTTATGTAAACTTGCATATATTATCCTTAGCAAACTAGTTTTAGTATAACTGATGTTCCATCAAAAGCAAATGGTAATTTATCGCATTTATCTTCTAGAGCATCGTAAACAATATCATTCGAAACAACAAGCAAATGCCCACCGTGCCTTGCTATATTCTCTCTAAGAGTATTCAACCCTAATCCTCCGGGGCGATCACTTCTGGTAGTATTGCTCTTTGTAAACGCCCATCGAATCGCATCCTCGGAGGAAAAGTGATTGTTCACTTCTTTTTTTACCAGAGTTACTATCCCTATGCCTAAGTCCGTTAAACAAAAAGCAAATTCTCCCCTGTCAGATTTATTAGGGAAAAATTGGCCTGCTGTAAAAACCCTTCTTGTTTGAGAGTGTATTTCACAGTTTGAGAATATTTCTGCTAAACAAACAATTGTCGAAAGGGCAAACGTCCTGGGAAATGGGAACTTATTATTATCAAAGTTCTCTACTACATACTGAATAAAACTCTCTATTTGTGTTCTATCAAAAGCCTTAACAGGAACTAATGTGTTATTTTTATCAACTATTTCACTCTCTTCAAAGAACCCGTTTCTTAAAAAAAGTTCTTTTATGGCCGGTTTACTTTCAGAAAAATCAAATACTATTCTTAGACCGTTTTTTTCAATCCGTTGTCGCAGGATAGCGCTCAATATAGAAAACATAGAACCATCTATCCATGAGAACTTAGGTTTTATAACGCATTTGCAAAAATAGAGCTGTTTGAGTTCATTGTTAAATATCATCAACGAACGTACAGATGCAAAATCTGCTTGAATATCACGTTTTAACTCAAAAACAACATCCGCCATACTTGTTCCAAAAGACATCTCTCAAAGACTCGGTTATTGTATCATAAAAACAATTATTTTTCAAGTAAAAATTGACAAAAACACAATAATTCTCCGTCAAATATCAAAAACAGATTGCTTTTGTTTTATTTTTTTGCCATTCTTCCAAAGACGTCAGGGTTTTCTGATGTTGAGGTGTGAGAACCTCTTTTATCCTCGTCTGCGCAGACGTTAAATGCCTCCAGCTACGGTTGGAGGGTCGTGATATATATAAATAAACGGCACAATTTAGGATAAATTGTTCTCAACCTCCAACCACCAAATATTCTTTGGTGGTTTTTGCTAAACAGGAGGTTGCGGTGGCAAAAATTACTTTTATTGATTTATTTGCTGGAATTGGTGGTTTTCACCTGGCTTTTCATAATAATGATGCAAAATGCGTATTTGCATCGGAATGGGACGAACATGCCAGAAAAACCTATGAGCATAATTTTAGCAAAATAGATCCTGAATTATTTGAAAACAATATGTTTGCAGGAGATATCACAAAAGTTGAGGCCTCAAATATTCCTGATTTTGATGTTTTGACTGGTGGTTTTCCGTGTCAGCCATTTTCGCAAGCTGGTCTAAAAAAGGGATTTAACGAAACTCGAGGAACCTTATTTTTTGATATCGCTAGAATAATAAAAGAAAAACAACCCAGGGCATTTTTTATAGAAAATGTTCGTGGCTTATTAAAACATGATGATGGCAAAACATTTTCAACCATAAAAAGAATTATCGAAGAAGATTTAGGCTATTCTTTCTTTTATAAAATAATTCATGCATCGGACTTTGGCGTACCACAACACCGGCCTCGTTTATTTATGGTGGGATTTAAGAATAAAAATATAAACTTTAATTTTCCAGAACCTCAAGAGCTCAAGTTAACAATGAGCGACATTTTTGGCGGCAAGGTTGATAGAAAAATAGGTTTTACCTTACGTGTTGGTGGACGACATTCCGCAATAACAGACAGGAGGAATTGGGACACGTACCTTGTGGACGGCACAATACGTAGACTCGGCCCCAAGGAAGGGTTAATGATGCAAGGCTTTCCACCCAACTTTGAGTTTCCTGTCTCAGAAGTCCAAGCTATGAAACAACTTGGAAATTCGGTAGCAGTCCCTGCAATTGAAGCTGTAGCTAAAGAAATAATCAAACTATTAAAGGCAGAAGAATCATGATAACAGCAAACAAAGGCGAATGGTCAGAATTGTATGTTTTATACAGCTTGTTTGCAGACCATAAAATACCAGCAGCCGATAATAATTTGCAAGTCACTTCTAGACACTATCAGTTTCTGAAAATATTTCGTGAAGACGATCCTCGCCGACCTGTTGTATACGATTTGGCCGACGACAAAAAAGTAATTATCCGTGGCGGAGGAGCCATTAAAGAGATAAATACATCTGGCCTCTCAGCTAAAACAAAACGTATATTTGATATAATAAAAAACGCAACTGATACGACATTTGCTGTTCTTGAGGCAGAAGAACTAATGTCTGACTTTGCCCTTACAAAAATTAAAGCAAACTCAACAGAGAAGTCAGATCTGGTTGCAACGATCAAAGATGATATAGTCTCAGAAACAGAACCGTATGGCTTCTCTATAAAATCACAGGTTGGAGGAGCGTCAACTCTTTTAAATGCCAGCGGCCGGGGAACAAACTTTATTTATAAAATATCAGATTTTTTCGGTGACGTAAATGTCATAAATTCTATAGAAACACGCAGCAAAGTTCGGGATAGATTACAAGCGATTTTGCACAATGGAGCACGTTTGGATTTTGTAGGAATGACGAGTGGTACATTTAAAGAAAACTTACGAACAATTGACTCTATATTGCCCAACATTATCGCACAGATGCTAATGAATTATTTTCTCGGCAATGGCTCAACTCTTGAAACATTGTGTCGTCTGGTTGCCCAAGAAAATAATTTTGACCTAAATGAAATACAGATAATTTCTAAGATTAAAAATTTTCTAAAAGTCGTAGCTTTGGGCATGGTACCACAAACACCATGGAACGACAGGCTATCAACATATGGCGGATATATAGTTGTGCGAGAAGATGGTCAATTAGTATGTTATCACTTGTACAACGAAGATGCCTTTAAGGGCTATCTATTTAACAACACCAAGCTAGACACCCCCAGTAGTAACAGACATAATTTTGGCAGCATTTACGAAAATAATGGGGAGCTATTTATAAATCTAAATTTACAAATTAGATTTGTGCGCTAGCATTTATCAAGTGCCCACAAGCAAGTAATAATCAAGAAATATCCATTTTTGGACAAAAATAATACATTGCGTTTTTGAAATAAAAATTTCTATGTAAATTCATTGTGTTATACAACTGGTTCAGCTATAGAAATCTGATAGATATCATCGTTGATTTCACAGGTAGGGGTACCTAGGCTGTAAGCCTTGCTGTGCTTGGCTTTCAGAAAATTAAATCACACAAGACATCAGTTCTATCCCGAAAAGCACACGCTGTCATCACAATGTGATTTTTACACAAAAACAACCCGCCAGAGCCCGCAGAAATCCGCCACTTTTTCTGCACCGTTTATTTGCCATTTAACCTGTTAATCCGTATGTCACTGGTTCGAGTCCAGTTGCCCGAGCCAAGATTAGCCCAGTTTTCTGGGCTTTTTTCTTACTTTATTCCAAATTACACAGGTTCCAAAACATACCAGAAAATGACTGAATACTAGCGAATATAGCCCCCGTACAAGTATAAAAACACACCAAAATACACAGGATTTTTGCTTAGATATCTATATTCCCCTTTTTCGTTCTTGCAACAACTCGGTAGATATCTATCTAGACTTCTGTCTGATTTCAATTCTGACATCTATTAAAAACCGCCCATTTGGGCGGTCTTTTATTTCTTCTCTGGCTTGACCAACAGGAAGCCAAACATGATGCAAAATGACAGCATTCCAAATCGTGAGTATGACATAAATGGCAGGTAGCTGGTGTGCATTATTCCTACGATCGATGTGCTTATATTAAAGAATGCGGAGAGTGCAAAAATCATCAGCGTTCCAACGCAAAGCAGCTTTTGGAATTGGTCTTTGGTTTCGGCCGCCTGTTTTGCAATCAGTTTTCCAGTCCAGATGTACAGCATTAAAACCAGTATGCCGGTGGACAATCCAAATCTGCCCATTATGCCTAAGAACATGAAATCCGTTGCGATGTCCGGCAAACAACGACCATATTTAATCATACAAAATATGAATTGCCCAGAATTGCATGTTCGGCTGTCTTTTATGTTCAACTTGACTTGGGGTATGTATGGTGTAAAATTGTCGTGATTTAGGGAGTTTTTAGGGTGAATGAATCAACAAAACGCAGATAGGGAAACAATATGGGATTCTTTCACAAATTCTTCGAGGTTTATAAACTGTATCAAAATGGCGAAATAGATTCACTGATAGAACATCTGCAACAGGCAAAAATCAAAAAAAATCAAATAAACACTATGTTGTCCGGACTGGACGCAGATGTCAGAGCATCAAAACAACGGCTGGGGGCGGTGCAGGATGCCGTCGTTCGGAAAAATCTGGGACTGAATACTGATGTTGATTTTTCATCCCAACATGTCTGTTTCGAGACAACATATCGGGTAATTGCATCGGGATGTTCGCCGTTCTTGGTCGGGCCCGCCGGCAGTGGCAAAAGCACTATTCTGGCACAAATTGCAGATGCAATGGATTTACAGTTCTATCCAATGTCGGTCAATTCTATGACCAGTGACTATAACATTATCGGATACAACGATGCAAACGGGAATTATATTCCAACTGTGTTCCGTCAGGCATATGAACACGGCGGTATTTTCAGTTTCGAAGAAATCGATGCCGGAAACCCAAATGTGCTGACCGTAATCAACAATGCTATGAGCCAAGATAAATACTCGTTCCCTGATAAAATCGTGAACAAACATCCTAGATTTATCTTGTGTGCCAGTGGAAATACATACGGCACAGGGGCAAATATCAAATACATTGGACGCAATCCGTTGGATGCGGCAACACTGGACAGATTTGTAATGGTCTATACCGATTACGATACACAACTGGAAAATCGCCTGTGTGCGAATAAAGATTGGCTGTCGTGGGTGTGGGCTGTGCGAGGTGTCGTCAACAGGTTAGATATGAATCTTGTGGTTGGAACACGTGCGGTATTACATGGGGAAAAACTGTTAAATGCAGGTCTGCCACGTCAGGCGGTGGAACAAATGGTCGTGTTCAAGGGGATACCCATGGCAGATGCTGAAAAAATTCGTGGAAATATCAGATAATGGATATGAATTGGTTGGAAAATCATCTGGGGTCACTGGGGTATGCGGGGGACTTTTACATCCCCAGCAGTGGTGGTGCAGGCAATGGTAATGGAACACAAAAAAGTGCCGGAAGCGAACAGATAAAAGTTAAAGACACTGGGCAACCACCACGTGTTGTGCAAACCGATAAATACGATTTCCCCAGAATACAAAAGTTCTTTGAATGGGATCAGTTCTTGGACTGGGTCGATTGGCGGGGACGTAAAGGAAAGCGTGCGTCACAAGAAACGGATTATAAGGCATACGACAGAACACTGACGTCATCTTTTCAAGAGGCAATGGGACTGGCACGATATGGTTGGCAAAACGGCCTGTTGGCATTAAAAAACATTCCACAAATAGATATTCCTGTTAAACAAATTATTCAGCAAAGTTATAATATGCAAGCACGATATGATGTCGCAGGTGGAACCGTCAATGTTGGACGATACCTGATGGGAATGCCCGATTGTATGCGAAGGACATCGTCGGTGCAGGCCCATTGTCTGCCGGCACGAATACAAAAGGTGGTGATTATTGGGGACTTTGACTGTGAAACAGCGACAGGCACGGTATTAAAACACGGATTTATGGTTTATCAAATTATAGATGCGCTGGAACGGGCGAACATTCAGACAGAAATCACAGTCGCATTTCATACCAACAAACACAAGATGTATGCCATAGATGATTTTGATACCTATGAAACATACATAAAAATCAAGGAGCCAACGGATACGATTTATCCAGAAAAATTATTATTCTGTCTGGCCCATCCGTCAATGATGCGACGTTTGGTGCTTTCAGAGTGGGAACGAAATTCGTGGGATGTTCGTCAATTCTTTAAGTTTTATACGGATTCAATCCCCGGGGGATATGGCAGGCACATACCAACCTGGTTGCCGTCAAGCAATATAATACAGGATGCACTGGTTATACCCAGTCCTGGTCATTCTGTTGAATTTAATCAGGCGGTGGATTTAGTCAGAAAAATGATAACAAATCAATATGAAAAGGCCCGACAATTAAGATAACCCAGGATTTAGATTGATTTTTTGGGTATTTTTTATAGAATTGTCTCGTGTAACATAAAAGGATTAATCGATGGCACAAAAAGAAGTTTATGCAGGCCAAAACGAATGGTTTTCAGGCATAATGAATCTTGCACTGATGGACATGCAGAATAATGGTGCGATGTATGAAAATGGGATAGACCAGTGGGGGTGGACTTATACCAAGGTTTGGCTAGAAAATTTCAATTCCGTAAATCCAGCAAAAAAGAATTCAAAGACATGTGATATCCTGTTCAAATTCATGACCATCGATAATAAACCTGTGTGTAAGGTGCGGATTCCTGGGTTCGATATTTATACTTGCTATCCAACAGATAAGGTTTTTGATACGATTAGCAAGATTATCAAGAAAAAAATTAAGCCAGATGCATTTGTGCGGTTAAATCACACAGCCACCAGAAAGTCCAAACGTGGATCTAGATAATATCACGCCACGGTTTAACCATGCATTTTTGTTAAAGAGAATGTGGATCGATTATTTATATGGTTATGCTACAATATGCTCAATCAAGGTGGATTTAGTTAAAAAAATGATAACAAATCAATATGAAAAGGTCCGACAATCAAGACCCCCCCGGAATTTAGATTGATTTTTAGGGGGATTTGTGGTATAATATGGGTCGTAAGCATATATTTTGTCCTTTGATTATTTTTAATCAAAGGATTTTTTATGTCTAGACAAATTCAATTTCGGCGGGGAACCGCCAGCGAACATAATGACTTTACCGGTGCTATCGGTGAAGTGACAATGGATACAGACAACAAAACACTGCGGGTGCATGATGGCGAAACAGTTGGGGGGACAGCACTGGCCAAACAAAGTGAAATCCCAGATTTGGGACCACTGGACTATGTAATCGAATGGCAGATGCCAAATGCCAACAATTCATACACATGGTATCGCAAATACAAATCGGGCTGGGTTGAACAAGGGGGGCTGATGTCAAATGGGGCATTGGCCGGCCAAGTGACACTAAGCACGACAATGCCAATAGAAACAATTGGAAATACTATTATGGCAAGTCCTGTCTATATCTCGGGGCAATCGGTGGTGATTGTGACAACGTTCATATCTGGAAAAACGATAAATGTCACGTTGGAAAAAAACAATACCGCCAGCAGTCAAAACACAATCGCATCTGCACGATGGTTTGTATGTGGCCAATGTGTGGAATAAAAAAACTGGGGCCCCTGCCCCAGTTATTAAAAACGCATATGACGCAAATGCCACCAGAACGAATGATGACGTGGGTGTAATTTGCGAATAATTCGGCGTTGTTTCCGTTCGGAATATGGTTTGTTCAATTCCCAGGCACGGGTTGAAAAGGCATTCGCCATTCGTGGGCCAACCCAGTGCGTGCCATCGGAACAGATTCTATCACGAACATCGTTATATGTTGGGGCGTTTTCACCCGGCAGGCAACCGAACAGTCGCCAAAAATGCCCGTTATAGCAATGTGGGAACGGACAATTGTGACATGCTGGATTTTTAGGCAATTTTTTGTCTGTGAACAGGTTGCCAATTTCCCCACATGACGAACAACGGTTTATTTGTCCCGTGGCCAGATTTATTGAATACATCCAATCGCCTGCATAGCAAAATTCACGCACGGCTTTGCCCCAAATGGACATTTTATAATCAAACAGTGCAGAATCAAATTGTCCCCAAATTTGCTGATATTCCGTGGCGGTATGTTTTGTCAGGATTTCATAGCCGTTGTTTTCATCACGGGCAACCGTAATATGGGGCAACGCACCAAAGTGCTGCATACTGTATTCACGAATTTCAGGGATTTCTGGTTCCAGTTCATCGGATGGGGTAATTTCAACCGTTATACTGGCACCGGCACGGCGGGCATTATTTACATTGTTGGTAAATGTTTCCAGTAATCCCAGACGCTTTAATTCCAGCCAATGAAAACTGCACTTGAAAAACAGACGTTCCAATTGTTCCGCCGGCAATGACAGTAATTCATTTATCGCACGGGTTTGGGTCATATTCGTGACGACCATCACAAAATGCCCGGCATCCAATATCGCACGAATATATTCCAGGTTCTGGGGCAGAATCAATGTTTCACCGTGGGCACAGAAATTCACAATTGCACGACCACCCAAACGCTTGATTGACAGGGCCGTGGCAAGTTGCCGGGGCGAATACTGAAATTTCTGGATGGCAGTGCGTTCTAGTTCGTTGCAATGTTGGCCCACATAACAGTAATGGCAACGAAAATTGCAGGGCCAAGTTGGCACAACCAATTCAATATAATTTACAATCTTGTCTGACATAATCGTATTCTCCTTGACCTTGATAGAATGTAATGAATAAACTGTATTTACAGCAAAACCATTGCCACTGACACCATTTGTGAAATATTTTCTGGCACATTCACGTGCGTTATCATCATTTGCCCAGAACGGATATGCAATACTGATAAAGTCACCAGGTATGCCCAACGATAATATATGAGTTGGAACCATAAATTCTGTTTCAGGTTTGTCAATCGTTGTTAGATTACGGTGGGTATTTGTGTGCCACTGCAAATTTCCACCCGAACGATGTATTTCATCAATGTCTTTGGCACCCAAATAGCCAGGTTGACCAAACCATTCACCAACAATATAGACAGAAAATGGTATATTAAAATGTCGCAAAATCGGCAACACTCGCATAATGTCACGACCACCATCATCAAATCGTATCACAGCGTGTCGGGGATTGTGATAATCATAATCACGAATATGAACAATATCAAACGAACAACATAGAGAACGCAACTGAGTTCTGAAAGTCCTGATAGAAACCCAGTTTTCGTCATGCTCTTTATCGCCAATATGATGGTATGTAAAAATCATCTTTTATTCTGGCAAACCAAATTTAACGTTTTTGTTCTGTGATTCTATCGTATGCTGATATACATTTGATAACTTTTTATACGAATTATCCAACATACAGACATTGCGACCAGTCAATATCCCAGCAATCGCAACGTGCAGACGATCTGTCACAATTGTGTTGGCACGGGCAACCGTTTCCAACATCAGCATGGCCGTAAAATCAATCCAGGCACGTGAGGCGGTATCCGAACCATATACATAAGACGATAAATCTATGTCAGATTGATAGGAACCTGCACTTTCGCAGTCACGGCGGGTGAACCATGCCGTTTTGTTCACACGACTGGTGCGTAGTTTATTTAACAATGCCATTTCATCAGGGCCGGCCGGCAATGGATTGTGCAGTGTTTTATCGTTTATACGAAATGCCATGTCATGATCCAAAATAATCTTGGCACGGGTGTTCTGGGATTTCATGTATTCATAACTTTGTCTTTCACGGCAGAACACAACAAACCGTTCGTCCAGTGCATCTATTAAATCAGGACAGTTGTTAAACGAACTGGGCAAAATTATCACACGTTCGGCATCACGAAACGAATCCAGCAAACGAATCCAATGTTCGTGATAGTCCGCCGTCCAAATACCACCACCGCCATAGACAATATACTTATCCGGTGTGCCGGTATTCAATTTGTATTTTATGCCGTTCTGGTCAAAAAAGCCAAGTGTGGCAAAGGCAATCAACATATCACCCATATTGCCAGGATTTGGAATATAGGTAAATTCGGGCATCGAAGATAACTCGGCCAACAGGTTGTCGTTATTTATATCAAATGTGGATATTTTTGGGACGTTAAATCTGATTGCACTGGCATCTTGCAGGTGATGGTTGAACAGGTGAATTCCGCAAAAATAATGCTGATGACGGTTGCGGCGATTTTTTATCTTGTATAATGGAATCCCCAGGAATCTGTATTCGGTTTTGTCCATATTCTGTTTGATGGCAAATATACCGCCCCATATCTTTTTGGTTTTTTGATATGTTTTACGTTCAATCTGGCGAATGGTCTGGTCGATTGTCAGGTCGGTCACACCATAAACATAATTTTCACGCACAAAATCAGATGCCAATTTTATGACATCACGCATACCAGATTTTGTCTGGGTATTCCATATCGCAAAATTTACGTAGGGAATAAAAATGTTTTTCCAGAAATTATCACTGCGTTTATTGCATAAATCATATTTGCCCAGGTATTGGTATAATTTGATTGCAATTTTCAGATGATCGATTGCGTAATCATGTGTCTTGGCAAATGTCTTGTTCATGATTGAGCCCGGGCGACGGCGATAGCAATATAATTTTTCATCCGTAAATGCAATACGCTTGGCATGAAGCATATAGGCATAAAAGAAATACGCATCTTCGTATTTAAGACCCGTTGGCCATTGGATTTCATATTTATCCAGGATTTCACGGCGATATATTTTGTTCCAAGACGACACATCGCATGACCCAATCACATTATCATCAACGTCAACCGTCCCAGAATACTTTATACGATAATATTCGTCATCAGAATCTTTTAGGTGGTGGTCCGCCAAATATGTTATGTTGATACCGCACATTGCAATATCTGCACCAGACGTTTCCAATGTTTCCAACATAATACGGCACATATCGGGTGTATAATAATCATCAGAATCACAGCACATGATATATGGGGCAGAACTGTTTTTCAGGGCAGTGTTGCGTGATGCGGACAATCCCATATTATGTTCATGTTTTATAATGCGAACACGGGAATCTGCATCTGCGTATTTTTGCACAATTTCCATTGAATTATCTGTGCCACAATCGTCAACGCAGATAATTTCAATATCTGTCATTGTTTGGTTCACCAGAGATTCCATACACTGGTCAATATATTCTGCGACATTATAAACGGGAACGATTATTGATATTTTTGGTGTTTTTTTCATTGCTTGTTCGCCTTTAATTCCAAATCCATCCAATATGGATTTTTATGATTCCAATCAATTCCCGTTTTTACAACACGGGCAGGATTCCCAGCCAAAATAGTATGTGATTCTGTAAACGCCTTGGTCACCAAAGAACCGCCACCAACCACTGTATCGTTGGGGATATGGGCATTTTTCAATACACGAACGCCCTGGCCCAGCCAGCAATGGTCACCAATAATCAGGGGCTTTGATATCGTGTTTATTACGGTATTGGTGCCACGGTCAATAATCGCATGCCCATCAGCACCCCATAAATAAACTGGGTTGGCCATCAAACAATTTTTACCGATTTCAATTCTGGAATTCGGTTCGCCAACCCACATGCCGCCACCATAAAATGTGCAATTGTCGCCAATTTTAACACCAGCCCCAATGCCCCACGACAAATGGACGACCATGTTGTCCATTCTGCTGTTTTTACCGATGCGAAATGTGCAATTTCTGGCATCACGGAACAAAATATGGCAGTTGAAAAATCTTGCACCTGAGTCAATAATAATCTGGTTCTGTCTGCCCCCCGCCAGCACGGTCAAACCACAGACACGAAAAAACCCGGGTAATTTACGGCCACAATATACAATATCAACACGATTTTTTATATTGCGATATCCACCAATTCTGCACTGCCGTAAAATATGACGCAGTTTCTTGTCTGGAATAAAGCAACACAGCAGACGAATTATAAACTTATTCATTTTACCGTGACCTTTATATGGGGTACTTTTTTCGTGTTGCGGACGTGGATAAAGCCAAATAAATAATACTTCTTGGTGCCGTATTTCACACGGGTCTTGTATATCGGGGATATCACACGGTAAAATATACGCCAAAAACGAACAGATAATGACTGGGGATATATCATATGCAATATATCAAACCAAGAACGATCATCAAAGAATATTCGGCGGAATTCGTCACGTTTAATATGCCCATCGTATTCACGGGTCAAAACCTGTTGAAATTCGGTGCGAGCTGGTTCGTCTAATCGCAGTAAATTCCATTTGTAATTGCCCCATTTAACATGCGGTATCAATTCACGGGTGCCTTCGAACATTTCAGAATGTTCGGAGATATAGCGTTCAACCTCGTTCCATTCGTCACAAACACAGAAAACCTTGGACTTGGATTTGACAGATGCGTTTTCGTTGTCGCAACGATAGTGTAAATATGCAACAGGTGTCAACCATACACGATCTGACATCAACCAAACCTTGAAATTAAAGCCAACGTCTTGATAACTGGCCCCGGGGGTTTGTAGAAAACGAATATTATTTTCATTCAGAAAATCACGACGATATATCGCAGACCATATTGATGGCTGACACAGGAATATACCCGTTTCTTGGCGGGCACAAATTACCCGGTCTGCGTTGTGTTCAGGAATCAAACGGCGTAATTTATTTTCTTCGCCGTTGGTGGTGGTATATTCGTAAAAATTACTTTTTACAACCTGGACATCATTTTCTTCGGCAATGCGAACCAGTGATTCAAACATATTCGCATCAACCCAATCGTCTGATTCAACAATACCAATATATTTCCCGGTCGCCAAATCCAGACCACGATTCATGGATTTGCCATAGCCCTCGTTCGGTTTATCAATGATTACAATGCGGTCATCACGTTCGGCATACGATTTGATTATATCCAATGTCCCATCCGTTGAACCATCGTTGATACAGATTATTTCTAGGTCGTGCAATGTTTGGTTCACGATGGAATCCAAACATTGGGGCAGGAATTTTTCAACGTTATAACACGGAACCAGAATTGAAATTATGGGGGTGAGTTTTGTCATCTCTGCTGTCCTTATTTTAGTGGATTATTATTCTGCACCCGTCAGTTTGTGGCGATAAATGAGCAGTTTACTGAATATGTAATAGGTTTTATAACCATCAACTATGCGGTTCTTATACAAAGGGCCGGCAATCGTTGTCAGGCCACGCAACATGCCCCACAGGAGATTATGTGGATAGGCAACCGAATACAATTTCAGAAATAGTTTATCATCCAGGTATGTCCGGTCCAGACCATCTGACTGGATAATCGGTATAAATTCGGTTGCAAAGCGATTGCGAAACTGCAACTGCGGTTCGTCCGACAATCTACGCAGGTTCCACACATAGTTGGCAAAACGTGACATATTGACAATACGACGCAGGCCAATGGTGTCTGGCATATACTCGGCAAACCAACGGTCCGTATCATCGTGGACATCACAGACCGCAAAAATCTTGCCATTATTTTTATCAGAATTGTTGGCGTGTTTGCGATAGTGTAATATAACATCTGGGATATAAACAAACCGCTGGGACGCAATCATTGTTTTTGGTTTGAATCCCATATCTTGGAACGAGGCACCCGGTGTTTCGGCAAAGCGAATATCGTATTTTCGCAACATTTCTGTTTTATAGATACATGTCCAAATACTGGGGTGGCCAGACCAGATAATCTGGGGGGCATCGGATGCCGGACGGATTGGGGTGTCGTATAATTTTTTATGCAGACCAATTCCCCAAGATGGTGTTTCAGTGCCGGTGTCACTGTCAAAGAAAACAAATTCTGCCTTGACCATATCGGCATTGTGGCGGACGGCGGTGTCATACAGTTTCTGAAATGCATCTGGTTCAACATAATCGTCTGATTCAACAATACCAATAAATTCGCCCGTTGCAACGTCCAGACCACGGTTCATCGACTGGCCATAACCACCGTTGGGTTTGTCCACAATTACAATACGGTCGTCACGGTTGGCATACGATTTGATTATATCCAATGTCCCGTCCGTTGAACCATCGTTGATACAGATTATTTCTAGGTCGTGCAATGTTTGGTTCACAATGGAATCCAAACACTGGGGCAAGAATTTTTCCACGTTATAGCATGGAACCAGTATCGATACGTGTGGTCGGGCAGATGGCATTATTTTATTCCTTTGGCTAGGTCCAGACAGCGGGCAACCGCCTTGTCCATGTCATAGTATTTGTAATCACCCAGACGACCAAAGAAATATACGTTATACAACGGTTTGGCCAGTTCCAGATATTTCTGATACAGTTCGGCCGTTTCTTCGTTCGCAATTGGGTAATAGCGTTCGTTCTTACCTTCTTCGAATGGTTCGGGATATTCATAGGACACAATCGTTTTGTCCGACTGGTCGTTCAGGAAATGTTTATACTCGCCAATTCGGGTAAAATCGTAATTACATGGATAGTTCACACAGGCAACGTCTTGGAATTTACGGAAAGGATACTTTATAAACTCGAAACGTTCACTGCGGTATGGTAATGCACCGTGACGATAGCCAAAGAACTGGTCAATACTGCCCGTCCAGAACAGACGGTCGTATTTCATATCTTTGTTAAATGGGGTCTTTAAACGGACCGTGATGTTTTTGTGATTCAGCATATTCTTTATCATCGCAGTATAGCCACCAATGGGAATCCCCTGGTATTTATCCTGGAAATATCTGTTGTCACGTGAAATATAAACAGGAACACGACCAGATACAGCAGGATCAATCTGGTCAGGGGTCTGGCCCCACTGTTTCAATGTGTATTCCAAAAATATCTTGTCATAAATATACTGGGCCAAAAATTGCAGGTCTGGATCGTCCTTTTTGCGTAATTCTAAAATCGGAACCTTGACATTCAGGCCAAAATTATCCAGCAATTTTTGTTCTATCTTGTTCGCAATGGATTCAGGAAACACCGCATGCAGGGTGTTCAGGTTAAATGGAATTGGAACAATCTGGCCGTCAATCAGACCACGAACCTGGTGCTGATACGGATACCACTGGCAAAAACGAGATACAAAGTCCCATACAGATTTGTTCGATGTGTGAAATATGTGTGTGCCGTATTTGTGGACGCATATGCCGTCCGTGTAATAATCATAAATATTTCCTGCAATATGATCCTTGGAATCGATGATTGTCACCTGCTCTCCCCGTTCAGCCAACAAACGAGCCATCGTGGCCCCAGAAATTCCACATCCAACAATTAAGTTCTTCATACCTGTCCCCATTTGGTGTGTTGTGTTTGACTGTGATTTCATCAGGCGTATTTTACCGACAAATAACCGCCGGCAAATAAAAATCTGTCGGTGGTAAATACAGGCAATGTCCTGTGAAGGTGCGTATGCCAAAAGTAGAACAATCATTGTGTAAAGTCAATAGGATTTATCACTAAATTTATGTCCCTATTTTGGGCTTGATAAAATCAGAAAAAACATCTAGGATGACCGTAGAAGGAAAGGAGTTTTTATGCGGATTTTTTCGGTTATCTTGTGTCTGGTAATGCTGGCGGGATGCAATGGGACGGGCGATGCATCCAAGATTGACACGTCTTATACCAAACAAGAATATGAAAATGTTCGCAAATCAAATCAGGTGGTGACGGGACTGGACCAATCGGTCAGCAATCAAATCGATGCAATTATCTATGTTTATAATGCGTTGGGGCTGGAATTGAATACCACAACCGTGGCGGTCAATACGGGAACCGGTGGGGAAAGGGTTGGACACTCGAACGTGCAAAGTGACAGAACACCAGAATACATTCGTGGCAAACAGTATCAATTCGCAGTCGCTGAATTCCAAAATATGTATAACATTCGCACAATGTCAAATGATGAGTTTGAGGCAGTCACCAATGATGCATTGATGCGTGCATATCTGGTTGCAGGGGGAACGGGTGATTATACATGGGACACAATAACCCCAGAACAAAGACAGGAAGTATGGACATTTATCAAATCAAACGCAACGGATGTGCTGGGGCGGTTCTTTGTGCTGAATGGTGCGACCAATGAATACAACTGGACACCACGGGTGCAAACGTTGGGGAACGTGCAACTGAATATGCCAAACGCAGACACAACCAATGACAGATTGATATTTATACTGAACGACAAAGGAAAAATCACCGGCATTGAAAAAATTCTACACACTGGTGATGGCCAATCGTTTGAACGTCTGGCAGATACAAACAGGTTCAGTTGGTCGCAAACAGACGGCGAAAATAATACCGTCACTGGATATGCGACATTGCAGACATACGGGGCAAAAAATGGTCTGAAATATGCGGACTTTGGTGTATTCTCGGTCAACCAGAAAAATGTTGCAGAAGATGGAACGGTGTCTTTGCAAGATGTTGAAAATCGTGTCTTGGCAGGCGGATTTTCTGAAAAACAAATTCAACGTGCCAATATCACAGGCGAATATAACTTTACCGGTCAGGCCGTTGGAAATGCGATAAATGCAAATGGCGATAAAATTACATTGAATGCAGATGCAAATATGAACTTTAACAACGGGGTTGAAACGTTGGGGTTGGAATTTTCCGATAACAACTGGTATGACGTGGAAATCGTCCGTAATGGTTCTGCCCAGACAATTCAATTTACAGACAACCCCAATGTCGCAGAAAATATGCAGGTCGCAACAGTGGGCAGTGCAACCGATATAAATGGGGTGTTAAACATCAACTATTACGGTGATGGAAACGTTCCAAATGAATTTGTCGGAACGGTTATTCATACTGATGCCGGAACAAACGGTGTTCAGATGGATGTCGGATTTGGTGGGGCAAAATAATACACGTCCAAATTTGTCGTGTGAATATTTTATTCTAGATAATAACGGTCATACAACCATAACTGGATTAGGTAAAACACGGGATAAATCCAGATTTGTGTATGACCGTTTTTATTATTATTTCAATGATGCCAATGCATCGGTCAATAATTTGCGATAATCGTCAACCAGACGTTGTGGGGCCAGTGGAATAATCGCCCCACCCCATGTGAACAGGTGCCACGCCATTTCACGCAGGCCAGATGCCCGCATTGAAATGGTCATTGTGCCATCTGGGTTATGGGTTATGTTTTGGGATTCATGAAACGTATAACGCATTGCGTCACGAACCGCAGGTTTCTTGACCAACCAGACGACATCAAATGGGCCGTCTTCTTCGTGAAATACCCCGAATGACTGGCGGGCAAATGTGTGGATATTAAAGTCACCGGGGTTAAAACGTTCCCGGGTGGGTTCGACATATTCTATGCGTTGCAAGACATAGGTTCGTTTGGTTTCTGGGTCATCGGTGCGAACCGCAACCAGATAGTGATTGTTCTTGCCATACAGCAGACCTAATGGACGCACTGTAAATTCATACCCACGATACTTCATCAATATCACACGTTGACGCAGGATTGCGTCCTTGATTTTGCGTTCGGTGCCTTCGTCATAGTCAATTTTGGCAACCGGCCCACGGGATGCCGCCTGGGCAACCAGTGTTGATTCCATATTGTCAAATTCAGTTGCAGTGGTGCGACGTTGCATAACACGGCTTAGTTTGTTTTCTAATTCTTTTAACCGTTCTGTATGCTTGGAATTTTGAGATGTCTTTATCACCGCATTCAGGGCCTGAATATCTTCGGTGGACAGGTATTCAGGTGGCAACATTTCCGATGTAGAATCCAGACGAAACCGCTTGACCCGATGGTTTTCTACGTCACGTATAACGTCAAAATGATTGCCAAAATATTCTTCGATAAATTTAACGATACGTTCAGCGGTCTTTTTGCTGATACCCCAACGCTCCATAATGTATGCGTATGTAATTCCACCAACGGGACGACGCATCTCGTTTATAATTTCCAGTAATTCTGCAAAACCACGATAGTCATCACGATTGTCCGCCATTGCGTGCCCCCTTTTAGATAAAAATCTAATAATTTCATCCTAGCACGCAATGGGGCGAATTGCAACCGTGTTTAGAACCCTATTTTCACACGTTTGGCTTCGGGCTTTTGATTCTGTTCGGATTCCAGACGGCGTATCAATTCGGCTTCTTCTGTTATCCCCAGCAACTGGGCCTGACGTGATACAACCGCAAAATCCCCAGGGGCCAAATGCGTCAGATGAGATATGCGAGATATATCTGGATTCAGATTAAAGAAATGACGAAACGCCAATCCGACCTGAGATGGGGTCAGATAATCATACTTGACCTTGAACAGGAAACGACGCAGGGATGCGGTGTCCAGTGACGACATTAAATTGGTCGTGCAAATAAATGGATACTGGGCAGATTCCATTTGGGTCAGCATTTCGTTGACATGGGATACCTCCCAACTGCGGTGTGCGGACTGACGAGAACGCAGAAAACTGTCTGCCTCGTCAAAGACCAATATGGCCTTTTTGCGGTTGGCCTCGTCAAAGGCACGGGCAATGTTTTTTTCGGTCTCGCCGACATACATACTTTGTATATCACTGACGCGCTTTTTGATTATCGGTATTCCCAAGACCTGGCCCAGATGGTTGGCAAATGCCGTTTTCCCCGTCCCAGGGGCCCCATACAGGCACATTGAAAATCGGGTCAATTTCTGGTCTTTGATACGATTGGCCAATTCAATCAGGTCGGTATCTGTGTTTAACAATTCAGTGTTGAACACTTCATCAGATACTTTCTTGGCCGAACGACCCGTCAATGCACGGTGCAGGTTATCCAGTGTGTATTCAATCAACGTGTTATCACCCGTCAGTTTGGCGTTTTTTGCCGCCGTGTCTATCAAGGCAACAGGAACATCAAATCGACGGGTTAAATCGCTGATTTGTTCGTCAGACACGGTGATATTGTGTCGTGTCATCACAGAACGCCACGTATTCATACGGGCCCGGGTATCGGGATCGGGAACATTAAGAACCGCACTGAACCGACGGACAAAGGCAGAATCCATGTACGCCATATTGTTCGTTATCCAAATAACTGGGCACACGTTTGTTTCCAGACGGCGATTTAGAAACAATTTACTGGGGGCATTGCGGGTGAACGGGTTAAAGGAAAAGACATCTTCGGCCTCGTCAAAGACAATGACAGATTTGCGGAAACGTTGCAGAATACTTTGCACCTGGGCCAAATCGGACATACGGTGGTCTTTGTCGGAATTCTTGTCCGATGTGGCATATAGTTTTGCCCCAATTGACTGGCACAAGACCTTGGCCAGTTCGGTTTTTCCGCAACCTGGGTGGCCATACAACAAGATGTTCACACCACGTTGCTTGGTTTTCAAGGCACTGGATAAAATGTTTTTCAACATATCAAAATCGTGCGAGATATATGAAAAATCTTCGGGTGTCAATGTGGTGACCTGGGGCGAGCCAATCAGATGATTTATGATTTGGTTGGATGTGGAAAAACCCTGGTCCAGCAGTTTTAGAAATCTGGGGTTGAATTTCAGGTCGCCATAATCGTCCGCCAATATGCCACGGTCAATAAATGCACCCGCAGATGACAGGTTGTCTTCGACATCGGAAAAATCCAGTCCTGTCAGGGCGGCGATGGCCTCGTAATCACTGACCAAGAAGACATCACGAAAACCACGAGAACCCGTGACGGCACGGTATAAATTGCGAACACTGGGAATTTTTTGCTTGTAAATCAGCAGACGCAACAGGGGTTCGCATTTCTTGGGCAGGGCAAATGCACGAACCAGTGCATCAATCTTGGGATCAGATGGCATAGAATCCATTTTTGGAACATCTGGGTTGTCTTGGTGAAACAAGTCGTGAACCATGGTGCGTTCTTGGAAAACACGACGCAGATGTTCCATTTTCTCATTGCTTTCACGATGATACCATTGTTCTTGTAAATCAATGCCGAACAGTTCCGATCCCAGGGGGACAATCTGGCTAAAAAACATACGCTCGTCTTCGGGTTCAAATGTTGAACACGCAATTTGTTTGATATAGTAGCTTAAAATTTGTCGTTCCATCTGCTTCATGTCAATCACCTGTTGCTGTTGTTATTTTATTTATAGAACCATCAAACGTCATTTTTGGACGTGTATAAAATTTTAGGGCCTATACTATATGAAAAAACAGGCACCGAAGTGCCTGTGATAATGGTGAAATCTTCTTTGGCAATCAGCCAAAGATTCTTATTAACGGCTTGCCATCTAATTCCAATCTGATATTAAAAGACGTTAAAATCTTTCACCGATGTGCGGATTATATCACAGGTATTGTAAATGTCAAATAATTTGATTTTATTCCGCCGATGGGCTATGGTGAAAATAATACAACAAAGGACATCCGTATGAAATACAAACTGGGTTTAGATTTGGGCAGCACATCCCTGGGGTGGGCAGTATTGGAATTAGACGAACAAGATAATATTATCGGCCTGCGGGATATGGGTGTCCGCATATTCCCAGATGGACAAGAACACTCGCAAACAGGGACAAAAAGTTTGGCCAGCATACGTTCCGACAAAAAACAACAGCGGGTCCAAACCGCCCGTCGCAAAGCACGCAAAAAACAACTGTTTGCTAAACTGGTTGATGCCGGGTTGTTGCCAACGGATAAATTCTTGTTAAAGGAATTATTAAACCCAGGTGCAGGAAACAAAGATGAAACAAACCCATATTTTTTGCGTTCCGAAGCGATAAAACACCAGGTATCCTTGCATGAATTAGGACGAATTTTCTGGCACCTGTCAAAACATCGTGGATTCTCGGGCAAGCGAGACCAAGACATAGATACCAACACAAATGTAATACAATCAGAAACACCTGAGACCGAGGAAACAGAAGTCGTCAAGGAAACCAAGAATGTAAATCAAAGAATCAAGCGGTTACGAGCAGAAATCGCTAAAGCGAATTGCACAACATTGGGTGAATACCTGTGGAAAAAGAACGAAATAAATAAGCATTCTATTCGTTTTACTGCATTAGAGGCACAAAAGGGACAATCATCTGGGTTTCCCAGCAGACAGTTATACCAGGAAGAATTTGATGTAATATGGAATAAACAGAAAGATTTTTATCCAGATGTTTTAACCGACAAGTTAAAACAGGAGCTGAGAGATGAAATAATTTATTTCCAACGTCCACTGGCTGAACAACAACCTGGTAAGTGCAAGTTCGAGAAAGGCGAAGACCGAATTGCAAAATGTCAGCCCCTGTATCAGGAATACAGAATCCTGCAAGACATAAATGATTTGGAATTGAATAACAAACCATTATCTAATGAATACAGGGAAACAATCTACCATATGTTGATGAACCCAAATGCGGTTAAAGAATCGATAGACACCAATGGTCGCCTGCCATTTGCCAAAATTCGTGAGCACTTAAATATTGAAGGGAAGTTCAACCTGGAACATATTGGGAATCGTGGATTGTTGTGTAATAAAACAAATAAAGTTATGTCTGCTGATTCTCTTTTTGGAGAAAAGTGGTTTGATATTTCCCAAGAAGACCAAGCAAAAATCATCCAAGAAATTACAGCATATTACAAAACCAAAGAACAAAGTAAAAAGGCACTGCGTGATTTGGGGATTCAAGATGAATATTTGATTGAAAGATTATTGAAAAAACATTCTTCACTGACCAAGGGATATTCCGAATTGTCCGCCAAGGCAATCCAGAAAGTTATGCCAGAAATGAAAAATGGCAAAAAATGGCACGAAGTTGCAATCGAAAAATATGGCAAACACACAGTTATTAGACCATATCACACGTTTGGATACAACCTACCAAAGCAATTACCAGATTACAGAACATTGTTTCCAGAATCCCTGACCAATGGCAAAATCGGTAATGTGACAGTTCACATTGGTTTAAATCAACTGCGGGCGGTTGTGAATGCTTTGGTAAAAAAGCATGGACATCCATATAGTATATCTATCGAAATGGCACGAGAGATAAAGATGGGCAAAAAAGCATTGGATGCATACAGACGCAAGCAATGGCAAAACCAGCAGTTTAATGCCAAGGCACGCAGAGAAATAAACCAGGTACAGGGGCGGTTATACGATGATGTAGTATCCACCGGGGAAATGGAAAGATATAAAATATGGTATAACCTGAACCCAAAAAATGAAAATAAAAGATATGACTGGTATAACTGTTCGGACACACCATTGATAAGCTTACGTGCTGCTTTGTCGCCAGAATATGAAATCGAACACATTATTCCACGTTCAATTGGTGGGGACGACACGTGGGCAAATAAAATTCTGGTCAGAAAAGATCATAATTTAGGCAAGGGAGATAAATTACCATATCAATACCTGTCACCAGAACAACTTGAACGTGCAAGACGGTGGGCCAAAGATGCCGATGAAGCAAGAAAAACAGATACCCAACGCAAAGAAGAAGAAAAAGCGATAAATTCAGGCAAACCCGTTCCGTTTATATTTCACTCGTTCGCATGGCGATTCCAGACAGATGCATTATCACATGTGAACAAGGACTTTAAGGCACGTGATTTAAATGACACGCGATATTTGTGCAAGGTCGCACGTGACTATTTATCCTATATTTGTGTTGGACATTCTAAAAGCGAAAAACAACGCACCCCCAAGGTTATTGCCAGCAATGGTTCTATGACAGGACTGTTCAAGGATATATGGGGTTTGACCGAGTGCCTGCCACGTGACTATGATAAATGGGCGGTCCAGGATTGGCAACGTGATTTAATGAAGGAAAAAATTATTGAACGGTTGTGCAAAGAAAATCCAGAATTTGGGGTCTACAATCTGGAAAAAGAAGCAAGCAAGGCAAAACAAAATGCTGAAAAAAAGCAAATAGAAGAAGAACTTGAAAATACACCAGAAGAAGAATTCTTGAAAATATCTAGCAAAAAGAAAGACCGCACCAATCATTACCATCATGCTTTGGATGCATTCGCAATTGCATGTCTGGATAACAAAATGGTGCAAGAAATCAATTCACGAGCAAATGAATTTGCAGATAAACGTGACGAATACAACAAAAATCATGATGCAGGAGAAGAAAAAAATCTGCAACAGATTAGAAAGGAATGCCTGAAACAAGAATACGCAAAACCCTATGAAGGTTTTAACAAAGAAGAACTTGCACAAACTTTATCGGAACTGATTGTATCTGAAAAACAACAACCCGATAAATTAGAGCAATTTTTGTCTGGGGAAAGCAAGGGTTTTGCATCGTTGACCAAAGACACTGCATATGGTATTGCCAATGAAGATTTCTTTGACAATGGATATATTATATTGCAGACAAAAGGCAAAACATCCAAGGCAGATCTAGAAACCCTGGTTCCTGTGTTCAATCGTCAACATCCGCAATATAAAAAATTAAAGAAACAATATATCACGGCTTATACCGAATGGCGTAAGGATAAAGGCAATGCAGACAAAATAAAAACACTGATGTCCACAATAACACGCGACAAGGTGTTCAAATGGTTAGCAAGCGACGGGAATTATGCCACGGAGATTTATACAAATGGGAAAAGTAATGTTTGGTCATCAGACATCATGTCTAACTGGTGGGCATTGCAACGTGGTGGACGTTTCTGGTGGCAGGACAATTATCCAAATGGCAAAAAAGTAATGCGACTTAGAATCGGCAGTAAAATACGTGTTCGCCATGAAAATTCTGAACCATTGTTCGACCAAATCCGTGTTGGCAATTGGGTAAAAGATCAGATAGACCAAGGACGAGATTTATACTTTAAGGTAAAAAAACTGACTGGTGGCAATATTTATCTGGTTCCGATACATGTTGCAGTTGAAAAACCAGATGACTCAAAATCATGGCAGGCATCGGCACGTGCACTGCAAAAAGTTTCCGCTGAACAGGTTGAAATATCTGTCTTGGGCGACACAATAGAGTTAGAACAACTGTAATTGGTTGGGGCGGTCCGCCAATTTAGTCGGCAGGTCCGCCTTGTCCAGATGGATTATGTCGCCAAACTGGGTGTCGGTGAAAAACAGTATATTTACATCGCCTGTGCAGGGATTGTTTCGTTTTATCGCACGAATGTATTTCTGGGAATTTTCTCGGGTGCCGGTAAAACGCATATAAACCGAATACTGGGCCATGGTAAAACCCATGTCTTGCAGAAAATTCCGAAACTGGGACGCAGCACGGCGTTCCTGTTTCGTTTCTGTCGGTAAATCAAACATAACCATCATCCACATGTATTTTAATCCATCAGTTTTGTATGACATTTTCGTAATCCAATTTGTTCTTTTTTTCTGTCAGAGAATTTACAAAGTTCCAAACATCTCGTTGCATTATATTTATCAGGGGCGATGAACCAGCACGGGTGGGCATCTCGGTTTCCAGAACCTGGGCCAGGGTCGCCTTGTCCGATGGGGTCAATTCACGGGTCGGGTCATCTGTGCCATTAAACATCTGAAACACCAATCCATCTATGATTGGGCGATACGGTTCCATCAAATCATCAACCAGACACATCGGATTTAACTGGTTATGATGCTGAATCCCGTATGATGGGTTCAGCCCTGCCCCAACAACCAATCGTGCCATCGCACCACGCAATATCGCATAACCATAGTTTAGAAAACTGTTTATCCCACCACGGGTATGAATACGTAAAAAATCCATACCATATAAAGCTGGAAAATACATACGGGCGGCGATGCCTTCGACATTATTTGTGTCGCCCGACAAAACAGATGATGCCAGATTCCGTATGCGATTGTCGCAACCATATTTATCCAATGTGCGTGATTGATTGCGGATTTTTTCTTGGACTATTGTTTTCCACAATTGCTTGGCCAGGGGCTTTGACGTGTTTATCTGAATCTGTTGAACCGCCATTTGACGGGTCTGACCAACCAAAGGGGTCATTATACCGACCGGATTATAATTAGCCCCAATGATAATCAGTGGTATGCCATTTTCGCATAATGATGCCATTAAATTCTGGGTAAATAAAATTGCGTGCCCTGTTGCCATCACCGCACAAATAGAATCAAGCGGAACCATCCCCAGGGTCTGGCCCTGGGATTTTATGCAAAGGAACCCCCGACACGATGTCAGTTCACGATTGTCACTGGAAATTTCTATTATATTCGTCTGCATACTTTTAATGTAGCACAGATTGTCATTTTGTCAACTGTGTGTATAAAAAAACTGTATTTATTGAAAATAAAAAATAAGAAAAACGAATCGATTACATGGGAATTCTCTGCATTTTTATTTTCCTCACCCAATAAAAACACCCCGGAAACCCGGGGTGTTTTGCGACATGTATTATATCAGATTGGAATTAGATGGCAAGTCGCAACTTGTCGTGGGTTATCTGTTTAAGGGTTTTTATTATATCAGATTGGAATTAGATGGCAAGTCGCAACTATATTATAGCAAGGCGGGCGGTTGTTCGTATTATATCAGATTGGAATTAGATGGCAAGTCGCAACAAAGCCAGTAAAGGTGATGTAAAGGCGTTCATTATATCAGATTGGAATTAGATGGCAAGTCGCAACATTCGAACCAACACCTGTCCGTTCTCACGAAATTATATCAGATTGGAATTAGATGGCAAGTCGCAACGAACAGGCAAATAAATTCATCAAAGAACGCATTATATCAGATTGGAATTAGATGGCAAGTCGCAACACACACATTTGTTTTTTGCATGGCAAATTTCCTGCAAAAAACAAAACGCCCCGGTGGGGCGTGGACATGAAACTGTTTTAATCTTTGACCCTTAGCGGTTCGAACGAACGGGGCGATCGACAATCATCATTATCAACCACACCAACGCACTGATGCCGATTATCGCATAAACGATACTGGTCGCCAACGTCATCGGCCCAAATAAAAACGCAACCAAGTCAAAACCAAATATCCCTATCAAACCCCAGTTCAGGGCACCGATAAAGGTCAATGGCTTTAAAACATAGTTTGTTAGTCCTCTCATCTGTTTCTCCTTTCAAGGTTTATGGTGTCTTGTATTAAAAAGACAAACATATTATAACCTCTTTGCAAGAAATATGCATCAGGACTATATTCTTACACAATACACGGGAACAAATTGCCAAATTTATTTAACCAATCCTTCAATCACATAACCTGCCAGCATCAAGCCAAATGTGCCCGTCACAGTTATCAACGAACCCATATTCTTGGCATGGCCAGATGTGGGAAGTGGGGGCTGGGTTGAATAAACAACAGGCCAATCAGGTAATTGGGCGGAACGGGCCAGACGGCGAACACGGGATGCCAGTGGGCAGACCCTGGTATGAAATAACGAGGCCACCTGAATCTGGGTTATATCGGTTTTCAGGGCCGCACCCATACTGGAAATAATGGGGATTTTTCTATCTAATGCCCAACGTGCCAGGGCAATCTTGGATTCGACCGAGTCAATTGCATCAATCACAAAGTCAGGTTTTTCGTCCAAATCGGTATCCCGGTCCCAGAACAGATTATATGCACGGACCGTTGTCGTGGGGTTTATGTCGTGAATGCGAGACGTGGCGACATCGACCTTGGGTCGGCCAACAGTGGAATCCAGTGCAAACAACTGGCGATTTATGTTGGTTGTATCCACGTTATCAAAGTCAACGATAACAATGGTTCCAATGCCTGATCGGGCCAAGGCCTCGATAGCGAACGAGCCAACCGCACCGCAACCAACGACCATTACCGTTGCGTTGTGCAGGCGTTCTAGGCCCCTGTCACCAAACATTAAACGTGTTCTGTGCAATCTATCCATTGTTTAACATCCGTCCCATATTTGCATTTATTATATCCGCCATATCCCCAATATCAAGGCCAGAAATTTCCGCCAGACGGGCAACATTATCTACAACGTCAGTTGGGGTGGCGGAATCACTTTCGGCCAGGATTCTGTCCCGTGGGGTGGCCCGAACATACTTTTCATTCAAACGGTGGTTATAGGAAAAATACGCATTATATTTGTCCGCCAGACGTTGCATCTGATCAACAGGGCCACGAAACCCGTGAAACAGTATAAATGGTGGCAGAGATGCCCCCTGCCCCCGCAAAATATGTAGCATTTTATCCCACGCACCGACACAATGGATACATACACCACGGTGCATCTGGGTTGCGATTTGCAATTGACGGGTAAAGACGTGTTCTTGGGTGGGCAGGTCTGGGTGATGTTTGTCCAACCCGATTTCCCCGACCAGCAATTCTGGGTTTTGTGCCAAAACACCGGTCAAAGTTTCTGCCCAATCAGACGGCAAATCGGTCAGATACCACGGATGTAATCCGATTGCACCGTGTATATTTGGATTAGAACGTGCCACGTTGACAACCGTGTTCCAGTCGTTGAACCGTGCAGAATTAGTAATCAGGCCAGCAATACTTTCTGGCAAAATTTGCCCTGTAAAATGACAATGTGCATCTGTATATTTAATCATACAGAATATGGTATCGCATACCGTATAAATTTCAAGCAAAAGAAAAAACCGCCCGATTGGGCGGTATGGTTGTTTTGTTGTTTCTATCGTATTTTGTAATGGTCGCACAGTTTGGACGCTTTTCTTGCATGCTCTAACATTTGCTCACGCAGTTTCTGTCTGACTTCAGGACGTGCAATAACAAATTTACCATCTATCTCCACAATGTTATTTCTTATGTCAACAGCAGCAGTAATCAATCTTCCTGTTTCGTCCAAATAATGATTAATTGGCTTATCCCCCAATACTGGATACATATCTTCTATTGTTGCAGCACAAGTGTGCCCACTTCCAATACTAACTCCTTTACGACATCTTTCTTCATGAACAACCTTAAATTCACACCGCTTTTCACAGCCGTCACATTTTCCAACATTAGTTCTATTTTCCTGTGTAAATGACATATTGTTTTCCTTTTGTCGTGGTATCGAACACAATCATATTACAAATATAGCACAAGCACACAGTTTGTCAAGTCGTTATTTCGCACCAACTGACGTTCCGAACCCTTTTTACGGATTCTTCGTCCCGTGTCACAAAAATAAAAAAACGCCCATAACGGGCGGTGGTTTATTCTGGTGGGGACACAGGGACTCGAACCCTGGACCCAATGATTAAAAGTCATTTGCTCTACCAACTGAGCTATGTCCCCAAAACTGAACCAGAAATCAGGAAACTGGGTTCCCTGTTTCTGCGGTTCGGGGCAAATTTTGACACATTTAAAATTAAATTGCAAGAAAAAATATGCTTTTTTGTCATTTTTTTGCTTTTTTTGTCATTTCGGCATCGTCTGGGGTCAGATTTTCCTGCAAATTTAGGCGGGCAACACTGTCTGAATCCAACCAATCGGTTAAACGGGCCATAAGATTTTCAATATACTTGACCGTCAGGCGTTTATCGCCACGAAAACGGTTCTCGTTCACAAGGTGTATCATATCACGTGACAGCGATGTCAGAATTTGTATTTGCATACCACTGAGGACACTGGGGGCATTGCCATGATATAACAAGGTTTCCAATTCCGCATGTATATCACGTAATTGCTGGATATCCGCGGGGGTTATCTTTAATCGACCACCAATGACACTGCCACGCATTATCAGCATACGGTTGATGTTTTCAAGGGTCAATTTACTGCGGACAGACAGTATCGAACGCAACAACATTATCAAATTCAACGTCATACCATTTAATTTGTCCGAAACACTGTCAGACAAATGTTTGTTCATTTGGCGTGCAATTCGTGAGTTCGTATAATCATACAACAGAAAAACCAAAGGTATCGACAGCAAGGATGCAGATACATTGATAATCAAGTCCTGGACATTTGGGTTGGGTGCGTTGTCAACGGCACCTGTATAAAGGATTATACCACCCGCAATTGACAGCAGGTATGGAATAGATTTTAGAACAAGGGTGTGGGCATTTATCTTCATACCCGTATTCTACATCATGGACTGTAAAATCTGAACAGGAACATCACCCTAGACAATATCACTGCCGGTGGGGTGTGTGGTCTTGATAATACGGCCCGTGGGTTCGGTGCCAACACTGCAACGATTGCGGATAACGACCAATGCCCATATGCCTATCAAAACCAATATCGCACCAAGGGTAAATATACTGAAACGCCAACTGCCCATGGTGCCCCCCAGACCAATCAGCAGGCATGTTATAACATAGATTACATTATCCCCGATACTGTAAAGCGATAAAATAACAGATCGATATGATGATGGCAAAAAGTCCTGAAAGCGAGAATAAAGCAAGATAAAGATTCCTGCAAACAGTGCATACCCCACCCCCAGCAACCACAGGCCAGACACAGAATAAAAAACCGAAAAGCCAATATATGAACCACCTGCAACACAGATTGCAAAATACAAAACCCAATCCGGAATCCGTGCAAAACGGTGTGCAAAGGTTTGCCCCAGAACACTGCACCCCAGGGCAAAGAACTGAACCAAACCAACGAACGCAACCGGCAGACCTATTTCCACACCAATCGGCCCCAGATAATCATCCAGATAGCAAATATTACTGGTCAGTAATGCCAGCATCAACATCAAGAATATACATGGGGTGTTCAGGCAGATACGTGTGCCGGTCTTGAATAATTTTACAAAGTTTGTCTTGCGAACACGGTGCCGTTTCGTTGTATGCGAACGCAGTTGCATACGGTTTATACATATCATCGACAGGGCAACCGAAACCAATGATGCAATCGTTATCCATTCATAGCCCACAAACATCATCAAGGACCCAAATGCAGACAAAGCAGATGCAACCGCAGACACATTGTATCGGGTTCCCAAAATCTTGGCATAGGTAGAATGGTGGCGACGGGCCCGCAATTCGTCATACAACAGGCCTTCGAATGCGACATTGAAAAATGCCGCCTGAATCCCCCACAGCCACATTCCAATCGCAAACCCCCAAAATGTTGGCCAAATCAACCATAAAACAAAGGCAACGGCCTTTAACATCTGGCCCAGATTGATTGCGTTCTTGACCCCCAGTTTGTTCGTAGTCCAGGTGACGGGTATTTGGCATGCAAATGTGCCAACCGACAGTATGATAAACAGTGCAGACAACTGCATATCGGTCATGCCATGTTCCTGCATAAAAACGGCATAAACCGGTGACAGCAACAACAATTTATTGAAAAACGTAAAGCCATAGACGTTGCGTAAAAAACGATGTAAAGACGTGTTCTTTTTCATACCTAACCCACCTGATGGGGCAATTATAACCTATTTTAGGCAAAAAAACACCTGTTTTTATATGTGTTTTATTGAAATTTGTCAAAAAAAACACTATAATATTACGAGATAAGCAAAGGCAAGCCAGATGACTGTGAAAATGAAAGATTTTTTACTACAGTATTTTATGCAGGTGTATTTCAATGATATGCCACCTGAAAAGTATCAAACGTTCTTGAACTATATCAAGAACGGCGATGATTTTCGTGGAAACATGAAGGACTGGAAGAAAAACCTGGTTCACGAAGACGGGGGAAAATGGAAGAAAAACGACTATCCAGATGGCAGAAAACCAGATCCAAACAACCCTGACCTGGCACATATTCCAAATCCAAACCCATGGGAAATGAGTGACGATGATTGGAAAGAACTGTATCGAGAATTTCGTAATGCATTCCGTGTGATGGATGCAAATCGAAAAAACTTTACAGACAATACCGACCCCGAGACATTTAATGCAGATGCAACAAATTTCTTGAACGATTGGTATGGAATAGACAGAGTTTTTTCTAATGTGACCGCCAGCCCAGAAGCAGAGGTAGACATTCAGAATCTGGCAAACCTGTTGAACAGCCACCAGGGATTGGGACACATATTGGCAAATTGGAACGTTCTGGGCAAAGCCGAAGAAATCAAAGATCTGGTCAAAGGGATTAAAGACAAAAAATATAATTCTGACGAAGAATTTCGCAAAAAAATGCAACTTGCTGCAAGTGCAATCCATGAGTTAACCACACCTGGGATGAACTTTAATCAACAGGTGTTTGATGCACTGGGTCAGGTTGAGTATAAATTCGACAACATTGAGACAGGATTTGATGAAAAAAAGGTCGATCCAACCCAACTGCAAAAATTCAAGGATAATCATCAGATATTGTTGCGTATCGTTGCAAGAAACGCCAAAATCCGCAAGCAGTTCCACCCAACAAAAACCATGGAACGGCTGAATGCAGCCCAAAAAAAGGTGGCCTATAACGATTCAAGCAGTGATGATTTCCTGATTGATACCAAAGACGACACACTGACCCCTGTGCAAAAATTTAAGAATTTCTGGGGGAACACATACAAGGATGTGTTCGAAAAATACAAATGGTTGCAGGGGGATCGGTTGTATTTTTCACCACAGGCCGCAAATATTATCGGGGCAATCCCCAGCAAGGTTAAACCAACAGATGGATTGGATGGAATTGTCGGTGCAGAAGGTGATATTAAAAAAGCACTGCAACATAAATCCGCATCATCAGTAAAACATCTGGGGTGGATGACAAAAACACTGAAAGAAATAAAAGAAGTTATGCCCCAAGCATACAAAGGTGCCCTGCACAACGGAACACAATTGCATGCAGTAATTTCAGAACTTATCGTTCGGGCGGTGCGTGATGCACAAAACGGAAACAAAGACGCAATCGCCGCCGCAAAAACCGCAATGGAGGTTATATCCGTCTGCAAATACGGTATGACAACAGGCAAAGTCATGGATGCATTGCGAAAAGAAAAACTGACACTGTTTTCAGATGGTGGTTTGTCCTGGAACAAAGTAGAAGGTGTCAAGTTCGTTTCCACGACAATAGATAAAACACTGGAATTTGGATTAAAAGCAATTGCAGAAAGTGTGAATGTTGTCGTCAATGCCATTGATAAATCAGGCAGTAAATTCAAGGGGCATCGTGGTAAGAAGGTTCAGTCCGAATATCAAAACTGGGTCCAGGATAATCAGGCAAACAAGCAAAGGGCAATTGACGAAAGAGATGCACTGAATCCCGCTGATGACGCAGAAAAGGCAACACACCAGCAAAAATTAGATGATTTGGATCGTCGGTGGCACATCAATGCCGGCAACATAGATAGAAAGAAACAACAACTGGCAAACAGTGTTCGTGACGAAGAACATCGCAAGTCCGATTTTGAGCGGGCAACCGAAAAATACACACAAAAGAGAAGTATGGTTGATAGATTTGATCAACTGGAAAGTGAAATCAACCAATTGCCAAATGAAATTGACCAGTTGGAAAATGTTGACATGCTAAATCTGGATGGACAAATTACACAATTACAAAATGATTTAAGCACTACCCCCAGCCCATTTCCAAATGCACTGGCACAGATGCAGGCACAACAGACACTGGATCAATTACAGGAGCAATATAATCAGATGGCCGACCAACTGGCCGAAATGCGAAGACGTTTGGCCGCAAAGCGGGCACAACGCAATGCCATGACACCAGCCGAGTTGAATCGCATTGCGTATGCACGGCGGACCCTGGCAGATGCAGAACGTGACATGAACACCAAAGAAGTTCTGTGGAACAGTGCACATGGGCGAAATGAACGCCAACAGGCACGTATCAATGAATTTGATGCCGCACAAAGACGTGTAAATGAACTGAATACACAAATTGATAGACGCAACAGAATCGTTGATGAATGGGATGCAGAACACAAAAATATGTATGACGAACTGATTCAATTCTGGGACTTTATCGAAACAGGACGTGATAGCAGGACAGGCCCATTCTATAACAGATTCAAGTTGTCTAAAAAGAATGCTCAAAAGGATTTCAATGCACAAAAATCCAATATATTCAATCAGTATGCACAAAATTATGCACACAGTTATGGGATGGCGGCTTGATTTTTTCGTGGTTTTGTGATATAATGTAAAGCAATCAGCACCGCCGTTTGGGCGGTGTTTTTTTTGTTATAACTTATCATACAATTAAAGGACTTTATTATGGCAAGAATTATACAAATTCGGCGTGGCAGTGCGACCGAACATGAAAACTTTACCGGTGCAATCGGTGAAATAACGATGGACACTGATAATAAAACACTGCGAATTCACGATGGGCAAACACTGGGGGGATTCCAACTGGCACGGGCAGATCAAATTACAAACCGTGGCAATGCAGGCGATGGTGTATTCGATATAAACTCGGTTTCAGATGAATTTTGGACGGGGTTGTTTGAACGCTTTGGGCAACATGCCCCGGTGCAATATGAATCCGTGCAGATGCGGCTCAATACTGCAACCATTGCAACCGAATATGTGTTTAGCGAAATAAATACAATACCACGAAATGTGCGGGTGGTGCTGGAATGCATCAGCCCCGAGGCAGGATACATAATCGGCGAACAGGTGTCCGCTTTTGGTATCGGCGACCGAAATAACCCACAGCCAAACACGTATGTTGATGACAAAGGACTGCACGTGTGTCTGATGGTCGCAAAACAGCAATACTGGGTCAATCACAAGACCGAAGGAACCAAGACATTTATCACAGCAGATAATTGGCGTGTAAAATTCTATGTTTACGGTTGAAAGTGATAAAATCATTTGCTATGATTCCAACCGCAATAAATCAAAGGGGATAAAATGTACATACTTGCACTGAATTGTGGTTCTTCTTCATTGAAATACCAAGTGTTCGATGCCGACAGCCGTCAGGCAATCGTGGGTGGTAATGTTGAAAAAATTGGTCTGCCAGATTCTTTTGTGACACAAAAGTATCCAGATGGAACAAAACAGAAAAAAGAATGCAGTATGCAAAATCATAACGAAGCATTAAATGTCGTTATGTTTATGTTGCGTGAAGCATCAGTTGATATGAACGAAATCAAAGGTGTCGGTCATCGTGTGGTGTTGGGTGGCGAAAAGTTTGCCTCGTCCGTGGAAATCACAGATGAAGTTATCAAGACAATTGATGAACTGTCCGAAATTGCACCTTTGCATAATCCTGCGGCGTTGGTTGGAATCGTTGCTGCACAGCAGTTGTTGCCAAATGCAAAACAAGTTGCCGTGTTCGATACCGCCTTCCATCAGACAATGCCGGATTGGGCATACCGCTATGCGGTGCCAAGTGCATGGTATCGTGAATTGGGTGTGCGTCGCTATGGCTTTCACGGGACCAGCCACCTGTATGTTTCCAAGGTTGCTGCAAAAATCTTGGGCAAGCCCGCAAACGAATGTAATTTAATCACACTGCACATCGGTTCAGGGGCATCGGCAACCGCAATCCGCAACGGTGTGTCCGTAGATACGTCATTGGGTATGACACCGCTGGCAGGTCTGACAATGGGAACACGTCCAGGGGACTTGGACCCGGGGGTCGTGCTGTATGTAATGCAACGTCTGGGGCTGAGTGCGGAACAAATGCAAAAGCATTTGAACAAGGACTCGGGATTATTGGGGCTGACAGAATGCTATGCAGACCGTCGTGACGTAGAAGGAAATAAAGATTCTAATGATGCATGCCGTCTGGCCATTGATATGGAAGCACACAATGTAAAAAAATACATTGGGGCATTTATGGCAGAACTGGGGCATGTTGATGCGTTGGTCTTTACCGCAGGTGTTGGTGAAAACGATGATTATCTGCGTGAAAAATTCTGCGAAGGTCTGGAAGAACTGGGTATCAAACTGGACAAAGAAAAGAACGCAGTCGCATTGGCACGCAAAGGTGTTGACAGTGCAATTATCAGCACCGATGACAGCAAGGTTAAAATCTTGATGGTGGCAACTAATGAAGAGTTGGTTATCGTTGAAGATACCCTGGCAATCATGAACGGAACATATAATCCAAATCATCTGGAAATGGATTACAGTTTCGCAAAATAAGATAAATCCCCCAATCGGGGGATTTTTTTCGGTGTTTATTGAGTTGTTGACTGGATTGCCACGGTGGCGTGTGCGGTGACGGGGGGGTGATGTGTTGGGTTGAGAGACACTATTCCCACCTGCGTGGGAATGACAAAATAGTTAGGATTGTATTTATGGTGAGAATCAGGAACAAAAAAAATCCCCCATCTGGGGGAAGTTTTATTAGCAACCACCTGTGATGTTGCCAACGATTTTAGAAATAGAAATATCTTTGTGCAACAGGAAGTGATATTCGCAATTACCAGATTTGTAAGAGCCAGTGCAGGCAGCCAATGTCATAACAGCAAATAATGCCAATACTAATTTTTTCATTGTGTCTCCTTTTCTGTTTATAATGAAAACAAACCTATTATAAAACAAGATAGGAATTTTTGCAACATTTTATATGGCGTTACGAAACCAATGAACGTGCAGACCACAGACCGCAATAACGTCAAAGCGGGCATCGCCAGACCAACGACTGTGCATCAGGTATGTCTCGCCCGCACGACGCAGACGGGCCGACTGGGTCGGGGTGATTGCAGACCAGGCATGCGTCAGGGTGGGACGTTTCTTTACCTCGACAAAAATTATTAGATTTCCACGACGGGCGATTATATCAATCTCGGCACGGTGGGTGTTGCGACCCGTAATATAACGACTGTGCAAAATTCTAAATCCATGAAGACGTAAATACATGCGGGCAATAAATTCCGCGTGCAGACCCGCACGATAAGTATTCTTGCTAGAACGCATAGGGTTTGGCCTTGAAATGCTGGTGTGCCTGGTTTATGTTGACGGTTTCATCTGATGCACGACGACCCTGGTCCACAAGATCAAGTGTTCCATAATATGCCGTCATCATCGGATCATAGGCATTGGTTGATGAAATCCATTTGTCCGTGCCAGAATTTGGGGCACCGTATTTGTCCAATACACCCTGCCAAAAGGCAAGTATCTTTTTTTCACGTTGGTTGGCAAATTTTTCGGCATCACCTTCCAATTCGTTCACATCATTGTTATAAACAACCCGCCAGACAACGTTGTCAGATGCATTACTGGTAAAATATACGTCCAGGGTTTCGCCCGTATTTTCACGGTGCAAGTGCAATTCAGATGCATACAGCAAACCACGATTACGTGCCAGGGAATTTATACAACGTTCCAATTCGGCAGGGACAACAATTCCCTGGGAACGACATTCGTAATCCAGGTTATATTTCCAATCCTGGTGTATGGTATAAACAATGCTGTTGCGTTGGATTGGGGCATACAGACCCTTGGTTTTGAAGAACAGGGTCTGCACATCGTCAAACGACATTCCCAACATAACACCTGCGATATCAAATCCACCAACACCAACAATGTCGGCATCGCTGTTTAGCGATACACTTTCCACATTCAGGTCGGCATCGCCACTGTCCACAATGGCAAAATTATCGAAATCAAACGCATCATTGGCCATCGCTACAAAAGGTGCCAGAAAACATAATACAAATAAAAATACATTGTATATTTTTTTGGTCATATCGATGTGTTCCCTATTCTGCAAAATCCACATTATTTATCATTATCTTGAATATCAAGGCAGGATCGCCACCATTATCCAAGAAACGTCCGATGTTTAGTTTTGGGCCACCCCTGTATTGGGTAGGCCGAAATCCAGGTTCATAAATTAAATCTATAAACATTGTGCCACGTGAAAATGTAGGGGCAACAGAAAAATCATTGGGTTTGGTCCAAGTCAGCATTTCATAATGAACCGTCCAATACTGGCCATCGGCGGGCAAGGACATATCTGTGACACGAACGGTTCGCAGTTGGCCGTCTGATGCCATCTGGGATATTTGTTGGGCCGTGTTGCTCAACCATTTATCGTAAACGGTGCCAGAACTGATTTTGGCCAACATACCGCCTTTCATACGTTGCTGGACATCAGCAGTGTCGGGAATAACATAAAAATATTCTGTGACAAACCGTTCGACCAACATACGACGCATGGTGTCGGGGCCCAACTGTTCCGGGGTCAGTGGGGTTTCCATTCTGTCCTGGGCCAGGGGGGCCGGCTGAAAAAAGTATGTGTCAACCGTCAGGCGTTTGGACGTGTCATAAATTGCCCCAGCCAGCCACAGCATCGCCAGCGTCAATGCCATCAATATCAACCCTAGTAAAAATCCAAATATTTTCTTAATCAATTTGTTTTATACGCATTAAAGTTAGTGACATAATACCCCATTGTGTTGGGATAGTTCGTTGTATCGTGACCCACCGTGGCATAAGCCATAACCTGAATCGGATAGGACAGATTAGACATAACCGTTGCCATAATACGCCACGTGTTCGTTGTGCCATCGCCCGCAGGTGTGATGTATAAACTGTCCATATCAAGGGACCAGGTTTCACCCATCGATACACGACGCTGGTAATTGGGGACGACGTTTGTGATAAATTCTTTGTAAAGTTGACTGCTGGCCATACAATACAGACCCGCACGGCCTGCACGTTCTTCGTCAGATGCACAATCAGATATCTTGGACAGGCCCGCCCACATCTGTTCGTTCTTGGTCGGGTCAGACGATATTGTGAACCACGCATTCGCAAAATGTGCCAATACCGATTGTTGCAGGGAATATGATGCGGTTATTGTCCGCATGCCATGGTCGTGGCCCAGAACCTGCCACTAGATCGGAAGAGCACACGTCTGAACTCCAGT
>JAFYUU010000017.1 GCA_017549445.1 Alphaproteobacteria bacterium | reverse complement strand
TAGATTTGGGCAGTGCAACGCCCCCAAATCGTCACGAGTGGAGAGGGGTATCACCACCCACGCAGTGGGAAGGGGAGTCCAGTCCTTTTGCGTCGCCAGAAAATTCAACCCACCACCCGGTGGGTTTAATTTTTTAGTTTCTTGACTTATGTTGTTGTTTCGTGCCATAATACGGGCATGACAATTCGTTTTATCAATTTTTACTGTTGTCGCTAATATCGCACTTTTGCAAACGGATTTTGTTTGCTTTTCAATCATACAATTACTAGAATCTCAAAAAAAAATCAAGAACCGAAAGGACACATAACATGACGATACGACTATACAATACTTTGACACGAAAATTGGAAGAATTTACCCCATTAGAACCAGGCAAGATGGGGTTCTATACATGCGGTCCAACTGTCTATTGGGATGCACATATTGGAAACATGCGAACAATGGTCAACAGTGATATCATCAAACGTGTATTTACAGAAAATGGTTATGAAGTAAACCATGTTATGAATTTTACAGATGTTGGTCATTTAACCAGTGACGGCGACACCGGGGACGATAAAATGGAAAAGGGTGCGGCACGTGAAAATTTATCTGTATGGGATGTTGCACAAAAATACATTGATGGCTTTCTGTGTGATATGGATTTGTTAAACAATATTCGCCCTACACATATGCCACGTGCCACAGATCATATTTCAGAACAAATCGCCCAGGTCCAACATTTAGAAAAACTTGGTTATACATATGAAATTCCAGGCGATGGAATTTACTATGATACGTCAAAATTCGCGAATTACGGTGTGCTTGGCGGACAAAAGTTATCTGAGTTGCGGGGTGGGGCACGTATTGATGACAGCGGAAAACGTAATTCTACAGACTTTGCATTATGGAAATATTCACCCAAGGATACCAAACGTCAAATGGAATGGGACAGCCCATGGGGTGTTGGATTCCCTGGTTGGCACATTGAGTGCAGTGCGATGAGTATGAAATATCTAGGCCAGCATTTTGATTTGCACGTAGGTGGACAAGAACATGCCAAAGTTCACCATTCAAATGAAATCGCACAAAGCGAACCAATTGTCGGTGCACCATGGGTGTCTTATTGGATGCATTTTGAGTGGCTGTTGCTAAAAGATGGCAAGATGTCTAAATCTGTGGGCACTGCCTATACAGTTCGTAATCTGGTAGAACGGGGCTATGATCCAATGGCATACAGATATCTACTGTTGCAAAGCCATTATCGTCAACCGTTGGAATTTTCGTTCGAATCTTTAGATGCTGCGGCCAACGGATATAAAAACATTGTCAGAAAAATAGCAGACCTGATTAACACTGAAAAGACAGCCAATGTAGATTTAGAACGGTATAATGCATGGCATGATAAAATATTGGCGGTTGTATCTGATAATTTTAAAACAGCCGAAGCATTGGTGTGGGTTCAGGACTTGTTAAAAGATTCTGTAACAAATCCAGAAACAAAAATCCAGTTGTTTGAATTTGTTGACCGCTTGTTGGGGCTGCAATTTATCGACCGTGCAAAAAAACTGGTGGCATTAGAACAGGTGTCTGCCCCGGCGGAAATTGTTGCATTGGCGGAACGTCGTGTCACGGCCAAGGCAAACCGTGACTGGGCAACGGCGGACGCATTGCGTGCAGAAATTGAATCTGCGGGTTGGACGGTATTAGACGGCAAAGACGGATACAAAATCGTCAAACGTGCATAAAAACCGCCCAATAAAAAATATTTTAATATAAAGACCTTGAAACTGGGGTAATATTGTTCTATATTACCCCACGTTAACAAGAGGAAATTTCCATGAACTATCCATACATGCCAAAATCAACTGCTCTGTGGCTAATTGAAAACACAGCGTTGACATTTGAACAAATTGCAGAATTCTGCGGTCTGCATGAGTTAGAAGTTAAAAGTATCGCAGATGCTGAAACATACAAAATTCAACCATTAAATCCAATTTTGAGTGGTCAAGTCACCCGTGAAGACATCGCCAAGTGCGAGGCCGATGAATCCGCACGCCTGACATTGCGTGCAGAAATTGTCGATGCCCAGAACAAACAAAACAAGCGTGGTGTTGGCTATACACCAAAATTGCATCGTCAGAACCGTCTGGGCGGGATTTTGTGGATTCTGAAAAATTACCCAGAATTGTCCGATGGCCAGGTTGCACGCCTGATGCGCAGCACGAATCCAACGGTTTCTTCTGTTCGTAACAAGACCCACAAATCTTATTCTATTATCCAGATTCAAAGCCCGATTGTTTTGGGATTGGTGTCTGAATCTGCGATTCACGATGCGGTTGCCAAGGCCCAAAAGATGGCCAGCAGACCACAAAAGAAAAAGAAGAAAAAATAATTTTTGACCAATCAACACACTGCAAAGGTTAGATAATGGCGAAAAAATTGGACGAAGCAACACGTCTGCTGATTGATTCTTTGCCCGAGAACTTGCAAAAACTGGCAACTTCTGCGGTCGAGGTGGGGTATATGTCCCAAATGGATTTTAATACCGCCGTTGAAGCGGACGAAGTTCCATCCGAAGAACACGAAGAAGTTCTGGACTTTTTTCAACAAGACCTGGGTCTTGAAATTTTAGAAACGGACGAATTTGCCCGTGATTTAAGCAAATACTATGAAGACGAGGATTCCGACGGGCCTCGTGATAAAACACGCAACCTGTTAAATGCCGATGCCGAACAGGTTGATGTCAACGATGACGATTATGAACACTATGCCAAACAATTGGAACGTTCTCAGACCGGTTCACTGGTTCTGGGTGTCCAGGATTCTGTTCAATCATATCTGAAACAAATCGGCACAGTTCAACTGTTGACCGCCGCTGGCGAGGTCGCAATCGCCCAACGTATCGAGGCCGCATCACGTCTGATGGTTTATGGCCTGTGCGAAAGCCCTATGACAATCCAGGCAATGCTGGACTGGTATCAACAGTTGTTAAACGAAGACATTCGTCTGCGTTATATCATCAATCTGGAAGTTATGTATTCCAGTGAATCTGAACAAAAATCATTGGCCGCCTTGTCCGAGGCATTAAAGTCCAAGGGTGTCGAACATGTCGATGAACTGGACGATGATGATTTAGACGATTTAGAAGACGCAACCGTTGATTCTGGCGAAGACGATGACGAGGACGAAGAAGACGAAGATGGTATCAAGAAAGAAGATACACCACGTGGAACATCTGGTGTGCCAATTCCTGTGATGGAAGAATCTTTGATGCCAATGGTGACGGATTTGTTTGCCAAAATTAAACGTGTGTTTAACAGTATGCAAAAATTGCAGGCCAAACGTTTGGACAATCTGTTGACGTCTGACTCGCCAGATACCGCATTGGAAAAGAAATACACCAAACTGCGTCTGGAATTGTTCGAATACGTCAGCAAGATTCGCTTGAACGATGACCGTATTGCAGAAATTCTGGACAAACTGACCCAACGTGACCAGTTGTTGATGGGATTGGAAGGCAAATTACTGCGTCTTGCAATGGCGAACAAGGTCAAACGTGAAGATTTCTTGGCGGAATATGCCGGCAATGAAATCAATCGCAACTGGGTTAAAAAGTTGGCAAAACATAAAAATCCAGTGTGGTCTGCATTTGTGAAAAAACACGAAAAAGACATCTTGAAGATTCAAGAAGATATCACTGCGATTGCCGTTGAAACGGGGCAACCAACATCCGAATATAAAAAGGTTGTGGAACTGGTTCGTCGTGGCCAGGCCGAAGCCGCCCGTGCAAAACGTGAAATGATAGAAGCCAACCTGCGTCTGGTTATCAAATTTGCCAAGAAGTCCAGCAACCGTGGTCTGGGATTGGATTTTTCGGACTTGGTTCAGGACGGAAACATCGGTCTGATGAAGGCGGTTGATAAATTCGACTATCGTTTGGGGAATAAATTCTCGACCTATGCGACAAACTGGATTCAGCAGGGTATTTCACGCAGTATTGCGGACCAGGCACGAACAATTCGTATCCCTGTGCACATGATTGACAATATCCACAAGATTCAACGTGCATCACGTCAGTTTATGCACAAATATGGTCGCCAACCAACGGCCGAAGAATTGTCCAAGATTATCTATCTGCCTGTGGACAAGATTCACAAGGCGATGAAGGTAAATCTGAAACCAATTTCGCTTGAAGCACCAGTTGGCACCGAAGACGACAGTTCTCGTATTGAAATTATTGCGGACGAAACCGCCCGTAATCCATTTGTGTCCGCTGCACAAAAAAATTTACGCAAGATTGTCACACAAATATTGTCGGAATTGGATCCAAAAGAAGAAACGGTTCTGCGTCAACGTTTTGGTATGAGTAATAATAAAACCAGCACCTTGGAAGAGGTCGGTGAATACATCGGGGTCACCCGTGAACGTATCCGCCAGATTGAACAAAAGGCGTTGAATAAATTAAAGCATCCAACACGTGCACGTAAACTGCGTAGTTTCTTGGAAGATTAAACCATACCCCGCACCGTGCGGGGTATTTTATTTTTTACATAAAAAAGGAAAGAAAGATGAAGCAAGGAAAATTGATTGCTGTCGAAGGGGCTGACAAGGCCGGCAAACACACCCAGGTAATGAACATAGTAAATTATCTGCGTTCCCAGGGTGTTCCCGTCCAAACACTGGATTTCCCACAATACAGTGCCTTTTTTGGCCAGTTTGTTCGTGATTATCTGAATGGTAAGTTTGGACCCACCCGTGATTTGCCCGCAGAATACACTATGTTGCCCTATGCACTGGACAGGCAACAGCATACCCCATTGATACGCAATTGGTTAAATTCGGGTAATTGGGTGATTCTGGACAGATACACATACAGCAATGTCTTTTCTGTTGCCAAAACACCCCGTGATCAGTGGGGCAACAAAATTGATTTCTTGGAAAAATTGGAATTCGAGCAAATGGGAATTTTGCGTCCTGATTATAATATTTATCTGTATCTGGATCCACGTGTTGCCTATGAAATGCGAAATACTGGATTAAAGGCATATCAAAACGGCAAACCAGACATTCATGAATCCGACTTTCAGTTATTATATGACGTTTCTAACGTGTATCGCCATGTTGCATCACGCAATCCACGTCAATGGACGATTATTGATGAAATGCGTCCCGATGGCACACGTATGACCATTGACCAGGTGTTTGATGCCATACGTCCAACCATTGATAATATGATGCAAAAAAAGCGTTAAAAAGAATCCCCCATCTGGGGGATTTTTTAAGCAAACTCTTTGCCTTTTACAAACTCTCGGTCTTTGATATTGGCATAGGTTATCGGAGCATCGGTTGGCACCCATGTGATTTCTTTTATCCAATTTGTCAGTTCGCTTTCATTTACTAAATTTATCGGATATGAATTCATGGTGCCACCCCCCCCCCATGTTTTACAGATTGGTTTTCAATATGCTGTAAATCTGCCCCAGTTCAGTTCTTAACAATGTTGCATTCAGTTTGTCTGATCCATCTGCCTGATGTGCACTAGACTGGATTTTATCAAAACTGCGAACAAATTGTGTGGCCTGGGAACGGAATACTGCATCAGATTTCAGCATACTTTTAACTTGCTTTTTGTCCGCCGCATTCAGCATTTTTGCCAACCATTTCGAGAATATGGCCTTGTCCCCTTCGTGATATTTCTTCCAAACCACATCTGGGATTTCTGCACCGGTTGCCCGTGTCAAATCCTGTGATTGTTCATGCAGTTTCTCGAACAATCTTTCACTTTGTGCCAGAAAGTCCTGGGGACTGATGCGACCAAAGTTTTCGGTCGGTGCGGTTTTAATTGCGTCCATTGGTGCGGTTGCCCGTGCAACCATCATCTGTTTGTTCAGTGTCTGCATGGTATTTACTGCCTTGGCATAGTCAGACATCAAATCAATCATCTGTTGCCGTGAAGTGCCGGCCAAATCATCTAATTTAATTGCAGATTCTGCCACTGCATCTGTCGTTTCTCGCACAGTTGTTTTCATTTGGTCAACACGTTCAGTCAAACTGGCGACAATTTTCTCTAATTTTTCACTGGTCTCGACCGAACCCTGTGTCAAATCGGGCAGGGTGGCATAGTATTTCTCAATCAGCACCGACAACGGTTGCAGTTGTGCAGTTGTATCGCTGGACATTTTAATCAGGTTTTCCGACTGTGCAGACAATTGCGTATGTGCATTGTTCATTTGAATCAGTGTGTCACGAACCTCGACCCCCATTGTTTTTACGGATTCAGAAAATGCGGTTGCGGACTTCTTGGTGTTTTCCAATGTGACATTTGCCACACCCGATACTGTTTTAAGTTCAGAAACAACTTCGTTTGCAAACTCTTTGATTTCACTGTCAAAATGTTTGGTCAGTGTTGCAATTTCACCCGACACATTTCGCACTGCATTTTCTGTTGACCCTGCCGAGCCCATCATTGTTTCAACTGCTTCGGTCAATTTGCGTATTTGTTTATCCATCGAAGATTCTGCCAAACGCACCTGGCCACCCACCATGTTTGCCGTATTGGTCAGCGAATTCATCTGGCTGGTCAATTGTTTTTTTGTTTGCTGGCTGAACGATTCCATCTTATCCAGATATCCGTCCAACAATCTGTCGTTGCGTATCATCACTTCTTCATAGTTTGTGGACGCATTTTTAACATCGTTAAATCCATCAGCGGTTGATTTTGCCAGTTCGGATATTTTACCAATCATCGTTTCAGATTCACCGGTCAAATCTTGCATTTGTTTTGTGTTTTGAGCAAATGCATCGCTTAAATGTTCAGACAGGGTTCTGCTGTTATCAATCCACGTGTCGATTTGTGTCTGTATGCGTGTGGTGCGTTCTGTGACCTCTTGTGTGGTGTTGTCAATCTTTCCCAGTGTGTCATTGACACTGTTGCTGAAACGATCGGTTGCGTTTTCTACATCTGCCCAGGAATTAGATTCCACAATGCTTTTCAATCCGTCAACTGTGTTGTCCAACCGTCCCGACATCAATGCCAGCTTTTTTGTTGCCTCGTCTGCCAGGGTGACCAACTGTTCATTTTGTTCGCCCAGTGCGTGTTTCAATTCATTTGCAGATTTTATCTGATTGTTCAGTGTGTCACGCATAATCTGGAAACTGGATTCAATTTTATTTATTTCGTCTGCCAGTATTGTGTTCAGCACCCGCACTGCATCTTGCACCTTGGCACGTTCTGGCCGTGTCATCAGTGTCAACAGTGATTGCATAACCTTTTGTGATTTTCTGGATACGAAAAACAGTATCCCCAGTGTGATGACCAACAGACCGCCTAATACAGCCGACCCGATTAAAAACAGTTGATTGATATCCATTCCTTTCCCCTCTAGCAATTATGCAAGTTATATTCTTGCAGTTCTCATGAATTTATACTAGAATAATTCGCATAAAGCAAGGTTATAAATGAATAAAAAAATAGAACCAAAAAAACCACTGACCGCCGAACAAGATTTTGCGGCCACACCAACCGAAAACGTATGGGTCCAGGCAAACGCAGGGACGGGCAAAACATCTGTTTTGGTTGAACGTTTATTACGTGTATTTTTTCGCACATCCAACCTGTCCAATGTTGGGATTTTATGTTTGACCTATACCATCACTGGGGCCAGTGTTATGCGTAATAAAATTCTGTCTGCTTTGTCGGATTGGGCCTGTGCCACCGATGACCAGGTTCGTGATTTATTACAGGGGATTGCATACAACCAACCAGCAACCGATGCAGACATCGCACGGGCCCGTGAAATATTTTTCTTTTTCATTGATAATCCAGACGTGTTAAAGATAAAAACTTTTCACAGTTTTTGCGAAGAGATATTACACCGTTTCCCGGACGAGGCCGGTCTATCGCCTGCGTGGTCTGTAATCTCGGGCGAGGCCCAAAAGAACCTTCAACGAGATGCGTTTGATAAAATGATAAATTCGTCAGAATTGACCCCCGAACAACTGTCCGCATTCGAGCATTTTGTCGCCGTCAAATCAGAATCAGCCATATCAGATTTATTAAGACAACTGACCAAACTTTATCCCAGTTTTTTTGGCGTGTCAGACCTTGTTAAATATCGCTCTGAATTTATTGAAACTACACGAAAAACTTTGGAATTGGATACGCCGTTCCCACCCCTGGCCACCGAACAGGAATTACGGCAAATTCTGGCAGATTTCAAGAATGATGCCAAACGCAGCACAAATCCGCCGAATTACTTAAAGGATATTATCAGCAATACGGAACAATATCTTGAAAAAACAATAGATTTTGCACAGTATAAATCGGCATATCTAAAAAACGTTGCGTATATCTTGAAAATCGACTATCTGGTTGCAGAACAAAAACGTATGTCCGCCTATGACGAACGTGAACGCAACCAAAGGGTCTTTGACGACACGATTGCATTATTTGATTTGGCAACCGCCTTTACCAGTGTTTATCGTCAGATGAAACAACAGCGTAATGTGCTTGATTTTGACGATATGCTGTTATACACACGCCGTCTGTTCACCAATCCAGAAAAGATGGGTTGGGTGTTGTCGCAGATGGATTATTCTTTGACACACATCCTTGTTGACGAAGCCCAGGACACGTCTCCCTTGCAGTGGGAAATTTTACAAATTATGGCGACAGAGTTTTTTGTTGATGGCGATACTGGTGATTTGCCACACACGATGTTTGTAGTTGGTGATACCAAACAGGCGATTTACGGCTTTCAGAATACCAGTCCCACCGCCTTTATCAACAGTCGTGACGTGATATCCGAACAAATCCGTGGCAGTCATCGTGAAATTCGCAATGCCACCTTGGACAGAAACTTTCGCTCATATCCACAAATATTGTCCACGGTTGATTTCTTTTTTGATGATAACAGTGTTCGTGAATTGTCTGGATTTGTAAATAATCCACATCAATGTGCCAAACAGGACAAACAGGGTCTGGTCGAAGTGTATAAGGTTGTCGCACCTGTCTCGTTCAAAGATGCAAACTATGTTGCTAAACCGCAACTGATGCGTGAATACATTGATAACATTGCAACACACATAAAATCAATTGTTGACTCGGGCGAATACAAACCCGAAGACATAATGGTTCTGGTCAGAAATCGCAAACCATTTGCGGACAAGATTATATCACGTCTAAAACGTATGTCCGTTCCTGTTGCGGGCAGTGATAAAATTATTCTGCCGAACTTTCCTGCTATTCGTGACCTGTTGCGTTTGGCACGATATGTTCTAAATACTCGTGATCATTTTTCATTGGGTTGTGTTTTGCGTGGCCCGTTGTATCGTCTGTCGCACGGTGATATTTACAACTTGTGCCGGCATCGCAATGATTACAACCAGGACAAAGACCCACTTGATCCAACCGTTCAACGTATGTCGCTAAGCCAGGCGGTCCAAGAATTGATGCCAGACCTGTTTGCAGATTTGACCATGATACGAAATTGGGGGCTGTCCCAGGGGCCATATACATTTTTCAGCAACGTATTAAACCATAATGACAATCGTGCAAAATTGATATCGGCATTGGGTAACCAGATTCTGGACCCACTGGAAGAATTTATGACAATTTGTTTGTCGTATGAACGCACCCAACCCGGCACATTGCGTCAGTTCTTGAAATTCTTTATCACCGGCGACAGCGAGATTAAACGAGAACTGGCCCAGGCCACAGGTGTGCGTGTTCTAACCGCCCATAGCAGCAAGGGTATGGAGGCCAAGGTTGTGTTTTTGATTGACACCATGTCCAAGATTCAAGATGACGATATCGTATTTTTACCATCTACAAACACCGATACGCCACCTGCGTTTTTGTGGGCGTCCAGCAATCCAGACACCACTGCATTTGCACGTGCGATTGCCCCAATCCAGCAACAGCAAATTGCGGAATCATATCGTCTGTTATACGTTGCAATGACCCGTGCCGAACACCAACTGTTTATTTATGGTTATTCCGATACAATAAAACCAAAACCAGATGCCTGGCACACGATGCTATGGGACGTATTGTCCACAATGCCCAAGGCCAATATAACACCAGAAAAAATCAGGATAGAAAATGTCTGAAAAAACACTGTCAGAAATTTTATCACGGGTGGATTCTACCAAAATTGCCACTCAAACTGGAACCCAAATGCACAATCGTCTGATGGGAATCAAGATTGATGGAAAATCCACCACGGGTGACGAAGAATTGATTCAGAAAATATATGCAGTGCCGGGCCTGTCCCAGTATTTTGGGCCTTTATCCCGACCCGAGGTTCCCATTGCCGGCTTTATCGGTTCTGTTTTTGTCAGTCGCCGTATAGACCGTCTGTATATCAACGATGCCGACAAAAGTATTGTTATTTTAGATTATAAAACAGACACGGACAAGACCGCTTTTCATTCTAAATACGTTGCCCAATTACACGAATACATCACGTTATTGCGTCAAATATATTCGGATTATGATATTTCTGCCCGTATATTGTGGACACACGATTGGACACTGGAAACCGTATAAAAACCTTGAAAGATATGTTGGTTTAGGGGTATAATCACACCATGTTGGTTGGACTGCACATTACAAATATTGTTTTAATTGAACGTCTAAATTTGGAATTTGGACGTGGTCTGAATATTCTGACTGGTGAAACTGGGGCAGGTAAAAGTATTTTGCTGGACGCATTATCGTTGGCCCTGGGTGCACGATCTGACATTGGTCTAATTCGTCACGGTTGCGACAGTGCCGGTGTTATTGCAGAATTCGATGATTGTGGTGAAACGGTCGAGAAAATTCTGTCAGAAAATGAAATTGATTTTTCGGATGGAACTGTAATTTTGCGTCGCACACTGACAACAGATGGCAAAAGTCGTGCCTGGATAAACGATACACCTGTATCAATCAAGACATTAAAAAGTGTTGGCGATGCACTGGTTGAAATTCATGGCCAGTTTGCAAATCACACATTATTAAATCCTGCAACACACCGCCCGACATTGGATTTGTTTGCCCAGAACAATGTTTCTGGTTTTACTGAAACATTACATGCGGTGCGTTCTGCATACGCAACATACCACACCGCCCAGCAAGAATTGAAACAGTTGCAAGAATTACTGGCACGTTCTGAATCAGAACGAGAATATCTGGAACATAATGTTGCGGAACTGCGTTCCCTGAACGTCAAACCTGGCGAAGAAGAAGATTTGGCCACCCGTCGTGCAAATATGATGAATGCGGAAAAGAATATTGCGATTTTATCTGATGCAAATACCGCCTTGGCGGGGCACGGCAATTCCTTGGATGTCCAGATTTTTAATGTCGCACATATTTTACAGCGAATAAAAACCGATCCAAATCCATATTCTGAACAAATCGATGCCCTGTATCATGCGGGCGAAATCGTTGCCCAGGTGATGGGTGAACTGGAACCTGAAAACGTTGATATGGACGACATGGACAGTATCGAAGAACGACTGTTTGCAATCCGTGCCATTGCACGCAAACATCGTGTTGGTGCAGATGAATTACCTGCATTGCTGGAACGTATGTCAACCCAGTTAGACGCAATTGATAATTCCGATGCCCAGTTGCAAAGTGTTCAGATACGTTGTGATAATGCCTTGACTGATTTCAATAAACACGCCCATCATTTAACTCAGTTAAGATTACAGGCCTGCACGATATTGCGTGAACGTATTTTATCAGAATTGCCCGATCTGAAATTGGGCAGTGCCGATGTTTTGATTGAACGCACCGATGCCACTGCATCGTATTCGGGTCTGGACGATATTATGTTTATGATTAAGACCAACCCAGGTTCGCCCTTTGCCCCATTGCACAAATCTGCATCTGGTGGCGAATTGGCACGTCTGATGTTGGCACTGCGTGTTGTTTTGGCGGGTGCAGACACGTCCCACACCTTTGTCTTTGACGAGGTTGACACCGGTATCTCTGGTGCAACTGCATCTGCGGTGGGTATGCGTCTAAATCGTTTGGCACAATCTGGCCAGGCCTTGGTTATTACACACTCTGCCCAGGTCGCAGGATATGCCGACCATCATTTCAAGATTGCCAAACATGTCCAAGATGACAAGACAATAACCAATGTGCATAAAATCAGTCCAGATGAACGCATAAATGAAATTGCTCGTATCATCAGTGGTTCTGAAATAACCCCAGAATCAATTACGATGGCAAAAACATTGATAAAAAATTAAACGCCCAAAACGGGCGTTTTTTATAAATTGATAATTCCGTCTGCGAACTCGATACTGGCCGGCTGTCCTTGACCTGAACCACTGACGATATTATTGTCTTTATCACGCACAATGGCATATCCACGGCTCAAAACACTTTTATAACTCAACGATTGCAACATTTGCCCCACGTGTCCCAGACCTTGCTTTTTCAATACCAGATGATTTTGTATGATTATCGGAAAGTTTGCCAATATCAACATCTGCTGTTTGGCACTGTTGACTTTATTTTCAATCATCAAATTCATGGTCCGACCCAAATCGTCCAGTCGTTGTGTTTGCTCCATAACAACCTGTTTTGGGCTTTTAACATTGATTGCCTCGACACGTGCTTTTGCATTGGTCAGACGTGTTATAAATGTCCCCGACAACCGCACCCACATATTGTCCAGTTCCTGGAATAGGGCCAGTTTGGTTGGCACCACCATTTCTGCGGCCCCTGTCGGTGTTGGTGCACGCACGTCTGCGGCAAAGTCCACTAACATCCAATCTGGTTCATGTCCAACCCCAGAAATTACAGGGATTTGGCTGTTTGCAACGGCCCGCACAACAATTTCTTCAGAAAAAGGCAACAGGTCTTCCAACGACCCACCTCCACGTGCAACGATGATTACATCAACATTCTTTTCACGATTAAAGTATTCAACACCGGCACAAACTTCGCCTGCGGCGGTTGCCCCCTGAACGGTCGCAGGATACAACACCACCGTCACCGGAAAGCGTTCACGCAATCTGTTCTGAATATCTTGAAATGCGGCGCCGGTTGGACTGGTGACCACCCCAATTCTTTGTGGCAATCGGGGCAGGGGCTTTTTGCGTGACGCATCAAACAAACCTTCTTTGGCCAGTTTTTGCTTGCGTTCTTCCAGCATTTTCAGAATCGCCCCAACCCCGGCCATTTCAATTTCACTGACCAGTAATTGATAATTACTACGGGCGGGATATGTCGTAAATTTTCCCGTCACAATAACTTCCATCCCTTCTTCTAACTTAAATGACACCGGGGTTCCCCGCCAAATAATCATAGATATGGTCGCACCGGCATCTTTGATTGTCATATACATGTGTCCGGACGTTGCCCGTGTAATTTGGGACAGTTCGCCCCTGACCTTGATGCGTGGAAATGTTTTTTCTACGACGCTTTTCAGCATCGCAGATGCGTCTGAAACGCTGAAAATGTTGTCGGAAGAGTTGACAAAAAAATCTGGCATTTGTATTTTTTAGTGTTATAATAGGGTTAGACGATATATGGAGTTATCTTATGAGTAATCTGGATAAATTGCAACAAATAAATACCAATGTGCCACGTGAAACATCCGTGTTCGAGGCCGATGGTCTGATATTCAAGCGTCCCGCATCCGGCGGTGGTGCGATTCAACAAACCCAGTGGATTGAAAAACAAAAACACGCCCAGCGTATCCAGGATTACCTGCGTGCACGGGGCAATATCACATATTTTGTGCCACACATGTTGGAAGTATCTGGTTCCAAAATGTTTGCAATCGAAGAACGCGTCCCAGGTCGTCCCCTGACATCTTCATTTGTTGAAACACTGACCCCTGCGGATTTAGATATAATTTATCGTGGTCTGGCGAACTTTATCAATGATATGGCAACATACAAACCCATAATTACCCAGTCAGAACACTTTGATTTTCCGCCCGAAGATGGTTCGGATAAAAAGTTCAATTTTGCATACATCTTAAACCATATGAAAAAGCATTTAACAAATGCGGAAATTGACACATTGAAAAAGGCCAAGGCATACTTTGACGATTTATCTCTGAACGATGCCAGTGTTGTATTTTCTCATGGTGACATGAACGAACACAATGCCTTTTATGATCAGACGACCCAGACAATTTCTGTCATTGACGTTGCTGATGCCCGTTATGAAAACGTAAACGAAATGTTTTTCCGTAATTTTGCCCGTCTGGGTTGGTTGGATGTAGAACGTCTGGTTTCAGAATTTAACAAACTGCCACACGAACGTCCGATAAACATAGAATCAGACCGTTATCTGATGGCGTTGCGTAATGCACTGCAAAGTGTAAAATGGTCTGCAACTGAAATCTTAAAGAATCCTAAAACTGCGGACAAATTACGTATGAAGATGCTGCGCGATGAAATTGCTGCTGTTGCACGTGCTCACAGTGCGTTAAAGATTTCTCGGGCCAGTCAAACTGTTGATGCACTGAACCAGTCCACAGACATTCAATCTGCTGCAAAACAGGCATCACAAAACGTGAAATAATTACATTTCGGTCAAAGGCCAACGGGGGCGGGGTGCAATCGGTTCGTGAACGATTTTCCCCGCCTTGTAATTTTCAATACCGGCCCATGCAATCATTGCACCATTGTCGGTGCACAAATTCATCGGTGGTGCGGCGAACACCATTTTATTATCCTTGGCCAGTTTTTCCATTGCACTGCGTATGGCACTGTTTTTTGCAACACCGCCCGCCACAACCAGTGTTTTTGGATTTGCATCTTTTACACGTGCATCACGGATTGCGTTATTTAAACGATTTACTATGCAATCCACCACAGATGCCTGGAACGAAGCACAAAAATCATTTATAAATTCTTCGCTGTGTGGCCCAGGATTCTTGTCCAGAAATACACGACCTGCGGTTTTTATGCCACTGAATGAAAAATCACACCCTGGCTTGTCGCACAATGGTCTTGGGAACTTGAATGCCGTTGGATTACCTTGCTTTGCACGTGTGTCAACAATCGGCCCACCTGGATACCCCAGTCCCAGCATTTTTGCAATTTTATCAAATGCTTCACCGGCACTGTCGTCCAGCGTTTGTCCAATCAATTCATATTGTCCAACCCCACGCACCAGCAATATCTGACAGTGTCCCCCCGATGCCAGCATCAATAAATATGGGAAATCAACAGTTGTTTTGCCATCTGTTCCATCTGCGGTTGACGCATGCAGACGTGACACTAATGCGTGTCCTTCCAGATGATTGACTGCAATCAGTGGTTTGCCCGTAGATTGTGCAATACCGGTCGCCGCCATCCAACCAACCAATACACCACCAATCAAACCTGGACCTGCGGTTCCTGCGATTATGTCGATGTCATCAATTGTCTTTCCGGCCCGTTCCAGTGTTTGTTTGATTACCTGGTCAATGGCCAGAATATGGGCCCGTGCCGCCAATTCGGGCACCACACCACCGTATTTTTGATGCTCGGGTATTTGCGAATAGATAATATGTGACAAAACATTACGATTAGAATCCACCACCGATGCCGATGTTTCGTCACACGATGATTCAATCCCCAGACACAACAACGGCTTGTCATTGCCGTTCACGTCGCCTGTGATAGTCCCCATATCAATATGAATAATTTTATCGTCTGTCATTGTCTTATTTAATCTCCAACAGGGCAACACCCATTTCACCCATTTGCCATCTGCGTTTGGCATAGTTCATAAATTCTGCATCTACCACGTGTCCTGCCGCACTGGATGCGTGTCGCAGTGTTCTGCCACCCGGCATTAAAAATCCCATATGAGTCACGGCCAGTTCTGTTCCCACCGTTTCCACACTTTTGGAATTTGCACTGATGAACAGCACAACTAACATTTTGTCATTATCAATTTGTTCCAGATTTTTATATGGAATATATTTCACCGATACGGTTTCTGGTGTGAAATCAGCATCAATTTTATGAATCTTTTTCAACCAGGCACGCTTATCAATCGTCACACGTCTGGTATGAGTTTTTCCATATTTTTCGCTGGCATTGACGACCCGACTGGAATTATTCTGCAACCAGTCCGTTTCGATAAAGTGATTACGATTCAGGAAATCAATTTCCCCGTTTTTATATCTTATCAGATTCAGGTTATTGACATCTCCATCGGCCAGAACCGTTTCCACATATGTTGTGCAGTCAAATGCATCTGTTCGGATAAGAGGGTCTTTATCATAACCTTTTTCTTCGCCCAACGGGTCACGAATATACTTTGCCCCCAAATAGTAATCTTTGCCCAGCATAAACCCGCCGTTCATCGCACAGCCCGTCAGCATCATCAAAGCAATTATTTTTTTAAGCATGCTTTATTCACCCTTACAGGTTCTGCTTTAATTGCACACCCAGATTGCACAGACGTGCTGCATCGGCGATTGCCATTTCTGCGGAATCGGGCAGGGTGGACATTTTATCAACGCACGCCACCATCAGTTCGTTATTCGCATCTGTCCCAACCAGTGTTGCGATTGCGGTCGCCCGTTCATCGGCGTTTGCGGACTTCCACTGTTTAAGTGTTCCGTTTGCCAAATCAGCCGACTGTTGCACACGTGCAAAAACAAGAATAGTCGCCAACACGACCCCAGCCCCGATAAAAATCTTAAAGTATTTTTTTATAAACTTCATCTTGTTTTCTCCTCACCATTTATGTATGCTTGACGCATTGTCCGTGAAAAACGTGGCATAATGCGTCTGGCATTGTTTAATAAATCTTGCTCGTTCATATATCGTGGTGTGCTGAAAAAGACGGGACTATCAACGATAATTTTTGTTGGTTGTTTTGTCCAAATTAAATTATTTTCAATTTTCTGGCATTCGATATCCTTTGCCTGAACCCGATAAATAGTTGTCCAGACCAAATCTGGATTCAGCACATATTTACGTGATTGCATCAATATTTCTTTGGCCTTGTCCATGTTTGCACAAATAAACACCTGAACATCATACGGCCACCACTGTTTTCCGACTTCTGGGGCATTTTCCCTGTTTCCCAGCATATAACCCGTCAAATTTTTGATAATCATTTTGCTTCTTCTTTATTTTCACAACTGACCAACCACAAATCATAGTCCGCATTTTGCAGTGGACGCACCCCCGGCTCGTTTCTTGACATCCAGTTGCTGAATACTTTCCCGTCTGTGCGTGTTGAAATTTCAATAAACGCAAAGAAATCTTCTGCATCGAACGGATCTGTCTGCTTGCAAGAACGCACCTGCATATTCAGTTTTTCATACTCCACCATTTCGCCCACGGGGATATTTACGGTCTGTGCCTTGCCTGATGCCTTGTCCATAATTCGCACAACGGCAACATTTTTATCAATATACGCATTTGCAGGGGCCACAATTGCGAACCCACACGCACACCAGAATAATAATTTTACGATTTGTTTTGTCATAGTAATGATTTTACCCCGTGCAAATATCAATGTCAAACTGTATATTTTTTATAAAAGAAAAGTCCCACAAATGTGGGACTTTTTCAATAATAACGATGTTATTATTTGTTGGCATTCTTTTCTGCACTTGTTGCCGCCAGGTCTTCGACAATACGTGCCTTTTTACCTGACAACCCACGCAAGAAGAACAGTTTTGCACGGCGAACTTTACCGATACGAACCTTTTCAATCTTTTCGATTGCAGGGCTGTATAATGGGAACTTACGTTCTACGCCAACGCCATAGGATTCACGACGAACCGTGAACGAAGCGTTATTGCCGTTGCCACCATCACGTGCGATAACAACACCTTCGAAAACCTGGATACGGAATTTATCACCGTCTTTAATTTTGACGTGAATTTTCAATGTATCACCGGCCTTGAAGTTAGGAATAACTTTATCGCCTTTCAATTTAGCAACCTGTGCCTGTTCTATTTTTTTAATAATGCTCATTTTACTTTTCCTTTATTAAGTCCGGCCGACGTTCTTTTGTTATGTCAACCGATTTTTGTTTCCGCCACCGTTCGATATTGCCGTGGTGACCGGACAGCAGGACTTCTGGGACGCTTCGTCCACGCCATACTGACGGGCGGGTGTATAACGGCCATTCCAACCCCCCGATTTCGAAACTTTCATTTTCTGTGGTATTTTCACCACCGTGAACCACATTATCTAACAGACGAACGCAACTGTCAACAAAAACTTGTGCGGGGATTTCGCCCCCCGACAGGATATAATCGCCAATAGACAGTTCCATTATATCATATTCTTCGATGATTCGCTCATCAATTCCTTCGTATCTGCCACACAACAGGGTATATGTCGCATCTTTATCTGCCACGAATTCACGCACCATTTTTTGATTCAGTGTCGCACCACGTGGCGAAAAGTATATGATTTTACCTTTGTTTTCAATCGAATCCAATGCGTCCCCCAGTGCATCTGGTCGCATAACCATACCGGCCCCACCACCGAATTGAGTATCGTCCACACTGCCATAGTTATTTATGGCAAAGTCCCGAATATTCACAACATTGCACGTCCAGATACCCTTGTCCAACGCACGACCAACCACCCCACCACCCAGTGTACCCGGAAACATTTCTGGAAAAATGGTCAGTATATTAAAGTGCATAATTAAACTATCTATGTTTGCAGTTCTTTTCGTTGAATTTACAGGATTCGCAGAAATAATCCCCCACACCACGCAGTGTCCGTGCCGTTGCAATGTCCGCCACATTGGCCAGTTTTACACTGATACTACGTGGATCTTTAACATCAGCCACGACCTTGGTATCAATGCCTGCACTGTAAAACTTTACCATCGGACATGAACTTAAATGAGTTCCCGTTTCCAACACACACGATGCTTCCATTTTACCAGTATCTGGATTAAATCTAAATGTCATTTTTGCCATTATTCTAACTCCTTTGTTTCTGCTGTCTGCCCCGTCTATTTAATATAGATAACCTTGTCTGCAAAATCAACGGTTGCACCAACAAAAGAAACCATATCCCCGTTTTCCAATTCCAGAATATCGCCCGCACCATAGTTCTGGATACATGCGACACGTCCGATAATATTACCACGCCGATTGACGGACAATCCGATTAAATCGGTCTGATAATACTCGTCTTCATTTAACTGGGGCAGGTCGTCCCGACCAATAAACAGTTCTGTTCCACGCAGCGTTTCTGCCATATTGCGATTGTCAATTCCGTTTATTTTTGCGATAATCACGGTTGAATTAGGCACAGCCCGCACAAACTTGAAATCGCCAACCTTGAATTTGTCACTGATAACGGCAAAGTTCTTAAAATCATTTGGATTGTCCGAATAGGTTTGCACACGCACTTCACCCCGTATTCCTTGGGGTGCGACAATTTTTCCAACCAATATTCTAGAATTTTCCGTCATACCTGTTGCCTTTTATCTGTGTTTGATAAATTCCTGATACTTTTGACATTGCATAACATCTGCTATGCACATAATGCTTGCGTTTTTCTGATGACAGAATTTGCCAATATTGTTCAGGGGCATCGCCTGAATCTGTCGATAGAATTCATCGACACGATACTTTTCATCACATTCCAGTTCTAAATTATACGGACACGTATTTGCCATAACCAAAAACTCTCTTGTTTATCTTTGTTTGCATGCATAGATGCCATATTTGCGTGGACATGACGAAACGGGACATCCCGTGAACATTTCTGCCGATGTGAAGAACAGATTGTTTATCTTGTGTTCTGCATGATATTCAACGGCCTTACGCCACTTTTCGATGCGTTGAATCTTGGCCTGACATTCCATTTTATCCACATGACAGCATGTTTCTGGATCGTATTGTTCCAGTATTTCGCACTTCTTTCCACCAATTCTGGGACAAGAAAAATCCAACTTTTCATCCGCCATAATTTTATCCTTTATCAGTTGCGAAAAGCCCGACATGCCAAAACACCGATGTTCCAGCACGCCGGGCAGGGCAAAATTAGATTATTCTGCAACTGCTTCTGTTGCTTGTTCTGCTGGTGCTTCGGCTGCGGCCTTGGCTGCTGCTTCTGCGGCGGCTTTTTCTTCTGCGATTTTAGCCAATTTTTCTGCTTTATCTTTGATTTTCATCTGTGTTTTTTCAGATTGCAGATGTTTTTTGGTCTGCACAGGAATTGCCTTTGCTTTTACCAAACCGGCCTTGGCCAAGAACTTATGCACACGGTCAGATGGCTGTGCACCTTTTGCCAACCATGCCTTTACTTCATCAATTTTCAGAACGACACGTTTGTCGCTGTCTTTTGCCTGCATTGGGTCGTATTTACCAACGACTTCCAGAACATTACCCGAATTACGTGCGTTGCGTGAATCAATCACAACAATGTGATAGTATGGGCGTTTTTTTGCACCATAACGTGCCAAACGAATAACAGTTGCCATAATTTTGCTCCTTTATTTATTTAACTGTTTTAACCACAAAGAAAACCGCCATCAAGGACGAAACTCGTCGGATGATGTTCCACACGCATACTGCGAACTGGATGTATTTAAATGGCAATCTTTGGGATTTGCAGACCAATTATGAACTATAAACAACCAAAAGTCAAATATTTATTGAAAACAACTCATAAAGCACTATATTGGGAATAAATAAGACACTTAAAGTCAAAGGAAAAGAAATGGTGGTAATGAATACGGGACGAAAGGTCGCAACCATAATGGCGATGCGACATTATGAAGAAGACAACAAATCCAAAAGCAGTAGATTTCCTCGCACTTTTAGGACAACTGCCTCTGGTTGCGACAATAGCTTAACGCAAGAAATCCAAGAAAGACGCAAGGCCGAAGAACGAATGGAAACAATGGCGTTCTTGGGGGCTGTTGTTATCGTGTCTATGATTGGTTTGTATGGAACTCTACTTTATGTACCAATGAAAGTTCGTGATGCAACACCAAGGGCAACCAAAGAAATTTTAACTGCGGCACATGCCGATGCGACAAAAACAGCAAATGCATTAAATCTTGCCGATTACGAACTGGTGTCGCCAGAAACCGCCCAGCGTGATTCTGCCCGATATGCCCGACGTATTAACCGCTTTGTTAAATATCATGGCGAAGATTATTTGGTTCACCATAATCCATATCCATATGATAAGCAGTATTATGCTATATCTACCAACTCTTTGCTTAAAGAACCAAAACTGCAAAAATTGGTTGGCAAATATAAAAACACAGTCCAGCAACTGGAAATGAATCGTCGTCATCAACGACAGAAGCATTAAAAAAAAACCACCATCAAGGATGAAACTCGTCGGATGATGTTCCACACGCATACTGCGAACTGGATGTATTTAAATGGCAATCTTTGGGATTTGCAGACCAGTTATGCTTATAAAAGTCAAATATTTGTTGAAATTATATGATTTGTTCTGGACATTTGGTTGGAAATCATATAGAATTCCGCACATAAGTTTTGCGGGCGTAGTATAATGGTAGAACGAAAGCTTCCCAAGCTTTAGGCGAGGGTTCGATTCCCTTCGCCCGCACCAAGAATTCAACCGGCCTTGTGCCGGTTTAATTATTGGCTATGCGGCGACGGAAGAGAACCCGACAAAAAGGGCCGGCTTTTTTATTTTAAATGTCTTCTCTTACCAAATGCACTCATACCCATCATGCGTTCATATTCCAAACGCATTTCTTCAATACGGTCTGTTTTATGATTTTCTTTTTGATGTTTGCTGGTATGATAGTGACGTTTTTTATCTGTTTTGCACATTTTGATACCTTTGTTTATTTAACTTGTTCAACCATAATATCAAATGCATGCTGTTTAATTTCTTCTATTGCATTTGCGAACTCGAACACTTTCGGCATAGGACACTTTTTAATTGCACCTGGTGTTGCCTTAAACGCAGGGCATTTGGTCAAATCGCCGGTTTTCAATGCACGACAATGCGGATATGCCTTGTGCACCAAATCCGAATTAGGTTTGTATTGCGTTGTATAAAGTGTAATATCTGCCAAACGTAATTTGTTCAAGAAACGAAATGCCGGACAAATCTGGCGTGCAACCAACCGATGTGCCTGACGTTCATGTTGTTTTGCGACCAGTTCGTCCCGATGTTCGCTGTGATACTGTTTGCTGGCAGTGTTTAATTTATCACGATTTTCTTGATAATACCGCCGACCACGTTCATGAAAGCGTTCAATATTTTCCTGATAGTATGCCTGACGTTTTGGTTTGCGTTTTTGCCAGTTTTGTCTTTGACGTTCACGATTTCCCTCGGCCCGTTCTTCGAACGTCCGTTCATAGTAATCTTTGACCCGTTGTTTAATCACATCTTTATTGCGTTGATAGTAATCTTTGCGTTGTGCACTGATACGTTCACGATTCAACGCACGATACTCACGATTTCTACGCAGTTTTCTTTCATATGCGGTTTCTTCAATAATCTCTGTCATTTTACCGTTTCTTCTGCACCAGTTCGTTGTAAATCTGCCCCAGGGTTTTATCGTCAACCGTTGTCGTGTATTTACGATTCAGAATTGCCTGGTTGTCATTTGTAATTATCAGCACATCTTGCCCATCTGTGATATTTGTGTCATCAGATGCATATTCCTGGCGTTTCCGTTTTACAAACGGCACACGTGCCTTGGTTTCCATTTCTGCAGGATGTCCCGAATCTGACATCTGGACTAAGAACTCGTCTTCGTTATCAACCAACAGATATGGGGAATACAACCGAATTTTATGTGCGTGATAACTATCTCCATAAAAAGACAAACGAATATTGTCTCTTAAATGTTGATGACGTGCAATCAACTTGCATATATTTTCAACGCCTTGATATTCGTTGCGATGTTTATCAACATAAATATCCAAGAAAATCTTTCTGCCACGTTTTTGTGCAATTTTTGACAGGTTGGTCATCATAATGCCACCAACATACATATTCTCGGCCCATGTTCCGTTTGTGTCAAATACAGGCGATATTTTGTGGGCTACACAAATCTTTGCAATCGCAGGGATATATTCGGCCCGTTCTTGAATGTATGACGCAAATGGTTCGCCACCCGTAAACGTAATCCGATTGCCTATGTTTTTATATTCTTTGATGTATTTTTTTATTTGTTCAACCGGCATCAATTTATATGGCTGATTTGGGCCACTGTTTTCTATGCAGTGTTCACACTGCAAATTACACCAGTTTGTTATTTTCAACACCAACTTGAATTTTTGCATTTCGCTGTTTTCCTTTTTCGATTCCTGGCACGATTATTTCGCACTCACTGGAATCTGTAATTTTTGTTTTGGGAAAATCAGATCAGGATTTTTAATATCATTGCGTTCTGCGATAATGCTGAACAGCAACCCACGACGCAGGAAATTGCGTGCAATAATCCACAGGCAATCACCACGGCGGACGGTATAAAACGTATCGTCATCTCCTGTCATTTCCGGCATAACAAAATCATGGTTTAACGTTGCGACTGTGCGTCCGTCACCATCGTGCAAACGCACCGCCAGTTTATATTCCTTTCCGCTTTCTAATTCGCCCACATCTGCCCCCAGACCAAAGTGCTTATGATCCGACACACGGGCAAAACCAACATATTTTCCATCCAACGCCATTGAAACACGCAAACGTGGCAACGCATCACCAGTCACAACGATACGACCACTGGATAAATAATCAATCTTTTGCACGGTCAAATCTCCGTCTTGCAACATTGTTGGCCCCTGCAACAGGGTGCTGCCATCCTGTGTCATCAACAAAGACACCGAATTTTCATATCCATGTTCAGAAATATAAACAAACACTTTGTCCACAGATTTAACCGCAGGTTCACCAGCCGTCAGGGAAATGGTATAGTTGCCTGCCTCGAATGGTTTAACGGGACTATACACGAATTCGCCATCGTGATTTGTTCTTTCGGTTGCAACGACCCGCCCATTTACGATGATAGAGATAATCTGATACGGTTCCCAACGACCTGCAATAACAACATTACCGCCTTTTTCAATACGCACAATATCAAACGAAGGCACATCTGCACGACGAACGGTTTTCACAACTGGCTCTGGCACGACGGGTGCCAACGCAACCTTTTGCTGTGGCACGGGGCGGATAAAGATAACCCAAATCGCAATCGCAATAACCACCAACGCACACAGAATAGGGAACCAATATGATTTCCATGCACTGCGGCGATTGCGTGCCTTTTCTATTTCTGTTTTATCAATAGATTTGTTTTCCACATCTTCTTTTTTTCGTGCAAACATATTCAGATCTTTCAAGAACCCCCGTGTATATGTTCTGCGATTTTCCAACCACGCTTTTTGCTGTGCGATTGCATCATCAATCATTGCGTCTGTTGATTGCTTGTTTTTACTATTGCCATTGTTTTTAGTCATCGATACCACCTGTTATAATTACCGTTGGACAAATTATTACAAATAATATTTCTTTGTCAATTTAATTATGATATAATTTCATAAAAAGCAGGAGAAAAGATGAAAAAAATCGGGATTTTAACCACAGGTGGTGATTGCAGTGGTCTGAACACGGCCATATATCGTATTGTTCACGGTGCCGCATTGCGTGGCTGGCGTGTTTTTGGAATTTTAGATGGCACAGACGGTCTGTTTGCGATGCCACCCCATTGTTTGGAATTGACAACCGACACATTGACGTTGGAATACTCGCACCTTGCAGGCAGTTTTCTGCACAATGGTCATGCAGGTTCCATGAATTTCGAGACCGCAATCGAAACCGGCAAAGTGGCCAAGTTTAATCGCCGTCTGCGTGAATCCCTGCGTGATATGGAACTGGACGCATTGATATTGATTGGTGGCAACGGCAGCACATCTCTGGCCTGGGCTCATCACGAGATTTACCGTGATTTACAACTGATTTGTATGCCCAAGACAATTGATATGGATATGCCACTGACCATGCGGACAATTGGTTTTGATACGGCGGTGGAACAACTGACCAAATTCTGTGATCAACTATTGATGACCGCACGCAGTCACCACCGCTGGTTTGTGGTGCAAAGTATGGGCCGTGACTGTGGCCAGTTGGCATTGAACGCAGGTCTGGCCTGTGGTGCATCTGCAATTCTGATACCAGAAATTAAATTCGATGTCGATGCTTTGATTGAACATATAAACGACAGCCCCACCGACTATGGCATTGTAATGGTGTCCGAAGGTATCAAATTGCGTGGTCATTCGGGCCGTCCTGCGGATATGATATCACGCAAACTAACATCTGCCGGTATCAGCAACCGCACCGCATACCCAGAACACTATATGCGGGCCGGCGACACCGTTGCAACCGACAGAATTTTAGCAACACGCATGGCCGATTGTGCCCTTAATGCGATTGAGAACAACGAAACCTACGTCATGACCATCTTGGACGAAGACAACCAGGTTCGCACCGTATCACTGGCGGATTTTGTGTCCGCAGGCAAATTGGTCGCCGATCCCAACGTCCCAGAATTAAAGACATCTAATGCCTATGTGACTGATGACGACCCATTATTACAGGTCGCACGTGACATGGGGGTCTATATCGGGGAAATAAAATAATTGATTATTAAACATAAAAAAAGACGCAGTTTTCTGCGTCTTATATTTTTTTACTTATCTTCCCCCACCGCAATCGGCAAATCCGGTGTTTCAACAAACATTATCCCCGTCACATCATAAGTGCCTGCCATTTCCTGGTTTGCATCCTTACGTGTATCAACCACATACTCGATTGTTTCTTCCATTCCATCAACACGTTCTTGAACCGTATCCATATCTTGACGCAGTGTTTCAACATCTGCACAAACTGTATCAGCACAATCCCCAGCCAATTCAACATTAGCCCCACCAGACGTATTATTGCCAGAATTTATCGGTCCAGATACTGCGGTCGAACCGCCTAAATATTTTCCAATGGACAATCTTGATTTGGTCGCCCCACGTGCCACATTATTTGTTGGTTTAACGGACTTTGTCGCATTGGGCTTGACACTACTGGTCCGTAAAGACCCAGTTCGTGCCACCTTGGATGCAGTTGCATTTGTCGTCCCATTGTGCGTTCCCGCACCGCCCAGACGGCGAACAGTTGGCACCGCATCTGCGGGCATAACCGCCAACACACATAAAATTATCAAGATTTTTTTCATAAAACTCTCTCCCACCCGAATTTGATATAATTTTATCAAAAAATCTAACCGCAATCAAATACTTTATACTAAATTCGTTGCATTATCAGGAATCTGGCCCGCCCATATTTTTTATCTCGCAAAATTTCCCAGTATTCATCATTTGGCATAACAACATTCGGCCCATCTTGTTCCCAAATGATAATCGCATCTTTTTTCACAAGATTTTTCAATTTATTCACAATCGCCACGCCTAAATCAGATTGCGAATATGGCGGATCCAAGAATATAATATCGGCATCCTTGGCATATTTTTCTACAACGTTTAACGCATCCGCCATTAAAACGGTCGCATTTGTTCCAACGTTTAATTGTCCCAAATTCTTTTTGATTGTGTTTATTGAAGACACCGCAACATCAGTAAATAAAACACGTGCATTTGGGAATCTGGACACACATTCTAAACCAAATGCCCCACTGCCTGCAAATGCGTCCCACACCACAAAATTTCCAGCAGCATCAACCCCGATTGAATCCAGGATATTAAACAGTGCAATTCTGGCCCGATTTTGTGTTGGGCGTGCCTGTGGGGGCAGGGCTAACCTTCGTCCCTTGAAATGTCCTGAAATAATTTGCAATTTAGAATCCATACTGTAAAGTATATCGTATGAGATTTATGAAGCAAGCATTGATTTTGGCAAAACACGCAACAACGCACGACGATGTTCCCATTGGTGCGGTGATTGTCCGTGACGGCAAAATAATCGCCCGTGGCGAGAATCAGGTTCAACAGAAAATGAATCCAACCCTGCATGCAGAAATAGTTGCGATAAATCGTGCGTGCAAGAAAATGGGGCATAAATTTTTGGACGATTGTGATATTTATGTATCTCTGGAACCATGTGCCATGTGTGCCACGGCCATATCATTTGCCCGAATCCGCAACGTCTATTTCGCAGCCCCCGACATCAAGGGCGGTGGCATAACATCAAATGCCCGAATTTATGAAACGGACAAACATCTGTGGAAACCAACCGTGACCCAGATACCAGAATACGCAGAAGAATCCGCCCAACTATTACGTGATTTCTTTGCCAAACGTCGCAAACCCAATAATTAAACCCGCATTTATTTCATGCCAAGAATTTCCTTACCCTTGTCATTGCGAGGCAAAGCCGTGGCAATCCAGTAATACTAATCCTAACTATTTTGTCATTCCCACGCAGATGGGAATAGGGTCTCTAAACCTAACAACACACCACACCCATCAAAAAAAGCCCCCCACAATCGGGGGGCTCTGCTTTACCACGACGTATATCCTTCCTTACACGTCCGGATACATTTCTTACGACTCGAATCCCACTTCATGGTCCCCGTCTCGTCCTCGTATCCGTTGATATCACATATCGGATGACACTCATTGTTCTCAAGGTTGTATTTCTCGCCCTGATACATACATGATGCTATCTCGCATTCCGATACATAACTGCTCGCCGCAATCTCGCCCAATACACTGAACTTGTTCTTGCACTGGCCACATTGCTTCGTCCGTTCGTTCGTCAATGATGGATCCATCGTATATCCGGGCTCGCAACGGGTCGCTATACATTCGCCCCATGCGTCCGTGCTGTGGTTCCATTCCTTTAACCCAACGCCGTTCTCTACAACACAGTCCTGAACATCAACAACACAGGCATTTGACGCAACATGATATCCGTCTTCGCATTCTTCAATCATACATATGCCGTATGATTTCAGTTTGCTGTCCCATGTCTGACGGGCGACAACTGCATGTGGTGCTTCACAGTCAATGATATCTTCTTCACATCTGTCAACGTTTGGATGATATCCAGACACACACAGTTCCACACGACAGTTACCTTCGGGCAGATATGTCAACGCATTTTCACGATTACATGGCTCACATTTTCCATTTATCATCTCGTGTGTTGATTTACATGCTGTAATCACACACACACCGTCAATGATTTTACATGGATTGCCATCATCAGATATGCCCTGATATTCACACATTGCCGGATAGAACGCATGTTCCTTCTTTGGCACCGCTGTTCCACCTTCTATGTCGTATGGTTCGCAGATTGCATAGCAGTCATTCTTGCTTTCTGCCTTGCCATCGGACTTTGGATGCGATGCAGGACATGATTTTGGTTCTTCCAATGGATCATCGCAATACATATCTTCTGGACATTCGACACACACACCGCCTTGCAGATAGTATCCATCTGCACAGTTGTCTATCTGACATGTATCTTGTGCGGAATAGTAATCCCGTCCTGATACAGCGGTTGCATTGCCTGTCGCCTTACAATCGGTATAGCAGTATGCTTTATCTGACACGCCCTTGTCGGACTTTGGATGCGTCCCACCCGTCAGTGTGCTACACGTTGCACTGCCTCCTGGGATATCTGGATCACATACTTCGCCTGCTGGGCAAACAACACATTTACCAGACGCATCTTTCTTGAACCCTGGCTTACATGTCATAACCGCACAGGTATCTGCCGATTGATAATAATCACGACCTGTCATTTCCTGGGCATTTTCTGCCGCCGAACAGTCCGCATAGCAATCTGCAATATTCCCCGTCCCTTTGTCCGAGTATGGATATCTGCCATTGGTCAAGGTTTCGCATGTTGCACCATCTGGATACTTTTCTGGGTCGCACACTTCGCCTTCTGCACATTCGACACACATTGTATGTGTAGCATTTGGCTTGAACCCTGCGACACACGTTGCAATTTTGCAAGTATCTGCAACATTTGCACCATAATAGTCCTTGCCCGACATTGAATTTGCGTTTTGCACAACCGCACATTCCGCATAGCAATAGTCAACACTGCCGGCACCTGCATCTGACAACGGATATTTACCACCGGTCAGGTCGCTACACGATTCTGGACCTTCTGGCCCTGTGCAGACCATGCCTTCTGGACATTCAACACATACACCATTTTCTTTGTAATAACCTTCACCACAGGATTCAGTTATACATGTTGTGCAGTCACGTGTATATGTTCCGTCTGTCGCCAGATAGCACTTGTTGCGTCCTGTTCCATTGCTTACCGAACATTTGACACCTTCTTTATAGCACTCTGACGCACTGCTGGCCGTCTTGATGTCTGTTCCGTATGTTCCTTCGGTCGTAGAATCCAAAGGACACATTACACGTTCACGTGACGGTGCATCCGCAACCAGTTTGTCTGGGTTCTCTGGGGCAGGGCTGTAATAGTTATACCCAACCTCGACACAGGCCGCACAGGACGAAGTCCCCGCACATGCTGCATCTGACAATGTCTTGTCAAAGTAATACCCACCATCACACATCAGCATATCAACCTTTTCACAGTTGTATGTATATGCATTTGTTGTCTGGTTGTAATAGCACGTCCGTGTTCCCTTACCGTGGATATCGATACCCGACCAATCTGCTGGTGGGAATTCCAACCCGGTCAAGAAACATGCATCTACGAACACTGTTGTGGCATCTTTGGTTGTTCCGCCCAACGGACATTCGTGTCTTTCTACATCACCAGAATTACTGTAATACGCAACACCCACCGGCACACAGTCAGGTTTTTCGGCATTCGTCAAATCGGCATCAAAGTAATACCCACCACGACACCAATCGACTACTTTGCTATGACAAACCTCGGCATCATACTTATATTTGCCTTCCTTCTGGCTGTCTGGGTTGTAATAGCAAATCTGGCTTCCAGTTGCATACACCGCCTGATAAGTATCAACACGCAACTGACATTCAGACACCTTGCTGGCGGTTTTGATACCGGTAAATCCACCTTCTGGACAGGCCGTGCGGACAATTTCTTTGTCTGCACTGTAATACCCGTCTTCCACTGCCACACAGTCAATGTCAGAAGAAGGATCTTCTAACCAGTATCCTGCATTACATGCATCAATCACTTTGTCAAAGCAGTTTCCAGAATAATACGTCTGCATTTGCGAGTCATAATAGCACGACTGCGTTCCACTGCCGTTTGTTGCATTATAATCCAGTTTTGTTTGATAACAGTCATCTGCGGACGCTTTGCCACCACCAAATGTCAACCCATTGTCTGGACATGTATTCTGCCCTTGGACACCGGTGTCAACGGCGAACGAGCCACCCTGACAATAACTATTTTCTTCACACACTGCACAATCTACGTCTGGGTTTCCACCCGTTCCGTCATAATATGTGCCTGCCGGACACGTAATCGCACCTTTACCCCAACCAGCATAGATGGTTGTATCTTGTGCTGTAAAGGTCAGCATACTTGCCAACAAATTACCGGACATATCAATCACCTGAACACCATCACTGGATACCGGTTCGGTATAGAACCCTGCAAACTCATATCCCAAATTGATTGGATTATTATCCAACTTGCTGATTTGGGTGTTTGCACTGGCGTCTTTATACCAACCCGTTGCGTATTTCAGATACACAGTTGTTGGTGACCCATTGGCCGCTGTTGATGCGTTTTTGTCCAACGTAATCTTATACACATTTGGTGTCCATGTCGCATACAGCGTCACATCATCACCTGTGCTGGACAGATTTTCACTGATTACATCACCAACCTTAAAGCATGTTGTGCCTGCCTTATCCTTGCACCATTTGATGCCTTGGCTGTATCCAGTGCGTGTGAACATGCTGGCCGGCAATGCTTCACATTTGCCATCAAATGTGCAAGACACGCTTTCTGTTTCGCCCACACCACCATTAGCATCAAAGTTGATATTATAAACCTTGGCCACACAGGTCGGATTCGTTGTTCCATTACCCTCAGCCGCATATCCATCACGGCACAGAACGTTATACAAACATGCCTTATACGTTGTTGCCGATGCACCGTTCACAAATTCATGAACAGGATTTACCGAAGTTGCATTGACAACTGTTGTTTCACATTTTGCCTGGCACTGGGTATATGACTTGGCATATTCCTCGCTCTTAAACACACCTGCCGGACATTCCGTTTGTGTAACAGAAGCACTATCCACAACCGTCTGTGTTGGATTCTTCGGGGCAGGGCTATAATACTTTGGATCCACAGGATCGCACAGCATACCACCCTTGTAATGATACCCACCGTCACAGTTAAATACCGTCTTGGTATCACATGTGGTATATCCATTTGGCACTGCAACATTATTATAATAACACGTTGCCGATGCCAAACCGTTTTGGAATCCTGAATATGGACTATAAACGATATAGCACTGTGTCACCGATGTTGCACCACCATCTGTTGTTCCCTGGTTGCCATTTTCGTCCACTGGACACGGATGCATTTCATCATCACACCAATACCCCTCAGGACATTCGTCTGGGTTGCCAACAATACAAATTGGCGAAGCAGTATTGTTGTTCTTTGGTGTGTATAATTCTTCACAGGTCACCGTGTATGAACACACTGGATACAACTGTCCATCGAACATTTCATATTCACGCACTGGCTTAATCGCCGTGGCATGATCTGGCAGGGCGATATCTGGACACACCGCATAGCAGTCCGTATCCTCATCAGATGTTGTGCCCACCGTTCCGGTCGTGCGACCACGGATATCCACAGGACATGCCGTTCTGACCAACGCTGTATC
>JAFYUU010000016.1 GCA_017549445.1 Alphaproteobacteria bacterium | reverse complement strand
TGGTGGGGATAGTGGGACTCGAACCCACACGGTCGCAATGACCAAAGGATTTTAAGTCCTCAGCGTCTACCATTCCGCCATATCCCCCGAAGACCTTTTAAGAAAACCGCAAATGCGGTTTCTTTATCTTTTATTGGTGGAGCTGATGGGACTCAAACCCACGACCTCTACGATGCGAACGTAGCGCTCTATCAACTGAGCTACAACCCCAAAAACCTGGTGGGCGTAAGAGGACTCGAACCTCCAAGGTATTGCTACCACTAGTACCTGAAACTAGCGCGTCTACCAATTCCGCCATACGCCCATAAAAACGCCCGAACAAATCAAAGCGAACAGAATAATAACCCAATTCAGAATATTTTGCAACAAGAAAAATTATTTCTTGGCAAATTTTCCCATATTTTTTCCAACAAAAAAACAAAACCAAGTGTGATATTTCACTTGCCCTAAAAATCATAAATTTGCTAACATTTCATCAGAGATGAAGAAAATTCTGATTTTTATGGCGACCTGCTTGCTGTGCACACACCCCAGTGATGGGGCTGTTCGTGATGGCAACGCATCTGCCCGTGCCAAGAATCAACCCACAAACCAACGAATTTCATCAACCACAAAAACAGAACGGGCAGGGGGACGGACAACTGTTCTGACACCACGATCTGCAACCCGCAAATCTACATCACGGCCATCTGTTGCCCGTGCAACATCAACCCCAACATTGGCAACGGCCCGCCCATCAACGAATCAGTCGCCTGTGCCACGCAATCTGGTTGCACGTGCCACGACAACAGAATCAACACCGGTTGATTTAACCACAACCCGCACAGGTGCCGAATACGAAAAGTGCAAAGAAACCTATTTCACCTGCATGGACCAGTTTTGCGGATTGAAAAACGATGACTATCGCCGTTGCTCTTGCAGTAATCGTGTCTATGAATTACAGGAACATCGTGACACCCTGACCCAGGCGGGCGAACAACTCAGCATATTTACAGAAAACCTGGACGTTGTGGGCTTAACTTCGGCCCAGGCCAACGCAATGATTTCCGCATCCGAAGGCGAAAACGCCCTGACATCTGACATTTCCGCATCCAAGGCATTATTAAACGCCATCATGAATTCTATTCGTGGCGAAGACAGCACGGTCGGCGGCAAATACAGCGACCTGAACAGCATCACAATATCATTTGACACCATCAACGCATTTGGCACCGTTGATGCCGGCCAGGCGGTCGCCGCCTATAACGGACAAAATTTATACGAGGCCGTCTATCCCAGTTGTCGCAATGCCGTTCGTGCGGATTGCAACGATGCATCCCTGCAACGTGCCATCACCGCATACCTGATGGCAATCGAACAGGACTGCAACACGGTCCAAACCGCAATTGTTGAAAAACAAAAGAAATTGAAATCCGCCATCCGTGAGGGCAGTGCTATGTTGGATTTGGCCCGTGTTGAAAATCGCCAAAAGCACAATTCTTCGGATATGACCACCTGCTTGAACGAGGTTGAATCTGCAATTCTCAGCGAACAGGTCTGTGGGGAAAATTATCACAAATGCCTGGACAATGGCGAATACATAGATGTTGCAACGGGCAAACCAATCACAGGCATAACCGATTTTTACAAATTGGAAAAAATGCTGACATTTGCCGATGGCGTTGAAGCAAGCAAACAAAAACTATCCAAAATCAACAGCAATCGTGCCTTTGTTGAAAATTTTCAGGCAAAAACACTAAAATTTGCCGAAGATGCCTTGGACAAATGTGTTGAAATTCGGGACGATGTGTGGTCTGCATACCTGGACAAAGCATTGCTGGACATCTACTATGCCCAACGTGCCAAGGTTGAAGAAATTCGCCAGGGATGTTTTGATTTTGTATCTGCCTGCTATATGAACGGGGAACAGTCAATCACCACCGCAATGAAGGAATTGACGGGCGAAACTGCAATTACATTACAACCCGACTCTTTGGCATTGAACAAGGCAATGTGCACCGAATACGTCCAATCGTGCAACAATATGTTTGCTGACAATATTATCCAAGAATACATCAATAACCGCCATGAAACAGATAATTTAACCGCCTGTCGTGCGGTCGCACGCCAGTGTTTGGATAAATTTGGTGGCACCACCTATGAAAACTATTATTATCCTTACAGTGGCATTTTCACCCCAGGCCAAGGCAACGCCCCCGACTGGTTCACACTGTATGAAATCAAGTTAGGCACCACCTGCAATACAGACGATGGCTGGATGAATGGCAGCACTGTGAACTTTTCGTTTGACGGCAAAGAACCGTTCGGATATCCCGGCACCTGTGTCCGCTACGTATCTGAATGTGCCAAACAGTTAAAAACCATTGCATCATGCAGTGATCCATACACAATCGAACGTGCATTTGGTGGCTTTGATAAAATGTTGGTCACGATTGATAATTCTGGCACTTCCACTGTCTCAGACGCTCCTGTTCCCCCCAGCAAGGCCCCACAAAATACCGTCAAATACAATATAGATGGCACAAAATACAAACTTGTCGCCGAAGGAACCGACGGTGCCACGATTAAATACGGTCTGCTGATGGATAAAGATCAACTGGCCCACCGTGTGACACGTCCATCTGGTGTCGGGACCGAGGTTCATAACCAAGTCCTGGACATTCTGACGACCCAGTGCATGAACTTGCAGGGACGTTTTGTCGAACTGCAACATCTGAACAATTCTTTTTATAATGGCTCTTGTGCGATAAATACAGAAAACTTTACATCACAAGGAATCGTCACACTATACGGGATAAAAAAATCAGAAAACATGTGTCCACGAAACTATCAACTGACCGTGGATACACCATCATGGGGTGTCTGTTCTTGTTGGGAAAACGGTGGCCGTCGCAGTAAATGGGGTCAATCTGCAAAATGCATTGCGGGCTTTGCAGTTGAATCAACCGTGAACGAAGAAGGCGAAACTGTATATGTAAACGATGCACAATGTGCTGCAGGTGCGGTTCTTTTGGAAGATTTATCAATCACCACCCCTGTGGAATCCTGGTGCACCCAACAATATATCGACAAAGACAACCGTGTCTGTCCATTGGGAACAACCGGCAAAACCGAAGACGGCAAATGTAAGTATTCATTTGACGACAATGAATTACCAATGGGATTAAAGCAATAACATAAAAAACACCGCAAATTGCGGTGTTTTTTTCAATTTATCACAAGACACTATTTTATAACAGCTTCCCTTATACCCTGGGCAATCAACTGACTGGCACTGCCACCCGGCTTACGCCACAGTTCATCAGCACTTTGCAGTTGTTTAACCATCTTCTGACGCACAGAAGGAATGGTCAACTGCCCAAACGCATCCATAATATATTCTGTTTTTGCCCGTCCACCCAAAAATTCTGGATACACACTACGGTTTAACAAAATATTCACCAACGATACCCATTTTACACGTATAATCTGCTTTCCAATCCAGGTCGTAATTGGGTTCATTTTATACACTACAATCGTTGGCACATGCATCATTGCCAACTCGGCAGATACCGTTCCGCTGGCCACCAATGCGATATATGTCTGACTATACTGCTTATACCTTTCCGCAGACGACACCAATTCTGGTTTTACCAACCAATTTTTTACATTATCTTGAACGTATTCTCTGGTCGTTTCAACGGTTGGAATAACAAATTTATAATCCGAAAATCCATTACGCACCAGCATATTCGCCATATCACCCATCAATGGCATCAGACGTTTCACCTCGGACATACGACTGCCTGGGACCAAGGTAATAATCTTATCAGTATTTTTATTTTTCACGGCATCGTATTTACCAATAATTCCATCGGCGATTGGATGTCCCACCGCAACGGTATCCAACCCATATTTAGTGAAATAGGGTATCTCGAAATCAAAAAAAGCATACAGTTTATCAAACGTCCGTGCATATTTTTTTGCACGCCCCGAACGCCATGCCCACACCTGTGGTGCAACCACATGATGAAAATTCAATCCATTTTTAATCAATTGTTGGCCATCTGGATTTTTTCTTATCTGCTTGATAACACTTTTTGCGAACCCCGGTGCATCAACACTGACAACAATATCAGGTTTTTCATTTATAATCGCATCAACGGTCTGTTTAATACGTTTTGTCAGTGTTTTGGCATGTGCCAACACCTCGACAATACCCATAACCGCCAAATCCCCCATTGGGAACAGCGGTTTCAATCCCGCCTGCATCATATTTTCACCCCCGATACCAACAAACCTTGCATCGGGCATTTGTTCCATTATTTTTGCCCCTAAAACATCGCCGGACACTTCGCCGGCGATGATAAAGACGGTAAAATCTTTTCTTTCTTGCTTATTCTGCATTTTTAGAAGTTCCAATTCCACGTTTCGAACGATTTTCAATAAAGTCAATTGCATCCATTGCATACTTATTGTTTTTCACTTCTTTGCGAACCTTGGCCAATCGTTCCGATGCCGTTCCTTCGTTGCTACGGAACACTGCGGAATAGACAGAATGAATTGCATGCATATCTTCGTTTGTGAACCCATGACGCATCAGCCCCACACGATTGATTGTGCGATACACCGCACGACTACCATCATAAATAGCATACGGCAAAACGTCATTACCCACACCCGACATACCGCCGATAAATGCATTACGTCCAATACGTGCGAATTGCAACACCATCACACCACCCGACAAGATTGCAAAGTCCTCGACCTCGACATGTCCTGCAACCTGAACCAGATTAGACATCACAACACAGTTTCCGATTTTACAATCGTGTCCCACGTGTGCATTTACCATAATCTGACAATCGTCACCAATTACCGTTCCATCTGATGCCGGTGTTCCCGAATGAATTGTCACATATTCACGAATTTTGCACCGTTTCCCGATACGCAGACCTGTCATTGTTGCCTCGTCCTGCCATTTCAGGTCTTGGCTCATCACGCCCAGCACTGCGAACGGATACACAATAGAATCATCACCAATGGATGTTTTTCCATCAATCACCACGTGCGAGACCAATTCAACCCGGTCCCCCAGCACGACATTTGGTCCCACAATGCAGTATGGCCCGATTTTACAATCAGCCCCCAGTTTTGCCCCTTCATGAATAATTGCGGTTGGATGTATCGCCATAATATAACTTCTTTGTTTTTTGTTTATTCCGCAGAAATCATACATTATAACGATACAATTTTGTATTAAATAAATATAACCAATTATAACAAACGGCGAAAATCCGCCCAGAAATTAGTTTTCGGTTGCACCGCCCACAACACGACCCCCAACGCCGTAATTACGGGCACACTGACAATCACCCCAAACACCCCCAGCATTATCGCAAACAGTTTTTCCGCCAACGCATCGGGCAGGGCACCCATATGCCACACCGACATTGCAAACGACACAAACAGTGCCCCCATCATACCAACAAACAACGGAATTGACTCGGTCATCACAAACAGCACCATTGCCAATGCGACCATAAATCTAATCATCCATTTCAGTTTAACATAGGCACTGCGGTGAATTTTGCCCGCACTTTTCACATTGTATGTCGCAATCACAGCCATTGCAAACACCCCCATCATCAACACCGCCAACAGATGGGCAGGGGTCAAATTTCCCAACTGACCAAATCTAAAAAACTCTGGTTGCATCAGCATTGCAATCACCACCATCAGTGTTATCAGCACCGTCCCTGCAACTGGTCTGACAGTTCCATGCAACTTGCGTCCCAGCCCCACACCGGCACCACACGCACCAATCTGCAACAAAGGCCCCCACCATGTCCCCGTATTGGACATAGCCAACAAACCAACCCACAAAATCAGTCCCACAACCCACACCCTGCGTGGCAGGTTTAACTTTATCTCCAACGAATACGCCCCCAGGAACAAAGACCCCAGGAACACAATTGATGCCACCATAAACGGCAACACAGAAACCCCATCACGCAAAACGGCATAGTTCCCACTGAACATCACAATCCACGCCATTGCCAATCCTGCGGTCCAAATTCCTGCACGTTTAATCATATTTTCTTTATTCCAACCAAAACGCCCCAAGAAATCTGCCCCGCAAAAATATGCCATAACCATCAATGGAATACTCAACACCGCCAGCCACAAAAACGCAGGCCCCACCAACGCATAGTTATTAAACGCACTTATTGCACTTTGCACAATTGTAATATCATTAAACATAAACTTGCCTTTTAATTTTGTTGAATTATGATATAGGTATGTCCGAAAAACAAGAAATTTTTACCTTGCTGGGTGGCCGTGTTAAAATTCACCGTGGCACATACAACCCAACATCCGATGCGGTGTGGTTGGCGTCCTTTGTCCCAGACACGGTCAAAACGGTTTTGGATGTTGGCATCGGCACAGGTGGTGTATCGCTGTGTCTGGCCCACCATTTACCAGACATCCAAATTACCGGCATCGACACATCGGACCAAATGCTGGCCCAGTGTCGCAAAAATGCAGAATTAAATAATCAGTCCATCGAACTAATCAACACAGACATAACCACATGGCGACCATCACGCACATTTGATGCCGTCATCAGCAATCCACCATATTTCCGTGGCAATCCGGCCCATCACAATGCCCATCACAATGCAGACCTGACCCTGTGGACCCAGCGTTGTGTTGCCCGCACTCGTCCAAACGGCTATTGCTGTATGATAATGGACGCACTGACACTGGACCGTGTAATTTCTGCCATGTCCGCCCACTGTGGCGACATCCAGATATTTCCATTATTTGGGGCTCGCACCACTGCAGAACGTGTTTTAATACGTGGCCGGGTTGGTTCTCGTGCGGGGACGACCTTGCACCAAGGGCTACCTATGAACTATCCGCCAATTTTACGTGATGGCTTGACTATTGCCCAGGTATTGGCTACACTATCCCAGAAATGATAAACTTTATAACCAGATATTTTACATCCCTGTGGGCATTTATAACGTCACCATTTCGTGCGATTTGGCGACTGATTGTCCGCATATTCCCCCCCCGTGAATTTACGGTGATGGACACCCCACGTGGGAATGTTTATACATTTAACCAAAGCAGTTTTTGGCGTTTTACCCGCTTTTGTGGCAAGATTGGTTTAATCCTATGGGCATCATGGTCAACGTATGTATTTGTGTATCACCGCCCCCTGTTGCAGAAACGCACCCAACAATTGGAAGAAGCACGTTCCACTCATGCCCGTCACATGAGTGAACTGCAAACCTATCTGGCCAAGTATAACGAATTGGCACGCAATCTGAACGTAATTGACGACAAAATTCTGAACACCCCAGATTTGGCACAATCTGAAAAAGACAAATTGATGAACAGCCGTATCAAGACCTGGGGCGAATTGGACTTTTTGCGGGCCCGTCTGAATGAAATGTTCAGCGACGAAGATTTTGCCCCCGAATACGTCCGCCTGTCCGAGTTATCAACTGAATACGAATTGACCCGTGCCGAAAACGAAGAATTAAAGAAACGCAACAACCAAATCATAGAATCAATGATTACGGTTGCCGATGCAGATGCAATGATTGTGGACACGGTATCAACAATGACCTCCCAAAACACTGAAGAATTGCGTCAAAACATCAAAAAAATTAAATCCACAATCGCCAACCTGGGACTAAGCGAACAAACCCTTGTATCCAAGGCAAACAAATATTCCAACCCATTGGTTGGATCGGCCTTTAACCCACTGGAATTTGACGGCGAGATGGACGAAAAATATCAAAAACTGGCCGACAATTTAGAATTATGGCACGGCCTGCGTCGCCTGAACGAGATGTTGCCACTTGGTGCCCCCGTCGAACAGGTCAGAATTACATCTAACTATGGCACCCGCAATGATCCCTTCACTGGCAAACCTAAAAAGCATCGTGGCATTGACTTCGCGGGCAAAATCGGCACCGAATTGATGGCGGTTGCCCCGGGCCGGGTTGTATCTGCCGGCGAACGTGTAGGATACGGCACAACGGTTGAAATTGATCACGGTCTGGGCTTTACAACATTGTATGCCCACCTGTCACAAATAACGGTATCACGTGGCGACTGGGTGCGTCCTGGCACGGTAATCGGTCTGGGTGGTTCTTCGGGGCGTTCTACGGGGCCACACCTGCACTATGAAATTCGATACAAGGGCGAACAATTTGATCCAACAAAATTCGTAAAGGAGCAATAAAATGCTGGCATTTACAAACGCCAAAGAAAAACAATCCCCAACCATTATCGGGGCAGGGTGCAAATTGACAGGCAACATCAAAACCGACCACAGTGTCCAAATTCACGGGCATGTCGTTGGCGATGTCAGTGCCGAAATTGTCGTTATTGGCCGTGGTGGTCGTGTTGACGGGTGCGTCACGGCAACACACTTGTTTTTACACGGCACATTGGACGGCCCCGCCACGGTCAACACCGCAAACATTTTCAGTGCGGCCCAGATGACTGGTGTTTTGTCCTATCGCACGTTAAACATCACTGGCAACACAGGTCTGGAATGTAAATTATCAAAACGCAAAGACAAGGATAAATAATTATGAACAAAACAGTGTCCAAGGTTTATATTTGTGCCGACCACCGTGGTGTTGGCTTAAAATTGTATTTGATTGAAATGTTGGCGGCGGCTGGCTATAACGTTGTAAATTTGGGCGTAGATGACCCAAATACATCGGTTGATTATCCAGATGTTGCCAAAACACTGGCAGATGCAATGGCAAACGATGAAAAATCCCGTGGGATTATCATCTGTGGCACTGGGGCAGGGGTTTTGATTGCATCTAACCGCTATCGTCACATCCGTGCATCTCGTTGTTCTCGCCTAGAACAGGCCCGTGACGATCGTTTTCACGATGACATAAACGTTTTGGCCTTGGCATCTGACGACATTGATATCGAGGTTGCATTTATGTGTGTCCAAACATTTTTGGAAAGCCCATTTGATGCCGTGGAACGTCGCATCCGCCGAATTGACAAGATTTCGTAAAGGGTAAAATATGAACCTAAGTATAGATAAACAAGTATTCAATGCCTGTCGCGACTTTATTTGGCACAAGGACAGCCGTGTAAAAACCACGCACACACCAACAGAATTCAGGTATGAAATCTCTAACTTTGACGGCTTGGTTATGAAATGTACTTTATACATCTGCATTCCGCACTATGTTGGCAGCGGTCCCCAGAATCAAACCGGACAAGTTTTATTATTTGATAATAACGGTCTAGTATTCACCGCAACGACAAAACACAATATTGCACGTGCAATGGATAAAACTGCTTCAACCCCAGCAGTTCGCTTTTTATCTCATCGCCACGAACCATATTTTTTTGATTTAGTGAACCTTGCGAACACACGCTTTATGTCCGGATATAATACCAAGAATCTTATCTACGACAGAAATCCCGGCTATATTTTTCACGAACTTTACCAAAAACAAAAATAATCGCCCCAACCGGGGCTTTTTTTATACTCTTTATTTCCTTGATGAAAATATTTTCAAGATACGCTTTGCCCAGGGCACATGTAATCTATACGATGCAAACAAAGGCGACACAACACATTCTTTTCCCAAAAACGCAGGAACGCCATCTTGCTTGCCATTTGTATGCACGTCAATTCTCAGGATATTTGGTGCCAAAAACCTTTTCTCGGGCACCATTTGATTCTCTGAATGTTCTATAATCAAAAAATCTATTGTTTTGTTATATTTTCTGCACACCAAATCACACAGTGCAATTATTTCTGAATCATCAGTCCGATAATAATGTGCAAACCAGACCAACAAAACCCGACGTTTTGTTTTCAGCATTTTCTTAAATCGTCTAATTCTGCGATTATATGTTTTCTTAACCGCACCGAACACCTTATCAAATGGCACCCCTGCGGGGAAATCATGAAAATAATAAAACGAATTTCTGGTATTTTCATAATAATCATGGCTATAATCATTACCAAATACCGCCCCAGGATCTTTGGGCAAGTATTTCAAGTCCTCTTTGTTAAAAAAATCCTTAAAATCATTCAGAATACAATTCATCCGTGTGCGAAAATCTGTATGATTCAACCAATCAAACGGTCCTGACACGGCACGCAAATTATTTTTTTTCATATATTCTGCACATGCACAATCTGTCCCTAAAGAATAAATAATATCATACTCTATATTCATAATCACCCAACCAACTTCTGTCCTCACAATAATAAATCGAACAGAAAAAAAGACAAGTTGTTTTTATACGGCCACCAAATTGACAGTAATTCATAAAAATCGCCCCAACCGGGGCTTTTTTCTTGTCCCACCCCCACAAAATTTGATATAATATACCCACAGGGGGGCCAAGTGCACAAACTTTTATCATCTTTTCTGGTATTATCAATGCTTTGTCACTCTGTTTTTGCTGCCACTGGCCAGGTTGACGATCGTGTATACGTTAACTGGTCTGACCCCGAATATCACAAGGTTGTTGTATTTATCCAACCAAATGGCTATTGCACGGGGCAATATGTGGCCCCGAACATTATTTTAACGGCCCGCCACTGCATTACCCCTGACAATATTGATAGTTATGGCATTGAACTTTACGATGGCCGTGCAACCCTTGTGTCCTTGCTGTCATACGGCAGCGGACAAATGTTCAGATCAGATGGCGATTGGGCCTTGCTATTGGTTTCTGACCCCAAGTTTTACAGCGACACGTATTTTAACGTTGCCCGCAAGGCCACGCCAAAAATGACCATCAACAATACTGGTTTTGGTGCTTTACGGATTCTATCAAACGCCGAACTTGCACAATTGCGACAAATTTTCTCGTCCCAACGCAATAAAATGGCTGCAGAATCTAATACAAACGCAGATATGATTCAATTTTCCCAGATATTCAAACTCGTCGAAGACGATATTGCCAATTTGGGCATACCATCCATCATGGAAACGGGCAACGTCTTAAAAACCCACTTTAACTGTGAATTTATTGGCTTATCTCAGGGCAACATGTGGTCAACCTGTGACATATACAGTGGTAATTCTGGTGGGCCATACTATATGGGCAACACACTATACGGCACCTGCAGTGGTGCGGTCCACAGATTTGACGGCAAAGATAAAAGTGCCGCAATCCCATCTCAATCCTTTTACGAAAAATTACAACGTATAATCAGCGAAAACCCACCAGCCACAGGAACCAAACCTAAACCAACCCACACCCCAGAATCATTGCTTAAAGATGCCGAAGAATACTCAATGCAGGTATTAGACGAAGACCTAGAACGCATCGATCAGGAAACCGAAGCTGAATTACAAAAAATGTTGGACAAGGATTCATTCATACAACTTGAAAAAGACTACTCAGATATCAAACCGTTGCCCAAACCAACCACCCCCGTTCCCAGCCCAGAGGCATTACTTAAAGACGCCGAAGAGTTCTCAATGCAGGTATTAGACGAAGACCTAGAACGCATTGATCGGGAAACCGAAGCTGAATTACAAAAAATGTTGGACAAGGATTC
>JAFYUU010000015.1 GCA_017549445.1 Alphaproteobacteria bacterium | reverse complement strand
TTATATTTTGCAAAAATGACCGGGGCACCAATTATTCCAGTGTGTTATTCGTCTTCACGGGCGTGTTTTCAGAATAGGTGGGATAGGTATTTGGTGGCACTGCCTTTTTCAACAATAACATGCAGGGTTGAAAAGCCAGTGTTTATTGATTCTAAAATTAGTGCGGAAGATTTCGAGAAAAAAAGAAAAGAAATAGAAGATTTGATGGTAAAACGGGTGCATGAAATGGATGCAGAATTTGGTTATAAACCCGTGGAACAAGATCTTAATGCACATGATTTTAAGCAGGCATTGCGAGAACAAAAAGCACAAAAGAAAGGAAAATAACTATGAAAACACCGTGGTGGTTTTTACATAAAACACCGTTGGCATTTTTGTTGTTGCCGGTGGCATGGATTTACTATTTTATTGGGCGAATTGTTTATTTTTTTCGCAGATTCGGGGCATTAAAATCACGCAGAAAAATTGTTTGTGTTGGTAATATCTTGGCGGGTGGGGTTGGTAAAACACCCGTGGTGCGTGCGATTGCGAATTTTATGGACGCACCCGTTGTTATGAGGGGGTATAAAAAAACAAAAGATACCGGTGATGTAGGAGACGAGGCGACTATGCTGAGTCAAGACGGGTTGCAGGTGCATGTCGGTGATAGAAAAAGTAATATTATCTTATTAAACAAACAGGATAGCGATGTTCCAATTGTAATGGATGATGGATTTCAGAATTCTTCGATAAAAAAAGATGTTGTTGTTCTGGTCTTTGATGAGGGATTGGGGTGTGGTAATGGATTCTTGTTGCCGGCAGGTCCGTTAAGAGAGCCAAAACGTGCAATTAAACGGGCAGATGCGATTGTGGTTATTAAAAATAAAAAACCGAAAAAAAGTTTCAAGTTGAAAACAGATTTGCCGATTTTTTATGCGAAAAATCAGACCGTGTCGCCATATTCTGAAAATGAAAGAATTGTGGCATTTTCTGGGATAGGGTATCCAAAGAAATTTTTTAGATGTCTGAAAAATGTTGTCGCAACACGGTCTTTTGCAGATCATTATCAATTTACTGACGAGGATATTGAAAAACTGTATGCGTTGGCAAAAAAGAAAAAAGCAAAGCTGGTCACAACAGAAAAGGACTGGGTTCGTTTGTCAAAAGATGCACAGGAAAAAATTAAATATGCAAAACTGGAAACAAAAATAGACGATGATTTTTGGGTGTGGATAAAAGGAAAATTAAATGGGAACAATTAAACAAGAAGTTAAGATTTCTGGACGGGGAATTCATTCGGGACTGCCCGTCAATGTTGTTATTAAACCAAGTGATAAGTCGGGGATTTTCTTTCGCCGGGTGGATATGGTGGGGACTGATTTGATTCCGGTAACGTGGGATAATGTTGGCGAAACAAAAATGAGAAATACAACCGTCGGACAGGTAAATAGTGCACACGTGCAAACAGTTGAACATTTAATGGCAGGGTTATTCTTGGCCGGTGTGGATAGTGCGATTATAGAAATTGATGGTAAAGAGACACCTATTTTAGATGGCAGTGCGTTGGAATTTTATAATGCTTTGGTTGGGGCAGGGGTTGAAAAATCACAAATGAAAAAAATTGTTGTGAAACATCCCGTTGTGGTCAAAGCAGGCGATGTGCGGAAAATGTTGCCGTGGGGAATGAGAATAAAACTGTGGATTATGAATAAAATCACAGGGAATAAGGGAAATGGATATGTGGCATTAGAACCAAATGATGGTAAATCTTTGGAGATTGTGGCGACACTGATTTATAAAGAAAAGATTATAGGAAATCAGACCTATGAATATGTTTTTGATGGGTCGGATAAATCAGTAGATGTGTTTGTTCGGGATATTGCACGGGCCAGAACGTTTGGTAAGTATTCCGAGTGGGAATATCTGAAAGCACGTGGTATGGGACGTGGGGCCGATGAAACAAATGTTATTGCATTAAATGATGCAGGGGACGGAACGATAAACGAACTGATATGGAAAGACGAGTTTGTGCGTCATAAAATCATTGATGCGTTGGGGGATATGTTCACAGCAGGGGGGATGGTGTGCGGAAAACTGACCAGTTTCAAGGGCAGTCATGCATTAAATAATCTGGTGTTGAAAAAGTTGTTCAGTGACAAGGCAAATTATGATATAATATAGGTCAAGTATGTATTAAATAAGAAGGCGAAAATGAAAAAAATACTGGCTTTATTATCTGTTTTGGCGTTGGCGGTGTCCTGTGGGGGATTGGTCGAGAGCAAAAGCGGAACTCAATTTTTAACTCAATTGGATGCAGAACCAATTGGTTGCACGTTCTTGTATAAACTGGAATCAGAAGTGTCGGTTTATGATGCAGATGATGCACGTAGATACTTGGAAAATCGTATCGTTGACCAGGCAAGACCAGGAAACGCATACTGGATTACCAGTCAAAGAACCAGACCAAATGAATGGGTGATTTTTGGGCCCGAACGCACGTTCGTGTTCGTGGCAAATGTTTATGATTGTCCAAACCCACAAAAAATCCGCACCGCAAAAGACGGTGGGCCAGAAACTGTATCAGTTTTGGCACCAGGGGTTGTAGATGGTGATGCAAAAGTTTATCCTGTGCCAACATGGGATATGGCAACACCACAGCCAAATGCAAAACCATGCGGACAGGTTATGTATGGGCAATTAGTTGAATGTTATTAAAGATAATCCCCCAGTCGGGGGATTTTTTATGTCTGGATATTGAAATAGTGGCTTGCGGGGATTTGGATTTTTGTGTTATAATCTGATTAAACACTGATATCAGAGAGAGAAATTGTTAAATCAAGTTGTAACTGTTAACCGCAAAAAGTATGCAGTCGGGCTGTTTTGGCAACCGATTGGGGCGGGCTTTGTCGCACGTAATTATGCCAGAAATTTGGCAAAATCTGTTGATAAAAAATTAAATCTGTTCACCGAATATCGGGGAATGGTCGGACTGGGTGGGAAAAAATTAGGACACAGGGCCGGTATGCCTGGCATTGCAGGGGAAGTGATGGAGGTGTTGGCCGAATATACTTCGTTCCTGGGGGCGTTTGCAACAGATAAACATTTTATAGTTGTTGCAGTGCGTAATGGGGTGATACTGGAAGATAAAGTATTCGAAACAGAAAATGATGCACGGCAGGAATATGTTAAACTGTCTGAAATACCTGATTGGGGGGCTTTGATTGCACCGGGGGCGTGGGGTATGCCACGGGCGGTGGAAAAACATCTGCCAGATATTATACAGAGTAATAATGGACGGGCGATTTTATATTCTATCAGCAGGTTAAAGGCACGGTTGACGTCTGTTGCGATGGTTGCGGTGTTTTTGTTGGGGTTGGTGTATTTGTTCCGTAATCCGATTGCAGAAATGCTGGCACCAAAGCCACAAATTGCACAGGTAAATCCAGAAATTGTTGCGGAGTATAAAAGGCAGGTCGAACAGAAAAGTAAAGAGTTAGACCAGCAGTTTGATATACAAAAACCAACACCGCCACCACCGATTGTGATGCCGTATGAAAGTTTGCCTGATGTTATGGAACGGGCCGAGTTATGTTATCAGGCGATTGGGTTTATTATGCAGCCGGTCACGGGGTGGAATCAGACGTTGGCTATTTGCGGGGAAGAGTATGTTAGTGCAGAATTTCGCCGTGGCTCGGGAACGTTAGATGAATTCTTTTCTGTGGCAGGTGATTTGATGCCAGGGGCATTAGTAAGTGAAAAATCAGATGATTTATTGATTGTTCAGGCAAAATTGCCACAGGTTGAAATGGTGGCTTCGCAAGATGAACGTGATGTAGAAACAATTGTGCGGAATATAACATCTGCGTTCCAAGGAATAGATACAAGTATTGATACACAGATTGTTGTTGATACATTGACCAATGGGGTTGATGTGGCAAATGTAAATATAGTTGAAATTGGGGTTTCTTCTAAATTGACACCAATGCAAATAATGGAGGTTTTCCAGGACTTTGGCGGTGTTTATATGACAAGTTGTGCGTGGAACGTTGCGACACGTATGTGGAACTATGAGGTGATAATATATGCAAAATAATTTATTTGGTGCCATTTTGTGTGGTTTGATGATGTTTAGTCCCGCAATTGCGGAAACATTAGTTGATGTCAATATTCAAGAAGAAGTTGATGTAAATGGAGATATGGAACAAATGTCCGCAGATGCTATATCGGCATATAATGTGCAGGGGTCTTTGTTTCAACAGATTACTGATTTGGAACAGGAAAAAGTTCTGATGCAGTTGGAAAAAGAACGGGCACAATTAGATTTGGAACTGGACAGGTTGGCAGCAGAAAAAATTAAACTGCATATGGAAATTGATACTCTGTCGGGACGGGCCGAGCAACAACAGCAACAAATCGAAACAGAAAAAGCAAAGTTAGAGGCCGAAGCATTGCGGTTGGAACGTGAAAAAGAAGCGATTTTGGCACGTGAAAAAGAACCTGTGAAACGGGTCGCCCAGGTCGAAGAAGCAGAGGAAGAAGAACCACAAGTTGATTTGGCGGAAAAATATCGGTTGGTAAATGTTATTGGGGCCGGAAATCATTTGCAGGCAACAATTCAAGACCTGGGGACGGGGCAGAACAAACGTATGAGTGTCGGCAAGGAATTAGATGGGTTTATTATTAAATCTATTTCTTTGGACGATGGGGTTGTGTTCGAAAAAGATGGTAAAACACAAAATCTGAATGTGGGTTCGGGTAATTAAATTACAGGCAAATAGAAAATGGCAGAAAATCTGAATAATATCTTGGGGCAAACAGATAATAAACCATCTATTCCGATGGGGTTGGAAAATGCAGAATCCAAAGATGTTATAGATTATTTGTTTTCTAATAATAACCGGTTGTTGACGGCAACGGGGGCGGAGTTGGAACTGCCACGTGATACGCAGGGGCTGTTGGCGTATTTTTCCGGTGGGGAAGTTATTATTTCCAGAACACATAAATATGACGGACGGGTGTTGGCCTTTATTGAATTATTGAAAAAGAAAAATAGACCCGTCAGAGAACCTTTTTATTCTGATTTAGGATTAGTGTCTGGGATTTATAAGACATATGAAGCACGTCTGGGGGGGGGTGGCAGATCACGTCAGGACTATGATAACCAAATGCAAAAGGACTTTGTCGATATTATCGCACGGGCCGCATCGCAAAAGGTTTCTGACGTGCACGTAGAGGTCGCAGACCAGACAACTATTTATTTCCGTATAGATGGCAGTATGCAACCGGTCTTGGAATATAATTCCAGTTGGGGTGAATCGTTTGTCCGTGCCGCATTTGCGTCCGCTGATATTTCTAATGCAAACTATGCACAGAATGAATATCAATCCGCACAAAAAGATGGGCGGACACCGTTGCGTGGAACAAAAGATTTATATCTGCCTTCGGGGATTTTAAGTGTTCGTATGCAATTTAATCCAATCGCATTTGGTTCACGGTATATGGTGATGCGATTGCTGTATGATAATCCGTCAGAAGGTATCAAAACAGAACAAGAATTTGGACCATATGAACAACGTTTGTTGGCACGTATGCGGTCTTTTCCAACGGGGTTGGTAATTGTGGCTGGGCCGACCAGTTCCGGTAAATCAACGACACTGGTAAGAAATATGTCGATGATGCTGAAAGAACGTAATTATGAAATAAATATGATTACGGTGGAAAATCCCGTTGAACAAAGAATTTATGGGGCCAGACAGATGCCCGTGGTCAATACCACAAATGAAGAGCAACGTGAAGAAAAATATACCGAGGCATTGGCGGCGGCTTTGCGTGCGGACCCTGATACATTGATGGTGGGGGAAATTAGAACACTGGCCGCTGCACAGTTGACTGTGCGTGGGGCATTGTCGGGGCATAATGTTTGGACAACATTGCATGCAAATTCTGCATTGGCGGCTTTGACACGTTTGTTGGATTTGGGTATAGAATCGTTTAAGTTGAAAGAAGAAACGTTGATGCGGGGACTGGTTTCTATGAGATTGTTTAAGAAGTTGTGTCCGCACTGTCGTGAAAAATTGATTGATAATCCGCACAGATCTGCATATCACAGGGTTTATGATGCGTTCGGAGATATCGGATTAAATCAGGTATTTGTTCGTGGGGCAGGGTGTCCACACTGTAAGGGAACAGGAACGTTGGGACGGGTCAAGGCCGGGGAAATTATTATAACAAACAGTGAATTTTTACGATTGGCACTGTCGGGGAATACAGATGGGGCGGTGAAATACTGGTTGGAAGAAATGGACGGCAGAACATTGAAAGAAGCCGCAACTTCGTTGATGTTGCAGGGAATAATCGGGGTTGATGAATTAGAAAGATGGGTCGGACAACTGGATCAGCCGGGGGTGTATTGATATGAACAAATTGGAATTGCTGTATGCAAAATTAGTGTTCAGATTAAATACAGAAAAACGTATGGCCATTTGTCGTAAATTGGCGTCTTTGTTGCGTAATGATTTTACATTGATGAATGCGTTGGGACGGTTGGAAATGGTTGAGTCCAAAGGGGGTAAAAAACCAAATGAACCGTTCGCAATTGTTATGCGTGAATGGCAGAAAAACCTGGAAAGAGGTATGAGTTTTTCTGATGCAACACGGGGGTGGGTGCCACCGATTGAAACGTTGTTGGTGACATCAGGAAATATTTCTAATTTAGTGGTTGCATTGGAAAATGTTGGACGGGTGGTCGATGGTATGCAACGCATAACACGGGCAATGCGTAGTGCGATTTTATATCCTTTGTTCTTGTTATTGTTGACGTTTAGTATTGTGATTATGGTTGGGGTGTATTTGGTGCCACCGTTGGCTGAAATTGCAGGGGATAATATTGTATGGCGTGGGGCCGCACGTTCGTTGGTAGGATTGTCTGATTTTTGTATCAATTATTGGCCGTATATCGCAGGTGGAATAGGGGCGGTTATTTTGGTTGTTTGGTTGACGTTGGCAAACTGGACCGGACGGGGCAGGGCGATGTTTGATAAAATGCCACCATATAATATCTATAAAATTCAGATTGGGGTTGGGTGGTTGATGGCTTTGGCGGCAATGGTGCGGTCGGGGGTGACGATTCCTGATGCGATGCGTATGCTGGCAGATAATGGTAATAGATATTTACGCAGTATTTTAGATGAAGCATTGCACTATGTCTCAAATGGTGAGAATCTGGGGGTGGCATTGAATCATACAGGGCGAAATTTCCCAGATGAAGATATTGTCGGGGATTTGATGATTTATGCAGATATGAACGAATTTGGGCAGAACCTGAATCAGGTGGCAAATGATTATTTGGCCGAGTCGGTTAGAAAAATGGAAAGTATATCTAATGTAATGAACAGTATTGGAATACTGTTGGTTTCGGGTATCATTGCATGGGTAGTGTTCGGAACGTTCGGTATGCAAGAACAGATTACAAGTGTTTTGCAATAAAAAATAAAACCCCAAGTAATTGGGGGTTATTTTTTCAATAAACTTTGCACTGCCATGGGGAAATCAGTGCTGGATGCAAGGTAAGAACCACTGACCAATAAATCGGCCCCCGCTGACCAGCATAACTTTGCAGTTTGGTCGTTTATGCCACCATCAACAGAAATCAAAAACTTTAACCCATATTTTTTACGGGTGCCGGCCAATACAGATATTTTTTTAAGGCAATGTTCCTGAAATTCTTGGCCAGATGCACCAGGGGCAACGGTCATTATCATTACTTCGTCAATGTCACGCAGGACTTCTTTGACAATGGAAACAGACGAATTTGGGTTTATTGCAATACCAACACGTTTGCCGGCATCGTGAATAATCTTAATCGCATCACGTATACCAGATGTGCCAGTGGATAAAATAACCGTGTCCGCACCACAGCGAATAACGTCTGATGCCCAGACAGATGGACATTCTGTCATAAGATGAACATGCAGGTGGGCATTGGTGTGGGTGCGTATGAACTTTAATGAATCAAGACCGCCGGCAACACGATCAACGTAAAAACCGTCCATAATATCAACGTGTATCATAGATATCCCAGCAGAACGAAACAGAGTATATGTTTCAGGACGACGCATGTTAAAGCAAAGGGTGCTGGGTAAAATTGGAACAAGTTTTTGTGGTTGGTTTTTAGGGCGTTTTTTATGGGTAAATATTTTATTGGTCTTGCTGAAAAAATTCTTAATCTTTTCACGACGGGCAATGTAGGCATTGCGGTGGGCAGATTCTAGGTTCCAGATATGGTCAGACAAGGCACGGACAGATGCGTCAAAATGCTGGGACGTGGTGGGCAGTGAAAATGCGTTCTCTATAAATTCAATTACACCAGATGTTTCAGAACCGCCACCCGTTAAAATAATCTGTTGTATTGGGTGTTTGGCCATTACGGGGCCAGAGAGTTGTTTTATCTGTTCGATAATGTCCAAGAAGAAGGGGACAACAATATCGTTTATATCGCCACAGGTAAAACCATATGCACGGTCGGCAGGTGTAAATCTGTCCATTTCGCCAGGTATCAATGTGGATACAGCACGTTTTATACGTTCGGCTTCGTCCAGGTCGATTTTTAGATTTTCTGATATAGTTTGGGTTATCTTGGTGCCACCAATTGGTATCTTGACATGCCACAGTGGGCCACGGTTTGTCCAGATTGATGCACCGGTAAATTCTGCACCAAAATCAATGAACAGTGTTGTTTTATTCGCAGGACGCATTGTCGCATTGTGTAAAAACTGGGGGTCAAAAAACGCCAGTGGATTTATAAATGTGTGACGAACCAAGGCATAAATATTATCCAGATTTTCAATTTGATATGAAATTGTTGAAAATATCGATTTTAACCCAGTGTCTGTGGCACCAACAGGGGTGGGGCCAGAACGGTCGCCAGGGCGGAAAAATGCAATCGGAATTATATGGATTGGCATGTGGCCCGTGGGTGGGGTTATTTTAGATATTTGGTTTAATATGTCTGATTTAGTTATTTTGTGTTCGTGGCCCCAATTATCAATTTTGGAAAACAACTCGAACACAGAGGGGCCCATGTTGCCGGTGATATAGGCAGAATCAATTCGGCGACCAATTTGGTGTTCCAGTTCGTTTACAACAGATTTTATTGCAAATATTGTGTCGGTTGAATCTATGGAATATATCGCACGTTGAGATACAGAACCAAAACGAACACGGTGGGCAATACCACGAACACCAGTCGTGCCAATATCAAGGCATAAAAAACAAGAATCTGTCAGGTTCATTGTGTTGTTTTTATTTTACCAATATGCGTGCGTCATCACGCATGTCGATAGTTGTAATGTTCTTGTTTAATAAATTATGATTTGTGTGCAGGGCCAGCAAACTGCTGATTGCAGAAATTGGGTTGGTTTCAGGTAGCATAACCGTTATTCCGCCCGTGGTTATTAAATTCCAACGGCGATTTTCAATCCATTCCATATAATTTATGTGACCAGATAACTGATTTACTGCGTTGGTGATTTCGCCAATGTCATTGGGTAATTTGCCAACAAATACAACAGATGTTGCGTCACGTTGGTCGGACGGGTGTTGCACGATGGTGCCATCAACAGAAAGTGGATAATAATACTGGCCATCAGACCACAAGGCAACTGGGTGGTGCATTTCAATCTTGATTGATAAATTGCCATTTGGCAGGCGACGAACCGCAGATTTCTTGACACCGGGAACCATTAGAAAACGTTCATTTAACTCGGTCAAATTTACATCATATGTGTTGCGAACCAAATTGCCAGCCGTTGCACGAAGGGCGGACATGTCCATATCTGGGGTGTCGGTGGAAATTGAAATACTGTGAATCTTGGACGCAGAACCGTGACCCATACCAGTCATAATTATACGAGATGAAAAGTATATCGCCAATATTATGGCGAATATAAAACTTAGCCAAAACCAGATAGAACGTTTCATAGGTCTGATTATATCATATTTTTGGTAAATGTAAAAGTGGCTGTTGAAATATTTATGTGTATTACATCGCACGCAACAGGTAGCCACGGCGGAACATACACTTGCGGTATGAACCAACCGATTTAGATGTGGTATTGCGTGGAACAGACATCAATGAACGTTGGCCGGTGTCACGGTATTCGTTCGACTGAAAAGTGACCCAAAGACCGTCCCAGTCGGGCATTATATTACTTTGATTTGGGGCCAAAAATTTAGCAATACGGGAACGGGGTTCGTATGCGGGCTTGGTAATTCCAAGGCAGGATTTGTGGTCACGGACAAACTGTTCCATGGTGACGGATTCGTTTTCCCAATTTAGAATAGTTGCGTCATCAATACTGCCACGATTGACGGACGCACAGGCAGTCAATAATGTTATACTTAAAATGGTAATTAAATTTCTAATTCTCATATTTCCTATTATAATTTATTTGCCTTTTGGGGGCAATAGTTTTTATAATAGCAAAAAAGGGCAAAGGACAGAGATATGGCACTGACCGTTCAGAATTTTATTAAACTGGCAAATTATTATAATCAAACCGCAATGATGATGTCGGCGATTTGTGTCCAAAAAGGGGGAATTGCGTTGGAACATTATGTGGGAAGATTCTTTGGGGCAGATGCACTGGAATTTGTTGTAGAATACGGACGGCGGTTGGTGGAATATGATAAAAATTTGTCGCCAGAAATTGTAAATCTGGTCGGACGGTTCGAAAAACAATTCCAAAAGGTTAAGGATTTAACAACACCAACACAGAAACCTATACACGAAATGACGTTGGAAGAGTTTGAAAAAATTATGAATATTTGATATACACATAATATGGAAAGGAGATTTAGGATGATGAAATTGAAAAAAATTTTCAGACAAATTTTATGTCTGGGGATTGTTGCAGGGGCAGTGGGGGCGTGTGCCGATAAAAAGCCCGTGCAGATTATCGACAATATTACCGTTGTTGATGATTTGGTGATAAATGAAAATTCTGTTCCTATCTTTCCTAAAAAGGCGGCGTTGACAACGGATACTGCACGCAGATTTGCAATCGATTTGCCAAAACGTTGTACGGTGGATTGGAATAATCAAAATGTCGTGACAGTTGTGCCAGAAGAAAAAATAGAAGTTGTGCGTTTAGAGGTTGGTGATGAATTACCTGATTTACAGGTGTCTGATTATAACTTTAAGCAACAAACCGTAAAGCAGGCATTGGATAAACTGCTGGACGGGACGGATATTTCTGTGGTTGAAGATGGTGAGATTATTGACAAGGTTTCGGGCACGATTACCCAGGGACAATTGACGGATGCGGTGGAACTGATTGCAAAAATGGGACGTGCGTATTATTCGTATGATGCGGTGCATGGCGAAATTCATTTGAAGCACAGGGCAAAGTGGCTGATAAAAATGCCAAAAAATGAAACCATTATTATGGCACTGTTAGATGCGATGCGTGGGGCGAATATCAGAAATCTGTTGGTAAACTGGGAAGATAAAACGCTGATATTCGAAGGAAACTATCAGATGGAAAGAGAGGTCGCAAAAATTATATCTGATATTTCTTCTAAAAAGTATATGTTGGCGTGGGATATGGATATTTATCGTGTGTATCCAAGGACTGATAATCCGATTATCTGGATGGATATGTTGCCTGCGTTCGGGGAAAATAATATCAAAATGTCTATTCCTGGGGTGGTTGGACGTGCATTGGTCGTGGGGCCAGAGGTAAATACAAAAACTTTGCAGGAATTTTTATCAAGGCAGGCAAATGTGGTGCTGATATCGCAGGGACAGTTTTCTATTCCAAATGGGTGGCAGTCAAGATTTGATATTGGTCAATGTGGTAAAGAAGAACGTTTGGAAACTGATTTGGTAATCGGGGCACAGGCAAAATATGGGGACTTTGCAGGACAGAAAAAAATTGATGCAAAAATTGTGTTAAGAACAAGTCAGGGGGAGTTGTCTTCGTTTAATATACCGTCCAGTGTGGGGGATAATTATGTTATTATTGGTATTCCAACACACTCGTTCGTGACAACACCAGAAACATTGGTGTCACCGTTTGCAGAATTGGTGGTGTTTATGTCGCCACGGGTTATATCGATTGTTGAACCAAATAAAATTCCAGATAATTCTATGACGGAATTGGCGGGGGATGCATTGCGGGATTTCTTGAACGATTAAAATAGGTATAGGTTGGTTGAAGTATGTTTTCTAGGTTAGAACGTAAGATTGCTTTTAGATATTTGGGGGCCAAAAAACGTGGTTTTGGTTCGGTGATTTCTTGGGTGTCGCTGATTGGGATTATGTTGGGGGTGGCGACACTGATTGTGGTGATGTCGGTTATGGGTGGTTTTCATGATACTTTGTTGGGACGTATCGTGGGAATGAACGGGCATGTCGTGGTTTATCATCAAGACGGGGCAATATCTGATTTTGATTTCTTAATCGATAAAATGAAACAAAACAAGGTTGTCGCAGAACGGGTGACCGCAATCGTGCCAATCGCCGAAGGGCAAGTAATGGCAACCGCAAATGGTAATAATACAGGGGCGATGATACGTGGTATTCGTATGTCTGATTTGGCAAATAAGGCACAAACAGGAACACGGATTTATGGTAAAGAATTGTCAAAGATTAAAGATGGTGAATTGGTGGCAGGGGCATCGCTGACACGGGCTTTGCGGGTGACAATGGGGGATAATATTTCACTGGTGTCGGCAAATAATGCAACACCAACACCGTTTGGGTCTATGCCAAGAATTATGTCTTATCCGGTGATGAGTTCGTTCTTTATGGGTATGTATGAATATGATTCTGGGTATATCTTTATGCCGTTAGAGACAGCACAAAAGTATCTGAATATTCCAAATTCGGTGACGCATATTGATTTGTTCTTGGATAATCCAGAAGATACAACGGCGGTGCTGAATTCGTTGGTCAATCTGTTGCCAGATGGTTTTGTCGTGCGGGATTGGCGTGAATTAAATCGTGGGTTTGTGGGGGCATTACAGGTGGAATCAAATGTGATGTTCTTGATTTTGATGCTGATTGTGATTGTGGCGGCGTTTAATATTGTGTCTTCGTTGGTGATGTTGGTCAAAGATAAAAATAAAGATATTGCGGTATTGCGGACGTTTGGGGTTTCACGTAAATCTATGATGAAAATATTTATTTTATCAGGAACCAGTATTGGGGTGATTGGGACGTTCTTTGGCACAATATTTGGTGTGTTGATTGCAATCTATATAGAACCAATTCGCCAATTTGTTCAGATGATTACAGGACGTGATTTGTTCCCAGCAGAATTGTATTATTTGTCAGAATTGCCGTCTAAATTAGAAATAGGTAGTGTGGTTGGAATTGCGGCTTTGGCGATAAGTTTGTCTTTCTTGGCGACATTGTATCCTGCGTGGAAGGCATCAAATACTGATCCGGTCGAGGTGTTGAGAAATGAATAAAATGACAGGTATATTAAATTCTTTATCAAAAATACAAAACGGCGAAGTCGTGTTGTCTGTGCGAGATATAAAAAAGACATTTATCGAAGGGGGACAGCCGTTGCATGTTCTGCGGGGCGGTGGTTTTGATTTGCATCGTGGCGAAATTGTCGCAATGGTTGGACAATCGGGGTCTGGAAAATCTACGATGTTGCAGTGTGTGGGATTGTTGGATAAACCAACAGGGGGAAGTATTCTGATTTCTGGAATGAATGTTCAGAAAATGGACGAAGATACAAGGACTCAAATCAGAAGAAAAAAAATTGGATTTGTTTATCAAAGACATAATTTGCTATCGGACTTTACAGCGGTGGAAAATGTAATGTTGCCAATGCTGGCATCGGGGGTAAGTGAAAATGATGCATATGTGCGGGCAATGAAACTGTTGAAAAGTGCAAATGTGGCACATCGGGCAAATCATCTGCCGGGGCAGATGAGTGGCGGTGAACAACAAAGGACCGCAGTTGCACGTGCGTTGGCAAATAATCCTGATATTTTGTTGGCTGATGAACCAACGGGAAGTTTGGATCCAACACATGCAGGGGTGGTGTTTGATTTGCTGATGGATTTGGTCAGAAAAAATAAAATGGCTATGCTGTTCGTGACACACGATATGAATCTGGCAAAGCGGGCAGATACGATTATAACAATAAACAACGGTATCGTTGAATAAATAAAACAGGGGGGATAAAAAATGGTCGCAAAAAATAAAAATGGTAAAAAGCCCGAGGTATGTTTGATTAAAAATCGCAAGCAACAAATTATGGGAATTCTTGGGTTGGTTGCACTGTTTTTGTGTGGTGTGATGGTCGGAAACGGTATTGAAATATCGCATAAAAAATCAGCAGAAGAAAAATTTGTTGATGTGGCACAGGTCGTGGTTGAACAACCCCAAGATGATACATGTGTGGTGATTGAAGAAATGTTCTTGGGGCGATTGGTGCCAGAATATGCAGAGGATTATCGGGCACATGAATATAATATTAAAATATATCAGACATTGATTGAACACGGATGTCCAGAAAATATCGAAAAATACAATACGATGATTGCACGTGAACAAGAAATTCTGTCTGCGTTTAAGTTAAATAAAACAACGTGTGGGGAAATTGAAAACCTGTTGCAGGAACAGATGCCAAGTGCAGATGGCTTTGCAGAAAATCGTATTATGCGTGCAAAGATTTATGCAAATCTGGCAGAACGTGGCTGTGCAGAAAATTCTGATATGTATGTAAAGTTGGCACAAAAAGAATTGGAAATCGCACGGGCATTGAAAGATGACGAATTTAATCGTAATGATACGATTGAAGTTGTAGAGACATATAAACGGTTGGATATGCAGGCGGCCGCAGAAGAAGTGTTCGAAAAGGCAAAAAAACTGACTAATCCGGCAATAGATTTTATTCTGGAAATAGAAAAAATTATAAACGAATAAAAAGGATATGGAAATGAAAGGAATAATTAAAATTGCGGTCTTTGCAATGGTTGCTGGTTTTGCAACCGCCGCAGTTGTGCAAGAAGTATATGCACAAGATGAAGAAGTGCTTGTAGAAGAAGTAGAAACGTCAACTGAATCTGTGCAGAAAAAAGTTGGGGTTAGAACGGACTGTGATTGGTTAAAGGAAGAAGTCGCACGTTTAAGTAAAATTGAAGACCCTGATGAAGAAACACAAAAAGAGTTGGAAGAGTTGAAGTTAAAACAACGTCGTGAATGTGCAAAGCGGGCAGGGCGACGTGCCGTCAGAACAATTGCTTCGACACGTTCTCCGATTGCACCGACTGTGCAGGTTTCCGAAGAAGAAAATGAAAAAGAAGTGCAGACAGAAGATATTCCAGCAGATAAAAGTTGTGATAAGCCAGATGAAAATGGTTGTTGTCCAGGGGAAAAATATACAGATATGGGCGAGTTAGGGTTTAACTGTTGCCCAGAAGATGGTAATACGTGCTATCCACCGATGGAAGTGCCAAAACCAAAGCCACAAGAACCAGAATTGACAGAGGAAGAAATCGCAAAAAAGATTGAAGAGAATATCAATGCTGGGTTGTGTGCAGATGGAACAAAGCCAAATAAATTTGGTTGCTGTGGTGATGAAAAGTTTAAGGATTTAGGGGATACAATCTTTGGGTGCTGTTCAGAATCCACGGGAAAATGTTTTCCACCAATCAAGAAATAGTAAAAACAAACCCGCCGTTTGGCGGGTGTTTTTTTGTGTTTTATTTTTTACACCATAAATGGCAGATTTTCCAATGTGCCTTCGGCAACACGGATATTTACGTCCAGCATCATAAATATTGAATCTGGACTGCTTTGTATTTTTTCCGAGAATATACCTGTGTCCAACAAGTGGCTGGTATTTACGGATAATTTGGTTATTAAATGGTCGTCGTCCAACAGTGTGTAAATTGGTCCAATGTCACGTGGTGTGTTCGTTCCGATTTCGTGTTCGTTCTGTGGACAACGCAGGCCGTCCATAATTGTTTTTACACGATTGTCAATGTCAGAACGTGGAACACCAACAATTTCAGGGTGGAGTAGTTGAATGTCTAATTCTGCAATCAATTTTAGGTTTGGTGTAATAATTGGATTCCAATCAATTCCGCCAACATGACGGGTGGTGATGGGACTTTTGGTTGGGTTTGGAACCATGTATTGGGTCAGGTTGTTCCAAGGGCTGTGTTCAACCAGTTTTTTTAGTTGTGGATGAAACTGCATGCGAATGTCCGCAATATGTTGGGCCCGCTTTTTAGGGTTTATCAAAATGTCCCCGAAATATAATAATTTAAACTTCATAGCATATACCTTTTCTTTTAATTTTTTGGGGATAAAAGTCCCCTTTTTTCTTGATAATTATACCAGAAATTGCTATGTTTTACACAGAAAAAAGAAAGGATTGTTAAATGGCTGTAAATAACGAGTATACAGGTGATTCAATTAAGGTGTTAAAGGGACTGGAAGCGGTTAAAAAACGTCCGGGAATGTATATCGGGGACGTGGGCGAAGGTGGTTCCGGATTGCATCACATGATTTACGAAGTGGTAAATAATTCTATCGACGAAGCGATGGCTGGGTATGCGGATACGGTGTATGTGTCGCTGAACCCTGATGGCAGTGCGACAATCCGTGATAATGGACGTGGTATGCCGTTCGATATCAATCATGAAACAGGTCGCAGTGCGTTGGAACTGATTATGTGCGAATTGCACGCAGGTGGTAAATTTGATAACGAAACAAACGGTGCGTATAAGGTTTCTGGTGGTTTGCACGGTGTGGGTGTGTCTGTGGTAAACGCGTTGTCAACATGGTTAGAGGTGCGTGTGTGGCGTGGTGATAAAGAAGCGTTTATGTCGTTCGCAGATGGTGTGCCAACTTGTAATCTGAAAATTACAGAAAATAAGTCGGGCCATGAACACGGAACCGAGGTTAGTTTCTTGCCTTCGCCAGATACGTTTACAGGGACTGAATTTAACTTTGATACATTGGAAACATGGTTGCGTGAACAGTCGTTCTTGAACGCAAATGTTAAAATTGTTCTGGAAGATTTGCGTGGTGGCGAGAAAAAAGAACGTGAATTTCACAGTGTTGATGGGTTAAAGGGATTTGCAACGTTCTTGGATAAATCCAAAGAATTGTTGAATAAAGAACCTATTCAGATGATTAAACAAAATGATGATACGTATATCGAAATTGTTCTGCAATGGACAACCGCATATACAGAAACGTCTTTGTGTTTTACAAATAATATTCCAAACCGTGACGGTGGAACGCATTTGGCAGGGTTCCGTGCAGGGCTGACACGTGCGATAAATAAATATATCGGCGAAAAAGGAACAAAAAAAGATATAAATCTGTCGGGTGAAGATTTTCGTGAAGGGTTGACCAGTATTATCAGTGTGAAAATTCCAGATCCTAAATTTGGTTCGCAGACAAAAGATAAATTGGTTTCAAGTGAAGTTAGACCGGTGGTTGAAAGCACTGTATCGGAAATGTTGTATGAATTCTTGGACGAAAATCCACAGATTGCAAAAACTATTATAGATAAAATTATAGAGGCCGCAACCGCACGTGAAGCAGCACGTAAGGCACGTGAACTGTCAAGAAAAAAGACAGGACCAGAACTGGGTGGATTGCCAGGAAAGTTGGCAGGGTGTAGTGAACGTGATCCTGCAAAATGTGAACTGTTTATTGTTGAGGGGGATTCGGCTGGTGGAACCGCAAAGCAGGGACGTGATCGTAAAACACAGGCGATTTTGCCTTTGCGTGGTAAAATTTTGAACGTGGAACGTGTGCGTTTTGATAAAATGCTGGGGTCGGATACAATCGGTGCATTGATTACAACAATGGGAACAGGTATCGGTAAAGACGAATTTGATATCGAAAAAATGCGTTATCACAAAGTTATTATCATGACCGATGCTGACGTGGACGGTCAACATATTCAGACGTTGTTGATGACGTTCTTTTACCGGCATATGCCACAGGCGATTGAACGTGGGTATATCTATGTGGCTAAACCACCACTTTATGGTGTCACACGTGGAAAGACGCAAATTTATTTGCAGAACCAACGTGAAATGGACGACTATTTGATGGAACAGTTGGCAACAGATGGTTTAATCGAAGTTGCAGGTGGAATGCAAATTTCGGGGGCGGATCTGAAACGTCTGTTGGGGTTGGTGCTGAATATGCGTAATACATTGCAGGGGTTGAGTCATATCGTGCCGTTGCGTTTTGTAGAAGCATTGGCATTGAACAATGTGTTCGAAGATGAAAGTGCCGAGAACTTTGCAAATACAGAAAAAATGTTAGATGCACAAGAATTAGAATTCGAACGTGGGTGGAAAATTTCAGCAGATCCATTTGGAATCCATATCACAAGAACATTGCGTAGTGTGACGGAAACTCATACATTGCCACGTGAAAAAATCAGTGGACCAGAAATCCGTGCTTGGTTGCGTATGGACGGACGGACCGAATTGGTAGAAACATTTGCAAAGCCAACAACGTTGCGGGTGAAAACAAAAACTCAAAAAATTTGGGGTGCGTTGAAATTGTTAGATACTGCATTTGAATATGCGAAAAATGGCTTGAAAATCCAGCGATACAAGGGTTTGGGGGAAATGAACGCAGAACAATTGTGGGAAACAACAATGGATCCAAATCATCGTTCTTTGTTCCAGGTGACGGTCAATGATGCAACCAAGGCAGATGAAGTGGTGTCAATGCTGATGGGGGATGTGGTTGAACCCAGACGTGACTTTATCGTAGAAAATGCATTGGATGCAAATCTGGATATCTAATAATGTTTGGTGCAGGAAAAACTGCACCAAATTTTTATGGGGTGCTGTAATGGAAAAAGATGAAAAATTAAATCAGTTTGATAATTCTTGGCCGGCGGTGTGGAAAAGAAAAATTGCCGAGTTGCAAGATATGTTAAAGAAAAAAGATTTGTATTCTTCTTGGCAGGTCGCACAGATAGAGGGCGAGATAAAAAATCTGCAAGAGAAAATTAAAAAAAATGAGGCCTTGAAAAATGGTAAAAGCAAGGTTGAAAAAATCGGAAAAGATGCAGAAAATCAACAGCAATTAAATCCAGAAATGATGCAAAAATTGATGGCAGAACGGGGAGAATAATATGGTTGATAATATGGAACAATGGTATAAGTCGTTGGATGGTTTATTGAAAAAAATGTATATGGTGCGTCCCAGCGATAGGCCTTCGCCGTATCAGGTTATGACAGTGGTAAAAAAGTTTTTGATGACAGAAAAAATAGGACCTCAGGATTTAAGAAATAATTTAATAGGTATTTTAAACAACGGAATAATGAATACAAATGCAGATGAAATGGCCCGGCATATGCGTTTCGTAATCAATGAATATAAAAAGAACAAATTTCAAGAGGCAGGTCAAGCGGTGCAAGATAATGTCGAACAGAAAAATACAAGTGATATAAAGTTGGGGTTGGAAAAATTTTTGAGCAGTGAAAATGACGAATTTTAATTTTTCAAGGCAGTGGTTCTTGGCGTTGGATGATGAATTGCGAAAGCAAGGTTTGGACAGTGATATTCAGTCGTTTGACGAGATAAAAAATAATCTGAAAAATAGAAAAATCTATATGCCAGATGAGTTTGCATCGCACTGTGTTTATGTGATTCTGGCAGGGGGATTTTCGCAAAAGACCGCAAAAAAAATTCATCAAATTATTATGGAAACACTAAATCAAAATGGGGCGGTTTTTGATTCTTTGATGCAAGTGTTTAATAATAAAAACAAGATAAATGCAATTTGTAGTATCTGGAATAATCGTGAAAAAATTTGTGATGAATACTATCAAATTCAATCGCTAGAAGATAAGTTGATTTTCTTGCAAAGGTTGCCACATGTGGGAAAAATTACCGCAAATCATTTGGCACGTAATTTGGGGGAAGATGTCGTAAAGTATGATGTCTGGATTCAGCGGTTGGGATGCAAATTTGTAAATAAAAATTTGTCGATTGATAATGCGAAGTTATCGCCGGAAATAAAATCTGCGTGTGATGCAATGTTTGATTATTTGGTGGAGCAGACTGGATATCCACGTGGATATATTGATGTTGTCTTGTGGAAGGGATGTCAACAGGGGTTGGTGAAGTTATGAATGTAAATATTGAAGCGTCTTGGAAAAATGCATTGTCGGGCGAGTTTGAGAAAGATTACTTTGTTAAACTGACCGATTTTGTGCGTGCGGAATATTTGTCGGGCAAGGTTGTGTATCCAGAACCAAAGAATATTTTTAATGCTTTTAATTTATGCCCACTGGATAATGTCAAGGTGGTGATTATTGGTCAGGACCCATATCATGAACCAGGGCAGGCACATGGACTTTGTTTTTCTGTGTTGCCACCAACGCCATATCCACCGTCTTTGCAAAATATTTATAAAGAAATTGCCAGTGATTTGGGGCGACCATCGGTCACAAATGGAGATTTAACGTATTGGGCCCAACAGGGGGTGTTGTTGCTGAATTCTACGTTGACGGTGCGGGCACATGTGGCGACATCGCATGCAGGGCGTGGATGGGAAGAATTTACCGACAGTGTTATTCGTGCAGTGGCCCAACGGGATAATATCGTTTATATGCTGTGGGGCAGTTATGCCCAGAAAAAAGCGGGCTTTGTAAATGCAGAAAAAAATTTGATATTGAAAAGTGCACATCCGTCACCGTTGTCGGCATATCGGGGGTTCTTTGGTAATCGGCATTTTAGCCAGGCAAACCAATATCTGGTTTCGCATGGTAAAACACCGATTGAGTGGTAGTGGAAATAGGTAATTAAAAACTGTATGTTATGCCGGCACCATAGAAGGCATAGGAATTATTTTCGGGGGCGGTGTTTCCGTTGGAAAAGTGATGGGCATAAATCTCGACCCCAAGACAGTCCGTGATTTTATAGCCAGCACCAATCTTGAAACTGAATATCAATTTCGATCCAATGCGTTTGTTTTGCTGGGCCTGAAAGCCGGCACCAACACCCATAAATGTGTACCAATTGTCACCATAAAATGGTGTGATGTCTTGGGATATCATTGCAATTGGAATCGTGTATTTGTCCCACTGCCATCCGTATTTGGAACCGTGGCCCAATGTTTGGATTACGTTCAAGGACTGACGTGCTTGAATGCCAAAAAATGTTGTGGGCTGGGAATACTGAATGTGATACATGTTAAATGGAACAAACTGGGACGGAGCAGGAATTAAAAATCCGTGATTTACTCCACAGCCAAAGTTGAACGCAACCTGGTTTTCATATCCACTGAAAAATGGGTTGTCTGTGTTGGCGTGTCCGGCGGTCGTTGTCATTGCCAATATTGATAAACATAATACAATTTTTTTCATAGCGACTATAATACCATAATTTAGGGTTGGTTTTAATTAAAGATTATTAAATATTATAATTATTGTGAATAAGAATAAATGCACAGTGTGAAAAAATATTGCAATTTGTTTTTTTAGTGTTATAATGCGTGGCGTTTGGCAGCGTAGCTCAGTGGTAGAGCAGAGGAATCATAATCCTTTGGTCGGGGGTCCGAATCCCTCCGCTGCTACCAGAATTTCCCGGTTAACCGGGATTTTTTTTATTTCGTGTTATTTGCCCGAATTTATGCGATTTTGCGACTTTACGCAGATTGTTTTACATATACTGGACATAATCCCGGACATAGAAACACCGCCACAGGGGCGGTTGGGTTATTTGGTTTTGTAATGGTCGCACAGGCGGGCGATTATGCCAACATTTTGTGCGATTATATCGACAAGGTTTTCAGGTGATGATTCCCAGCCAAAGGTGCTGGTGCCGGGGTATTGGTAATAGTATTTTTCATCAATATAACGGGCGATGATTCTGCCGTCAATTGTGGGATAAACAAATTTATTGTTTAATGCATAGGCGGTCCCCAGTTCACATCCGGCATCACAGCCATTACATTTCCCAGGCGAAGAAACATACACATTACCTTGTTCTGGGGTTATGTTTGTTCTTTGGGCTTGGGTAAATGTTTTACGGGTATTCTGATCGGGTGGGGTGTTAGTGATGTGGTTGATATATTCTTGTAATTTGATGGCACATTTATCAGGACAATCCTTGGCCAAAATATGATTTATTGTTGGACATTCATCATAATATATCGAGTGTGGAGCATAAGGATTTTGTGGATGTTTTTGATAGCCAAAATAGCAATGCAAGTCGCATCCGTTGCAACGGACAGGTGTCTGTAATGGGTTTTGTTCTTGGTAAATTTGCAAACTGGTCCCAAAATATTGTATATGATGATTGAATTTTGTCGGTGTAGTTATTTTTATCTTGTTGATGCTTGTGGACTTAAACAGATTCCAAGGTTTATAGTGTTTAATCACAGATTCGACTGCGTGGCGAAATACAGTATCTTGTTCGGGTGTAAAATGTGCGACAGGAATATGCATGAGTGGCAACATTTCAAATGTGTTTCGTAGATATACTGTGTTTTGTTGATAGGTGTAAAAATATCTGTGTTCCTGTCCAAAACGTGATTTAATTCCCCATCCAAAACTGATTGATGTATCTGGTGTAATGGAACCATGATAGTTGTATATCACTATTTCACGGGCGGTTCGATACAGTTCGTGTAAAAAGTAATCCGCATTGTTTTCACGCATGGCAGTGGGTGATATTTTTTCTATATCCTGGGCGGATATTCTTTGCCATGGGGACATAATAGAAATGTTGCTGGTAGGTGCCATTATCTGTTCTTTATTTCTGGTTTTGTTTAAGGTTGTTGATTTCTTGTAATATTTTGTTGTTTTGTGTTTGTATTTTGAACATATATTCCAAAAGCACGTATTCTGCATCAGATACACGTAATTTGTCACTGCAACCAGACCAGTGGCCATTTGGACACCGGCCATCTGGAAGGATGTCTTTGCACCAGGTGTTTTTGCACAGTTCGGGCATGTATTTATGCTTGCAAATTGTTTTTGTGTTATCTTCTTGGTTAGGCATTTTCTTGTCCTTTTTGATTAAATGATTGAAAATAATGCTAATGTAGAATATTAGATTTGTCAAAAGTTTTATCTGTGTTGATTTTTGTTGGGGCACGTGACAAAAAACAGAAAGTAAAGTGATTTATTCCGCCCGCTGAAAATAGCGGGTGATTTTGTGCTTGATTTTTATCCGTCATACCTTATAATTGGTGCAGTTTTATTGCCCTAATAGTCTAGTGGTAAAACACGTCCTTGGTAAGGACGAGTCGCAAGTCCGATTCTTGCTTAGGGCACCAGAAATGCATCATCTGTTTTGCGTTGTGATGATATGACTGACAACCATGGAATAACGCAACAGATTAGAAAGTTATAAATCAGGGTGGCACCGCGCGGTTAAAGAAAAAAACTTGCGCCCCTGTAATTTAATAACAATTTGGGTGCCGAAAATTTCCAATTTTTATGGTGCCCATTGAAAACAAAAAAAGGGACCAAAATGTTATCGTTGAAATCTAAATTTAGAACACATACATGTGGGGAATTAAACACATCAAATGTTGGCGAAGTTGTGACTTTGTCGGGGTGGGTGCATCGTAAACGTGATCATGGGGCGTTGTTGTTTGTTGATCTGCGGGATAATTATGGGGTGACACAGATTGTATTTGACGGGGGGGACGAATTGTTGGAAAAGGTTCGCCCAGAATCTGTTATCAAAATTACCGGCAAGGTGGTGGCACGTGATGCGGCCGCAGTAAATGATAAAATCACAACAGGTGGTATCGAAATTCAGGCGGAAAAGTTCGAGGTGCTGACGAATTCCGAAGTGTTGCCTTTCCAGGTGTTTGGCGATGATGATGTCAGTGAAGAACTGCGTTTTAGATATCGCTTTTTGGATTTGAGACGTGAAAAATTACACAAGACAATTTTGACACGCAATAAAATGATGAAGTGGTTGCGTGATAAAATGTGGGATTTGGGTTTCTCGGAATTTCAGACACCTGTGCTGACGGCATCAAGCCCAGAAGGTGCACGTGATTTTATCGTGCCAAGTCGTTTGCATCACGGTAAATTCTATGCGTTGCCACAGGCACCACAGATGTTTAAACAATTGTTGCAGGTGTCTGGGTTTGATAGATATTTCCAAATTGCACCTTGTTTTCGTGATGAAGATTTGCGTGCAGATAGATTGTTGGAATTCTATCAGTTGGATATGGAAATGTCCTTTGTTGATTTGGCGGATATTCAGGCCGTGGGTGATGAAATTATGCCAAATTTGGTGCGGGAATTTGCACCTGATGCAAATGTGTATCCAGAAATTCCACATATCAGTTTCGATGATGCAATGTTGAAATATGGAACAGATAAACCTGATTTGCGTAATCCAATTATTATTCACGATGTGACAGATGTGTTCCGTGGATCTGATTTTGGAATCTTTGCAAATGCAATCGAAAACGGGGCGGTGGTTCGTGCAATTCCGGCACCAAACAGTGCGGATAAACCACGTTCTTGGTTCGACAAATTGGGCGATTATGCGGTCAAAGAACTGGGACTGGGCGGACTGGGATACATTGTGTTCGCAGAAGAAGCCAAGGGGCCTGTTGCAAAGAAGTTAGATGAAGCAAGAATTGCAAAACTGCACGAAATTGCAGGCGATAATGCATCGTTGTTCTTTGTTTGTGATATGGTGGAAACTGCGTCCAAGGCATCTGGAAAACTGCGTAGCAAATTGGGGGCGGATTTAGGTTTGGTAAATCTACGTGACTTTGCGTTTTGCTGGGTTGAATCGTTCCCATTCTTCGAACCTGATGAAGACAGAGCAGGGGCACCAAAGTTCACACATAATCCGTTCTCGTTCCCGATGGCAACGTTGGAAGAACTGGATACAAAAGACCCATTTGAAATCAAAGCAGCACAATTTGACATGGTGTTAAATGGACTGGAAATTTGCAGTGGGGGATTGCGGAACTATAATCCTGATATTATGAAAAAGTGCTTTGAGATTGCAGGGTATCCAATCGAGGCAGTCGAAAAGAATTTTAGTGGATTATACACTGCGTTCCAATATGGTGCACCACCACACGGTGGGTGTGCATTTGGTATAGACCGGTTGGTGTCTGAAATTACCGGGTTCGGTGACAGTGTGCGTGAAGTGGTGGCGTTCCCTGCAAACCAACGTGGACAAGACCTGTTGATGGGAAGTCCAAACGAGGTGACCGAACAGCAACTGCGTGATGTGCATATCCAAGTTCGTAAAAAGAACTGATGCATCTTGTGATGAAAAACCGCCCCTGAAAGATGGGGCGGTTTTTTTATATGAATTGATACCTGTGGGATATGGATAAATACAAAGATATAATTTTTTCAACCAAGGAAATAAAAAATGAAAAATTATATTGATGATTTGGCAAATGTATTGCAGTTGACCCCATTTCAGGCAGATGTTTTGAAAAGTAAATACGATATGTATTGTGTGGGACGTATGCAGAAAAGGGGTGGAAATTTGTTTGTGCCATACAAGGCAAAGAATATCTTGGATAAATTTGTAAATGTGATATGCGGGTGTCCGGGGGATTTGGTTGGAACAGATAAAATGCTGGTCGAATGTCAAAGACATATCGGGTTGACCGCAAATGGATATCACTGCGTCAAGGTTGGTATGTATAAATACTGGGCCGATAATGACGGTAATGTCGTTTCACGTGATGTGTATCTGGACAACTGTAAATCAAATTAAAATTTGTCGTGTGTCAGGGTAAATGCACGTAAAAATTCTGGGTCGAAATTTGGCATAATTTCAGACAGCAGATAACGGCGATTCCCGTTCGGCATGATTATCATATTTATTGGTTTGACATCCGGTGATGTGCCACGCATCAATATCTTTAATTGAGATGTCATCAATCCGTCTTTGATTTCCAATAATCCTGTTATGTCGGTGTGACGAAGGGATGCAGTAAATGGTTCGGTGGTTTGGAAATCGCCATCTTTGTATTTGCCGATTATGTGCAGGTTCTTTAATTTACTGATACCGCCTTCTAGGGCAAAGGAAATTGCGTCTTCGGCATTTAATATTGATATGTCCTGGGCAGATGCGTAAAAATCATCGGTGGACAGGCCAATTAGATAGCCGTCTTCGAATAATAAATCCATTTCGCCGTTCATGTTATACCAAATGTCGTGGGCTATTTTCTCATGGGTGTTCATGTGGATTTCTGCGGTGACAACTGAATCACGGATATTCAATGGCATGTCAGATGACAGAATATAGCCAGATGTGACAAAGCGGTTTAATTGAATAAATATTTCGTAATTGGTTTTCTTTCTTTCCAGTGTTGCCAGCAGATTGCCACGGGAAGAGTCGGTGATAGAAAAAATCTGATCATTGTCTTTTAATGAATAGACAAAGTTTGCATATTCATTGCCATGATAAATCATACGGTTGGCAGACAATGAAATATTAAATGGCAGGTTGAATAATGTGATAATTGGTGCGTTTTTGGTAAATTCGTATTCGTCATAATTGTCCAAGTATTCCTGGGAAACAAATGTGTCCAGATTTAGAACGGTGGTTGACAGGGTGATGTTTTTGCCACTGACACTGCCGGTAAAGGTGTGGTTGCCCAGTGTGAATTTTAGGTCTGATATTGTATTTTTGGAATATTTGCCCGACATGGTATAAGACATATCGTTCATAAATGTTGTGTCTATTTCCGGAAACCAAGATTTTATCGATTTTCCCGATAAATTAAATTCAGGGCCAGATACAGTCAGTGACCAATTTTCGTTCTTGGGTGTAAATGTCCATTTGTCTTTGGTTTCCCAAACAAAGTTCCCGATGTCGGAAAACATATATGATGGTAAAAATGGCAGGTCGACATTGAACCAAGCCAGGGTCTGATTATTTACGTGACGGTATGTGGTTTTTATCTGTTCGCCATTTATTTCGTGTGTGCCAGATATGTCCGCAAAATCAAAATCAATACGCCCAGATGTTCCAATATGACGGATGCGTTTTAACATATCTTGGTGGGATTGCATGTTTTGACGAGAGTGGACCTTGATATAATATTTATTGTTATCAACAAACAGTTTGCCGTGGGTATTCTTGTATGAATATTCGGTGCATTCCCATTTTGTTGTGTTGCCAGTAAAAAAACATATGGATTCGTGACCGTCCAAGGGTTGGTTCACCATTAAATTATGGGCACCGTTTGCGTCCAGTGTGCCACCTGTGATAACAATATCGTCTGCGATTATGTTTTTGATTTGCACGACTTCGTTGTCGCCTGAAGTGTTTATGCGTATGTGGTTGAATACACGGTCGCCCAGTGTAATCTTGCCATAAAAGTCCAGGTCGATGTTTGCGTTATACAGCAGACGACCGGGCTTTAATAAAAATGAATAGTCGTAATCAATGTTTTGTGAACGAACCTTGATTGTTTTGTGGCCGTCTGGTGCCAGGATTATATCGCCGGTAAATTTATTTGCGACAATGTTGGTGAATTTGTATGCCGTGCCACCGTCCCATTCAAAGTTTGTTGTGACCTTAATCAATGCGTGAATTGGTAATTGGGATTGTCCAAATCCTATCCATGAACCAATGTCATAGGTTTCAAATGACAGTTTGCCACGGATTGTGCCATCGGTGTAAATTTGACCGTAGATTTCCAGATTGTTGTTCTTGTTCTTAATCTCGAAAGAATCACCGTAGAATTTTACATCATATTTATGTTCGGCTGTGCGGATAACCCCGTTGAATTGGCCGTCACGAAATTCGGCACGAATGATATGAAATTTACGACCCATAAATGTAATGTTGGAATTGTTTATCTTGATATTATGATTAAACGAAGCAGGGGCCAGTTTTTTTATGTCTATATCTGCATCGTATATGGTGACGGTGTTTTTTAATTGAATATTAGGCATCTTGAATATACTGCTGAATGGGATAGACAGCATAACAGAGCCAATGCGGGCCGTGGGAACAGATACGTCGTGGGCAACAATTGTCGCACCGCCCAATAAACTGAAATTTATATCGCCATCTAATTTTGCAGGGACCAAGGTTTGTTCGAATATTGCATTTTCCAACGCAGGACGAAATTTGTTTAGGGTTATCATTGGCGGAATTATTACAATAGACAAGGCCAATGTAGCAATTGCAATTATAGCACCCCATATAATTCTGCGTTTGTGACGTGGTTTTAATGACATCTCTCTCGTATCCTTGTAATTTGATTATAATGGATTATACTTATAGTTGTGAACAAAAAAATATTTAATCTTGAAAGTAATTACAAACCCACCGGGGACCAGCCAACGGCAATCGAAGAACTGGTCAGTGGGGTGCGTGATGGCAAAAGGTCCCAGGTCTTGCTGGGGGTGACGGGGTCTGGAAAAACGTTCACAATGGCTAATGTTATCGCAGAACTGGGGCGACCTGCATTGATTATGGCACCAAATAAAATATTGGCGGCACAGTTATACACCGAAATGAAGTCGTTTTTTCCAAATAATCATGTGGAATATTTTGTGTCTTACTATGACTATTACCAGCCCGAGGCATATATGCCAACAACAGATACTTATATTGACAAGGATGCATCTATAAACGAGCAGTTGGATAGAATGAGACATAGTGCAACACGGGCAATGTTGGAAGAACGTGATGTGGTGGTGGTGTCCAGTGTGTCTTCGATTTATGGTATGGGCTCGCCCGAGCAGTATGCAGGTATGAAGGTTGTCTTAAACACAGGGGATTTGATTTCGCAACGTGATGTGATGATGGCGTTGGTGGATATTCAATATAAAAGAAACGATGTGACGTTTGAACGTGGAACTTTTCGGGTGCGGGGTGATACGTTGGATTTATTCCCGTCACACGCACAGGACAGGGCATGGAAGTTGTCTTTCTGGGGGGACGAAATAGAAGAAATTTGGGAATTTGATACGCTGACCGGGGCCAAGTTGCAAAAGTTGGACAGGATTGCAATTTATCCAAATACACACTATGCAACACCTATGCCCAGTGTTCTGCAAGCATTGGAACAAATCAGGCGGGATTTGGCGGATAGGTTAGAATATTTTCACGAAAATATGAAATATATCGAAGAGCAACGATTAAGAGAAAGGGTGAACTTTGATATAGAAATGATGGAAAGCACAGGGACGTGTCGTGGGGTGGAAAATTATTCACGGTATTTATCTGGACGGTTGCCGGGGCAACCACCGCCCACGTTGTTCGAGTATTTGCCAAAAGATGCAATTCTGTTTATAGACGAAAGTCATGTGACGGTTCCACAAATCGGTGCAATGAGTCGGGGGGATAGGGCAAGAAAAGAAACTTTGTCCCAGTATGGATTCAGGTTGCCGGCATGTATTGATAACAGGCCGTTGACGTTTGATGAGTGGGATAATCTGCGACCGCAAACGATATTTGTTTCCGCAACACCGGCAGATTGGGAATTGGAACAGGCCAAAGGGGTTGTGTCTGAACAAGTTATCAGACCAACAGGATTGCTGGATCCGGTGTGTGATGTCAGACCTACACAAAATCAAGTAGATGATTTGCTGGGGCAAATTCGTGATGTCAAAGGACGGGTGTTGGTGACAACACTGACGAAAAAAATGGCGGAACAGTTGACGGACTATTTAAATGAAAACGGGGTCAAAGCAAAATATCTGCACAGTGATATTGAAACGTTGGAACGTATAGAACTGTTGCGAGATTTGCGACTTGGTAAATTTGATGTGCTGGTCGGGATAAATTTGTTGAGAGAAGGACTGGATGTGCCAGAGTGCGAATTGGTCGCAATTATGGATGCAGATAAAGAAGGGTTCTTGCGATCAACACGTTCGCTGATTCAGACAATAGGGCGGGCGGCACGTAATGCAAATGGTCGGGTGATTTTGTATGCGGATAAAATTACAGATTCTATGAAAAGTGCGCTGGACGAGACGGCACGCAGACGTGAAAAGCAGATGGCGTATAATCGTGAGCATGGTATTACACCAAAGACGGTGACCAAGGCCGTATTTGCCGAGGTCGGAGATGGAAACGAGAAAGTAGATAAAATACGCAGGTTTGTTTATGATAAGGCAGGTGGGGTGATGGACGCAGAAACTATGCGTAAAGAGATAAAAACACTGACACGGAAAATGCGTGAGTGTGCAGAAAATCTGGAATTCGAAAAAGCAGGTGAACTGCGAGATAGAATTAGACAAATTGAAGATGACTTGTTGTTGGTGGAGTAAGAAAATGAAAGAATATATTTTGGAAAATGTTGAACAAATGCGGAAATGGGCAGGGCAATTCGCAAATAATCTGAAAGCACCGGTGGTGGTGGCATTGCATGGTGATTTGGGTATGGGAAAATCTGAAATTGCACGGGCGATTATTAAAACGTTGCGTGGGGCAGATACGGTGGTGCCAAGTCCTACATTTACAATCGTGCAAAGTTATGATGGAATTTCACACTTTGATTTGTATAGGGTTGAAGATGCGTCAGAACTGACCGAAATCGGGTTGATGCATGCGATTGAAAATGATATTACTTTGATTGAATGGCCAGATATTGCCGAGGCGGTGTTGCCGGAAAATACAATTCATATTTATATCAGTGCTTATCAAGATGGACGCAAGGTGTGTGTGAAATAAACCCTGGGAAAACCAACCTGTGGAGGGAATAGGGTAAATGTGGCATAATGTGTGTGCGAACGATGCAAGGTGAAGCAAAGCGGACTTTCCACAGGCCCGAATCCACATCCCACGGATTGCATGTTTGCAAAAAAAAGTCCCCAGATTTTTGGGGACTTTTATATTGGTATAATTAAATGCTTGATTTTTATTTTGTTTAGTTTATAATCAATGGGCTTTGATTTTGTTGCGGGCATAGTACAAAGGCTAGTATGCAAGCCTTCCAAGCTTGAAATGCGGGTTCGATTCCCGCTGCCCGCACCAAGGATTGGGCGTGCGCCGGAGTTGGAGAGCCGGGGCAGACTGTAAATCTGTTGTCTTATGACTGAGGTGGTTCGAATCCACCCACTCCCACCAGAAAATAGAACCGACCAGATGGTCGGTTTTTTGTTTGATGACTTGACTTTGGTGATGGTTTTCGATTAAGTTCTTTTTAGAGAAAAAGAATAATAAATTGAAAATGAACAACGTAAATATATCAAATCATTTGTCGAATAAGGATAGAATAAATATGGGGAGTTTTTATACCCCAGAAAAGTATGTGGATTTGGTAGCAGAGTGGTTGTTGAAAGAGAATATATCAAAAGATAGTGTTTTTGCTGAATTGACTTGTGGTGGTGGTGCGTTTTTCAAGTTGGAAAAGTTTTTTCCAGAAAATAAATTTTTTGGAAATGATATAGATTCTGTTGCATTAGATGTAGCAAGAAAAAATTTCCCATTTGTTCATTATTCAGAAAAAAATGCTTTTTTTAATGTAGGTAGGGAATTGTTTGGTATCCCCGAAACAAATAGTTTGATTGTTATAGGAAATCCACCATGGAATGATGCGACATCTATAACAAATAAATCTGTAAAAAAAGAATTATTTAGCATAGACGCAGATATAAAAACAAGAGATTTGGGTATGACTGCATTATTGTCTTATGACAAATTGCGGGCAGATTATGTTGCGGTGTTGCATCCAATGTCTTATTTGATTAAACCAGCAAATTTCAAGTTGTGTGAACGATTCTTCAAGAATTATGATTTGATAAACCATGTAATATTTAATAGTCAAGAATTTGCAAATACGTCACAGGTTAGGGGATTCCCTGTGGTGGTGGCTTTGTATAAGAGAAATCCTGGGGCAGGGTTATCGTATCGTAAAATAAAAGATATGCGTTTTAAGACAGTAGAGGGGGTGGAGTTTTCGTTATCGGATAGGGATTATGTGACAGATTTAATAGATAAGTATCCCACACCAAAACGGTATTCCCCAGAAATTTTATTTTTTACGCAACGTGATATAAATGCATTAAAAAGATGTCAAACCTTTATGCGAAGTAGGACAAGTGCATCGGTTGATGTGGATCCTGATAAATTGGTATATTATTGTTATCTTGATTGTTTTAAAAGATTCGCAGACGTTCCGTATTTTTTGGGGAATTTTAATGTTCCTTTTATAAAAAGTTCATTTGATAACATAAAGCAGGATGTTTTAGACATATCAAAGTATTTTAATCAAGATATTTTTGGTGGGGCAGAAAAACCTAAAAAAGAGCAAGTAGAAGCCGTTCAAGACTATATTCAGAAAGTTGTGACGTTCTTGTAATGTTAAGGAGATTTATATGATAGAAGCAAAAGTTGTAAATACAGAAAAAGATTTGTATGTTGAGTTGCCTATGGTGCAACCAATGGGGAAGGTTAGGGTAAAGAAACGTAGTTTTTTCTCGGAATACGGTCAGCCAGTTGCAACACGTCAGGTTGAAATAACGTCAGATTGTTATGTGGAATGGCAAATTGGTTATGATTTGTTAAAAAATGAAGAAAATGAACAAAAAACTTCATTAAAGGATTTTGTTTTCAAGAACTATAAGGGGGAAAATAAGTATTTATATGAGTTGTGCGAAATAGTGTATTACTCTTATAAAAAGGGGTTGTTGTCTTTGGCACAAATAAAGAAAATTTATGAAGATGTAGTTAGTTTATCTGATAATGAAACATTTGAACAGTTAGATTCTATTTGTATTTCACGAACAGATCCCAAAGAAACGATTATAAATGGGGTGAATTTTTATAAAATGACGGTTTCTTATCCCTTGTTGGTTCACAAGTTTGGAGAATATGAAATCTTTGCAGAAATAGTTGTGAAAGAAAAACAAAGAGCGGTAGGAACACAGGCCATGCTGTATGTATGTTTGCCAGTAAATGTGTTAAAGTTTGATGTAGAGCCGATGGGTAGGACATTGGAAAGCAAAGAAGTAGCGAGGTGGGTTATAGGAAAATCAGAGGCGGAATTGTCGATGGAAATGTTTAGAATTTTTGGTATGTTGTCTCCTAAACACAAAAAGGACGTAGGGGCTATTTTGGAAACTATGTTTGATTTGTGATAAAAATTGAACCGGCCAAATGGTAGGTTTTTTGTTTGGAAATAGGGCAGGCAGATGCCCAAAAATCATGTTGATATTTAATTTTTGGGGGGCTATACTGGGGGTATTATTAGCGTGAAAGGAGTTGGCTTTATGAAAAAAATCGAAAATGTTAAAGAATTTGTAGAACGAGTCGATGCAGGTAAAAAAATAAATCCAAAAGATTTGTCCGCTGATCAGGATATGACAATCGGTATTATGAATTTGATTTCTATTGAAGAACATTTGATGTATTCCGGGGCAAAGACAGGAAAACATGGGTTCTATGATCTGATAAATGAAATTCGTGAAATGCGTAAAAAATTGATGCAAAAGGTTATCCCAGAATATGAAGGCGAGGTGTGGTGTATTTCTAAACACTTGTTGGCGGCATCTATGCGTGTGATGGAGGTCGGAACAAAACAGTTGAGTATGGGAAATAAAAAGGAAGCATACGAATTGTTTGATGAATCTTATAATTTGTATTGTATGTTCTGGGGACTGAATATGAATATGCTGGATATCAGCGATGTTAAATGGATTCAAGATACAAAAGAAGAAGTAAAGGTGTTGTCCGAAAAAATTAAAAAGGCGATGCCAGAAAAATCAGAGGCAGTTGAAAAGGTGGAAAAAGAAGTTCCACAGAAAAAAAGCAAGTTAAAGGACTGGGTTAAAAAAGCCGTGAACTGCTGTATCGAATAAAAGAAAATAAATAAAAAAAACGTCCCAAGTGGGACGTTTTTTGTTTTTTGATTCTGGTTATTCTTCGATTTCATAACTGTCAATATAGTTGCGTTGGATTGATTCTATTTTGACGGGTTTGTAATTTTCTGATGTTATGATTTCACGGTCGTCTTCGGGCAAAATGGTTATTTCATTTGTTTGCATCGTTTGTTTCGGAATGGTCATATTTGCACCGTATGTTTTACTGCGATACTTGGACGCATAACGTTGTGGTATCGAAATGTAATTGTTTGGATTTATCCCAGGGGTCTGTAAAGACATTGGGGAAGCAGGGCGTATGTGACGCTGTTCAATGTTATACAGTGGGGTCATAAAGTTTTCGGGGGCGGGCTTTAACTGGGTTGTTGTGCCGTCGCCACGTAATTGAATTATACGCAATCCACGTTCGTTGTCGCCGGTGGGTTTTAGGCGGAACAGGCCGTCTGTGCCGACATAACCACTGGGGTCCAGCAGGTATGATGATGCTGATTTATCCGAATACAGCATGCCGATTGCCATATTTGTTGCGTCGTATCCAAATGATGCCAGACGTGATGGCAGGGTGCCTGATATTTGCTGATACGTGCCGGCAAATGTGGTCGAGGAATCGGGCAGGGTGGCATATTTAGCCCCAGACATTGTTATATCTGATGATATGGTTGTGCCGTCCCACATGGCTGTGCCATACATTTTAGCATCACGGGCACCAACACCGTAATAACGCAAAAATGATGCCAATTTCATAGAATCGTCTGCGTTGCCCAGGAATAATATTCCGTTGTATGGAACAGGGCCCAAGGTGTCTATTTTGGACAGTTTGTCCAGTTGTATGTTCAGATTTGATTTTTCAACCGCAGTCAATGTTTCACGGGTTAAGATGTCCGCCAAAATTGCACGGGCACGTGTGTTCGCAGATGTGCGGGCCGTGTTCATAGATGCGGATATTGTTGTGTTCTTGATAGATTCTGGGTCGGATTCGTTGTAATAGAATATGCCAACGGTATCGATGTTATAAATGTCGCCTGCGTATTTTGCGGTGCCTGCCATCAGACGTCCGGAATCAGTATCTGGTGCCAAGATAATAAACTTGTTCACGTTGTCGGTCTGCATTTGGCGGACAATTGTTTCAATGCTGTTGGTGGGCATCAATGCCATGGTCGTCACACCATCGCCAACCGCAGTTGCGTCAGATGTGAAAGATATGGCGGGAATATGTTCGGGCTTTAACACACGCAACAGGCGGGCGTTTGCAGAAAATACTGGGCCAATAATTACCTCGGGTTCAAGGGCAAGGGCGGAATTTATCGCATCCGTTGCATTTGACGATGTGTCAAAGAAGGATACAGATAAATTCTTGGGGGCGTGTTGCAAAACAGCCGTTTCAACAGATGTGCGGATTGTGTTGCCGACAGATGCGTTCGTGCCAGACATTGGTAATAATACCGCAACAACACGCTTTTCATCGGTGTCGGTTGTGGCTGTGCCGTATTTGTCCGACAGCCAACCATAGTCCATGGTGGTTGGGGTGCTGGTCAGCATTTGGTCGTAATCGTCAGACCAGTCCGATACAGTCCCACTGGGGGCACAGGCGGTCAGTATGTATAACAAGCCAAAAAGTCCAAAAAGATGTTTAATATACATTGAAAAATCCATTTATTTTTGTATTATTTTACTATAAAAGGATTCTAAATGCAAACAGGGCTTTATATTGTTGGAACACCAATCGGAAATCTGGGTGATATGTCGCCACGGGCGGTGGAAGTTCTGAAAAATGTTGATTTAATCGCAACAGAAGATACAAGGGTATTTGCCAAGTTGGCCAGTCACTTTGATATAAAAACACCAAGGGTTGCACATCACGAACATAATGAACGGGAAGTTATTGATGGACTGATTGAAAAAATACAAAATGGGGCATCTGTTGCAGTGGTCACAGATGCAGGTATGCCGTGTATCAGTGATCCGGGGTTTAGAATTGTGCGGTTGGCACGTCAGGTGGGGGTAGATGTCTTTGTTGTGCCAGGGCCTGTGGCGTGTATCAGTGCGTTGGTGTTGTCGGGTTTCCCAACAGACAGATTTACGTTCTGTGGGTTCGTAGATGAAAAGAAACTGCGTGATGATAATAAAATTAGGCATACGATTGTGTATTATGAAAGCCCTAATCGTATAATGGCGACAATTAAACAGTTGGCACAGATTATGCCAGAACGACAAATTGCAATCGTGCGTGAAATTACCAAGATTCATGAACAGGCAATTATTGGCTATCCCGCAGACCTGATGCGTATAGATCCGCCAAAGGGCGAAATTGTTTTGGTTGTGGGGCCGGCACCAGATAAAAAAATGAGTGACGATGAAATTAGTCAAATCGTCAACGAAGTTGTTGGCGGGCCCACCAAGGCAAGTGCATCGGAATTGGCAAAACGGGCAGGGATTTCTAAAAAGGAAGCATATAAAAGATTGCTGGATAATCAGGGGGCGGATAATGATTAAATTCGTGGGCAGTTTTGAGACAGTTGGGTCTTTGCCAAAAACGCAGTTCGCAGAATATGCGTTTGTGGGACGCAGTAATGTGGGAAAATCATCACTGATAAATGCAATCGTTGGATCGCCTGTGGCACGGACTTCTAATACACCAGGGCGGACACAAAGTTTGAATCTGTTTAATATAGACGACAGGGTGATGATTGTTGATTTGCCAGGTTATGGCTATGCACGGGTCGCACGCACAGATGCGTTGCGGTGGTTGAAACGTTTGGAAGAATACTTGTTGCAAAGAAGACAGTTGAAACGGTTGTTCATTTTAATTGATTCCAGAATTGGACCACGGGATTCTGATTTAGATTTGATGGATTTCTGTGATGCAAATGCAGTGCCGTATCAAATCGTTTATACAAAAAAAGATAAAAAAGTGCGGGAAGATAAACAGATTAAATTAAATCACGAAGAACATGGGGCGATGGTGCAAGAAATCTTGGAAACGTCCGCAGAAAAGAAAACTGGATTGGAAAAAATAAGGGCTGAAATTGGTATTAAATAATAATATCTTTTGTGTGACAAATCCGGCATGTATGGTTGATGCCTTGATTGATATGATGGATGCGTCTGGGGTGAATGTGCAGGATATGCTGATTTTCGTCCCCAGCAGACGTGCAGTTAGAACTGTTGAGCAAGCATTGGTAAAACGGGCAGGTCATGCCGTGATTTTGCCACACTTGGTCGCATTGGGCGAAGGCGTTGACGGACAAGATGATGAGATTGATAATCTGCCAGATGTGATTGGTAATCTGGAACGGGTGGTGGTGGTGGCAAAAATGCTGACCGCAGATACAGATATAAAAACAATGTCGGTCGCAATACCGGTGGCACGGGATTTGGTGCGGATGCAGGACTATATGGAAAATGAAGGGGTGGACGCAACCGCAATTAAATGGGGCGAGTTGGTTGATAAAGAATCCGCAGATCACTTTAAGAAAAAAAAGATAATGTTGGAAATTATTTCTAAATATATGGAACAAAATGCAAATGGCAGAATTACACAGGTTCAATTTAGAAATAAGGCCATGACGGCGTGGAAGAAAAGATTGGCAGATTATAAGTTGGTTGTTGTGTGTGGATCAACCGCAAGTGTTCCAGTCACGGCTGATTTAATGGCGGAAATTGCCAAACTGCCCCATGGGCGGATAATTTTGTCAGGAAAAATTGATGGCAGGATTCAGGACTTTGGATTGAATACAAATCCGTATAAGGCGGAATATGAATTCTTGAAAAAAATTGGTGTTGAACCAGAACACGTCGTGCCAATTGATATGGGAAAATCAGCAATAGATTTCTTGAATTACTGTATGGGAAATAATATTGAACCATATCAGGGTGATAGAGATTTGTCGCACTGTCATTTGATTGAGGCAAATCATGAATCACAGGAAGCATATGCGGTGGCAGAAATTGCATGCAGGGAAATAAAACAGAAAAAATCTGTTTTGATTATTACACCAGACAGTGCAGGAAACCAGCGTATAGAAACGGCATTGAATGCACGTGGAATCAGGGTGGATTCTTCGGCAGGGTTGTCTGGAAATAAAGTGCCAGCAGGGCGGGCGATATTAAATTTGCTGGATAAATGGAATGAAGAAAATCCAGAAAAGTTTAATGAAGTTTATACCGAAAATAACAGTGATTTATTCAATACAATCGCACACATTGTTGCACAGTATAAATCAGAACTGATGCCGAGATTTGTTGTTGATGATGAAGCGTCTGTTGCTGTATGGGGGGCAATTCGTGAATTGTCATGGGTGCTGGAAAATTCAGGGATTGTTGTGTCAGGCCCAGATGCATATGCATTGATTGCAGATGTTTTGTCGGGGGTGTCGGTCAGACGCACGCCAACAGATGAACCACAGGTGATAATTTTGGGAACGATTGAGTCACGTATGCAGACGGCAGATGTTGTTATACTGACGGGGTTGAATGATGGTATGTTCCCGGCACGTGGGTATGAAAATTCTTGGTTGTCACGGGCATTGTCAACAAAGATTGGTTTGCCGTCACCAGATAAAAAGGTGTCTTTGCAGGCGTTGGATTTTATGAATCTGTCGTGTGGGAATAAAGTATATTGGGTTCGCAGTAAAATGTCGGGTGGGGCCCCAACTATGAAATCAAGATTCTTGTCACGGGTTGATGCACGAAATGGTGTGTATAATCGCCAGTTGGCACAAGATATTATCAAAGCGGTTGAAGAATATGATAATGTCCCAGAAAATCCACTGGATTCGGGGGCACCAATGCCACCAGCAGATTGGTCGGATGTGCCAGTGACGTCATTGAAATACTTAATTCATAATCCGTATGTGTTCTATGTTCATCATATATTGCAGTTAAGACCAAAAAATGACTGGTGGGAAAAGAAAGGGGCCGCAGATTTTGGGGATTTGGTGCATCAAGTAATCGAAGAAACAGGTGGAACAGATACAGATGTGATGATTGCAGAAATGGATGCACGTGCAACACAGATGTTGGGCGAGAAAAGTGTTGTGTTGCATTTCTAGAAAAAACGTTTTCGTGAAATCGCACCAGTGGTTGCAGACGAGTTGAGTAAGTTTAAGCACAAATTCTTTGAGCAAGAGGCACGGTATCAGTTCCCTGTGGGACAAAACGGTGCAACAAGAACAATTACAGCACGGGCAGATTTAATTTGGGAAGGTGGGGTTGTGGACTTTAAGACGGGGGCCGATATACCTAATCCAACGCAATTGAAGGAAGGTATGGTGCCACAGTTGCCGATTGAAGCACTGATGTTCCAAAGACATCTGTTTGATAAACAAAAGCAGATGCCGTGTGTCAGTTTGCCGACTATTTTATTCGTGCAAATGAAAAACAAGGATGTAAAACCTGTTTGGTATGATGTTGATGAAACAAAGGTTATGATTGATGGGGCGGTAGAAAAAATAACAGAAGTGTTTAATCAATTTACCGCAGGTATGGCACCGTATGAATACAGACCAGGTGGGGGAAATACATATAAAAAATATGATGATTTTATCAGACCAGAAGAATAAAAATAAAACCGCCCATTTGGGCGGTGTTTTATTTAAGTGTCAGCATTAGTCCACAATGGTCGGTGGGTTTTTCCGCCAGACGGGGGGCAATGTCTATTTCGCAATTTTTGATGCGTTGCATTGCGGTATGGTTTGCCAGAAAATAATCCAGACGCAGGCCTTGGCGGTTGCCAACTGTGTCACGGCCACGGTATCCATACCAGGTGTAATCAATTTCATCGGGATGAAAATGACGCCACACATCTGTCCAGCCCGCATCCAACCACTGGGTCATAATTTCACGGGCCGCAGGGGCAGAAATTGCAATGCCTTCGTAATTTTTGGGTTTCCAGATATCTCGGTCTTGGATTGCGACGTTAAAGTCGCCACCGACAATTACCGTTTCTGGGGAATCAATATAGGTTTCCAGATATTTTGTGAATGCGTTCATCCATTCTAATTTATAGGGGAATTTGGGCGAATCAACCGTGTCGCCGTTTGGCATGTATACGTTGATAATCCGCACGTTTCCGTCAATCAGACATTCTATAAATCGGGCAGATGGGTCAGCATAGGTTGGCATACCACAGGTGACATCCTCGATGGAATATTTGGAAAATACCGCAACACCGTTCCAAGATTTTTGACCAAAAACCTTGACGTTATAGCCGTATTCATCAAAAAGATTGTGCGGAAATGATGCGTTTTCAACCTTTAATTCCTGGACCAAAATAGTGTCGTATTCCCCACGACGCAAGATTTCAATGAAACTGGTGGCGTGGGCCCGTATAGAGTTTATATTTAATGTTAGTATTTTCATGTTTGCAATCCTGATTCTGATGAGTATAATATCTGTTGTCCAATATAAAAACAACAAGGAATTTTTGTTATGAATATGTATAAATTACTGGAACAGACCGCAAGCAAATATCCAGACAATTTGTATCTGGTGCGGGAAAATGTTTCGTATGCACAGTTCGTTGAACTGGTCAAGGCACGTGCAACATCTCTGGATAAAGCAGGTGTAAAAAAAGGTGATATTATCGGTATCTTGTCGCATAATATTCCAGAATTTCCAATTACTATGTTTGCAGTGTGGTATTTGGGTGGAACAGTATTGTTGCTGGATACAAATTTAACAACATTTGAATATGATAATATGGCCGATATTACGGGCTGTAAAATGGTGTGTGCAGAAAAAACTTTTGTTTATAAAACAGACAAGTTCAAGTTCTATGATATAACCAAAAAAGATGGTAAAAAAGATCCAGAATTGAAACCTGCACCAGTCGAAGCGTTGGATGTGGCGACTATGTCATTCACATCGGGGTCAACAGGAACACCAAAGGTGGTGCCGTTGACACACTTTAATTTAACTGAATGTGCAAACTCGCTGGAAGATATGGCGGAATGGTTTAAAGCAGGAGATACTTTGTATGGTTTCTTGCCAATGTATCACGTGTTTGGGTTCGCAGTCGAAATCCTGGCTACATTGCATTTCGGGGCAGGGGTATTGTTGCAGCCAACCGTCAATCCAAAAGAAATTATGGCCGACTTTAAGAAATATCGTCCACAGGTAATCCCCGCAGTGCCACGTCTGTGGGAAGTGTTCCGTAATAAAATTATCGATAACGTCAAGGCACAGAAAAAATGGTGGCTGGTGTCGTTGATACTGAAATATGGCAAGACAATGGAAAAAATTGGATTGGGTGCTTTGGTGCGTAAGGTCCAAAAACCAATCTTGGACGTATTTGGTGGACGGGCAAGATTGTTGGTGTCAGGTGGTGCAGCAACAAAACCAGAAGTTGAAACTTTTTATGAACGTTTGGGACTGACGTTTATCCAAGGGTATGGTTTGACAGAAACGGTCGGACCAATCTGTATTTCCAAGCCAATTAAAAAACGTTTCCCTTTTGCGTTTGGTGGCCCAACATCAAACAACGAATGTGAAATTCGTGATAAAAACGAAGAAGGGGTCGGCGTTCTGTGGGTGCGTGGACATCAGGTCTTTGGTGGATATATGAATAACCCAGGAGTCAATGCCGAAGTGTTTGATGAACGTGGATTCTTTAACACGGGGGATATGGTGACAATGGATAAAAATGGTGAATTGCATTTTGCAGGACGCAAAAAGCAAGTTATCGTTTTGGATAGTGGTAAAAATGTTTATCCAGATGAACTGGAAGGACTGTTTATCACAATTCCAGGTGTGAAAAATGTCGCCGTATTTGAACATAAGGTAAAAGATAAAACAGTGACATATGGTGTGTTCAGTGTCGAAGAAGGTGTGACAATGGAACAGTTGGCATCTGCAGTTGCGACCGCAAATAAAAAGGTGGCCAGTTATAAGTGGGTGACCCACTTTGCAATGACGACTGAAGATTTGCCTTTGACCAGCACGCAAAAAGTGAAGCATCACGTCGTGCGTCAGAATTTGGTTGAGGGTAAATATCCAGATCGCCACGAATAAAAATAAAATCTAATGGCATATCTAAAGCGAATGGGGGAATCTCATGTAGCGTCATGTACACTACAATTCCCCCATTCGCTTTATCTATACCATTATCTTTTATTTTTACCCTGTAAGGAGGTTGGTGGTAAAATCTTATACCGTGTTGGACACTACGTTGTCGGCACTGTTCGCATCTAAATCATTCTAATTTATTTCCCCAGGCACAGTTGGCCAAATGTCATATCTAAAATTTCTGTTGCCGTAATTGTTCCAAGGATTTTGCCGATTGCATCGCCTGCGTGGCGGGTGTGTTCTGCAAAAATGTCATAATTGCCGTTGGATTTCAGGGCGGAATACAGTTCTTTTTGTGCCGTTTCAAGTAATGATTTTGTGCGTGCATTTATTGTCAGGTTTGATTCTGTGTTATCAAACATTTCATGTATCTTGGCACGCAAAACATCCAATAAATCTGGCATGCCGTCACCTGTTTTTGCCGAGACATATGTTGCGTTATAATAATCTTGTTCGTCTGATGAAATGGTGTCTGATTTATTTACAACCGTAATAACTGGATTTGGACCAATTCTGGAATCTGAAATCATAATATCTTGTGGCAGGTTTTGCGGAGTATAAACATGCAGAACAATGTCTGCGGATTCGATTTCTGATTTAGTCCGTTCGATTCCGATATTTTCAATTTCGTCATCCGTTTCACGAATACCTGCCGTGTCCGACAGGTTCACCATAAATCCGTCTATGTCCATTGTGGCGGATACAACGTCACGGGTTGTGCCGGCTATGTCAGATACGATTGCACGATTTGACCCAACCAGATAATTAAATATTGATGATTTGCCAACGTTTGTTTCGCCCATCAGTGCCACATTGATTCCACCACGAATTGCACGTGATGTTTTATATCCGTTTAATGCGGTTGTGATTTCTTGCCACAGGTTGCGTGTGCGTTCCGTAATAGTTTCACCAATGTTGGCCGGTAAATCGTCGGGTGCATAATCTAATATTGCAGATGCAAATGCCGATATTTCCAGCATCTGTTTCCGCCAGGTGTCGTATATTTTACTGTCCTGACCCAACATAGATTTTAATGCGTGGCGACGTTGGACATCGGTTTGTGCGTCCAGCAAAGATGCCAATCCATCAACATCGGCCAGGTCCATTTTGTTGTTATAAAATGCACGACGGGAAAATTCCCCAGGTGTTGCCATACGCATACCAAGGTTGGTTAAATAATCAAATATTTTGTTTATAACCGCAGGGGCACCGTGTGATTGGATTTCTATGACATCGGTGCCGGTAAATGAATTTGGTGCATTAAAGAACAGCAATAAACACTGGTCAATTAAATCGCCGTTTTCATCGTTCAGGTTTGCAAAATATGCATGTCTGGGGGTGGCGGTTTTACGGCCTGTGAATTTATGAAAGATACCAATCAGGTTGTCGCCAGATATTCTGATTACAGCCACACCAGATTTGCCGTGGCCAGATGATAATGCAAAAATTGTATCGTTATTCATTTTATTTGTTTCCAGATATTTCTTTTAATGCCATTGGAACCAGTTTGGATACGTCTGACCCTGGGTTCTTGGCGACCAAATTTTGTGCCATTTCAATAATGTCTAGACGGCGGTATCCCAATGATTCCAGTGCCATCAATAAATCGGGCAGGGCAGAACCAGCAGGTGTATCGGCACTTGGGGCAAAAAGTGTTGCGGATGTGGTGCCGACTTTGTTCTTTAATTCAACAATGATTTTTTCTGCCATCTTTTTTCCAACACCCGGGGCGGTGGATATAGTTTTGGCATCGCCAGTTGCAATTGCAGATATCAAAGTGTCTGATTTTATTGTTCCAAGAATTGCCAATGCAACCTTGGGGCCGACACCAGAAACACCGGTCAGCATGTTAAATAAATCCTGGGTTGCAAGTGATGAAAATCCAAAAAGACGTATTGAATCTTCTCGGACAACCGTCTCAATCCACAGTTCGACAGTGGATTTATGTGTTAGATATTCGGGGGTATAGACTTTGTATCCGACACCGTGGGTCAATAAAATTACAAATCCATCACCAATATAGTCAACTATGCCTTGCAATTTGCCAATCATTTGTTATCCTTTTGGGGTAATTCTAATCTAATAAAAGCAAAAGGTCAAACCATGAGTGGACACAGTAAGTGGCATAATATTCAACATAAAAAAGGGGCAGCAGACGCAGCACGCAGTGGGCTGTTCACAAAGTTGGCACGTGAAATTACAATGGCAGCAAAGTTGGGGGATAAAAATCCAGATAATAACCCTCGTTTGCGTTTGGCAATATTGACCGCCAGAAAAAATTCTATGCCAAATGATAATATTAAACGTGCGATTGAAAAGGCATCAGGTTCTAATACAGAAAACTATGAAGCGGTGCGTTACGAAGGATATGGCCCAGGTGCTGTTCCAGTTATTGTAGAGGCCTTGACCGATAATCCACGCAGAACTGTGCCGGAAATTCGTAATATCTTTGCTAAAAATGGCGGAAATATGGGTGAAGAGGGCTCGGTTGTCTTTATGTTCACACGTGCAGGTCAGATTATGTATCCAGCGTCCATTGGCAAAACCGAAGACGAAATGATGGAAATTATTATGGATGCAAATGCAGATAATCTGGAAACATCCGAAGAAGGTTTTATCATCACAACCAAACCCGAGGACTTTATCACAGCACAAAAAATCTTGGCTGATAAATTAGGGGAACCAGAACAGGCAGAATTGACCTGGTTGCCAAATATGCCAATGGATTTAGATGACGAGGCATATGCCAAAATTGAAAAGTTGGTAGATGCGTTGGATGCGAATGATGATGTGCAGAAGGTGTTCACCGCCGCCGCCTAAATAAATTATAATAATTCATCTGCAAACGGTGCCGACAACTCATGTAGCGTTATGTACACTACGTTGTCGGCACTGTTCGCATCTAAATCATTCTAATTTATTTTACCCAGTGCAAGGGGGGGATTAGGGTAGGCGGAACATGTTCGAATGGGCCAGGGCGATGGCGATGGCGTCACTTTCGTCTGGGGTTTTGGGATGGGCCGTTGGTAATAATATCTGGACCATTTTATCAACAGAACCTTTGTCGGCGTGGCCTGCACCAGTCAGGGCTTTTTTTATTTTATTTGGTTCGTATTCAAATACAGGAATGTCTAAATTTCCAACCGCAACAATTGCAGATGCACGGGCCTGACCCAAGATAAGGGTGGTTTTTGGATTCTTGTTCACGAAAATAATTTCTATACTGCATTCATCAGGTTCGAATGTTTTACATAATTCGGTCACACTACGAAAAATTTCGGTCAGACGTTGGGACATTTCTTGTTTTGGACTGGGCAGGATAACACCACTGGCGATATATTTGCGTGACGAGCCGGCGGATTCTATTACCGCCCAACCTGTGTGTAATAAACCGGGGTCAATGCCCAATATGCGTCGTGTCATTTCTTGAAACTTATTTTTCCAACCGCATCATAGCCAAAGTATTTGTTGATGCGGTTTGTTATTTCGTCAGACATATATGATAACTGTAATGCAAATGCGGGGGTGGCAGGTCGCAAAACAATATTGAATTTTTCATCACGGGTTTTCTTGATAGATGCAAGGGTTGCAATTGATGCAATTTCTGTTCCCATGATGTCTGTCCAACGATTTGCCAGGTCTGCATCCGATGCACGTATGCCCAATGTGCGAAACAGTTCGCCCAAACCCGCACCAATTGACATTGGGCGTGCGTGGCGTTTTTCTAATTTACGTTTTATATCATTTGGGTTTGACATAACTATACACCTTGGGCATCAAGATAAACATTTGTCCCTGGGCATGTTGACCGTGTGCGAATTTATATGCTTCGTCCCCTTTGCCAAAGAATATGTCGGCACGTATCCAACCACGTATGGCACTGCCTGTGTCTTGGGCAATCATAAGACGGCGGAACGGACGGCCATCTGATAAATTAGTATTTACATATACTGGCAGACCCAATGTATAAAGGTCATCGTCCATGGCGACACTGCGAATCTTGGACAATGGGGTGCCCAGTTTGCCGATTACGTCCGGTGGGGTGGATTCATAGAAATAAACATAACGTGGATTAGAATATATTACGTCACGTGCCAATGTTGGATTTTGTTTCAGGTGGGTCCAAACCGCATCCGCAGAATAGCCCCCCGATGGTCGAATGCCACGGCGACGCAATTCTTCGCCGATGGATTTAAATGGCATGTCGTTGACCGCACCAAAGTTTAATTTTACGTCTGTTCCATCTTCCAGGCGAAGGTTGCCACTGCCCTGAATCTGAATGTTTTGGACATCAACTATGTTTGCCCAATACAGAACACGGCCAATCTTTTTTTCAACAATATCTTTTTTAGATACACCCTTGTATTGGCGACCATCGGTTGGAACCGCCATCAGGGGTTCGTTGCACTGGGCCGTTTTGGTGCGACAGGCAGGTATTACAGGTGAATAATAGCCCGTGTATGTGCCACGATCACCACCGTCATCGTTAAATATTTGATAGGGTTGAAAGTGTGATTCGAACCAGGCACGGACGGTGGGAATATCCGCACTGGCCGATGGCAGCATACGGCATTTTTCCGCAAATAATTCACGGTCTGGTATCAGGCGACCCGTATATTGAATCTTGGCACGGCAGGAATTACGAAATGCCTGCAAGGCATAGCGGACATCATCGTCACGCCAACCGGGTAATTCGGAATAGAAAACACGGCGGAAATTCGATGGAATAACAGAATTGTCCGCACTTTCTGTCGGGGTAGAAACATCGCATGATGCCAAAGAAAATGCCATCGCAACAACCGCAACAGTTCGCAAAATAAATGAATTTAACAATTTTGCCATTTTATCCATTCCCCCACTTGTAAAATATTTTTATAATGTTATATTATCATAAAAGACAATGATAAGTCCAGTGTCTTGGAAGCCAGAAAATAAGGAGTAAAAGTTATGGCAAAATTTAATATTATCTCTCAGTTTTTAAAGGATTTTTCGTTTGAAAGCCCAAATGTTCCTGAACTGTTTTTCAAATCAGACAATGGACAGGCCAAGTTGGAAATCAATATCGATATTCAAATCAAAGGTGCAGAAAATAACTTGTTTATGGTTGATTTGATTATGAAGGTTCATTCCAAGTTGGAAAATGCAGATAAATCTATCTTCTTAATCGAAACAACTTATTCTGGGTTGGTGCAGATGGAAGAAGAAAAAGACGAAGAAGTTAAAAAACGCACACTGTTGATTGATGTGCCAACATTGTTGTTCCCAGCGGTTCGTGGTCTGATTACACGCACAACGTCTGAATCTGGGTTCCCAGCATTTACAATGCAACCAGTCGATTTTGCACAGTTGTATGAACAGAAACAGGCAAAATAATTTGTCAGGGTTTACAAAAAAAAAATCCCCCAATCGGGGGATTTTTATTTTCTCTTATTTTGTGATATAATTGCCATTATGAGAAAAAGTGTCTTGTTTGTTGTCTTTTGTTGTATTGTCGCGAGTAATGTGTTCGCAGATTCTTATACGTTAGATAAACGTCGGTATGTTACAGATGCACTTTGGAAGCAAGAACCATATTCATATGTCTTGAAAATGCGTCATAAAACAGGTAGAAGCCCGTTTTGTACAGCGAATATGATTGGGGGCAAAATAGTTACAGCCAAGCATTGTATGAGTGGTAAAAATATACAAGATATAGTGTTTATTGCTTACAATGGTCGCACAATGTGTGCACAAAAAGGTTTGATGGGAAATTATGTAGAAGATAATGCAAGTACATATAAGGGGGATTGGGCAGTATTCACGCCATGCGCCAAAGATGCGGGGTTTGTAAAAGAAAACTCGTTGGACTTTTATGGACTTACTATCCCTGTGTCCGCAATGGTTGATAGGGTGTCTTATTTGGGGTATGGGGCTTTGAAGATTATGAGTGATGAAGAAATCGATAAGTTCCGCAGAGCCTACTATGCATTTTTATATGATAAAAGCAGTAATAAAAATAATCAGAGAAGGGATTTTTATGTAAGTTCTATGGCCATGATTAATGCAGGTAAAGGAATAAATGTTGGAACAAAACAAGGAAAAGAATTTCTGAAAAATTTGGATAAGTATGGATTGGATCCAAATATATTCAGCGATACAGATAGATTGAAAGAAAGCAAGTGTGTAATAAAAAAAGATCCAAACAAGGCGTTAACGCTGAAAGATTTGGATTGTCAATCGTGGGGCGGTAATTCTGGGGGTGGTTTGTATATGGTTGGGTTTGCAAAAGATGTGATGGGAAATATAATACGCGAAGCGCACTTTGATAGTTTTGTAGGAATACATACACGCGGATCTAAAATTGTAGGTGGCAAAGGACATGCGAATAATGGGGCAGGGTTGGATGTGACAGTATCTAACTTTTCACAGTATTTAGATTAGGGAAAATTAAGAAAATAATATGGCAAAGGATAATTATATTTCGGTTGGTAAAAAGGTAAATGGTTTTTCGTTTGCAAATCTGGGGATGTTTTCGGGATTTGCAGATGGAATTTATAATGCTGTCTATTCCTTGGTTTTGATGGATATTTTTATGAACAGTGCCGTTGTCGGTATCTATGTCGCAATTTATGCGGGATTTTGTTTGTTGGTGGCATTGTTCGCAAATGAAGTGTTTCGCAGATTTTCCAAGGTGCGGGTGTTTCATATAGTTTTGCTGATGTTGGCGGTGTGCTATGCGATGATGAGTTTTTCAATACTGCCACGGACGTTTATTATTTTGGACTATACCAGTGGAATTGCAACGACATTTGTGGGGATTTTAATACCGTTGTTTATGGCGGATTTTTCAAGAAATGTCGGAATGGCACGATTGAACGCACGGTATCATTTGTGGGTAAATATCGGGGCTTTGTTTGCACCAATGGTGGCGGTGGCGATTGCAGGGTTCTTTGGAACAAACAGGTCAGCGTTCTTTGCATCGGCAATGATTTACCTGGCGGGCTGGGCTATGTTTAACAGTTTTGCCATTTCCGCAGAAGATAAAAAAATTAAACCTGCAAATCCAAGAAAGACGTTCAAGGCATTGTGGAAAAATATGATTGCTTTCTTTAAGACACCTGGTATGGCACGGGCGTATGCGGTGAATTTTGGATACTATTCTTTGCGGGCGATGCGGGTTTTGTATGTGCCGATTGTGGTTATAGAAAATGGTTTTTCCAAAGATACGTTGGGGTGGGTGCTGACGTTGGGGATTATTCCTTATTTGCTGTTGAGCGAGGTTATGGGACGCCTGGCAAAAAAATATGGAAACAAGTTGTGGTTGATGTTGGGATTCTTGTCCTTTGCAGGGTTGTCGGCGATGGCAACGGTTGCAACTGGGTATCCGTTGTTGATGATATTTATTGCGTGGCAGGTGTCAGGTGCGTTGATGGAATCTGTGCATGATTTGTTGTTCTTTGATACGGCCAGCAAGGCACAGCAGACAAAATACTATGGTGTGTTCAGAACCAGTGCAAATCTGCCAAATGTGTTGGTGCCAATCGTTGGGGCAGGGGTAATTACTTGGTTCGGGGGAACTAATGCCGTGTGGGGGCTGACCGCAGTGATTGGGGTGTTGGCTACGATTGTTTTGTTGGCGGAAAAAAGATAATAAGTGGCTTGCATTTTAAGGTTTTCCTTTGTATGATTTTATCATGAAAATAAAGGGGAAATAGTATGGCAAAAAAGGAAGTAGCAAAAGACGCAGGGGCTGGGAAAAATCCAGCATTGGAATCTGCGTTGGCACAAATCCAAAAACAATTCGGTAAAGAAGCAATTATGAAAATGGGGGATGGTTCCCAACAGAATATCGAGGCGATTTCTTCTGGGTCGCTGGGGTTGGATATTGCGTTGGGTATCGGTGGCTATCCCAAAGGACGTATTGTTGAAATTTATGGACCAGAATCTTCGGGTAAGACAACGTTGGCATTGCATGCGGTGGCAGAATCACAGAAAAAAGGTGGAACGTGTGCATATATCGATGCAGAAAATGCGTTGGATCCAAGTTATGCAAAAAAATTAGGGGTCGATGTCGCAAATCTGATTATTTCACAGCCAGATTCTGGGGAACAGGCATTGGAAATTGCAGATACCTTGATTAAGTCGGGGGCGGTTGATGTCGTGGTTATTGACAGTGTGGCGGCTTTGGTGCCAAAGGCAGAATTAGAAGGTAATATCGGGGATTCGTTTGTGGGAACAACCGCACGTTTGATGAGTCAGTCGTTGAAAAAACTGGCGGGGTCGGTGTCACGCAGTAATACGTTGCTTATCTTTATCAATCAAATTCGTATGAAGATTGGGGTGATGTTCGGAAATCCAGAAACAACATCTGGTGGAAATGCATTAAAGTTCTATGCGTCTGTGCGTCTGGATATTCGCAGAACAGGGCAGATTAAAGAAAAAGAAAATGTTATCGGAAATGAAACAAGGGTCAAGGTTGTTAAAAATAAAGTTGCACCACCTTTCCGCACAGTTGACTTTAAGATTATGTATGGCGAAGGTATTTCCAGAATCAGCGAGATTTTGGATATGGGTGTGAAATATGACCTGATTGAAAAAGCCGGCAGTTTCTATTCTTATAACAGTGAACGTATGGGCCAGGGCGAGGCAAATGCACGGGCATGGTTAAAGGATCACCCAGAGGCACAACAGGAGCTGCTAGATAAAATTATGGCACGTGCGTCTGGTATCGCCGAAGAAATGACAACGGGGCCAATCGATGATGATGACGATGTTGTTGCAGATTCAGAAGAATAACCAGCCAAAGGAGGTGCACATGAATATGGACGATTTCATTGGATAATCACTAAATGAAAGATATAGATGAATAGATATAATCGTTAATGCAAAAAAAGGAGAAATTTATGCGTGAAACAGAATATATTTACAGAAGAATTAAAAAAGAATCAGACGAATGGTAAAAGGTATGTCCCCCAGTTATATTTTATTTGACTGGGGGTTATTTGTCTGGGAAAATATTGATATAAACCAAAGGGGTAAAATATGAACTTACAACGTGCATGGGCAATGATGCAGATTATTGTTCAGGGACATATATTAAACTGGTTCTGGCGGGATAGGGAGCATAGACGGGCCGTCAGAAGTGATGTTATTTCACGTGTTATCCCAAAATACTTTAAACGTTATTTGTCGGCAGCGGCGGCCGTTGTGGAACGCACACCAGAAAACAATGATAAAAATGACAAGATTTTTTCACTGTGGTTGCAGGGCGAAGATAAGGCACCACCATTGGTAAAGGCATGTTTTAGAAATATTCGTAAAAATTGCAAACAAGAATTGATTGTGTTGGATATTGATACTGTGTTTGACTATATCACTTTGCCACAGGAAATTGTTGATAAATACAAGAAGGGAAAAATTGGGCATGCTCATTTTGCGGATATTTGCCGTGTGGAATTGCTGTATAATCACGGGGGATACTGGTTGGATTCAACAGGATTTGCAACCGCACCAATCCCAAAATGGATTGAAAAAGAAGATTTCTTTGTTTATATGGCGGGACAAAATGTCGGCAGTCCATACAGTTTTATGCAAAATTGCTTTATTCGTTCCAGAAAGGGGGCATATCTGTTGGATGCATGGCGGGCGATGATTTTAGATTACTGGATGCATGAAAATTCTAATTTTGATTACTTTATGCATCAACTGTTGTTCAAGACGTTGGTTGAAAATGATGAAAGGGCAAAAAAATACTTTGCCGAAATGCCGCATGTTGACCAAGATCCAACGCATGCACTGTGGTGGAAGTATCACGACAAACCTTTTAATAAGGAAGAGTTTGACAAGGTGACAAGTGGGGCGTTCTTTCAGAAAACAACGTATCATCAGGCGAAAAATCCAAAACCTGGGTCTTATGCCGATGAAATGATTAAAATGTAAGGGGGCAGTATGCCAAAAATTTCTGTAATTATTCCAATTTACAATGTCGAAAAATATTTGCGTAGATGCCTGGACAGTGTGTTGAATCAAACGTTTACAGATTGGCAGGCAATTTGCGTAAATGATGGCAGTCCAGATAACTGTGCAGACATACTGGACGAATATGCAAAAAAAGACAGCCGATTTATCGTTGTGAATAAAAAAAATGGGGGACTGTCGGATGCACGCAATGTAGGTATGGAGCATGCAACCGGTGACTATATCCTGTATCTGGACAGTGATGATTTTATCCACCCACAGACAATGGAAATCGCATATTCTTTGGCGGTGCGTGATGGGTCGGATATTGTGTCTTTCACGTATGACAGAATTTATCGGCCACAGTTGATGGTGCGGTATAAATTGAAAATGGATACGGACAATGTTGTGCCACGGCGGATTCATAAAAAATATAATGTCGAAAAAATCAAGACACGTGTGACCGATGATGTCTATGCCTATGCAACGGAACGCACACATAACAAGTTTAATCCAAAACGCAAGTGGCTGATTAAACATTGTCAGGTGTGGAAGAATTTATACAAACGTGAACTGATACAAGATATACCATTTATCAAAGGTATCTTGTTCGAGGATTTCCCATGGTGGAGCAGGGTTATGTTGCGTAATCCACGGGTGACAATTGCACCGTTGCCTTTGTATTTTTATATTCCAAACTTTGGTGGGATTGTGCTGAGTGCCAAGCAGTTGCGTATCATGCAAAGTTTATGCACGGGTATTGCAGATGCGTATGGGGCATATAAAGAAAATGCGACAGATTATCAAATGGAAATGTGGAATAAAAACTTTAAGTGGTATTTTATTCGCTGGGCATTTAGAAAGAAAAAATATCTGAAAACAGATGAAGATTTTGCATCTGCACGTAAGTGTTTTGTAGATTTGTATAATTTGGGTGCGTTGGAGAATCCTGTGCAGAAATGGGCGGTTCAGACCAGAGATGAAATTATGCAATTCATAGGTAAATAGAAAAAAGGTGCCATTGGCACCTTTTTTATTAAACATCATATCGCTTGAAACGTTCGGGGATTTTTACAACCCACTTTATCCCCATCATATTAGGTTTGTTGATTGCGTATGGGGCACGGATGTATTTTTGCATCAGGCGGGCAATCTTGATATGTTTTTCGCCGTGGATTGGGCGAGATGATACATCGTTTATTGTACCATTGCCACGACGTTTCAAGTGATTGACCCAGTCGGGGCCACGATTGGCGGCCTTGGCAATTAACATGTCCATATCAACCGCACCAAAGTGTAATAAATACAAGTTAGGGTCAATGTGGAAATTGTGGTTCTTGACACGGTGGAATCCTGAACCCCATTGGGCAGGGCGGTTCAGAACAACGGGTTTGGTATATCGGGTCGATAACAGGGCATAGGAACGTTGGGACAGAAATGATTTTGATGTGTCCAGGGGATGTTCTAATGTCATGTGTTGACCAACGTCCAGCCCCAGACCAGACAGGGTGGTATTAAATGGACGTGTGGATAAATATTTGTGCAGGTTCATGTCTGTGTTTGGATCGACAACCAAGAATTCATCGCAGTCGCAACCGATAACTATGTCGTAATCTGCCAACAATTTGTTTGCCAGTTCAGACATCAGACCGATGCGATACTTGTCACCGGCAGACCGAGACATGTCTGCGTGGGGCAGTTTTGTTATATGTGCGTTGCCTGCGTTTTCTGGGGTTGTTTGGTCGGTGCCGTCCAGATAGATATACAGGTTTTCTGTGCCAAACAGGTCGCCATAATATTTTATCCAACGGGATAAAAAGAACAAGTCGTTGCGGGCCATTGTTATAACCGCAATGCGTTTTAAGTTCTGGGTAGAAGTAGAGTTTTTCATAAGCCCTCGTTTAATAATTTGTGAATAATATAACGTATGTTGCGATACATTATCTTGAACGGATTTCGGGTTAAAAACGTTTCCATATATTTTGTGCCGTAGATGCGGTTGGCATTTTCCATAATCGCATTGCGGGCAGGGGCAGATAAATGGTTTAGGACGTATAAAACCTGGGCCCCAAGGGAACCGTAATGACGGGAAATTGCCATTTTTTTCATAAATGGCATCTTGCGTTTGTAAAAGTGTTTTATGCGATTATAGACCGAACGGTGTGGGGTCTTATACAGGCCAGACCATGACATGTTGCGTTCGATAAGGCGTTTGGTAAAGCCGTGTTCGTATAAAACGGTTATGGTGCCTTTGTCGTCGTGATGACGGACCGAGTTCAGAAACTCGCAGAACCAATCAGATAAAAATACCGTTTGACGCATGCCTATGAACCAGGATTGTATGTGTGGTGATTGGTGATGTGGGTTTATGGCAATACCAAAGGCATCTGTGTTTTGGTTTTCCATCTTTTGCAGGTATGGTGTCAGGTCAAACAGTGGACCATAAACAGAATCATTTACCATATAAACAAAGTCATAATCGGATAAGTTCAAGTTATTTCTGGCCCAATTATAGGCACGCTTGTATGAGCCGAAATCGTATTCGCCATGTCTGTTTCCGCCCGCATATAATGTGATATGGGATAGTTTTTCTAGTTGTTCTGGGGGACAATCAGAGTCCATATAAAGAACGACATCGCCAAATTTTGATAATGCACAAACAAACATTGTCAGGGACGAGTCAATAATGCCACCCTTGTCATAGCCGGCAAATAAAAATAAACGTTTTGTGTGTTTCATTTGTTCTGATTTTACAATGTTTATAAATAAAACGCCATGATAAAATCACGGCGTAGTATTTGGGTTATTCTTCGACATTTTTACGTGTCTTTTTGCGGATACCGCTGTCTAATTCTTTTTTACGCAGACGGATTGTGTCGGGTGTGATTTCAACCAATTCGTCATCCAAGATGTAAGACAGGGCTTCTTCTAGTGAAATGCGACGGGGTGGGGCCAAGAATAATTTTTCATCGGCGGTCACCGAACGCATGTTGGTCAATTCTTTACCTTTTATCGGATTTACTTCTAGGTCATTTTCTTTGCTGTGTTCACCGATAATCATACCAGAATATACCTCGGTCTGTGGATCGATAAACAAGGTGCCACGTGGTTGTAAATTAAACAGGGCATAGGTTGCAGCAGAACCCTTTTCCATAGAAACCAAAACACCTGGGCGATATTGTTGAATTGGACCACGATAGGTGTCGTATTTATCAAATACACGGTTCATAATACCTGTGCCACGGGTGTCGGTGCGGAATTCAGACAGATATCCAATCAAGCCACGAGATGGGGCAGAAAATACGATACGGGTTTTACCGTTGCCAGATGCCTTCATTTCGGTGATTGTGGCACGACGTTTGGTCATCTTTTCGATTACAACACCAGAAAATTCATCATCTACGTCAATTACAACGTCTTCGATTGGTTCTAGGCGGTTGCCGTTTTCGTCTGTGTGCATTACAACACGGGGACGTGATACAGATAACTCGAAACCTTCACGACGCATCGTTTCAATCAAAATGCCCAGTTGCAATTCGCCACGGCCTGAAACTTCGAACGCTTCGTTGTTTTCACTTTGTTCAACACGCAGGGCGATGTTTGTTTCTGCTTCCTTGAACAGGCGTTCGCCAATCATACGTGATGTCAATTTCTTGCCAGATTTACCAGCCAAGGGCGATGTGTTCACAAAGAACGTCATTGTCAGGGTCGGTGGATCAATTGGCATTGCAGGAATTGGTTCGGTGACCGATGGGTCGCACAAAGTGTCGGACACGGTTGCCTTGGAAAATCCTGCGACAACCACGATGTCGCCGGCAGATGCAGTGTCACGTGATATTTTTTCAACACCACGATGTTCAATAATTTTGGTAATCTTGGCGTTTTCGATAAATTCGCCACGCATGTTTATGGCCTTGACTGATTGGCCAACACGAACGGTGCCTGATTCAATCTTGCCCGTCAGGATACGGCCAACGTATGGGTCAGCTTCCAGAGTTGTGGCCAACATAGTAAATGGTGCGTCCAGTTGACAACGTGTCCCGTTGCAATCGGGGGCAGGAACATGGTCAACAATCAATTGGAATAATGGTGTCAGGTCTTTTCTTTCGTCATTTAAATCACGCACAGCCCAACCGTCACGACCAACAGAATATAAATACGGGAAGTCCAATTGGGATTCTGTTGCACCCAATTTATCAAATAGGTCAAATGTTTCAGATAAAACTTCGTCTGGGCGGGCATCAGAACGATCAATCTTGTTGATGCATACAATTGGATGCAGGCCCAGTTTTAATGCCTTGGATAATACAAATTTGGTCTGGGGCAGGGGGCCTTCGGAACTGTCAACCAGCAGGACAACCCCGTCAACCATGGATAAAATACGTTCCACTTCGCCACCAAAGTCAGCGTGACCCGGTGTGTCCACAATGTTTATCTTGTATTCGCCCCACTGGATTGAAGTAGGTTTGGCAGAAATGGTAATGCCACGTTCACGTTCAATGTCGCCACTGTCCATAACACGGTCGTCAATGTGTTCGTTTTCACGGAATGTTCCCGCCTGTTTCAACATATTGTCAACCAGGGTTGTTTTACCGTGGTCAACGTGGGCAATAATTGCAATATTGCGAATTTTCATTTGTAGTATCCTTGATTTTTTCGATTATCGGCAACAGGGTATAACTTTTTTTTCGAGTTTTCAAGAATTTATATCATAAATATTGACTTTGGGTCAGATTTGTCTAAATCACGGTGTGGAATAATAAAAATCCCGCAGGTGCGGGATTTTTTATTAGTGTTTGCCACCGATTTTTGTGCGACCACCCATCAGGGGTTGCAGGCACTTGGGGATATTGACTGAACCGTCTGGGTTCTGGTGATTTTCAATCACGGGAACAATTGCACGGGGCAGGGCAATCCCTGTGTTGTTTAATGTGGCACAGAACTGCAAGCTGCCGTCTGAGGCACGGAAACGTGTGTTTGTGCGACGGGCCTGGAACTGGCCAATTGATGAACAAGAACCCAATTCACGGTATGCGTTTTCACTGGGGAACCAGGCCTCGACATCGTTCATTTTTACCTTGTTGAATCCCATGTCGCCGGTGCAGTTTTCAATTACACGGTATGGTAATTCTAAATCTTCCATTACATCGCACAGGTTGTTTAACAAATGTTCGTGCATTTGGTCGGATTGTTCTGGGGTACAATAAATGTATTGTTCGACCTTGTTAAATTGGTGTATACGCACGATTCCACGGGTGTCACGACCGGCGGCACCGGCTTCTTTGCGGAAACATGGCGAAAAGCCAGCGTATTTAATCGGCAGGTCTTTTTCGTTCAGAACTTCGTCACTGTGTAGCGAGTTCAGAATAATTTCTGCCGTGCCAGCCAGACAACGGTCTGTGTCGGTCAGCATAAATACGTCGTTGTTCATAACAGACAGGTCTGAACCCATAAAGTGGCCCGCATTGAATATTGTCTGGGGTTTGGTAATAGATGGACAATTTACAAATGTAAATCCACGAGACATCAATTTCTGCAAGACATAAGTTTGTATCGCAAGTTCAAGTTCGGCGGCTTCGCCAAAAAGAGCATAGGTGCGAGTGCCACAGATACCAGCGATTTTTTCTGGTTTCCACCAACCGTTCATTTCCAGTAATTCCCACTGGGGACGGGGGGTAAAGTCAAATTCACGTGGGGTGCCGATGCGTCTAACCTCGACATTTTCGGTGTCGTCACGACCAATCGGGGCGGTCGGAGATGGTATCTGGGGGGTGCGAAGCAACAGATCGGTCAATTGTTCTTCGCATTTTGCCAACTGGGCCATGTCGTCCGCAATTTCAGCGTTTATTTGCTTGGACTTGGCAATCAATGGGGCCTTGTCCGTGGCAGTTGGAATTTCACGGGTGATTTTGTTCTTCTCGGCTGTTTTGCTTTGCGTAATCGTTTTCAGTTCACGAACACGGGCGTCCAGTGCCAAAATTTCGTCAGTGTGATCGTCAAAGCCCTTGACCGCACAGGCGTTTTTTACCAATTCTGGGTTTTCGCGAATAAATTTCATGTCTAGCATAGTTTTCGTCCTTTGATGTTTATTTTGGGTGTTATTTTATTACGTGTTGCGATAAATCGCAAATAATAAAATTGAAAAATTGTAAGTATGCAAATTATTCCCCATAAGGGGATGATGAAGATGAACTGAAAATAACAAAAATCAATTTCATATCGGGATAAATTATAAATCTTTTTAATTGCAAAATCAATAGTGGATTTTGTTTGCATATTTATAAAGGTCTGTGTTATATTGGGGCGAAAATACAAAGGAAGGTATTATGTATGATGTTATTATCTTGGGTTCTGGACCGGCAGGTTTGACAGCAGGGTTGTATGCAGGACGGGCAAATAAAAAAACACTGATTTTAGGTGGCGATCGTTTGGGTGGTCAGATGGCTGGGATTGCGGTGCTGGAAAACTATCCAGGGTGGGCCGGCAGTGGGTCAGAACTGGCTGAATTTATGAAAAAACAGGCGGAAACATTTGGGGCAGAAATTCAGTTCGTGTCTGCAAAAAATATCGCAGGGGACGCAGAATCTGGATTTAATGTGCTGGGCAGTGATGGTAATAAATATATCGGCAAGTCCATTATTATCGCAACAGGGGCTTCGCCACGCAAACTGGAAATTGAAGGTGCACGTGAGTTGATGGGCAAGGGGGTTTCTTATTGTGCAACGTGTGATGGATTCTTTTACTATGACAAGACGGTCGTTGTTATGGGGGGCGGAAACAGTGCATTAAATGATGCGTTGTATCTGGCTGATATTGCAAAGAATGTTAAAATTGTTTATCGCAAGGGGGCATTTACCCGGGCCGAGGTCGTGTTGCGTAATCGTGTGTCAGAACGGGAAAATATCGAATGTTTGTTTAACACAGATTTGGCAAAAATCGCACCCAAGGCCGATTCTCAGACAGGTGAATTGGTTATGACAACAACTGATGGGGCGGAAATTGTTGCAGACGGTTTGTTTGTTGCAATCGGACACGAGGCAAATACGGACTATCTGACCGAAGATGTGGTGCGTGATAATATGGGACGGTTGGCACCGTGTAATTTGCCAACAGGTATTTTCGTGGCAGGGGATGTGCATGCGGATCTGAAAATGCAAATCGCAACCGCTGTTGGAACAGGGTGCAGTGCCGCAATGGACGCAATCGCATATCTGAATCAACTGCAATAGGTGGTTGGTTGTGATTGAAAAAGGGGACGACAGTAAAGTTGTCCCTTTTTTTAGTATCCAGATTGTGATATAATTGGATGTATAAGTTATGTAGGAGATTTTATATGAAACGCCTGTTGATTGCGGTTTTTGTTGGATTGTTGAGTGTTGGTGGTGCGTTGGCACAGGACTGTGTTGCCTTGGCACAGAAAACAAGATGCACGTCAACAATTGGCAGTGAAACATATAAAAAATTTATTTTGATTGAAGACGCTTGCGAGTTAAATGGTGGTATAGATACATATACTGTGTGGCAGTGTAATGGCACAAACTGGGTGAATATCCCAAATACTGGGTGTAATGGTGGCGAATGGAATGATGTGTCAGATTGGGAACTGTATGGCGATGCAATCAGAAAGTATGGGGTGTTGCAAAGATGCTCGAAGGCAGAGGGGTCGTATAGATATATTAAGAGTTCGGATATGCAATGTCAGGGACATAGTTTCAAGTATGATGCGGGTCAGTTGGGACATGTTGCATGTGATGGAATGGATGGTATTGATGCAACAAACACTTCTTCGTGTAAATGCGAGTGTCGTGATGGAAAATGGGAACAGTGCAAGGTTGAATCATGCAGACCAGGATATAATTTAAATAAAGATTGGACGGGTTGTGTGCCACATTATGGTGGTGTGGTCACTGATACTGATGGGGTCCCGCTGATGGGGGTTGCTATCTTGGCCAAAACGGACAGGCAGAATGCCGAGTATTACTATGAAACTGATGAAAATGGTGTGTTTGATATACCAACAGATCAATTTGATGAAAATGGAGAGGCGGTCTTTTACTTGCTTGGATGTGAAGAAAAGGTGGAAACACTGACCCAGAATATGCAGGTGGTTCTGGATTGTAATCAAAATGAAATAGATGATTCTGTCGTGGTTGCAGATGGCTGCACACAGACAAAGTTGAATGCAATAAATGCAGTCGAGGGAACATATAATGCAGAAACTAATACCTGTTTCGCTACCAAGTGCAAGGATGGGGCATACAAGGTTATAAAAAATGGCACAGATCAGGGGTGGTGCGTGTATCCATCTTATTGCAAGGGGGAAACGTATTTGCATATTCTTGATGATAAGATGTCAACTGATTTGATTTGTTTGCCAAAAATTGAATTCGATGATGTGCAGGTTGATGAAGATGGTATCATTATAGAAGATGTTGATTTTGGGGAACTGGAAGATGAATCAATCCCGGTTAAATATATTTGTGAAACAAAGGGACAGTTAGATGCAATGAAGGCCAAGTCCGCACATTGGAGTAAAGAAATGAAAAAATGTATTGCGGCAGAGTGTGTAGATGGGGCCTATAAAGTTATAGATGAAAATGGAATCGAGCAGGGCAGGTGTGAAGATGAATCTTATTGTCCAGATGGTCAAAAGTTGGTGGTTATCAGTGGGGGCTGGACAAGATTGGAATGTATAAATGATGAAGAAGAAAACCCCAAACCAAAACCAAATGATGAAAATGATCCGTATGTATTGGCACGTGGTAAATGTCGCGAGATTGTAAATGCACGTTGGAATGAACAGAAGAATATTTGTGAATGTGCAAATCTGATGGCGACAATTGATTGGAACAAGAAAAGATGTATGACCGCCGAAGATAGACAACGTGAAGAACAGGAACGTCGCAGAAATGCGGGTATGATAAAGATTAAAAGTTCTGTCGAAGTGTTGGACGGATTGGTTGGTGGGTTTGACCGGAATGTATGGCGTGACGAAGACGGCGAATTTAACCGTGCCCGTTTGGCATCTGATATGACGGCAGGTGTGGTATTAGGGACGGCCGGCGGTTTAATTACCAGTCATGTTATGAAAAAGAAGCAAGTAGAAAATGGTTTTGAGGATATCCAATGCACGATTGGTGGCCAGACGGTTGCCGTTTGGGGCGATGAATTCCAAGTCGGTATCCAATAAAGGATGAGGAAGACGTAAATCCCGCCGAAAGGCGGGATTTGTTTTTGGTAGAATAAGGATGGACTGGATTGTCACGGCCACGTGTGCAATGACAGGGGTGGGGAAGAGTCAAGAATTGGCGGGGTGGGATTATTTTTTGCCGTAGTGTTTTTTCAATATTTCGTATGCGGTTGAAATTCGGGCAAACTCGGTGGTGGCTGTTTTTTTGTCTGTGGCGGTGTCAGGGTGATATTTTTTCGCCAAGGCACGGTATTTAACACCAACTTCACGCCAGGTGGCAGATATGCCCAAATCAAATACCTTTAATGCGGATACAACGTTGGTGGGTAATTTGCTTTTCGCAGGGATGCGGTCAAAGCGACTGCGACCAGTGATAAAATCGTTGATGAATTTTGCGTAGTCGGTTGCATCGTTGTTGGCGGAATCTTTGTCCTTTAATGGTTCGCCAAATGTTTGACGTTCCCAGTCGGCCTCGATTTCATCGGGGGTCATGTCCGCATAATAATTCCAATTTTTGTTGTATTCGGCGGCGTGTTCCTGGCAGAAAAACCAATATTCTTTTAAATCACGGGTTTTTGGGGCACGGCATGTTCCTGCACGGGTGCAACCAGGTTTGTCACATTTCTTAATCATTTTCTTACCTTGGATTGTGATAGTGGATGATGTAATTCGATTGTTTCACGTAATTGTTCAGGTAAAACGTGAGTGTATATTTGGGTCGTTGATATGTCTTCGTGGCCCAACATTGTTTGTATCGCACGCAGGTTTGCACCGCCCGCCAACAGGTGGGACGCAAACGAGTGACGCAGGACGTGTGGGGATACCCTGGACGGGGATATGCCTGATAAAACTGCACATTTTTTCAATATCTTGAAAAAGCCGTCACGGGTGATGTGGCCAGTTTTGCCACCAGATGGAAATACGTATTTAGAATCAATGTCACCACGGGCGGTCAGCCATTTGTTTAGTGCAGTGATGGCACCATCGTGCATGGGGACAATGCGTTCTTTGGCACCTTTGCCATGAATCAGTAATTTGTCGCCCAAAATTGCAGTCATTGGTAATTCGCATAATTCTGATACACGCAGACCTGATGCGTAAAGCAATTCTATCATTGCACGCAAACGGGTCGAGGTCTTGATGTCGCCCGCAGATGAGATAAGCAGGTCAACCTCGTCCAGAGAGAGGAATTTGGGCAGGGTGCGTGTGCGTTTGGGCAGTTCAAGATTTGTTGCAGGATTTGTTTGTATGATTTTTTCCAACATTAAAAATTTGTAAAAACCACGTAGAGAACTGGCCTTGCGGGCAATAGATGATGGTTTATCCGGCAGGGACGATAAATAATCCTGTAATGATTTGGATGTCGCATTCATCAGGCCACCAGAAATAGTGTTGTCTGCCTGGCGAAGGTCGGATTCATAACTGGTCAGGGTTTTAGAACTGCGACCCTTTTCGGCAGACAGGGCTTCTAAAAATAATTCGATATAATTCAAGGGAATACCACAATCTCGTTCATGTGTTGATGGGCCGGAAATGATATTATCATCAAGGTCAATATTGATAGTATCAATAACCAGATTAGTATTTTGCGAAATTTTGTGTTCTTTTTCTTTTTTAATGGCATGATGTTTTTGTGTTCCCCCGTTAAATTGTATCAAAACTGGTTATAAATATACCGGCACCTGCGATGATTATCAATGGTGGTGCAATAATCGCCAACAGTGGTGGCAGGACACCTGTCGCACCCAAGGCATTAAACATATTGGTCAGAAAATATACCGCAAAACAGGTGATGATTCCAATGCTGAATTTTACACCAAAACTGTAATTACGGCGTTGCTTGGTCTGGGAAAATGCAACACCCAATGTCGCCATCGCAATCATTGTCAGGGGCAGAAACAGCAGGGTCCAGAACTGAACCAAATGGCCACGGGTTGGGGCACCAATTGCGTCCATTTTCTTGATAAATTCTGGCAATTTCCAAAACGAAATTTGGTCGGGTTGCAGATATCTGTCCAGAACCGTTTGGGGATTTATCAGGGTTTGCAACTGCCATGCACGTTTGGTTGGACGGCCAGATGCGTTCCATACCGTTGCGTTTTCAGATGACAAGCCCGTATCAGACAGGGTTATGGTGTCTGCGTTCACACGTTCTATCAACTTGAAATTCTGGTCTTGGACCATGACGGTTGTGTCTTCGAATATTAAAATTTGACCAGATTTGTGCATTGCATTGGCGTTCATTGTAATGTGACCATTAGAACTGGATTCACGAAGCCAGATTTGTTTGTCGACCAGTTGTAATTTCTCGGCGGTGATGTTCTTGGAACTGACACTGACGGAATAGGGGTTTATCAATGTCGTTGCAATAACACCAATTAGGGTTGCACCAATTAAAAATGGACGGGCAGATTGAAATGGAGACAGGCCTGCGCTGGAAACAATAATATTTTCACTGGATTTAGTTAAATTGTATGATGCCAGCAAGGTGCCCATAAATACCGCCAAGGGTAAAAATAGTGGGACGTATTCCAATAGGCGGGTCCATGATTCTATTAGGGCAGATATTGCGTCAGGGTTCGATGGCAGACGTTCTACAAATGTGACCGCCAGAATAATTCCGCATACCACCAACATAACAAGGCCGAATCCAGAAAAGAATCGACGCATCAAAAATCGGGTTAAAATGTTAAACCTGAACATAGCAATCCATTTAATCGTGTATAAATATTATAGAATTATAAACCGAACATTTCCTAATTGCAAAATTAAAATGATATCTTATAATCGGGATACAAAATAACAGGATGATTAAAATGGAAAAGAAACCAATTTCAAGGGCGGGTTTTGAGGCACTGCTGAAAGAATTAAAGGATTTACAGGAAAATCAAAGACCGGAAATACTGCGTGTGGTGCAGTGGGCCAGATCACTGGGGGATTTGTCGGAAAATGCGGATTACAGTGCCGCCAAGGAAAAACAACGTCAAATAGATAAACGTATTCAATTTATTGAAAATGTAATCGGAAATGCGTCTATTATTGATGTAGATAACCTGTCGGGGAATCGGGTTGTGTTTGGTGCAAGGGTTGTGGCAGAAGATGAAGATGGTAATCGTATGCAATGCAGAATCTTGTCCGATATTGAATCAGATGGTCGTCAGGTTATTTCGTGCACTTCGCCCGTGGGACGTGCGTTGATTGGTAAATGTGTCGGGGACACATGTATTGTGAAATTGCCCAGCGGTGAAAAAGAATACGAAATACTGGAAGTCAAGTTCAAGGAATAATATAAATTTCGTGGGGGGATAATGACGGTTCGGGTTCTGCCAGATTCTTTGATAAATCAAATCGCCGCCGGCGAGGTGGTTGAAAGACCTGCCAGTGTGGTTAAAGAACTGGTGGAAAATGCACTGGATGCGGGGGCGGACCAAATCGTTATAGATGTCGCAGATGGTGGGCGGACACTTATCAGTGTGATTGATAATGGTGGGGGTATGGTGCGTGATGATTTGGCGTGTGCCATATGTCGTCATGCTACGTCAAAACTGCCTGATGATGATTTGCTGAATATAAACTTTATGGGATTTCGGGGCGAGGCATTGCCGTCCATTGCGTCAGTGTCTGATATGACAATAGACACATATAACAGTCGGGAAGAACATGGTTGGCAAATGGACTGTAATACCGGACAAATCAGACCGTCCGATTGGGAAGAGGGAACAAGAATTCGTGTGCAAAACTTGTTCGCACGGACACCGGCACGATTGAAATTTCTGCGGGGGGATCGGGCCGAGATGATGAGTGTGTTAGAGGTTGTAAAACGTCTGGCAATGGCAAGACCTGATGTGGGGTTTGTGTTAAATAACAAATGGTTCTTTCCAAAAAATCAAAAATTAGACGACAGAATTGCGTCCGTTATGGGTGATGATGTCGTGGGACGTATGTTGGAAATTGATGCGGTGTCGGGGTCTAATTCGGAAATGAAGATTTCTGGTTTTGTGTCCGAGGCAACGTTGCGACGGGCGTCTGGTGTGGATCAATATTTGTTTGTGAATGGGCGGCCCGTTAAAGATAAAGTGTTGGTTGGTGCGTTGCGGGCAGCATATATGGATGTTATGCATGCACGTGAATTTCCGCTGTGTGCATTATATCTGACACTGAATCCACGACAAGTTGATGTGAATGTGTCACCTGCCAAGACCGAGGTGCATTTTCTGGAACCGGCACATGTGCGTGCCTTTATAATCAAGACACTGCGTGATAGATTAAGTCAGACAATCGCAAAACCTGTTTTGAGTGCAGAGCAGAAATTAGTGACCAGCAGTTCGGGGCAAATTTTTCATAATCATCGCCCAGCCGAGGTCAATCGGTCAAATCCACCACAACGGTTTGACTTTGGGTTGATGGCGGGGGCATTTAAGGTATCTTCGCCGTTGCGTGATGTTGTGCATGATGAATTGAATAAAGAAAATAAAAATCCCCAGAACCAGTGCGTAGAGAGCGATAATACTGTCGCAGATGATAGGCCGTTGGGACGGGTGATTGGTCAGTTTGGAAACAAGTATATTTTAAGTCAGGCAGGGGATAAATTGGTGGTTGTTGACCAGCATGCCGGACACGAAAGAATTACGTATGAACGGGTGCGGACACATACAATTAAAGTGCAACCGCTGTTGACACCGATTGTAATAAATATGCGTGCCGAAGATGTAAGTGCAGTTTTGTCCGTGGCCGATGAAATGAAGGCATCGGGTTTGCATTTAGATGCATTTGGTGATGATGCGATTGCGATATTCGAAAAGCCAGCCGATTGGGATATGGATTGGGGGGCAATGCTGAAAAGTGTTGCGGATGAAGTGCGGGCCTATGGACATTCTTCGGGGCTGAGTGAGAGGTTGCATTTGAAATTGGCAAACTGGGCGTGTCATCATTCTGTGCGGGCAGGGCAAAGGTTAGATTATGCCCAGATGGACGCACTGTTGCGGGATATAGAAAATACAGAAAGGGCCGGACAATGTAATCACGGCAGACCCGTGTATCGGGTGTTTGAAATGGGTGAAATTGACACCTGGTTCGAGAGATAATATAGATTGGGATTTTTTCTGGTTTTTCCCTTTACTTTTCTAGGTTTTTTTACTATCGTGCCAGTATTAAAGCAAGGAGAAATCGTATGGAACAAGCAGATGTTGTTGTTGAAAATGTGGTAAATACCGCACAGGCCGTCCCACAACAGGGCAGTGTTTGGGGAATGATTATGTTCTATCTGATCATTTTCGGATTGCTGTGGTTCTTGATGGTAAGACCAAACAGAAAACGTATGGCAGAATATCAAAAAATGCTGGATTCGTTAAAGGTTGGTAATCGGGTTATGGCAACTGGTATTTATGGCGTTATCAAAAAAATAAACGAAAAAACAATCGAAGTCGAGATCGCAAAAGGCGTTGTTATAGAAGTAAATAAAAACGCTGTGTCCAGTGTCGAATAAGGTTTTTAAGAAAAAGGTAAAGGGTATGTTTAGAAAACTGGCTATTATTTTTACAGCAGTATTTTGTGTGCTGATGGCGGTTCCAACAATGGCACCAAATTTGTCACAATATTTCCCATCATGGATTAAACCAATTCCATTGGGGTTGGACCTGAAAGGTGGGGCACAGTTGTTGTTAGAGGTGGATACTAATACTATGTTCCAAGAAAAGGCGGAGCAATTGTATGAGGAAACACGCAGCATACTGATTGATAGAAATAAAGGGGTTATCAGATTCTCGAATCTGCGTAATCACGATAATGTGGTGTCGTTTGTTGTGCGTGACGAAGACCAGGTGTCTGATGCAAAAGGAAGATTGAAAAGTGCATTTGGAACGACGGTTGATATTTCGTCTGATGGCAAGACAGTTAAATTGTCTTATTCTGATAAACAGAAAGAAGAAATGGCAAAAGATGCGTTGAGTCGCAGTATCGAAATCGTGCGTCGTCGTATTGATGCGTTGGGAACAAAAGAACCTTCTATCCAAAGCCAGGGTGGAAAATATATCTTGGTTCAATTGCCTGGGGTTGATAACCCAGAACGTATCAAGGAATTGATTGGGCAGACCGCAAAGATGACTTTCCATTTGGTAAATGAAGATATGACACAAGAACAGTTGATATCAGGACGGGCACCAAATGGAACAGAGTTCTTGCCATATATGGATATGCCAGAGGCGTTGCCAGTGCCGGTATATTCCAGGGTGGAAGTGTCAGGTGAATCGTTGAAAGATTCACAGGCGGACTTTAACCAGAATAATATGCCTGTGGTGACGACTGTGTTCGATTCGGCTGGGGCCAGACGGTTTGCAAAGTTGACGACAGAACACGTCAATGAACGTTTTGCAATCGTGTTGGACGGCAAAGTGTTGTCGGCACCAACAATCAATGAACCAATCCCGGGTGGACGTGGACAGATTTCGGGTGGATTCTCGTTGCAGGGGGCAAAAGATTTGGCTGTGCTGTTGCGTTCGGGGGCATTGCCTGCACCGCTGACTGTTATAGAAGAACGCACGGTTGGGGCCGGTTTGGGGGCCGATACAATTGAACGTGGTAAAATTGGGGCCGTGGCCGGTGTTATCTTTATATTTATATTCTTAATCTTTACATATCGTGCATTTGGTGTGTTGGCCAGTGTGACGTTGATGATAAACCTGGGGATGATTGTTGGGGTGACCGCATTGTTTGGGGCAACACTGACATTGCCAGGTATTGCGGGTATCGTGCTGACACTGGGGATGGCGGTGGACGCAAATATCTTGCCGTTTGAACGAATCCGAGACGAGGTAAAGGCAGGGGTGCCAACGTTGCGGGCGGTGAATATTGGGTTTGATCGTTCGCTGAAAACGGTTATGGACGGAAACTTGACCACGTTGATTTGTGGTTTGGTGTTGTTCCAGTTCGGGGCCGGCCCAATTCGTGGATTTGCAGTCACATTGTCCATTGGTATCTTGACAACGTTGTTCACATGCGTGTGGCTTGCCAAGGTGCTGATTGATTGGTATATGAACGGCAAAAATAAAAAAATTGGTTATGTTAAATAATATTGAAAGTGCAAAGAGGTAAGGGATATGAAACTGCATTTTATGAAATATCGTAAATTGTCGTATTGGATTTCGGGGGCATTGCTGTTGATTTCGGTGCTGTCGATTGCAATACGTGGGTTTAATTATGGTATTGACTTTTCTGGTGGTATTTCAATGGAGGTGACACCAGTTGCCGAAACAATGACCATTGATAAAATGCGTGCAGATTTAGCACAGTTTAGTCCAGAACTACAACAGGTTGATGGCAAGGCAATCTTAATCCGATTGGGGTTGCCAAAAGGGGTGACGGACGCAGAACAAAATGCCAAGGTCGCAGAAATTAAAAATATCTTGGGCGACCAGGTGCAATATTCACAGGTGCAAATCGTTGGACCAAAAATCGGTGCAGAATTGGTGCAGGGTGGTATCTTGGCCATATTGTTTGCATTTATTATGATGGCGATTTATGTCTGGATTAGATATCGTGGTGGATATGCGATTGGGGCATTTGTGTCGCTGTTCTTGGACTTTGTGTTGATGTTCGGGTTCTTTTCAATCACAGGATTGGAATTTAACCAGACCGCAATTGCTGTTATATTGACCGGAATTGGGTATTCCATCAATGACAAGGTCGTGAACTATGACCGTATTGAAGAAAATATCAAAAAATATCACAAAATGCCGATGGATCAACTGATTGATCTGTCAATCAATGAAATGTTCCGCAGAACAATGATGACCAGTGTGTCAACGTTGTTGGCAATGGTGGGACTGTATCTGTTCAGTGGGGAAGTGTTGCGAGAATTCGCAATCGCAATGACGTTCAGTATCATTATGGGAACACTGACCAGTATTTATATTTCTAACGTTGTGTTGATGAACTTTAAGCTGCGTGATGAAAAATAATTGATTTAAATGCGTATGCATGACCATGTTCGGGAAAGGGGGATTGATATGAGATTACTGAAATTGGTGTTGAATATATTTGTCGCCGTGGTCTTGGCAGGTGGTGCATACGCAGAAGATTTGTTCTTTGAGGACGAACCCGTGCAAGACGGGGTCAAAGTGTTCGAAGTGTCGGACACGTTTGCAGAAATTTATGAAAAATTAGATGGTATCAAGTGGGCCGGTAAAAATATCAATGTCGCAATCGAAAGTTTGGAAACGTTGAATCCGTCTGCACATATAGCCGTCACGGATGAACGGGCGGTGCTGGTTTGGGACGACAGTATTATCGCAAACTATCCAAGACCAAAAGCACAGGATTGGCACGGGTTTGGGCAGATTACAACCGCACTGATGATGAAAATGCGAGAAAAAGATCCGCAATTGCGTAATCTGACAGAAAGTGCGTTGTATCAGGAAGTTGTTGGGGCTTTGTTGCGTGGTGTGGACGAGTATGGAAGATATATCTTCTCGCAGGAAGCAGAAATTGCAGAAGATGGCAGAATACTGACCAGTGTTGGGTTAGAGGCCGTGCGTGATGAACGTGGAAATTTTCGTGTGGTTGGAATCTATAAAGGGGCACCCGCAGATATTGCAGGGATTCGGGCCGGTGATATTATCGCAGAAATAAATGGGCAACCTGTGCAGGATTTGTCCGATAGTGATTTCAGTGCAGTGGTGTCTGGATTTAATTCGGGCACGTCCAAGGTAAAACTGCTGACACCGGTGGGGGAAAAAGATGTTGTGTTAAGACGGGCAACAATCTTGTTGGCGGATGCGGATGTCGTTTATCGCAAGGATGTGAAAAACGGGGGGCTGTTGGAAATTGTTGTTCACAAGGTGTCGGATAATGCGGTTTCTATTATAAATGAGGCATTGGCACGGTATCCAGATGTTGGCGGAATTATCTTGGATTTGCGTTCAACAACAGGTGATGATGAACGGGCAGGTGCAAAGTTGGGTGGTCTGTTTATGGGACAGGTGCCAATTATGCGTATCGTTGAAACTGCCAAGGACGAGGTCGAGGTTGTGCCAGGCGGAGATGCGGTGACAGATGCACCGATGGTTGTTTTGATGTCTAATATGACACGGGGAACAGCCGAGGCATTGGTGTCGGCGTTCTATGAAAACAATCGTGGGGTTTTGGTCGGAACACCAACCGCCGGTCATGCACGTATTGCGTCCCATATTGATTTATCTAATGGGGGGGCGTTGGAATTGCTGAATAAATCTATCAAGACCGGACAGGGACGGGTTATTGATGAACGTGGGGTGTTCCCGATTGTGTGTCTGTCGAATATCAGAACAGGTGTGCAACAACATGCGTTCTTTATAAATGTAATCAATAATGATTTTAGGGCACAGGACTTTAATAAAGATGCAAGTGTGGAACCTGAAAAAATTAGAAAAGGGTGTCCGGTTATTACAAGTGGCGAAGATGAAGATTTGCTGTCAACCGCAGTCGCAATTCAGATTTTAAGTGATAAAAAAGTTTATCATCGGTTGGTCGCAGATACAGAATAGTAAAAAATTAGGGATGTGGATATGTTTTTAACAAGTGATAATAAATTATTGTGGAAAAGAATTGTTATTGGAACAGTTGTTATGGCATTGCTGTTGGTGCTGGGGTTGCGGGGGGCAGATGAATTGATTTATGTCTGGGCTATGCAATTTCAGACGTTTGGTTTGTGGCACATAATTGAAAGGGTCTTTGATGCAAAAATTTGGTTGATTGCAACAACGGCGGTGTTGCTGTTGTTCTTTGTTAAAAGAATCGTAAAATCAATCGTCTGGGCAAGAAAAGAAAATATAAAGTTTAATCTGAAACAGTTTTGTGTCGAATTTTGGCACAAGGTCAAGACCAGTAATGCTTTCTTAATCTTTTCCAGTGTTGTTTGTGCCAGTGCATTGGTTGGTGTGTTAAAGGTTTTGATTGCACGGTTAAGACCAATATTCTTTGTTTTGGCAGAACAGCCAGAATTTAATCGGTTCAGTGATTCTTGGCATTCGATGCCGTCTGGACATACAACGGTCACGTTTGCAGGGTTGGTGATGATGGGAATGCTGGCACCAAAGTATAAACCGCTGACGTGGACACTGGCAATTATTGTTGGGGTCAGTCGTATTGCAATTGGGGCACACTGGCCAACAGATGTTATTGTTGGGGCTTTTATCGGTATGATGGTGGCGGATTTGGTTAAATGGGCATTATTGAAAAAGTAAAAAAAATATAAAAAACGGGGGATTATTTTTATTGTCCCCCTGTTTTTTTAGCAAAAATTGTGATAAAATGCGTCTGTTATGGATAAGAGTTCAAGATTTTTGCCGGAACGTGTTTCTCGGACGTTAAAGGGGTTGGCCATGCGGGTGTTTGGAATCGCATTGGTCGTGTTGGGGTTTTGCTTGGTTATTGCACTGATATTTCATAATCCGTATTTGGACGGATTTGGTGCCGCCAGTTCTTTTGGTGAACAATCAATATTGGGACAGGTTGCCGGGTTCGTTCGGTATGGTGTTGGGTTTGTGCCGGCATTGTTCCTGTTTCTGTGCGTGATTCGTGGTGGGTTTGCGTTGGTGGCAAACTGGGGACGGTCGGCCAGTCCAGAGTATAATTTGTTGCGTGGTTTTATCGCGTTGTTTGTCGGGGCAAGTGGGTTTGGTTTGTTGATGCCTGGCAAGACGTTTGGTGGTATGGCAGGGGCAATTGTGGCATCTGATTTGGTGCCTGTGATTGGGACGTTGGCTTTGCCGTTGGGGTTGGTATGTGTGGCGGTGTTCTTGGTTATGGGGGGAATTTTGTTGCACATAAAGTGGTCTCATGTTGTGGCGTGTGTGCGAAAGGTTTGGCGATCTGTGCGGTGGTTGTTGTCGGTGTTCCATCTGACCAATGGGCAGGCGGTGGGTCGCAGTGCGTCACAGTCAGAAGATGAGGTAGAAGAAGAGCCAGAAAATCAAAATACAGAAAGTGCCGGCGAAGAAAAAATGACACGTCGTCAAAGAAAGCAGGCCGAAAAACAACAAAAACAGGAAGAAAAGAAAAACGAAAAGAAGGAAAAAAGTTCGCCTGCCAAGGCAACGGGTGCGGCGACTTTTGTTGCCAAGGGGGCAGGGGCGGTGCGGTATGAATTGCCCGATCCGAAATTCTTGAAGCGGTCAGAATTTGGTAAAAATGTTATCACACCAGAATTGAAACGTAATGCAACCGCAATGGAGGTGCATTTCGCAGAATATGGTGTAAATGGTAAAGTGGTTGGGATTAAACCTGGGCCGATTGTGACACTGTATGAATTTATGCCGGTCAGTGGAACAAAGTGGGTGGATATAAATAAAACTGTGCGTGATATGACACGTGCAATGGCAACCGCCAGTTTGCGTATAGCACAAATTCCTGCGTCACAACTGATTGGTGTGGAAATGGTGAATATAAAACCAAATACCGTGCGTTTCCAATCTTTGATGGACGATCCTGCGTTTGTGGAATCTAAATACCGTATCCCGTTGGCGTTAGGGGTAAGTATTGGTGGAAATCCAATGTATTTCGATTTGGCAAAAATGCCACATATGTTGGTGGCAGGACGAACAGGGTCGGGTAAGTCGGTGTTCGTGCAATCGATTATATTGTCAATCTTGTATCATTTTACACCTGATAAATGTAAGTTGATGATTATTGACCCCAAGGGGGTGGACTTTGGTTTCTGGGATGATATCCCACATCTGATTACACCAATTGTTAAACTGGATCCGGTGCCGGCGGTCAATGCGTTGAAATGGTCTGTGCGGGAAATGGAGGAAAGGTATAAACGTCTGGGGACGATGGGGGTGCAGAATATCGAGGCATATAACAAGGCGGTTGCTGAAAAACGGGAAAGCGGTGAAAAAGTGACCAAGCAGGTCGCCGTTGGAACAGATGAGGTGACAGGGGAATTGTTGTTCGAAACACAGGAAGTGGACCTGTCGGATATGCCATATCTGGTAATTATTATTGACGAGGTGGCTGACCTGATGGGGGTCGCAAGAAAAGAAGTCGAGGCCAGTGTTCAACGTTTGGCACAAAAAGCACGTGCCGCAGGTATTCATTTGGTGATGGCAACACAGCGACCAGACGCAACAACTATTACAGGGGTTATCAAGGCGAATTTCCCAACACGTATTTCTTTCCAGGCACGAAGCCATATAGACAGTATGACGACACTGGGGGAAAAAGGGGCCGAAAATCTGTTGGCATGTGGGGATATGCTGTTCAGCGAGGCAGGAAAACCGCCTGTGCGTATCCATGGGGCATTGATTGAAAATGATGAAATGATTAAGGTGGCAAATTTCCTGAGAACGCAGGGTGAACCAGAATATACAGAAGGGGTCACAGATGCAGAAGATTCTGGTATGGGGGGAATGGCATCTGCTCAGCCGTCTGCCCAGGAAGTCAAGGCATCGAAAAATGCAGATCTGTATGAACAGGCAAAAGAATATGTGTTGCGTGATAAGAAACCTACGATTTCATACGTGCAAAGACGGGTCGGTGTTGGGTATAACAAGGCCGCAGGGTTTATTGAACGTATGGAACAGGAAGGGTTGATTAGCCCAGCAGATGCAACGGGCAAGCGACATATATTATAAGGGAGAGAGATTATGTGAAAATGCTTTATAATGGGGCATTTTTGTGATATAATTTTCATCAAAAGGAGTTCTTGGAATGAAAAAACAGTTGTCTTTATTTGTGTTGGCGTTGGCCATGGTCGGCGTGTCGCCAGTGGTGGCATATACTAATCACGGAACACGTGCAGGATCCAGTGCAGATTTAACAGGTGCACCAGCAGAACGTGTGCGTGAAAATGTCAACTATGAAAAATACAAAACACGCACATATACAAAAACATATGAACAAAAAGATTCTTCGGCATCGGATTTGTATTATGTGACACCATCACAACGCAGTCAGATGTATAAACAATACGAAGGGGCAAATTCTTCGTTGGCGGGTGCAAACAAAACAACAATTCGCACAACACGCACGGAAACAACGATAAATAAATTAAATCGTAAATATTATTTGGCTCATCCTTTCTTCCAGCCATTGGAAGGTAAGTTCGGGTCTATCACGGATATTGCCTATAATAATAATTCTTTTGATTTCAAGTTTGCCAGTCCAGCGGGCGAGTTTTGGGCGTTAGATGAATCTAGTGTGGCTGGTGTGATTGATTTCCAAAGCATGTTTGCAAAAGGGTCTTTTGATCATACAGGAATTACAGTCAAAGAAGATTTCAGTTATGGTATCACAGACCAGATTGCTGTGTTGGCAATGGCAAGATTTGATATTGATGACTATGAATTTAAATGGGAAGACGGCACATCCGATAAAGATGATGAAACTTCGTTAAAGGTTTTGGGATTGGGTGCACAATGGCGATTTGTTGATAATGAAAAATGGATTGCAACGGCATCTGCATATTTCCAGAATCAAAAAGATGTCGCAAATAATTTTGTATTAGACCTGAAAGGTGGATACAAAGTTTCAACATCAACAATCTATGGATTGGGTCGTGCGTGGTATGTTGATTTCGAAGATAATGCATATGGGGTAGGATTAAATAAACCAAATGGAAATTTCTTTTTGGCATATGATGATGATGCGTCCAGTGCAACATATTTCGAATTGGGTGCCGGTGTGTTCAGTGTGCTGAATCAAGATTGGACATTAAATGTTGAAGCGGTGTTCGGTGCATATGATTGGCATAACCAGGCATCTATCAAGGGTGCAATTGGATGGCAACCAAATGAATGGTTTGCATTGAATCTGTATGCAAAAACATCTTTCTTTGACAGTGCAGATGATAAGAAAGTAAATATGTATTACGGTGGCGATGGAATTTATGCGTCACAGACAGATGCCGAGTTAGGGGAAAATGCACTTACGGGGTTGCAACATATCGGAAGTGCAGAACTGTCTGATTATGCAGAGATGACATTGGGTGCACAGGTTATATTCTATTTCTAATCTGAATAGAAATACAAAATTGTGTGTGTCGTGGACAGACCCCGAAATGGGGTCTGTACGCATAGATTCTGGGGAAAATTGCAACAGGGAATAATAAAATGCTGAAACATTTTTTTGTTGGTTTGTTGGCCGTTTGTTTGTCCACAGGTGGGTGGGCATCTGAATTGAATCAGGATAGTTTTGATCCGCTGTTTATGCCAGAAATGGAAAGGGTTTTGTCCCAATCACGGGTTTTATATGGACGTGATGTGTTGCGGTTTGGTCAGAATTTATCATATGGTATGAATAATCGTTTGGTATTCAGTGCAGATGTAAATTATCAAAATGATTTTGCTGGTGATGAAGATGGTTTTTCCAGTGTTGATTTGGGTGGTGTGTATCGTGTCGCAACCGCATCAGACAGTAATGCACAGATTATTTCAGATGTTATTTTTGGATTTAAGTTCGGGGGCAGTTCTCATGTTAGAACACCGTATTTTGCAGATTCAACATACTATGCTGGGTGGCGGTTCGGTCGCCAATGGGCAGGACTGACATTGTCTGGGACAATTAAATCCAGTTGGGTGTTTGATTCTGAACGAGGAATGAGTTTTATTGATTTTATACCCGAGGCATATTTCCGTGTCGCACCAGATTGGCGTTTGGGGGCAGGGGCCACAATTCGCAAGGCAACAAATCCAAACTATGACCAAGAGTGGTTGAATTTCAAGGTGGTGCGTCAGTATGGGCGGACACAATATGCCGGAATTGTGAATTACGAGTTCGAAGATGACACAGTGCAGATTGGACTGGGCATCAATATTTTATTCTGATTAAAAATCCCCGTTTGGGGATTTTAATTTTTTTTGTTTATTTTTTCACGCAGGGAATCCCAATATTCTAAACGTTTTTTGATTTCTCGTTCAAAGCCACGTTCAACAGGAAAATAATATTTTTGACGACCCATTTCTTCGGGAAAACAATTCTGGCCAGAAAATCCAGATGCAGTGTCGGGTTCGTAGATATATCCTGCATTGTATCCCAAATCACGCATCATCTTTGTTGGTGCATTTAATATATTCTTGGGTGGCATCAATGATCCTGTTTGACGGGCAGATGCATACGCAGATTTTTGTGCACGATAGTTTCCAACACTTTTAGGGGCCGTGCCAAGGTATATTACCAGTTGGGTCAGGGCCAGGTCGCCTTCGGGACTGCCCAGACGTTCGTATGCCTGCCAGGCGGAAATCGCAATTTGTAGTGCGTTTGGATCAGCAAGACCAACGTCTTCGACCGCAAAGCGGGTCAGACGGCGAAAGATATACATTGGGTCTTGGCCAGATGTCATCATGCGGGCCGTCCAATACAGGGCCGCATCAGTGTCACTGGCACGCAGAGATTTGTGGACAGCAGATATTAAATTGTAATGTTCATCGCCGTGCTTGTCAGATAGGGGGGCACGTTTCTGGACGGCGGAATCCAACCCGTCTGGGGTCAGGGTTTCCTTGAAATTTGCATTGACCAGGTATTCAACCGTGTTTAATAAAAATCGTGCATCTCCGTCAGCCATTTGGGCCAGATGAATACGGGCATTTTCATCCAGTGGTAATTTTTTTTCTAAAAATTCTTCGGCCCGTGTAATTAAAGTCAATAAATCTTCGGTGGACAGTGGTTGCAAAACACCAACGTGACAACGTGACAGCAATGCGTTGTTCAGGTTGAAACTGGGGTTTTCGGTCGTGGCACCCATAAATACAACTGTGCCGTCTTCTAGGTATGGTAAAAGGGTGTCTTGTTGTGTTTTGTTGAAACGATGGATTTCGTCTATGAACAGCAAGGTGTTGCGACCAATGTCACGTGACATACGGGCGGTGTCCATTGCCTTTTTTATATCTGCGGTGCCAGAAAAAACCGCAGACATTGGAACAAAGTCCATATCAACCGAATTTGCCAATGCACGGGCAATTGTTGTCTTGCCACAGCCGGGGGGACCCCATAAAATTAAATTTGATAATTTCTTGTTGTCAACCATGCGGCGAACAAGGCCGTTCTCGCCCAATAGGGTGGTTTGACCTACAACCTGGTCAATAGTGTTCGGACGCATTAAATCGGCAAGTGGACGTGTCATTTTACTTGGCTTTTATTTGGACTTCTTTTGTGATATAATCATATTATTAAATATTTAAGGGCGGTGCAATTGGTAAATATAAATAATAGTTCAGAATTTGCGTTGGCGGTGGCTAATTTAGCGGCTGCTGCGATTGCGGCAAATCCAAAACTGACCATGGAACATGCAGTAAAGCAGGCACGGGAAATACTGCGGGGGGCTTCGGTGACACCACAACAAATAAAGGATTCCGTTAAACCAGATAAAATTCAATGTCTGGAAGATGGAACGTGGCACGTTATGTTGCGAAGATACATCAGACGCAGGTATAAAATGACACCTGAACAATATAAAGAAAAATGGGGGTTGCCAGATAACTATCCAATGGTGGCACCAGATTATGCAGAAAAACGTTCCAAAATTGCAAAAAAAACAGGACTGGGGAAGAAATAAAAAAAAAAGGAAGCGGATTATGGCAAAAAAGAAAGCGGTGGCAACAAAGAAGACAGCAGCAGAAAAAGTAGGACAATTTTCAACCAATACGTTGCTGTGGATTATGGATAAATTTGTAAAGGCGTTTGTTGGACTGACGCTCAATAATTTTGTGATACGTGGATTAGAGCGGGGGACAGAAAAACTGGCATTGAAAAAGGAAGAAAAAATTGATCCAAAAACAAGATTGCCACATGGGGAAACAAAAGGAACTCGATTTGTAAAAAATAATCCATGGGTTTTTAGTTATCTGACGTATTATTTGATGATGTTGAGTGTTGTTGGTGGTGGCTATTGGGGATTGCGTAATCGTGATCGGGACAATGATGCAGAAAATACTGACAAAATTGAAAATGTGGAAGTGACAGGTGATGGACAAGATAAATCTGGTGCAATTGAGGCAGTTAGAAGCTGGATTAAAGATGTGTTTTCGGCATCTGAACAAGATGAAGAAATTTCCGTGACCCCAGGAACATACGGGGCATACAAGGCACGAATGGAAAAAATCTTGCCGATGATTATTACAAACTTGGTTTCAATGGAAGGCGTGCGTATGAAAGATGGTATGCATGTGCCGTATGATGATGCTACTGGTAGAATATTAAAGCCAGGACAAAAACCAAGAGGCAAGGCGACAATCGGTTTTGGAAATACGGTTGGTAAAGACGGAAAGCCGATTACAAGTAATACACCACCAATTACCACAGAAGAAGCATATGAATTGGCCAGATGGCATTTGGAAGATAAAGAAACTTTCTTGATGATGTATTGCTATGACGTGGCGTTTGATGATGTGGATGTGGATTCTGTGCATGAAGCAATGATGATTGCATCTGCAATTTATAATGGTGGTGTGTTGGTTATAGAAGACCGAAATGATGTAAATGCAAAAAATAGATTCGAAGAAATAAGACGACTGCATGATGAATTGGGAGATGCGTTGACGGACGAATATGTAAGGGCTTATTTCGAAATGTTCCCAGTAAAAAAGCCCGCCAGTGTTGGTAAGCATTGGTTGCATGGTGGTAAAGAATCGGATATGGCAGATGCGTTGGGGTGGTTTATAAATACAAGAAAGGACGGAGATGGGATTTTGTGGCGGCGTTGGTTAGAGGCATGTATTATGAACTGTGATATTACACCACAGGATTTGTTAAATGTGCCAGTAAATGGAATGTCTGAGTTTTTTGATTATACAGGCAGGGCAAGAGAAAACTGGTTTATTGTAAATGGGCAAAATAGAAAGGTAAATAAAGAAACAGTTGCCAAGTTCAAGAAATGGTTGGCAAATCCAGTAGATAAAAACGGAAATTCTATGGCAGGAAGTTTAAGGGTTCGTGATGTTTTGCCCGCTGATGCGATTGCGGTATGTGAAAAAGGTGTCGATAAACTGGATAAAAAAGTTGAGAAAGTTAAAAAGACGAAAAAGCAAAAGATAGTTGAAAAAGAAACTTATGTTATCGGGTATGAACAAGAATATGCCGAGGCACTGGAACAATTCCAGCAGGGAAACTATAAAGTCGCAAGAGAAAAGTATGAGGCATTGGTTGAAAAATATCCTGATAATGCCTTGTTGCGTAATGATTTGGCAACAACTTATATTGAACTGGAAATGTATGACGAGGCAATCGAGCAGGTGCGACAGATTGTTAGACGTATCGGGGATAAATCACAATACGGGGCCGCACAATATAACGCAGGGGTGGCGTATGAAAAGAAAGGGGATTTGGAAAAAGCACGGGATAATTATCGGTTGGCAGTGAAAAATGGTAATTCCAAAGTGCAAAAAGATTTAGATAGAGTGGAAAAAGCACTGGAAGAAAAAACTGGTAAAAAACAGAAAGTCGCATTTAATTTGGCATCTGAACGTGTCAAGGCAATTGGGGGAACGATAAATCTGTTGGAATATGAAGCGATGATGCGTGAACAAGAAAAAACACAAAAAGCATAATGGATTTTGGATATGAAAGTATTTGTTGATATTCATGATAAACGTTGGAACAAGTATAAAATTGATTTTGATAAAATCGTCAATGCCTTGGATTCGTCCGTATACAAAGATTCCGAAGTGTCGATTGTGTTGACTGATGATGCGGAAATTCACGAATTAAACAGGTCATATCGTGGTATGGATAAACCGACAAATGTTTTGTCTTTTGAGTTAGAAGATGATGTTTTGTTGGGGGACATTTATATTTCGGTTGATACTGTTTTGCGTGAGGCAAAGGATGCAAAAATTACGGTTGAAGAACATACCGCACATATGGTTGTGCATGGGGTGCTGCATTTGATGGGATATGATCATATTAAAGATGCAGATGCAAAAAAAATGGAAGATAAGGAAATAAAAATCTTGAAAAAGTTGGGAATAAAAAATCCATATATGGACGAAGTGGAATTTGTTTGTGCAGATGGTGCATGTTGTCCAGGGGGGCGGTTTGTTGCATTCTGGAAACGGTTGAAAATAAAAGAAGGTGGACAGTTGCAATATTTGCTATACGCACTGTTTGGTGCGTTTGCCGGTTTGGGGTATGCACCGTTTAATATGTGGTGGATTACCGCACTGTGTTTCGCAGGGGCATATTGGCTGACCGTGCGGGCGGAAAAAAAAGTAAAGTTTTGGCGGGCGTTCTTGTATGTTGCTCCGTTTGGGGCGTGCTATGCAATTGCGATGTTTTGGTGGACACTGCATTCAATTTATGTGGTGCCAGAATTGACACAACAATTTGCGATGTGGACACTGCCAGGGGTAATTGGGTTGGGAATCGCAGGCAGTTTTATATTCGGTATTCCATTTGCCGTGTTGCGTGTTGCAAAAGTATCTGGTGCGGGCAGGGCAATCTTGTTCGCAGGGGTGTGGACATTGGTGCTGTGGTTGCGTGAGTGGTTGTTCACAGGGTTCCCGTGGAATCCGGTTGCAAATATTTCAATGACTATGCCGATGTTGGCAAATTCTATGTCGTTGTGGGGCGCGTTGGGATTGACGTTTATTATGTTGGGGTTTGTTGCTGGAACCGTTGAAATTATGCGTAGACGGCGTTTTTCGACCTTTGTAAATTTTTCCTTTTTTGCATTGATGATTTTAGTTGCATGTGTCGCAGGTCGTGAAAATATGATGCGGGCAGATGCAGGGGCAGATGACGCAAAGCAACTGATACGGATTGTGCAACCTGCACAAAGCCAACAGAAAAAAGCAACGCACAGCAGAGAACAGGCATTGGCACGTGCAGAAGAAAATATGAAGCAATTATATGCGTTGGCAACGGGTAATGCAGATGTGGATTTGATTGTGTTCCCCGAGACAACATATCCGTTTGCCATTTTGCCAGATGATACATTGCCATTGGCCCAAGCATTGGGTAAAAGTATTGTGATTGGTGCAACAACAGTTGATGAAAAAGGTGTTCATAATTCAATGGTGGTGGCAACGCCAAATGGCCAGATTTCAAGCGTATACAGCAAAACGCATTTGGTGCCATTTGGAGAGTATAGACCATTGGGGATCTTGCCCGGTCCGGCAAATATGGTACCAGGAAATGGGGCGGAACTGATTGGAATAAATATGCAGGGGGGCGAGTTTATATTTGCACCTGCGGTATGTTATGAAATTATCTTTTCTGATTCTTTGGTGCCAGATGGGGCAGGGGTCAGTCCAAATGCAATCATAAATATTACAAATGATAACTGGTTCGGAAATACACCAGGGACATATCAACATTTAGATATGGTGCGTAGATATGCAATCGAATCAGGATTGCCGGTGGTGCGTGCAAACTATTCAGGTATCAGTGCGTTTGTTATGTCAGATGGAACAATTATGTCTTGGTTGCCGGTGGGGACCAGTGGGGTGCTGGACGGATTTGTATGGGGGGCACACGACACAATTTATCGTTTGATTGGACTGAATGGTTGGATGCTGATTATTGCCATTGTGACAATACTGGGGGTGGCAATATTGCGTGTGATTGATAGAGAATAAGAAAAGATTATTTCTTTAATAATTGTTGCAAAATCCAGACGCGGATTGCAGATGATAGATTCGTGTCTGGGGTGCGGGTTGTATCAATTTGATTGATGATTGATGCAACAGATTGTTTGTGGGCCGTGGCCAATTTTTTCAATACATCAATAAATTCTGGTTCCAGGGTTATGCTGGTTTGATGGCCCGATAAAGATACAGATATTTTCTTCATTGTGATTAAAATTTCCCCGCTATTAGGCAATCGGTCAGGGCACGTATGCCGTCTTGATATTTACGCAAAGGACGCAACGTCAGGTTGTCCAACATATAGAAAGTGCCAAATGCATCAAAGGCAAAAATAAACAAATCGTTGCGGCCAAATATGGTTTTAGGTGCCAAATTTGGCAGACCTGAAAAATCACGATTTACAGATATTATGTCTGGCACAGGGGTGCGACCGGCGTGTTCTTGTTCAGTGGGGCCAAAGATATAGCCACCGTCCAGTATGATGCCACCACAGGTTGTGTATAAATCCTGAATCATCTTGGGAAGCATTGCAGAACGCATCTGTTGCAGGGTTGAATTTATCAGTGTAATTTTCCCCGTAGATATGCCCGGTGATAAAATTGCACCACGGGTTTTAATGGCAGATAAAAATTCAGGTATTGTCATCTTTTTATTCCCCATGGTTTTATTCACGGCCCGATGCCAGTTGGGCAGACATTTGTGCCAATCGGTCTTCGGTTGCGTTGCCACCGTCACCACCACCGGCGGTGTGGGCAGGCAGGTAAATCTTTTTTGCAGGATTTGGAAGCCATACGGTTTTGGCATCGGACTGCATAATTAAAAATCTGTCCATACGCTGGGATTGCGGAAATGTCCAGCATATGAACATATTATCAATCTCGAACTTTCCGCCCCATGCGGGTGGAACACGAAAACGAAATGATAAGTTCGCTGGGATAGAACGGCCCATCAATAAATCCATAAATTCATTCTGGGGCAGGTTCATAAATGCCAATTCTTGGACCGAGTCCATTAAAGACATCGTAAATTTGTGACATAGTTCTTTGTAGCGGGTGAACCAATCGTTTGGCAGGGCCGTGGGTATGGGTGTGTGTTCCATCAGTGGAACATCTTCCATTCCCAAATCAGACATAATTTGTTCGGCGGTGCCTTGGGTCAATTGCATCACAGTTTTCCTATGTAATCAATAACTGTTGTTATGTATTCTGAATATGCGTCAAAGTTATCTGTGTCTTCTGGTGGTAATGGCTTGTTCGGGTTGGCACGGACATATGAACGCAAGGAATCAAGCCCATCAAATGTCATTACAGGGCCGTCTGTTGATGTTTCTGGTGCGTCAGATGCGTTCATAACAAAGGCATTGATTTGGATTGGAACTTCTTCCAGGGTGTCTTGGAATAATTTTTCCAATTTATCATAAATTTCCTGCATTGCCGATTTGGAAATGCCAACTGCACCAATCCAGAAAACTTCGTCCGTGCCGATGGCACACAGGGCCATCTTGGTTGAGTTGATGTATGGTTCGGGTTTGATAATATATCCCGCCATAGAAAATATTTCACGAATTTGTGGCCAGTCCTGGGGGGTGGATTTTTGTGGTGCACGTGTTGTCGTGCGTGGCGATGATGAAGAAGTGTTTGGTGCAGGTGCCTGCATAGCCATTGGAATTGGTGCAACAGGGGCATTAGAAGAAGGGGACGAGGTTCCTGCATAGGTGCCACCAGATGGTGCAATGTTTAGTCGTGGGGGGCGTATCATTCCCGCAGGTAAAGGTGCCGGTTCCGGGGCAGATGTTTCTTGTGGATATGGGGACTGGGTTGGTTGGGCCGATTGAACAACAGGGACGTGTGTTGGAACAGGTGTCGGGGCGGGGTGCGATAATGTTATGTTCCGCCTGCGTGGGCGGATAACAAAGTGCAGGCCGACCAATGTAATCACAATTGCCACAACCAGTGATATGTAAAAACACGGAGATACCGATTGGTTTTTTGCCTGTAATTCAGCCAGATGGTTCCAATGGGCCGATGAAAATAAATCAAAACCAAATCTGATGTTAAACCAAAAGAACGTGGCAAGGGTCGCAGACAGCAACCAGACCATGCCAATTAAAATATTATCAATTTTGTTTCTCATTTGGTTTTTATTCTATCATATTTGTGATAAAGTAAAAAGTATAATGATAGAAATGAACGACTTTTTTGCAGGCATCAGGGATAAAGTAGGTCTGTGGTGCGGGGGGGATTTTGTTGGCGTGGATTTGGCACGTATGGCACAAATCGCAGTCGAGCAACAGGTTGGTTGTGTGTCTGTGGTGCCCGATTCGGTTGGGGTGCTGTGGCCGTGGTTGGAAAAAACATCAATAGAAATCTTGGGGCGGTTTTATCTGCCAGATGTGCGGGTAAATGAGAAGGCAATATCAGATGTGACCGTGCAGATAAACAATGCGTTTAAGCATGGTGCAACAGGGGCCCAGGTTTTTGTTCGATATAAAAAGTTGGCCGAACTGGTTCAGCAGGTCGCAATTATTCGTGATGATTTGTTCTTTAATCGTAAATTGATAATTGGTCTGGATATTGCGGATATTGGACCATATGATTGGGCAAATGTGTTCGATAACCTGAAAAAAATTCGGGCAGATGCGGTAATGTTTGCTTTGACACGTGATACGGGGGACAAATCAGATTTTGTGGGACGGGTGTATGGTATGCTGGAAAACTGGGATTCAGGATTCGTTGGCGAATTGCACTGGGCATTGGGAAATAACCCCGTCAGAATAGAGCAGGCAAATCGCCTGGTCGAGAGTATGCAGGCAAACCTGGTGCATAAGCAGAGATTTTGGTTGAACTGGACCGGAGAATAAATTTTTTCTATTTATGCAAAATTAGATATTTTGGGTTGGTTGTGCCGGCCTTGTTCTTTTCCTGGTATCGGGTTTGTATGATGTCCAAATCCGCAATTGTTGCGGTCAATTCTGTGCGCTGGATTTGTGCGATAATCCAATCAAAGTATTCCCAATGGTCTGTGCCAATAATAATTTCGCCGTCAGCAGACAGATGCTGGGATAATATGTTCAGAAATTCAGCGGACAGCAAACGGCGTTTTTCATGTCGGGCCTTGGGCCAGGGGTCGGGGTGCAAGACCCAGATTTGATTGAACTGCGAATCGGTTTGGCGTAGAAAATCACGAACATCGTCCGCCCAAATGCGAATGTTTTTATATTCGTCTAATATGGTGTTTGTTTTCTCGTCCGTTATGGCCGACAGCAGTGATGCAACACCGTTCATAAACGGTTCGGCACCGATGATAACGGATTGTGGATTGTTTTTAGCCAAAAAACGCACGTGTTCGCCCGCACCAAAGCCAATTTCCAGTATGTCACCGGTGGTTGGTTTTAGGGTGGGTAGGACGTTGTCAAGTAGCCAACTTTGACGTTGTGATAATTTTTTTCCGTGACGGCGACCAAATGTTCTTATTTCTTGTTTTTCCATATATTTAGTATAGAATTGAGATACTAAAAACACAAGGAATATATGGCTATGGTGGATTTTCCAAAACGAATCGATGCACCAAGGTATATGCATGAAAGTATTTCAATGGTTAAACCTGCAACTGGTTTTTGCAAGGTAGAGGCCAGAGAACTGCAAGGATGCGTGAACCATAATCGTGAATTTCTAAGGCCTTGGTTGCAGGAAAAAGTTGATCCTGCATATTTTGACGCAATGAAAGTTGTTGAATCTGTGGCAAATTTATCAACATGTCAATATATTTTGCGGGTTGATGGTTGGGTAGCTGGAATGATTGGTGTGATGCGGGAAGATAAAAATACCAATACAATGGAAATCGCATACTGGTTGGATAAAAGGTATAGTGGACGCAGGATTATGTCTTGGGCCGTGGGCAAGATTGAAAAGTTGTGCTTTCTGTATGGTGGGGCAAAAAAGTTAGAGGCACGGTGTGGGGTGTATAATGAACCTGCAATACGAATTTTGGAACGCTTGGGTTGGACACAGCAAGATGGAAAGATAAGAACATCAGGTGTGCCATACGAGGTCGTGGTTTATTCCAAGGTGCTGTCAGATTGGTTGAATAAACCGACGGGACTGGCAAATCCATATAGTCGTTATGGAGAGGAGTTGCTGGGGCAAGAGAAATGTATGATAGAACAAATGAAAATGGAATTGGTAAAAGGTAAAGCAAAATGATTGAGTATCCAGAAGTTGTTGGACTGATAGACAGTGGTTGGAACGAGGAACATGGTTACTGTGTTCGTGGCGGATTTAAGGGGGGGATGTATAAAGCACGAGAGCCCAATAGTCAAATGATTGCCAACGAATTGTATGGTGCCATAAATGCAAATCGTGATTTTTTTAGACCGTGGTTGCCGTGGGTTGATTCCATAAAAAGTCCGGCGGATGAAATGCCGATTGTGGAATCGCTGGCCGATAGAACTACATGTAAATATTATCTGCGATTAAATGGTTGGTTGACAGGTATGGTTGGTGTGGTTCGTGAAGATAAAAAGACCGGCACAATGGAAATAGGATATTGGCACGATCCACGCTATAATGGTTATGGGGTTATGATATGGGCGGTTGGCAAGGCCGAAATGTTATGCTTTTTATATGGTGGGGCGAAAAAGGTAGAGATTCGTTGTGCCACAGAAAATAAGGCGGCACGTCGGATTCCGGAACGTCTGGGGTATAGGCAAGAGGGCATTTTGCCGGCGGCAAAAAAGATGCCATCGGGTGTGGTGCATGATATTGTTGTGTATTCTAAAACTTTGTCCAATTGGTTAGAGAGGCCAACAGGATTGCAAAACGTGAATTGGTATTGGAAAGATTTGCCCTGGCCGAAAACTTATATTGATCAATGGGAAAAATATTACAAATTGAAAAAAGAAATGGCAAAAGGAAAACAAAAATGATGTATTGTCCAGATGTTATAAGTGCTGGTAAATATCAGTTGAAACTTGTGCCGGCAACGTTCGAAATGGCACAACAGATTTTTGATATTTATAATTCCGATTCGGAAAATATGATTTTCTGGATGCCAAATGGTTTGTATCAAACACCAGAAGATGTGTTTGTGGACTATTTCAAACGACCCACCAGAAAACAATTTTTGATGTATGGAATTTTTAGAGAAAATGAATTTCTGGGGGAAATTGGTTTTTCTGATATAACTTGGAATACTCGTGTGGCTGAAATTGGATACTGGGTCAAAAAGTCCGAACGGGGGCAGGGTGTTATCAGTGCTGTGTTGCCGGAAATCGAAAAATTTGGGTTCGAGGAATTGGGGGTTCGCAAGTTAGTTATAACGTCTGATGTGGAAAATAAGGCATCACGTGCGGTTGCAGAAAAATTTAATTATGTTCAAGAAGGAATATTGCGGGCCGAAGGTGTTTGGCCAAATGGCAGTGTTCGTGATAAAATCAGATATTCTAAATTGAAATCAGAATGGGAAAAGGAAAAGTAAAATGAGAAACGGATTGTCAAAAGATTTAATCGCACGTGTATTGGGCACGGCACCAAAATATACAATTGCAGAGTTGGAAGAAAAATTCCCAGCACGTAATTTGGCAGATGGTGCCATGGTGACACGATTCGCACCCAGTCCAACAGGGTATATGCACATCGGTGGTTTGTATGGTGCATTGATTGACTGTAAATTGGCCAGTCAATCGGGTGGTGTGTTTATGTTGCGAATCGAAGATACAGACACAAAACGTGAGGTTGCAGATGCCGTTAAAATTATTGAAGAATCTATGCACCGATTCGGTTTGCAATACAATAATATGCCTGAATATGGCCCATATTATCAATCACAACGTAAAGATATATATCACTCTGTTGCGGCAGAATTATTGGCAACAGGACGTGCGTATCCTTGTTTCTTGTCGGCAGATGATATGGAAAAAATACGCGAAAATCAAAAGGCAGCGGGCTTTGCAACAGGTATCTATGGCGAATGGGCACGTGATAGGGATTTAACCGAAGAAGATATTGTCGCACATTTAGATAACGGTGAAGTGCCATCGATTCGCTTGTATTCAATGGGGAACCCTGAACAAAGAATTTTCTGTAAAGATGCGGTTCGTGGCTCAATCGGATTCCCGGAAAACAATGAAGATATTGTGCTGATTAAATCAAATGATGGTTTGCCAACGTATCATTTTGCACATTTGTGTGATGATCACTTTATGCGGACAACTCATGTTATTCGTGGAGAAGAGTGGTTGCCGTCTTTGCCATTGCACGTGCAGTTGTTCCGTATGATGGGGTGGAACGCACCAATGTATATTCATACATCAACAATTGATAAAATTGATGAAGAAACAGGTAAGCAAAGAAAATTGTCTAAACGTAAAGATCCCGAGGCAAATGTAGCGTTCTTTTTATCAGCAGGATGGCCAGTAGAGGCGGTAATTGAATACTTGGGGAATATTTGTGCGTCTGGTTATGAAGAAGCAAAAATGAAAGGCCAGGTGAATACGTTCTGGGATTATGAAATGCGTGCAAAAAAAATCCCAATGTCAGGTGCTTTGTTTGACATGAAAAAACTGGAATGGTGGGCCAAGGAATTTATCGGGTCTTTGCCGGTGCCGGAATTGGTTGCACGTGTGACCGCATGGGCAAATGAATATGGTAATGACACGAATAAAATGCAGGTCGCAGATGAAAAATATCTGACAGGTGTTCTGGGGATTGAACGTGATAATCCAAAACGTGTTCGCAAGGACTTTATCACTTGGTCCCAGACGTTGGAAAATGTCGCATTTTTCTGGGACGAATTGTTTGTAGCAAATACAGAATATGAATTTAACAAGGATGCTTTGCGTGCGTTTTTGGAAACGTATAACGAATCGGACGACAAAGATACCTGGTGGGCGAAAATTGTTGCGATTGCCGAATCGTTGGGTATAAAAAATGGTGATGTGGCAATGAATTTGCGTGTCGCATTATCGGGTCGCACAAATACACCAGATTTGTATTCTATTATGTCAGTTATGGGTGGGCATAGAGTTATTAAACGAATCGAAGGAGCAATGAAATGACACAGTCAAAGCGGGCCAGAGTTCGGGCCGTTAAAAAAGATGAACACGGTTCAAGATTGTTGAAAGTTCTGCGGGCAACGGGGTTGTTTCGCTGGGAAAAACCAAGCACGCATGCGGAAGAGGTCGTAAATATTCTGACACATGGTATTGGTATTGGGTTGGCCATTGCGGCACTGACGTTGTTGGTGGTGTTTGCAGGAATCAAAGGCGATGCGTGGGCGATTGTGTCGTGTGCGATTTTTGGTGTGACGATGATTACACTGTATTTCGGGTCAACAATGTGTCACGCAACAATCGGAAAAAAACACGAGTGTTTCTTTGAGGTGTGGGACAGTGTCGCAATTTATTCTTTGATTGCGGGAACGTATACGCCATTTCTGCTGGTCAATATGCGGGGGTGGGTCGGTTGGATCGTGTTCGGAATACTGTGGGGGATTGTATTGTTCGGGTCGTATATGAAAATCCGTAATCCACGGCGGCAGCCAAAATGGATGGTCGGATTATATGTCGCAATGGGGTGGACATTGTTGTTTATTTTGCCCGTTATGTTGCGGACGGTGCCTGTGCGTGGGCTGTGGTTTATTCTGGCGGGTGGATTGGCATATACGATTGGGGTGATATTCTATCTGTGGCGACGTATGAAATTTTCACACGCAGTTTGGCATCTGTTCGTAATCGGGGGCAGTGTGTGTTTCTTTTTCGCAGTGCTGTTCGGGTGTATTCTGGATTTGTAAAAAGAATTTGCGAGGCGAGGGTGTAAAGGTCTGACAATTGAAAAAAAGGATGTGTTATGTCGTATGAACGTAATTATAAAAAGGGCAAGAAAGATGTTCTTGATCGTTATGAACAAAGGCCTAAGTTGGCATCAGGTTTGTGTTGTGATGGGTGTGATAAATTTTGCCGATTGTCTTTGACTTTGCAAGTTAAAGAAACGCCTTTTAAACCAGGAAGTGGGAATCAAAAGTTTCTGGTTAAACCTGTTATGTTTGTTGGAGATAAGAAGTTGTATGATGTTGCTGCATATGCGAGTCGTTGTGTTTGCTATCCAAGCGGTATTGAGATTGATTTTTTTTCTCGTAATGCAGAAGCACTGTATCAAACCGCCTTGGCATGGTGCAGAGTGACTTGCAAGCACAGCAAAGTGCGGTAATGCGGAATACATAGGACTGGATTGCCACGGCTATGCCTCGCAATGACAAAGGTGATTAATGTTTCAGGAACTTCAATCCAGTAAATAGAAGCAAATTATAAATCTTGATTTTGGGGGAAAATAGTTTTATTATGTCTGCCATGATTATGTTTGGTTATTTCTTTACTACAACTACTACAACCCCTTTGGGGGTGTAATTTCTATTGCGATAAATCGCACAACTTTCTATAATTAAACAACTAATCAAATACAAAGTAAAACTAAGGATTTTATTATGTCTTATCCAATTGAAACGATTCGTCATTCGTTGGCTCATGTGTTGGCGGGGGCTGTTAAAAAATTACACCCTGATGTTAAGTTCGCAGGTGGACCGGCGATTGAAAACGGTTTTTATTATGATTTTGATACGGAATATCGTTTTTCCGAAGAGGATTTCGCAAAAATCGAAAAGGAAATGCGGGATTTAATTAAATCAAATGGACGTTTCGAACAAAGAAATGTTAGTTTAGATGAAGCAAAGGAAATCTTTGCTGACCAACCATACAAAATGGAATGGTTGAACGAATATGATGCCAAAGGTGAAGATTTATCAATCTATACTTTCCGTGATTTTGTTGATCTGTGCCGTGGACCACATGTGGAAAGTTCCAAAGACCTGCCAAGGGACGCATTTAAGATTCGCAGTGTGGCCGGTGCATACTGGAAGGGTGATGCAAAAAATAAAATGTTGCAACGTATCTATGTTGATGCATTTGCAAGCAAAGAAGAACTGGATAATTTCTTGAAAATGCAGGAAGAAGCCGCCGCACGTGATAATAGAAAACTGGGCAAGGATATGGACTTGTTCCATTTCGAACCAGAATATGCACCGGGGTCGGTGTTCTGGCACGATAAAGGATACAAAATGTATCGCAGATTGATAGAATATGTTCGGTTGCGTCAAGAAAAAGCCGGATATCAGGAAATTTCTACACCTGCGGTTATGGACAGATGTTTGTGGGAACGGTCTGGACACTGGGCAAAGTATGGTGAACACAACTATTCTGGGAAAACACAAGATGGTAAAGTGTTCTGCATTAAACCTATGTCTTGTCCAGGGGGGATGTTGGTGTTCGGACACGGGCTGCGTTCATATAAAGATTTGCCGTTGTATATGGCCGAATTTGGTAAGGTGCACCGCTATGAGGCAGCAGGGGGACTGTCTGGGTTGATGCGTGTGCGTGAATTTACCCAGGACGATGCTCATATTTTCTGCACAGAAGAACAATTGGAAGAAGAAGTTGTAAAGATTCTGCGTTTTATCAAAGATATTTATGGTAAGTTCGGATTTGATAAAATTACAATGAAACTTGCAACCAGAAAAGAATCTGAATTTAGAATCGGCAGTGATGAAATTTGGGACAAAGCCGAAGGGGCATTGAAACATGCACTGGATGCAAATGGTATCGAATATGAAATCGCCGAAGGTGATGCCGCATTCTATGGACCAAAAATTGATAACTATCTGAAAGATTCTATGGGACGTGTATGGCAGTGTGGAACGGTGCAGTTGGATATGAATCTGCCGGAAAGATTTGATTTGTCTTATGTCGGTGAAGATGGTGAAAAGCATCGTCCAATTATGTTACATCGTGCAATGTTGGGGTCTATTGAACGCTTTATGGGTGTGTTGTTGGAATCCACGGGTGGTAATTTGCCATTGTGGTTAAGCCCAGAACCCGTTGTCGTGACACCAATTTCACAAAAGTATGCAGATTATGCAAACGAGGTTGTCGAGGAATTACGTAGTGTTGGTGTGAATACACGTGCGGATTTGAGAGACGAAAAAGTGAACTATAAAATCCGTGAACTGTCGTTGGCAAAAACACCAATCGTTGCAGTTGTCGGGGAAAAAGAAATGGCAGACAAAACCGTCACTTTGCGTCGTCTGGGTGAACAAAAACAGGAAACTTTGCCACTGTCAGAATTTGTGAAAATGATGCAAGATAGTGTCAAGATGCCGTTGTAAAATAATGGGGCAGGGTATCTGCCCCATAAAAATAAAGAAAGGGGGAAATTATGAAAAAAATTATGTTGGTATTGGCTTGGTTGGTGGTGCCAGTGATGTTGACCGCATGTGCCAGCAAGTGCGAGGTCGAACCAATCGTTGAAGAAAATCATAAATTGATTGTGCCACCAAACTTTGGACAGATGCCAAAATAATCATAAAAAATAAAAAACGACCTTGGTCGTTTTTTTTATTGTAACGATTTGGTTATTGGCTTTTTTTATGATATAATGTTCGTATCAATGTAGGGAGATTGTATTATGAATGATGATAATTTGGATTTATTAGATTTAGGTGATGAATCAACGTTGGATTCTTTGCCCGAGGCATCGCCTTTTGCATCGCCACGTCCAAAAAAACCATGGTTGTTGATGACGGTTGGATTGGTCGTTATCGTGTTGGCGACATATGTCATTATTCGCACAATTGGTGGGGATTCTTCGTCTTCGATAGAAGTTGATTTAGATGCACCTGCCGTGGTTGTTGATGGACAACAGGCCGTGCCAGTTGATATGAATGTTATGCCACCGGCACCAAATCAGGTTCAGGTCGCACCACAGCCAGTCGCACAGCCACAACCACAGCCACAGCCGGTTGCACAACCTGTGGTAAAACCACAGCCAGTCGCACAGCCGCAACCTGCACAGCAGACCGCAGGTGTGCCGGTGCGTGTTGTAGAAGAAAGAAAAGAAGTGACATTTAATCCAAATGCCGAGACACCAAAGCCAGTGGCAAAACCAACACCAAAGCCACAGCCAAAACCGGTTGCAAAAAAGCCAGCAGTTCAGAAAACTGCCAGTTCGGCACCAGCAGGGTCTTGGTATGTTCAATTCGGATCATACAGCACACGGGCATTGGCGGAAAATGCACAACGGCAGATTCGTAATGCTCACCCAAGTTTGTTCCAAGGAAAACAGTTTGTTATCTTGGCTGCACAGTTGAAAAATGGAACAACAACATATCGTTTGCGTGTTGCGTTCAAGACATCGGCGGATGCAAATGGATTCTGTCGCAATGCAAAATCCGATGGTTTGGATTGCTATGTCGCAAAATAATTAAAAGGAGCCAAAAATGAGATTAGGTTGGTTGGAAATTCTGCTGATTGTTCTGTTGGTGTTCTTGTTGTTTGGAACCAAAAGAATATCTGCGCTTTTGGGGGATTTTGCCAAAGGAATCAAGACGTTCAAAAAAGAACTGAAAGATGATGATAAAAAAGTGGCAAAAAGTAGCCCCAGAAAAAAGTCAGCAAAGAAATAAAGAAATCCCCCGTTTGGGGGATTTTTTTAACCACGACGTTGTTCGTATTCTTCTTGTTCTTCAACCGTCATTGTTGCCAAGGGACGGGCCATCAGGCGTTTGATACCGATTTCGTCACCAGATACAACACTGTATCCATAGGTGCCGTTTTCAATCCTGTCCAGGGCCGCGTTGATTTTCTGCAACAATTTATTATTACGTTCGGATATACGCAGGTCCATTGTTATGTCCTGGTTATAGGTCGCATTGTCTGATTCATCGCCAACACCGGCGTTGTTTGTTTTTTCCGCCAGACGAACCGCATTTAATACGCCATCACGTTCACTTATCAATTCGTCCTTTTGGGTCGTTAAAACGTGATAGAAATATGCCAAGTGCATTGGGCACATGTAGGGTTCGGTCTTTTTGGGTGTATATTTTGACGGTAATTCAATCGTCTTGTAATTTTCAGTTGCCATTGTTTAATTCCTTTACCCAGTCAATCAATGTGTCGCCGTCCATTAGGCCGGTGCGTGCCTCGACCAATTCGCCGTTCTTGAATGCAAGAACGCATGGAATACTGCGAATGCCATATTTCGCAGGGGTGCGTCGATTCGTTTCGTCAATCTCGAACTTTATAAAGTTCACGTCCGATAATTTGTCAGATGTTTCTTCGAATATAGGACCAAACATACGGCAGGGACCACACCAGGCAGCCCAAAAGTCAACCAGCGTTATGCCAGTGCCAATCATTTCTGCAAATGTTTCATCGTTCGCGTGTTTAACAGCCATCTTTTCCCCCTTGGATATTTATTGATATTTGGCATAACTTTATTATAATCGCCGTAAAATGCAAGAGAAAAACAAAATGAATAAAATCATATATTTAGACACTGCTGCGTCAATGCAAAAACCACAGCAGGTAATCCAAAATATGGCGGATTTTCTGGGGGAAAAGTATGCTAATGCCGGTCGGGGGGTGTGCGAACGGGTCACAAATGTTGATAAAATGATTGATGGGGCACGTAATTCGGTGGCTGACTTTATCGGTGCAGATAAATCACAGATTGTCTGGACAGGGGGGGCAACAGATGCATTGAGCCGAATCGTAAATATAGTTGGGGTGGATAAAAATACGGTTGTGGGGGTGTCTGATTTAGATCATCACAGTGCACGTTTGCCGTTCGTGGCGTGTGGCGGACAGGTGGTGGTGTGCCCACTGGACAATGCGTTGAATATAGACACAGAAAAAATACCACAGGTTGATGTATTGATTGTCAGTGCGATGTCTAATGTGATTGGGGTTGCACAAGATGTGCAAAATATTGTTCGCAAGGCACGTGAAAAAAATCCAAATGTTATTGTGGTGGTAGATGCAACACAATTTGTTGTTCACTGTGATATAAATGTAAAATTGTGGGATGCGGATTTTGTTGTGTTTTCTGGACATAAAATTGGTGCGGATACCGGGGTGGGGGTAATGTATATGAAGGAACCCTGTCGGTGGAGGCCTGACAAATTCGGTGGCGGAATGGTCAAGGTTGTAAATGATGACAATTCATGGGTGGCGGTGGACGTGCCAGAATGCTTTGAGGCGGGAACGTTGCCTTTGACACAGATTTCGGGGTTGGTGGTTGCAATAGATTGTCTGAAAAAGAAACGGCCTGATTTGGGATTGATTAAATATATGTATGATGAATTGCAAAAAAATAAACGTGTGAAAATTATTTCGCCACGTGATGCGTCGTTGTTGACGTTTGTCATAGATGATATGCATGTGTTGGATTTTGGTGCGTTGGTTGGGGCAGGTGGTGTGTGTCTGCGTGTGGGGAATATGTGTGCGTCTTGGATTCATAAATATTTGCAAATCCCAGGTTCGGTGCGTATATCGGTTGGACCACAAAATACAGAAGATGAAATAAAAAGGGCCTTGGAAATTATAAAAGGTGTTGTGAAATGATAAGTCGGGATAACGTAATTGCGGTATTGAAAACTGTCTATGACCCAGAAATACCTGTGGATATTTGGGAGTTGGGACTGATATATGATATCGAAATTAAAGATGACGAGATTGTAATAAAAATGACCTTTACCAGTCCAACGTGTCCGATGATGGAAGAAATGTTGGAACAGGTTAAAAATGCGGTCCAAAATATCGCAGGTGAAATACCTGTGCGGGTTGAACTGGTATGGGATCCGCCATGGGATTTGTCCAAGATGTCGGATGTGGCACGGTTGGAATTAGATTTGACTGAACAGGGGTGGTGATTGATATGACATATGAACAGATGAAAAGCACCTTGGAAATGATTGACAATCCAGTTGAAAAATTAGAAATGGTGATGGATTTTGGAAAAAATCTGGAACAGGTGCCACAGAACGCCGTGTGTAGTGAAATTTTAGGATGTGCATCACAGGTGGAAATTTGTGTTCGTGGTGGGGATTTGTTTGCACGTGCCGATTCGGCATTGGTGCGTGGTGTGGTCGCAATTCTGATTGAAATGGTGCGGGGAAAAACACCACAAGAAATTAAACAGATGGATTTGTATGGAGAATTTAATTCGCTGGATATCAATTTGGGGGCGGGTAGATTAAATGGATTAAATTCTATGATTCGTTTTTTGCAGAATTTGTGATACACTGTATGGGAATAATAAACGGGACGTGTGGCAGAGATGAATGACGAAGAAAAAATGTATCATATAGGTTGGTGGATACTGGGGACGGCGGTGTTCCTGACGGTCGTGTTGCAGGTTCTTTACCGCAGTCAGAATAGTGCAAGAAACTATGTCAGGGCGGAAATCGTGCGTGTGCAACAAGATACCGCAGATGCAATTACCAAGTTTGAAGGATTGAAAAGACCAGAAATATTAAGAAATCTGGTGGGGTTGGTGGTGCCAGATGCAACCGCAATCGGGTTCGGAAAACATATTTCAATAGATGATTTGCCAGAAAGAAAAGACAGCAAGGTAGATGATTAAAGTTGGAAAGGATATTTTTAGTCGGGGATTTACTGGAATCCAAGGCGGTGATGCCGGACGCAAACCAATGAAAACAGTTTATTGGTGGATTCGGGCGGTCTTTATCGTGTTTATTGCAGTGACTTTGACGTATGGAATCAGTGGAACTGATAAAACACGGCGGGGGGTCGCAAATGGGCAGTGGATGGTGAAACGTGCCGATATTGTGGATAGAAATGGTGATGTGCTGGCTAAAAATGTGATGTCGGGGCATATAACGTTGCGTAATCGTGATGTGACCGACAAGGAAGCCGTTGCAAATATGATTCATCAGGTGTTGCCGTATGATTATTCACTGCAAGATGCATTGAATCTGGTGAATTCTGGCAGAAGATTTATTTATCTGAAAAAATATGTCAGTGATAATCAGCGAGATATGATTAAAAAAGCACGGTTGCGGGGGTTGGAAATCGAATCGGTGCAGGATAGAAAATATCCAAAGGGACGGTCTTTTTCGCATGCGGTTGGTTTTGTCGGAAATGAAGGGCATGGACTGGAAGGGGCAGAACGGGCATTTGATGATTATCTGACAGAAAATGCAGATCCGTTGCAGTTGTCACTGGACGCACGTATTCAGGCGGTGTTCTATGAACAGTTGTCAATCGCAATGCAAAAGTATCAGGCCAAGTCCGCAATGGGTATGATGATGAACAGCAGAACCGGCGAAATTGTGGCAATGGTGTCGTTGCCGGACTATGACCCAGAAAATCTAAACCTGGATCCGGTTGCAAATCGTATGTTCAAACCAATGCGTGCCGTTTATGAGCCGGGGTCTATATTTAAGATATTTAATACTGCGTTGGCGTTGGAAAACGGTATAGATGTCAATCATCAATACTATATCAAAGAACCGTTCAAGGTCAGGTTGAAAAATGGCAAGGCTGTCAAGACCGTGCGTGATCATCCTTCGTTTAAACCGCCAAGACCAAATTTGACAGTCGAAGAAATTATGGTGCATTCGTGCAATGTTGGCAGTGCTCAAATCGCAATGGATTTGCCAGATGATGCACAAAAAGAATTCTTTGAAAGATTACATTTTGATGATGCGCTGGAATTAGAATTTGGTAAAACAGGGCGGTCGCTGATGCCACCAAAATGGGGGCCAGTGGAACGGGCAACGTTGTCATATGGACACGGTATGTCGGTGACGCCAATGCACCTGATGCTGGCGGTGAATGCGGTGACAAATGGTGGATTCTATATCTATCCTACGTTGAAAAAACGTGGTTTGGGCAAGGTGCGTGGGGAACGGGTGCTGGATCCAGAAATTTCTGCAAAAATTCGTGATATTATGGTGCGGGTCAGCGAAGAGACCAGTGGTAAAGGGGCACGGGTTGTTGGTGTGCAAATTGGGGGTAAGACCGCAACGGCAGAAAAATATACTAATGGCAAGGTTGACAGCAAACGTAATGTGACCGCATATGTGTCTATATTCCCGGCAAATGCACCGCAATATATTACGTTGGTTGTGATGGACGAACCACAGCCAGAAAAGGGAAAATACTGGAAAACTGCCGCGTGGAATTCAGTGCCGACAACGGGAAAAATTCTTGATCGCATACTGCCGTTGCTATTTGAATAATTTTCGATTATAATACTCTTGAGAAAAAAAGAGTATAGCGTGAAGAAGATAGTAGAAAAATCCATGCTGGGACGGGCATGGATGGTGCCGACGTATGAAAATGAAGATATTGCAACAACGGATAATCTGGTAAATAAAATACTGACCAGCAGGGGTGTTGTGGGGGATGGAAATGTTCAGAAATTCCTGAACCCCAGTATCAAAGAGTATATGCCAGATCCATCGGTTCTGCATGATATGGATGTCGGGGCCAGAATAATCGCAGATGCGATAGAACAAAATCATAAAATCGCAATATATGGGGATTATGACGTTGATGGAATTACATCAACGGCAATCTTTGTTAAATACCTGCAAGAATTGGGGGCGGATGTGGTGTGGCATCTGCCAACACGTGAAGGCGAAGGGTATGGGCTGAATGTAAATGCTGTTCAAGAAATCGCAAATCAGGGTGTAAAATTACTGGTGACGGTTGACTGTGGTATCAGTGGGGTTGACGAGGTTGAGCAAGCAAAAAAATGCGGTATGCAGGTAGTGGTGACGGATCATCATTCGCCTGATGCGGTCTTGCCAGATGCACATGCAATTATAAATCCAAAACATCCAGATGATACATCGCAAATGCAATACTTGGCAGGTGTCGGTGTGGCATTTTTAACGTTGGTGGCGGTCAATCGGGAATTGCGTCATAGAAACCTGAACCCAGAATTAAAAGACAGAGTGGATAAGGTAAATTTATTGAACTATGTGGGGTTGGTCGCACTGGGGACTATTTGTGATACGATGCCGTTGATTGGATTAAATCGGGCGTTGGTTGCAACTGGGTTAAAGGTGTTGGAACAATGTAAAAATCTGGGGTTGCGTGTGTTGATGGACAAGGCGGGGATTAAAAAAATGTCTGTCTATGCGGTCGGATTTGCGTTGGGGCCACGGTTGAATGCAGCAGGACGGTTGGATTCGGCAACGCCTGCGTTGGAATTGCTGTTGACGGATAATCCACTGATTGCACATGATTTGGCAGAAAAACTGCATGTATTAAATCAGGAACGTATTGATATCCAAAATGCAATTATGTTGAGTGCAACAGAAATGGCGGAAAAATGCTGTGCCAATGGACATTGCAGTTTGTTTGTTTGTGGTGATAACTGGCACGGGGGGGTGATGGGTATCATTGCAGGACGATTGAAAGATAAATATAATTTGCCGTCCTGTGTTGCAACCAGAACAGATGGCGAGATAAATGGTTCGGGCCGTTCAATCCCAGGGGTGGATCTGGGGCAGATTATTCATGATGCATTGGCACAAGGTATTGTCAGCGAGGGTGGCGGACATGCAGCAGCAGCAGGGTTTTCTTTGCCGGCAGAAAAAGAAGAAGAATTTTGCAAGTTCTTGGAACAGGCGGTGAAAAATCAACTGAATGGGCAATTACCACCGCAAGAGATAATTGCAGATGCCGAAATGGACGCAGGTGGTGCAACAATGAAGTTGGTCAATAAATTGGTTGCGTTGGAACCATTTGGACAGGCCAATCCAGAACCAACCCTGATTTTGCGAGGGGCGGTGTTGCGGTATGCGTCAATTATGGGTAATGGTTCGCATATACGTGGGGCGGTGCAGACCAGTAATGGCAAGCAGTTGCAATTCGTTGGATTTAATTTGGTAAGCACACCAGTTGGTAAATTTTTACTGGACGAGGCAAATGTTGGCATTAAAATAATGATGTTAGGCAAACTGAAAGAGAACGAATATAACGGCAGAATTTCCGCACAGTTCTTTTTAGAAGATATCGCAATATAAAGGCGAATAATGAAAGAGTTAGTGAAAAACTTTGTTGAAAAAATAAAGAACGCAAAAACAATCGCAATTATGGGACATAAAAATCCTGATGGCGATTCATTGTGCAGTGTGGTGGCATTGGCACGACTGATTGAACTGAATTTCGGGGTGCGTCCTGTGTGTGTGTATGATGGTAATGTGCCAGAATATTTGGACGAGATGCCACTGCGTAGTTGGATTAAATATTATGAACGGGTTGATTTAAGTCAGGTGTTTGATTTGGCCATTGTGTTGGACTATGGCACGCCAAAGCACATCGGTGGACCGCAACCGATTGTGGATAATGCAAAGTTTGTCGCAGAAATTGATCATCACAAAAATGACGTTCATGTCGGTCAACTGTGCATAAATGATGATGGTGTAATTGCAACAGGGCAGGTGCTGTATGAAATTATGAAGACGGCACAGTGGAAGTATGATATAGATGTTTTGGATTTAATTGCGGTTGCCATTATTACGGACACTGGGTATTTCAAGTTCGTCAAAAGTGGACGGGTTATGCAAATTATGGGTGAAATGGTGGACGAAGGGGTTTGTCTGCGGACGCTGTTCGAGAAATTACGTAATAAACCCAGAAAAGCAGTTCTGGCCGAAGCAGGGGTCGCTTCACGGGCAGAGTTTTTTTACAAAGGTCGATTGGCGGTGGCGATTGTTTCGCATGCGGACTATAAATATTTGGATGGACGTGGGGATACGGTGTTGAATCTGCTGGGGTCTATCAAGGGGGTGGAATATATCGCACTGTTGAAAGAGCAGAAAGATAGTCAGATTGGAATATCTTTGCGAAGTCGGGGAAAGACAATAAATCATATTGCCGAGGCACTGGGGGGTGGTGGACATGATATGGCCGCAGGTGCGGTGGTGTATGATACACTGGAAAATGTAAAGGAACGGGTTATCGAACTGTTCAAGGGGGAATAGGTATGAAAAAATTTTTGATTATATTTTTATGTGTGTTTGCAATAGGAAATGTTTGGGCGGATGTTGATAGTTCGCTGGTCAATCAGGCAGAAAAATATCTGAATTCTGTGTCGGGTTTAAGTGGTGAATTTGTGCAAGTCGCAAATGGTAAAAAAGAAAAGGGCGATTTCGCAATGTTGCGACCAGGACGGGTGAGATTGGATTATAAAAATATGCCTGTGCAGTTGATTGCAGATGGCAAGGATTTGTATTTCTTTGATAAATCACTGGACCAAATTACAACTGTGCCATTGACCAGCACACCAGCAGGGATTCTAATCAGAAAAAATATTGATTTGCAAAATGCTGATATCAGTGTGGTGGAAACTAGCAGTGATAAAAATACTTTTGCATTGAAAATGAATCTGCGTGGACAAGAAGGTTTGGGGTATATGACGGTGGTGTTCGATAAAAGTCCCGTGAAATTAAATTCTTGGTCCGTGGTTGATGCAACAGGTGCAAAGACAGATGTGGCGTTTAATGGATTGAAAACGAAAACAAATTTCGGCAAGGACTATTTCCAAATTCAACGGCATAAAACAATCAGCACCAGTGGTGGTGATGACTACTATGAATAAATAAAAAATGTTCGGAATCAGTTGGGCAGAATTTTCTATTATTATGTTTGTGGCGGTGTTGGTGATACCGGCACGTTTGTGGCCAGATGTGGCACGTTTCTTGGCACAGGTGGTTAAATTCGTGCGGGGGGTGGTTTGGAAAATTACCGATGCGTCAGAAAAAATAAAAGAACAAATTGATTTAGAACAGCCAATTGATGAACTGATTAAAACAACAACAGATGATATTTTGGCAGAAATATCGGTAAAAAAACCAAAGACACAAAAAGCAGCAAAGGTAAAGCAAAAATCAGGGGGTAAGAAAAAATGAAGGAAATGACCCTGATGCAACATTTTGCAGAATTTCGCCGGCGTTTTTTATGGATTGTATTGATTTTTGCAGGGCTGTTTTGCGTGGGGTTGGCGATTGCACCAGTTGTTCAGGGGTTTATGACTGGGCCTTTGATGCGTGTGTGGGGGAACGCAAAAATGCTGTATTCGAGGTTGGCAGATGGTATGATGATAAACCTGTCGCTGGCATTTTTGTTCGCAATATTTTTAACGTTGCCAGTTGTTTTATGGCATGTGTGGGCATTTGTTAGTCCGGGCTTGAAAGAAAATGAACGCAGATTTATTTGGCCTGCATTGGTAATGTCGCCAATTTTGTTTTTACTGGGTGCAGGATTTGCGTTTTATGTTTTGTTCCCGATTGTGTTCAAGTTCTTTGTGGATTTAAATGCGGCTGCACCAGTGCCGGCTGTGGTAATGCCAGCGGTGCGGGATTTTTTGTCGTTTGAAATTGGTATGATAAAGGTGTTTGGAATTGCGTTTCAGTTGCCGTTGGTGTTGGTGATGCTGAACAGGATTGGGGTTTTGCCACGCAGTCGGGTGATTAAAATGCGAAGATATGCGATTGTGGCGATTGTTATTGTGGCGGCGATTTTAACGCCACCTGATGTGGTCAGTCAGATTGTTTTGGCGGTGCCAATGTGGGCACTGTTCGAGATTAGTGTTTTATTTATGAAACGTGCCTAGGTGTTTATTTAGACGTAAATTTATGATATAATTGGTGTGTGAAAAAATTCGTAATGATTTTTTATGCCATGTGTCTGCCCGTTTTGGTGGGATGTGATTTGCAACCAAAAATTATGGCGTTGCCAGATACAGTTGGAGAATTTATTACGTCAAGGTATCCCGCATTGTTGGCAGATCCGAATACGCAACCCGAGATTTATAATTCGGCGGCAACGGACTATGGCGTGTATGCTTCGCCAGATTTGTATGGCACGGAACAGTCAGATGATTATGTGACGTATGCAAGTGTTGATGACTATATCGTGCCACCAGAAACGCAAGATGAGGTGGTGGATAGTCAAGATAATGTTGATGTTGAACAGCAGGTAGATGATGACTATTTGCGGGTGCCAATGTATGGGCCTGTGCAGAAATTAATTATTGTGGTGCAAAAGGGTGATACGCTGTATTCGCTGGCAGGGCGGTATTCAACTACAATTGATGAATTGGCACGTATGAATAATCTGAGTCAACCGTATGTGTTGTCGGTTGGACAAAAGATTAAAGTGCCTGCAATCCCACAAGACAAAGCCGTGGAACAGACACAAAAAGCTGACCAGATAAATATTATCGCAGTGCCAGATAAAAAGCCAATTGGGGTTCAGACGACTACTCGTGTGGAATTGGCGGATGTGACCGTTGGGGCAGGGGATACATTGTATTCAATATCACGAAAGTATTCGGTGCCTGTAAATGATTTGGCGGTGCTAAATGGTTTGAATGCACCATTTACGTTGGCAGTTGGGCAAAAGTTAAAGGTGCCAAATCTGGGGGCGGTGCGTGTCGCAGGACAAAAGGTGGTTGCAGATAATACTAAACAGGTTGCTAATGCAGTCAAAGTTGCAGACAAAAATGCAAAGTCAGTGCCACAAACAACCAAGACAGATGCAGTAAAAGAAAAAGCAGAACCACAACAACAGGTAAAGCAGGAAACAAAAAAGATTTCTTCGGACCCAAAGAAAAAGTTGCCATCGATTGGTGCCAGAAGTTCTTCTAAATTTTCTTGGCCGGTGCGGGGCAAGGTCTTGTCTGCGTATGGGGCAAAGACAGGTGGTTTGTTCAATGATGGTATAAATATTGGTGCCAGCAAGGGAACCGCAGTAAAGGCCGCAGAAAATGGCGTTGTGGCGTATGCTGGAAATGAAGTCAAGGGTATGGGAAATTTGGTAATTATTCAGCATGCAGGTGGGTGGATGACGGTTTATGCACATATGGATTCTATGATTGTAAAACGTGGTGCCAAGGTTGCGGTTGGACAGAAAATTGGAACCGTGGGTGAAACGGGCAAGGTGAATAAACCACAACTGCACTTTGAGATACGTAAGGGAACACAGGCGTATAATCCGGCGACTTATCTGAAAAAATAGTGCGGAATATTGTCGTATAAATTTATGTCCCCCTGATGTGATAAATTTAATACAACAGGGGGATTTGTTATGAAAAGAATTTTTATCTATGTTTTATTTGTTTGCTTGGTTGCGTCTGCCATAGGGTATATTCTGTATAGATATAAAAAATATAATGCAGAAAACTGGTCGTATAAAGCATCTGATAATTTGCAGGAAATTAATATCATAAGTATTCAAGACCTGGAAAGGCAGGCACAGGAAATTATAGAAGCGGGGGCATTTGACTATATCGCAGGTGGGGCCGAGACCGAAACAACACTGCGTAGAAATATTTCCGCATTTGATGATATTGATATTTATCCACGTGTTTTACAAGGGGTTGATAGCCCAGATTTACAAACGTCTGTGTTGGGAATAGATATTTCTTTGCCTGTTATTGTGGCACCTGCGGCGGCACATGGATTGGCACACGAATCGGCCGAGGCAGGAACTGCACGGGGGGCGGCAGAAAGTGGAACGATTATGACAATCAGTAATTATGCCAGTTCTACGTTAGAAGAAATCGCACAGGCCGGAGATGGGGCACCACAATGGTTTCAGTTGTATCTAAGTAAAGATGATGCATTTAATCGCAAGATTGTAAGAGAGGCAGAAGCATTGGGGATGCGGGCAATTGTGCTGACGGTGGATGCACCAGTTGGCGGAAATAGGTGGAGAGATGCAAAAAATGATTTTAGGTTTCCGTTGGCATTGCCAAATGTTGCACCCGCAGGGGGACAGACCAAAGGGCAGGGTATTGGGGCGATTTTTAGTTCTGCACAAAATGACTTTTCAATGAATACCGTGCGGTATGTAAAGTCATGGACCAGATTGCCTGTGATTGTCAAAGGGATTCAACATCCAGATGACGCAGAAGAAGCAATAAATGCAGGGGCAGATGCGATTTGGGTTTCTAATCACGGGGGACGACAGTTAGATGGTGGGCCGGCATCAATCGAGGTTTTGTCTGAAATTGCGATTCGGGTCAATAAACGTGTGCCGATTATATTTGATAGCGGTATTCGCAGTGGGCAACATATTTTCAAGGCAATCGCCAGTGGGGCAGATGTGGTTGCAATAGGACGACCGGTTATCTATGCGTTGGCATTGGGCGGTTGGCAGGGGGTGGTTTCTTTGTTCGATTATCTGAAAGCGGATTTAAGTCGGGTTATGTGGTTGGCAGGAACACAGACGGTCGAAGATATTAAAAATGCAGATATAAGACCAAAATGTATGATGGTGCGGTGCGTTGAATGATATAAAACTTGCATTTTTTGGAAAAAGGTCTATAATTGCGTCCGTTGCTGATGAAAAAAGCAGTTCTGGATGCGTAGCTCAGTTGGTAGAGCAACTGACTCTTAATCAGTGGGTCCAGGGTTCGAGTCCCTGCGCGTCCACCAGAATTTAACCGCCGTTTGTGGCGGTTTTTTCTTGGTGTTTTTATGAAGTTTTTCGCAGGGATTCATACCTATGCAAATGTGGCGGTGCCGTTGATAGAATTACAGTGTTGACATGAAACATAAAACAAAAAGAAAACAAAAATATAAAAGGAGAAAAATATGAAAAAAATTATCGTATCTACACTGGCTGTGCTGATGGCGTGCCCAGCATTCGCAGGTATGAATAACCCAAACCAGGGTAGCAGTTGGACAATGTGGGGTTTGGATCCATACGTCGGTCTGCGTGGTGGGGTATCTTATACAAATCTGAATTATCGTTATAACGGCCAAAAAGAATCTATGACAGATACAGTGTTGCAGGGACGAGCAGCATTGGGGTTGGAAGTTTGCGATAAGGTTAGAAGTGAAGTTGAATGGTCTATCTTTGGTAAATTAAAGGATACACACGACTTTGGAACCGCAGGCAGTGTTGATGTCGAAGCAAAAATGCAGACATTGTTGATGAATACATACTGGGAATTTGGACCATATCAAATCGTGCGTCCATTCGCAGGGTTGGGGGCCGGTGTTGCATTTACAGATGTTAAACGGTCTGGTAATGGTATCGAAAGACATGGTGAAAGCAAGGCACGCTTCTCGGCAATGGGGACAATGGGTGTGACGTTCGATATGGAACGCTTTGCGGTTGATTTGGCTGCACGCTATAACTATGTGGATATCAATTCTGGTCTGCATAACTTTGGTGCAGATGTGGGTATCAGATTTATGTTCTGATAAAATCTGTCCTGATTCAAGGTTCGCCAATGAAAGTTGGCGAACCTTTTTTATGAAAAAAATTTATAATGCTTGTTGTGTTTGTAATCCCAAACCGCACATCAGGGTTGGCTATAATTTATGGAACAGGTGTTTTGTTGTGAAAAAAGATAGGATAAAAATCGTTCTGAACGCATTGTTTCTGGGGTTTTATAGGGATTCATACCTGGCGAAAAAAGCAGATAAATATTGTAAAATACGAAATGTAACCATAAGGTGAATAAAGGAGAAAAAGTATGAACAATATCGTTAAAAAATCAATTTTGGGAACTTCACTGGTGGCGTTGGCGATTGCATTGACGGCATGTGGTGGGTGTCCTGAAAAAAAGGCATATCATAAAAAACATATGCAAAAACCACAGGCGGTAGAGGTTGTGGAAACCGATACTATTGTCGTCTATCAGACATATGAAAATGCAGATGTAGATAAAGTGCATGCAAAAATGTACACCCGTAGCAGTCATGGCGGAACATCACCAATGGGATATATTAAATTCCATGATACTGACAATGGGTTGAAAATGGTTGTTGATTTAAAAGACCTGCGTCCAGGTGTGCCATATAATGTGCGTTTGTATAAATGTGGTGTTTGCGGATATGGTGAAGAAGGATGTTGCAATAAATCTGCAATCAATGTAAATCTGCCGATGCTGGAAACTGGTATCAGTCGCAAGTTGGATCAGACATACATGATTCAGGGTATGAGTGCGGCACAACTGAAAGGTGCCAAGGTTTATCTGGAACGTGATGGTGGATATAAGGCCGGATGGGGGACGTTGGAAAAATAACCCGTTCAGGTTTTCGTTTTTGGATGCTGGAAATCCCCAATGAAATCTTGGGGATTTTTTGTTTTGTGCTTTGTGAATAAAGTCCGCTGTGGTAATCTCGGGAAATGACCCAGATGGCTTATGATTTTTATGCGGACAATTATGCAATTACAGAAAATATGACAATTGATTCTGGGGTGCTGTTTGATGTTGAAGATATAAGTGTTGAAAATTCTGTGTCCGTATTTAATCAGGGAGAGATTTACGGTGATATTTTTATTTGTGATATGTGCACGCTGATGTTGCAAAATTCGGGACTGATTGATGGTAGGGTTGTGCTGGGGGATAAGGCAGAACTGGTTTGGGTGGTGGAGTCCGCTAATGATACAGTAGATGTGAGTTTGGCTGATGAGTATTCTGTGCGAATTAGAAATAATAAAAATGTAATTGGCGAATCAGAAATTTTTGATATGGCACAAGATGCTAAAACCGTGGTGTTGGAAAATGCTAATGTAAGAATTGAAAGTGGAAATCTGATAAAGAATCTGAATTTAGAATATCAGGGTGTGACAACCGTATGGATTGAAAATGCAGAAATGTATGCATGGCATGCAATTTTAACAAATTTGGACTTGGACGATTCGGTTGTAATTTTGGTTGATAGACCCGATCCTATGTATGCGGTAAGTGCTGATATATCAGACGGGCAATTATTTATAAAGACAAGGCGTGAAACAGAATATACCAAGGTGTTTGCGAATCGGATTGAGTTAGGAAAATTCTTGGATTTAGTGCGTAGAGATAAAAATAACGATTCGTTCTTTGCAAAAATTGATTCGGTAAAAACAATGACCGAATTACAAAATGTGTTGAAGGATTCTGTTTTATCACGTCCAATGAATTTGATGGATATGGTGCAGAATATTGATATGCATGAAATGAATAACTGGTCACATAATATAAATTCGGTTGGGGGTGAAATTGTATGGTCTGATTTAGGTGTGTTTTATGGTGCGAGATTAGATGGGATGATTGAAAAAGATAATATAAAAATTTTTGGAAATTTATTTTCTGGGGATTTGTTTGCAACAGATTCAATGACTGAATATGAAGGATGGATTTCTGGGGGTAGTTTAGGGTTGATGTTCAGAGATGATAAATATCTGGTTCGGGGTAAGGCAGGATTGACGATTGCAAAATTTGATTTGGACGCAGTATTTGATGGAAATAAATCTGTTCGTAATCCGGTTGGTAATAATTTGTGGGCTGTGACGGATTTTGGACGTGTGTATCAGGTTAAATCAGTAATGTATTTTATGCCAACGGTGGGGGTTGGTGCGAATCGAGTTGATATACTAAATGATAGCAGGTTTAATCTGATGGGACGCATTGGTGCAGAATACGGTGTTGTGTGGAATGGTGTGATGGTTGACTATGATTTGTCTGTTGGTGGTAATATCGATTCGTTTGGAAATCTTGTAGGAAATATAAAGTTAGGGTTTATGTCGAAAATGGACAGGGCAGGTGGGGAATTGACACTGGGGATAGTTGATAATGAAAACGGGCCCAGTTATCAAATAAGTGTTGGGGCCCGATTCGTTTTCTGATGTTTTTCTATTCGGCAAATTTTCCACGTAAAGATGCCTTGTTCGCATCGGTTATGGTGATGTTTGCCATTGTTGGGGCGTCTGATTTTCCCGCCAGGGCGACAATACATTGCTGCATGTATGGTGTGCGATAAACCGAGTGCAGGCCAGTTTTGTCGGGGCCTTCATACAGACAGGGCAGGGTTTTATCAATACAACTGATGTTAAATGAACGTTGGATTTCGTTCAAGGTGTTGTCCAACAGGGCCAGACGTGATGCCTTGATATTTTCTGGTATTTGATTTGGCAACAGGGCCGCACCTGTGTGTGGACGTGGCGAATACTTGAAACAGTATGAATTGATATAGCCAATGCGTTTCGCAATCTGCAATGTTTCGTCAAAATCCGAATCGGATTCGTCTGGGAATCCAACGATAAAGTCAGATGAAATTTGTATGTCTGGACGGGCAATACGTAATTTTTCAACAATGGAAATGTATTGGTCTAAATCGTATGGACGGTTCATGCGACGTAAAACATTTGGTGAACCACTTTGGATTGGCATATTCAGAAATGGCAATAACTTTGGTTCGGTGGCAAACATCTCAATCAGGTCATCTGTCATCTCGGTTGGATAACTGGATGTAAAGCGTATACGCATGATTTCTGGGATTTTTGAGGTTTCACGTATCAAGTCAGACAGGCGAAAAGTTTTGCCGTTTTCGTCTGTGTATTTATATCCGTTTACGTTTTGTCCCAGAAAACAAATTTCAACGGCACCCGTTTTGGCGGCATGCAGTGTGTCACGCATACAATCGTCAAATGAACGTGATAATTCGCGACCACGTGTATAGGGGACAATGCAATATGTGCAACAATGATTGCATCCTTCTTGGATGGGAATGTATGAAACCGTTGGGGCGGTTGTCATTTGGGGCAGTTCATCAAACTTTTCCAAACCACCTAAATCAATGTTTAATAAACGGGTGTCTGGATTATCCAAAATTTGGGGCAGTTTGTGATAACTTTGTGGGCCCAAAACAAAATTTAATTCGGGAACACGGCGAAAGGCATCAGATCCAACCTCGCGTGCGACACAGCCAACAATACCCATCAGGGCATCGGGCTTTTTTGCACGACGAATTCGCCCCAGGGCAGAAAATACTTTGTCGGTTGCCTTGGCACGGACGGCACAGGTGTTCAGAATTATTATGTCTGCGTCAGATACGTTTTCGGTTTGCGTCATGCCACGTGATTTCAGCATCGTGGCAATTCGCCAACCGTCATAAACGTTCATCTGACAACCAAATGTTTGGATAAAAAACTGTTTCATGGTTCGTCAGATTTTATTTTTTATGTGTCCGATATGCACGTTGTGCAACGGTGGTTTTTGTGCGTGTGGCACCGGCCAATGCACGTTCATATTTGTCGGAAATATCTGATTGTTCTTCTACAACGACAGGGGTTGTTTTATATGTTGTTCCCAAAATAACGTCGTGTGTAGCGGTGACAACGTTGATGATGTTTTTCTTTTTTGCCATGGTTTTACTCCTTACTTTTTGATTCGTTGTTTATATCTTTGTTGGACCACACGATATGTGTTCCGAGATTTAACATATGCCGATTTTCGTGCGTATAGACGTTCCTGGGTGCGAATTTTGCTGCGGGCTTCGTCTGTTGATAGGTCACGTAAAATGTTTAGCATTGAATACACTTCAACCTCGCTTTGTTCTATTAGTTTAAGTGCCAAATTTCGTATGTTCATTTGTTATGCCAATTTTCCCCGCAGGATTTCATTTACAACAGCAGGATTTGCAGTGCCGCCTGTTTTCTTCATAACGTTGCCAACAAAGAATCCCAGCAGTCCGACCTTGCCAGATTTATATTGTTCAACCTGGGCAGGGTTTGATGCGATAACCTCGTCTACGATTTTTTCAATCGCACCTGTATCGGTCATTTGCTTCATGCCGAATTTGTCGGCGATGTTGCGTGGTGTTCCGGATTCGCCGTCCAACATTTTAATAAAGATTTCTTTGGCCTGTTTGCCGTTGATTGTATTTTCGGCCAGCATATCAACCAGTTCTGATAAGTCAGATGGTGTGATAATACGCATTTCGTCGATGATGCCCGATTTTTCGTTTTTCACATCCCAATTTTCCGGGTGGGCAAACAGTTCGGATATCATCCAGTTGGCAACAGGTTTGGCACGTTTGGTGTCGGTGCCGACCGCTGTATCAAACCATTTGGAGATATCTGTTGTTTCGGTCAGACGTGATGCGTCATATTCAGACAGCCCGAAATCATGCGTATAGCGGGCACGGGTCGCAGATGGCAGTTCCGGCATGGTGCTGCGGATGCGTTCAATGCGGTCGTCTGAAATTTCCAATGGTAAAAGGTCTGGGTCTGGGAAATAACGATAATCCAGTGCGTCTTCTTTGCTACGCATTACTGATGTTGTTCCTTCGCCTTGGTTATAACGCATGGTATCTTGTGTGACGGTGCCACCGTTTTCATAGATTTCGATTTGACGGCGGGCCTCGTATTCAATGGCGGATTTAATAAATTTGAACGACACCATATTTTTTGTTTCGGTGCGTGTGCGGAAATTCTTGTCGCCAACGGGACGGACAGAAACGTTCACGTCTGCACGCATGGAACCTTCTTCCATGTTGGCCTTGGATACGCCCAGGGCACGTGCGATTTCACGGATTTCACGCAGATAACGTTCGGCCTCGTCGGGTGATGTGATAAAAGAATTATTGTCAGGATTTTTCGTGTCCAGGAATGTCACAATTTCCAACAGTGCAACACCTGTGCGGTTATAGTCCGCAAAGGAACGTGTTGGATGAACATCGTGTTTCAATTTTCCTGCGTCTTGTTCCAGGTGGGCACGTTCGATGAAAATCTTTTTAGGATTGCCGTCGTCACCCATAATTTCAACCCAGCCACGACCAACGACAGGTGGTTCGTCGGCCGGTTGCGAGATTTGATATCCCTGGGGCAGGTCAGGGTAAAAGTATTGTTTGCGGGCAAAACGGCTGATTCTGGATATTTCAGCGTTTATCCCCAGACCAAATTTAATTGCCTGGTCAACACAGAACTGATTTAACACCGGCAACATTCCAGGCATTGCAACGTCAACCATAGATACCTGGGTGTTGGGGGCGACGGTTGGGTTATAGTCAGCGGATGCACCACTGAATAATTTAGAATTGGACAGCACCTCGATATGGGTTTCCAGCCCGATTACCAATTCCCAATCACATGTTTTGCCTTTTATTGTAAACATTTTGTCTTTTTCCCTTGCTTTTTTATTTTTTGTATCTTATTATTGTCCTCGCGTTGGCTAGGTAGCTCAGTTGGTAGAGCAAGGGACTGAAAATCCCTGTGTCGGCGGTTCGATTCCGTCCCTAGCCACCATCATCTCCTTTCGTTCGACCGTTGTGGTCGATTTTTTATTTCCAAAAAAGATGATGTTTTTTATCATTTCTTTATTTCCCCATAATTACAGTTGGGCGGTTGTCAACGTTTGCGACACTTTCAATGTGTTTCGCCAATTGCAGAACACGCATGTCATCAAAGCGACGGCCAACAACCTGTATTCCCAATGGCAGACCATTTGAGGCCAGACCACATGGAACACTGCATGCAGGAACACCAGCCAGATTCATTGCAACCGTAAATAAATCCAGTGCGTAAAATTCCAATGGTGATAATCCTGCGTCCAATGGCATTGCGGTGCCGGCACTGGACGGGCATACGATTAGGTCACATTGGGAAAATGCAGAATCAAACCCGTTCGCAATCAGACGACGAACACGGGCGGCCTGCATGAAATATACATCGTAGGATTCACTGCTGAGCACGGCGGTGCCGACAATCATACGGCGTTTAACCTCGTCTCCAAAGCCGGCGGCACGTGATTTCTTGAATGTGTCATAAATATCGTTGCCTTCGACACGCAGACCATAACGCATACCGTCATAGCGGGCCAGGTTTGACGAGGCCTCGGCAGGGGCAATGATGTAGTATGCAGCCAATGCGTCCAGAATGTTTGGAATAGATATTTCGATAATTTCTGCACCCATGGATTTTAGGTCGGCAATGCGTTTGTCAAATAAAGATTTCATATCGTCCGAGATTTTGACATCGCTGAATTCTTTGATTACGCCAACACGCAATTTTTTTCCTTCACCCAGGATTGAATCCAGTGGGCCGTTGTAGGTAAATCCATTTGTGCTGCTGGTTGAATCTTTCTCGTCGTGACCCGCCATCGCAGACAACAGTAATGCTGTATCGTCAACCGTGCGTGCGATTGGCCCTGGTGTGTCCAGAGATGATGCAAATGCAACGCAACCCCAACGTGAACACAGACCGTATGTTGGCTTCATTCCGACCAGACCCGTGATTGCAGATGGAAAGCGAATTGAACCGCCGGTGTCTGTGCCGGTGGCACCCATTGCCAGACCGCCTGCCACGGCAGATGTTGAACCACCCGAAGAACCACCCGCAGTTAAACGTTTTTCAATTTGCCATGGATTGATAGGGGCACCAAAAAAACTGGTCTTGCTGAATGTGCCCATTGCGAATTCGTCCAGGTTGGCCTTGCCCAATAGAACAGTGCCGGCATCAATAAATTTTTGTGAAACGGTGGACTCATATTCTGGGACAAAGTTTTCCAGCATACGTGATGCAGCTGTTGTACGGATAGAACGCGTGGCAAATAAGTCCTTCATCGCAATTGGAATTCCGTCCAAGGGCAGGGCATCGCCAGATGCACGACGGGCATCAGATGCGGCCGCATCGGCCATTGCACGTTCGGGTGTGGTCGTGATATAACAATTCAGATCCGCACCAAATTTTTCAATTCTGTCCAGATAGCACTGTGTCAGTTCAACAGCACTGATTTCACGATTGTTTAATTTTTCTAATGCTTCGGTAATAGTCAGGTTTATCATTTTTGCTTTCCATAGTGTTGTGGGAACAAAATTGCACCCAGTGTGTTTTTTATAAATTCGTCACGACATTTGCCTGTGCGTAGATTGCGTGCACAACATTTCAGTTTCTTGGCGTCGTTCCATTCTTGTTTGCGGGCTGTGTCAGCACATTGGGGTGTTGTGTCATAATAAAATAATCCATCAATGTCCAATGAACGATAACGCACACCAAAGCCAGGCATTTTTCCATAACTTACTTTGTCATTTAATTCCATACTTAACGTTTTTATGCATGCGTCTGGTGCAACATCAGATGTGTTAAATGTATCCATCAGTTTTTGTGCGTCTGCATCAGATATGTATCCCAATGTCTTTATGTGGTTTGGGATACTTTCGTATGGGATATATTCCACAAAATTTACGGCAATCAATGGTTTTGTTTTAGACATTTTCTTATCTCTGTTGTTCGATGAATTTGGCCAATTGATTGCTGTGAATAATATTTGTCAGCATGCATGTATTGCTTAATACAATTTTGGGTTCTACATTTACAGTGTCGCCTGTATTGTATGCGTATTTACGGGTGACTGGATTTATCACGCCGACTTTTAGTGGCGGTTCGTCGGTTGTGTAATATGATTCTAACTGCATAGTTGCAATGGCAGAATCACACTTGTTCAACCGAGAGTCCAGATACGTAATCGCAAGTTGTTTTGATATGGTGCGTTGCATTGTTGGTAAATCCATTGTTGTAATTTTTTTATTCACCGTCCATAACCTTGGGCACTGCGAAGTATCCACGTGATGTGCCTGCGTTGTCAGGTGTGTTTGCCAAAACTAAATCACGGATGTTTGGACTGGTGACGATGTCTTGGCGTACGGGTAATTTATGTTCGCACGGGTTTAACATTGGTTCGATGCCCGTGGTGTCAATTTGCTGTAATTTATCCAGCCATTCAATAACCGAGTCAATGTTCATTTCGGCCAGTTTTTCATCCGGTATTTCAATCTTAATCAAATCTGCGAATTTTTGTAATTGTTGCTTGCTAAATGCCATTTTCAATCCTATTATTTAGAAGATAAAGGAATTATACAATGATTTTGCCAGATTTCAAGGGTTTTCCACGTGTGGGACGCATAATTGGTGTTGACTGGGGGGCACGGCGTATTGGTATTGCGGTGTCTGATGAAACGCGTGGCTTTGTCTTTGTCAGACCCGTTGTTGTGATTGGACAAAAAATGGAACATGCACAGGTTGTAGCCGATATTGCACAGCAAGAGAAGGTGGTCGGAATCGTTGTTGGGCTGCCGTTGTATCCAGATGGAAAGGAAAGCCAGACCACGGCATATGTTAAAGAGTTTTTGGAGAATTTATCACAGAAAACACAGTTGCCAATTGTGACGGTTGAGGAAAATTTAACGTCTGTATCTGCCCAGGAACAAATGGGGCGGGTCAGGGTGCGTGATATAAAAGAAAGATTGGATTCTCAATCCGCACGGGTTATTCTTGAAAATGCAATTGCAATAATAAATCGGGCTGTGTAAAAAGCCCGATTTTTATGCGTATAGCGATTTTTTTAATCGTCATTTTTGTCTGGTATTTTTCCGTCCGCAGATAACAATACCGCAAGCCAGCGTGTGGAATCAAACTGGGCCGTGATAATATAAATTGCAACCAGTATCGGAACACTGAAAAACATTCCTGCGATACCCCATATCATTCCCCAGAATACCAGGTTGATTAAAATTGCCAAGGTGGACAGATTTAAACTTTTTCCCATCAGTTTTGGTTCCATGATGTTGCCGAACAATATCTGTAATCCAATCAGACCGCCAGCCGTCAGTAATGGTAATTCCCAGCCAGGGGCAACGGTAAATGAATACAATATTGGCAGTGAGCAGGCCACGATTGCACCGATTGTTGGAATATAACTGGTAATAAATACTATAAATGCCCACACGCCCGCAAATTCAAGCCCAATCATTTGTAGCCATATGTAGGACGCAATACCTGTGATGCCAGATATGGCTGTTTTCATAAACAGATACTTTTTCATGTTTTTATCAATGCTGTCGATTATGTAGCGTATCTTTTTGGCACGTGTCTTGTTTGGTATCATTGCAGTGAATTTTTTGTTAAACGTGCTTTGTTCAACAAACATAAATATCATATACACAAATATCATGCCGACAGATGTCGCAAAGTTTGCAACAGATGATCCGATGTTGGTCGCAATCTTGGTTATGTTTGGAATCATATTGGCATCAAAGTGCAGACCGATTGAGTCGGACAAGTAATTGCCAAACAAAATTAGTTTATGTTGAATCGCAGGTAGTGCAATTATAAGTTCCGAGAACATTGGCTTGACCTGAGATGCAAATATGTAGATAAGGGCACATATTGAAAGAAATGCAAACGATAATGATATTGCGTTATAGAAAAAATCCCGTGTCTTGGATGCGGTGCGTGGAAATATCAAGTGGAAATAATCCGCAATTGCGTTTATTAAATACCATACAAATGTGGCCACCAGTAATGGTATCAAGATTGAACGGCCAATCCATAGTATAAATATCGTTCCAACAAATAGCAGTAATCCGTTCATTTGTTCCCCCTTTGTGTATTGTTTTTATTTTATTACAACTTGGCCAGAAGACAAAGTTGTTGTGGTGTTTGGCTTTATCATGTCTGTAAATGTGGTTTGGTGCGAAATAAATAAAAAGGTTGTGTTTGGCATGTTATGTATTGTGTCAGCAATCAATTGTTGGGTTTGGATGTCGGTGCCGGAATCGGGCTCGTCCAAAATAGCCAATTCAGGTTCAATCATTTGCAATATCAGCAACATTAAACGTTTGCGTTCGCCACCAGAAAATCCAACGTTCATACTGCGGTTTAGCCATTCTTTTGGAATATTTAATTTTGTGCGAACTTCTTCCAATCGGGTCAGTAATTCGCCCATTGATAAATCACGACCCGTGCGGAAATGAGTGTGGGCCGTGCAGGCGTGTTTTAATAAACTGAGAACGGTTAGACCCGGTATTTCTGGGACGTGTTGAGATGCTAGAAATATGCCCAATAATGCACGGGTTGTTGTGTTTTCTTTTGTTATGTCTTTGCCGTTGAAAATTATGGTGCCTGAATCTATGCTATACGCAGGGTTTCCGGCAATTGTTTGGACCAGTGTTGATTTGCCAGAACCATTGTGGCCCGTCAATAAATGACGATCGCCATCGTGCACAGTCAGGTTGATGTCTGATAATAATTTTTTGCCGTCCAGTGAAACGTTAAGGTTTTTTATTTCCAGCATTGTTTAGTCCTTTGATAATGCCATTTGAATTAGTTGTTTTGATTCGACCAAAAATTCCATTGGTAATCGTGATAATATTGGACCTGCTGTGGCACCAATAATCAGGGCAATGGATGTGTCTGTGTCCAGACCAAGCGATTCCAAGAAAAATAATTGCGATGCATCGATGGTGCCGGTTGTGGCCTCGTGCGATTGTTGATTGTCTTGGCCGTTGTGGATAATTCGGGGCAGGGTGTTGGCCACCGCATCCGTGCCGATAATTGTGGTGTCGCATTTTGATGCGTTCTTGCATCCGGTGCCTGTAAAGGATACCAGTGAACGAAATGTTTGGTTGGAATGGTCGGTCGCAATTCCGTATGACACAATATTCGATACACTGTTGTTGCCCAGGTGTATCATTTTTGTGCCTGTGTCGGCCAGTTGTCCGCCCGTGGTAATTGCCAGTGAGTAAAAGTCACTGAAAGAATTGTTGCCAGATAAAATTGTTGATGGATATTTCCAGGTCATGGCAGATCCAACTTCGACCTGGGTCCAGAGTAATTTTGCATTGTTGTGGCATTTGCCACGTTTGGTGACGAAATTTAAGATCCCGCCTTGGTTCTGGTTGTTTTTATATTCGCCAGAATACCAATTTTGGACGGTGGCATACTTTACTGTTGCATTGTCGTGGACGATGATTTCTACGACACCGCTGTGTAATTGGTGGTTGGGGCGACGGGGGGCACTGCACCCTTCCATATAGGTCAAGGTGGAACCCGTGTCTGCAACAATCAATGTGCGTTCAAATTGCCCAATCTTGGCGGTTTCTATTCTGAAATAACTGGCCAAATCGATGGGGCATTTGGTGTTGGGTGGAATATAGACAAATGTGCCATCAGAAAAAACTGCTGAATTTAATGCAGAAAAGAAATTGTCGGTCGGGGGGACAACCGTGCCCAGATATTTTTTTACCAGTTCTGGATATTTAATAACTGCGTCCGAAAATGGCAGAAATATTATACCTAATTTTTCCAGTTCTGCGGTATAAGATGTGTGGACGGATTTGCTGTCAACGACGGTGTCGGTTGCCATACCCATCAAGGCACGTTTTTCTGATTCTGGCAGGCCCATTTTGTCATACAGGTGTTCCAGGTCCGAGTTGTCCACAGGGGCAGGTTCGTTGTAATAATTCAGCGTGCTGTAATCAATTGGAGAATAGGTAAATTCGCACCAGTGAGGTTCTGACATTTTTTGCCATGCGTGAAATGCGTCCAGACGCCAATTGGTCAGCCAATCAGGTTCGCCACGTTTGGTTGAAATTTCACGGATAAGATTGTCGGATAATTCGGGCATCTAGATGTCTTGGGTTGCCAGTTGTTTGGCCTGGTTGAAAAATGTTATCGATTGACCCAACAGACCATCGGTGAACGTGGTGGCCAAAATTCCGTCTGGTTCGGTTTCGTTCAGGTGGGTCAAAAATGTGTTCGCACGATGCATATAGTTGTCAACGTTGCGGGCAATTTCCGAGTCCAGTTTAATACATCTGCGTAATTTTTCCAGTGCAAATGGGTTCTTGGCATATTCGTCCATAATTCCGCCCAATGCACGCCACAGGGCATGTTCTGATGTGTTGCGGGGCATCACGTCGATGCCTGCCATAATCGGAATTAGATTTTGTAGCAGGTCTTGGTAAATCAATTCGGCATTTTCAGCAACGGCATTGGTGGCAGATTTTGTTTTTAATATGGTCTGGATTTTAGTAATCAGATTTTGCTGTAATGTCAGGGTGTTGCTGATTTTTGTAATACGCTCTTGGGTGCGGTGAATAAAGAAGAATCCGGCAATTGTAATCAATAAATTCAGTGAAATTAGTGCAATAATCAATATGTTTTCCATTTTTTAACCCCAATTTGTTCGTGTTTTTCGTATGCAGTATAACATCTTTTATCGATTCGTGCGATTTTATCTTTTTTGTCGATAAAATTTGTTTGGTGGAACCTTGTTTTTTAGGTCTTGCACAGATTCGGTCAAATTGTTATAATAAATCTAAATAATAAGTTAAAAAGGAAAGGAAGACCTTGATGTTCCGCAAGATTTTGATATTTGCCATGGTTGCAACCGCGGCTGGTTATTGCTTTGCTGATGAAAAATTACAGCAGGTTGTCACGTCCGAAGTGTTCTATGAACAGGAAACAGATGTTGACGAAAATGTTCAGATTGAACAAGAATTTGTTCAGCCCGAGGTGCCAGCATGGCCATTGGCGGGGACGGATGCAGATGTGGAAGTTGGTTGTGCAGATGGTATGTGCAGTCAGGATAAACAGCAGGATAATATCCGTATTGTGTCCAAGATTGGTGCTGATTTGGTTGTAGAAAATAACTTTAACGTTGGTGGTGTTCGGGGCGACTTTAATGGTTGGTCTGGTGGGGCGAATATGTTGCATGGTATGCAGGTGCCAGCCGGTTTTGATAACGAGTGTGCAAATAATACTGAAATGCCTTTGTTGAGTCGTGAAATGTTGGAAGACGATGGTGGGACGGCATTGTCGGTATCTCGTAGCACCAGAAAAACATGTGGCGAATATGCAGATGGTTATGCGGCATTTGCGATGCGTGCAGGTATTAAAACAACAATGGCGGCAGATGGAACAATTATTTCCCAAGGCGAGGCAGCCGAGTTGGGTAAAGATGGTTTGGCAATGTTTGCCCAGTTGGATGCAGATGAAGACGGAACGTCTTTGTTGGCACAGATTGGGGAAGAGATTTCTGTTGATGCGTCTGCTGATGCCGAGGCACCTGCCGTGATTAAGGATCAGGTGCGTTCTTGGGTTGTGGCCAGTGGGCAGACCCTGCGTGAGGTTTTGCAGAACTGGGCCAATAAAGAAGGTTGGGATTTGGTTTGGGCGACTTCTCGTGAATATCCGATTGAAGCCAGTGCCGTGTTCAAGGGACGTTTTGTCGATGTGGCTTCGGCTTTGGTGCGTAATTTTTCACGGGCAACACCAATTCCATATGCCAAGTTCTATAAGGGAAATCGTGTGTTGGTGATTTCAACGTCCGAAGAATAATTTTGGTTGATAAAAAAAGATACTGATGCCGTAGGAGAAAGTAAATGAAACACTTGATTAAAAAAATTACATTGTGTGCAGTGATGTGTGCCGTAATCGCAGGATGTGCACAGAAAGAATCTGCCAAGGTGTCGGCATCGGTTGACCAGGACTTTATCAATGCCTATGACGCATTCGAGATGGCAAAAAATCCACGGGCCAAGGTCGCCAGTGGGGATACAGTGTCTATGTCCGAAGGGGTGTGGTTGGGAAATAAATCAACCGTGTTGGAACATAGAAACAATCTGCCAGGGAAATTCGAAACAGATACAGGGGTGACTATATTATTAAACGAACCGGTGTCTTTGCAGGTTTTGGCAAATGATATTTATTCGGTGACTGGGATTCCAGTTCGTATCGATAGTCAGGTGAATTCTGATAAATTGAAAAAGACGGTCAATGTTGCATATACTGGTAAATTGTCTGGGTTGCTGTCGCAAATCGCAACGGATTTAGATTTGCTGTGGTATTATGATAAAAATGCAATCGTGTTCTATGAAACTGAAACCAGAACATTTACATTGTATGCGTTGGGAACAGATGTTTCATATCAAACGGCGGTGGCGACCGATGATGGAAATCAGGTGTCGTTGGAATCCACATTAAAAGAATGGGACGAGGTCGAGGGAACTATTGCGTCTATTATCGGCAAAGCAGATAATGCAGAATTTACAGTGTCACGCAGTTTGGGAACAATAACTGTGACGGCACCACCGTCAATCTTGGCCCGTGTCAGTGAATATATTGAAAAGCAGAACAAACGTTTATCACAGTTGGTGACGATTGACGTGAAGGTGTTGCAGGTTTCGCTATCTAATGATACGGCATTTGGGTTGAATTTGGCGGCGGCGATAAATTCTACGACTGGGTTGAATATTGTTGCAAATCCAAAGAATAATTTGGCAACAACCGAGGCCAGTTCTATGAATATTGCAGTGTTGTCAAATACGGTGTCTGCATTGACGGGGGCGACACATTTGGAAAATGGGGTCGAGGTCGAAGGGGCGTATACCGCAGACCAAATCAGAAATGGTTCTTTGTCGGCGGCAGCAGGCAGTAATGCATTGATTGAGGCGTTGGCTAAGCAGGGCAAGGTGTCGTTGGTGACAAATGTTGGTGTGACAACACGGTCTAATCGTGTGGCACCGGTCAGCAATACCAGAACAACAGGTTATATTAAACGATTCGAATCCAGAAACTTTACAACGGTGGAATCCAGCACGGTTGATCAAGACGATTTGGAAACAGGATTTACAATGCAGTTGTTGCCAAATGTGTTGGAAAACGGAAGAATCTTGTTGTTGTTCCGTATGTCCGTGCGTGAATTGTTGAAGATGTCAACACAGACAATTGGGGAAGTGACACTGCAATTACCCGAAGTGGAAGAACGTAGTTTTATGCAAGAAGTTATCATGGAATCGGGCCAGATGTTGGTTGTGTCTGGCTTCGAAAAGCAGACGAATAATGATACACGTTATGGTTTGGGTGATCCGGACTTTATGGCACTGTCTGGTTCACGTGAGACGGCATCTAAACGTGAAGTTTTGGTGGTTATTTTGACACCGCAGGTACTGGTTAGCCCAATGGATGCAGAACGTAGCATACAACAGCACTGGGGTGCACCATTGAATTAAGATAAAATAGTGGGGGCAGGCGATATCGCTGTGCCCCTTGCACAGGGAAATGAAAATATGTAGAATAGCATATTGAATGTAGGCATGTATTATTTTCGATAACGCAGGAGAAAGTGGGTGCGTATAAAACATTTAAATTTAATTGCTTTTTTCGCAGTTAGTGCATTTGTTGTGCCGGCTTTTTCTGCCGTGGTCAGCACAGATTATGTCGAGGAAAAATTGGCAACAAAACAGCCGATGGGGGATTATGCAACAAATACTGCATTGACCCAAGGATTGGCAGGCAAGCAGGCGGTTGGAGATTATGTCACCAAAACAGAATTATCAGATGGTTTGGCAACAAAACAGCCAACGGGAGATTATGCAACAAATACTGCATTGACCGAAGGATTGGCAGGCAAGCAGGCGGTTGGAGATTATGCCACCAAAACAGAATTATCAGATGGTTTGGCTACAAAACAGCCAACGGGGGATTATGCAACAAATACTGCATTGACCCAAGGATTGGCGACCAAGGCAGAAGGTGCGGATTTGGATTCGCATGTGGCAAGTGTGGAAAACCCACATTCTGTGACCAAGGCACAGTTGGGACTGGCAAATGTGCAGAATGTTGATCAAACAAATGCAAGTAATTTAACCAGTGGAACCGTTGCGTATGATAGATTGCCGGTTGGAACCGCAACCAGCACAGTTGCATCGGGCGATGATGTGCGGTTTAATACAATCCCAACAACCAAGCCATCGGGAACGCCACCATCGGGTCAGGTTTTTATTTGGTTTAACTGATTTCGTTTATAAAAGGTGTCGATGCCAGTTTTACAGATTGCTGATTTTGCTATAAATTTATTATCAGCACCGACGACATCGCCTGCGTTGGCGGTTATGAGTTATACAGGGCAGATTTATTATGCAGATGCCCATGTTGGAGAATGTCCAAACTCGTTAAAAATTACAGATGGTGAAAATGTTTGGACGATTGGTTCCCGTGAACTATATTGGCAGGCGACGACATTTGATACGTGCGAAAGTGTGACATTGGTTCCGGGGTGTTATACGGTTGAAGTGTTGGGGGGAAATGGCGGACAGGGTGGAAACAACACAGACAGTCCAGGTAGTGCGAACGCACAGGTATTCAGTTTTTCCGTGACAACAGAAACAGTTGGCTATGCATTGTGTGGCAGTGATGGAAATGCGGGATTAGTAAATTCTAATGGCAGTGTTTATTCCGGTGGGGGTGGTGGTGCGTCCGGAGTTCCAAGTTTTTTCCAGGTTGGTTCCAATTTTGTAATTTCAGACGGTGGGGCAGGTGCCAGCGGTGGCGGCGGATATAACAGCAGTGGGGTTGAACAATCGTGTGGTGCCGGTGGCGGTGGACATGTGACCGATGGGGGTGATGGGTTGGTTGCCATGGGCAGTGATGCATTGGGGTCAAATGGTTTTGTCTGTGGCGGCGGCGGTGGTGGTGCCACAGATGGTGCCGCAGGGGCGGCTTCGTCTGGATTTTTGTATAATGGGTCGGCAGGAACAGGGGCGACAGATAGTGCAGGTGGAACCGGTGGTGGCAGTTCAATGGGTGGACTGTTTGGGTCAAGTAATGCGACCGGTGGTGTGGGTGGTGCAAATGTTGCGTATTCTTGTGGTAATCAAACGTTTTATTCCTATGGTGGTGGTGGCGGTGGGGCTGTATCCACGGGTGGCCTGTTCGGTGTTGGTATTGGCGTGAATGGCGGTGATGGCGGAAGTGGTGGTAGTGAGGCCAGTGATGTCAGTTATGTCAGAATTTATCGCATGGGTGAGTGATTTTTATTTGTTTGTTCAACGACAAAAAGCACGCCGGCGGCGTGCAAATTTGTTTGCGTTTAACGCATTAAGCCATTTTGGACAATTTCTTTGCCAAACGGGATACTTTGCGAGAAGCACGTTTCTTTGGCATGATTTTGCCAACAGATTTCATAATCTTGCTTTCTGCATTGCGTGTAGCAACAGTTGCAGTCGCTTTGTCCCCAGATTCAATTGCAACAACGGCTTTCTTGGTCGCTGTTTTAACAACACTGCGACGAGATGTGTTGATTGCATTTTTTTTGGCTGTGACCAAAATTCTTTTTTCAGATGACTTGTGATTTGCCACTTTATTTTCCTTTTATTTTCGTCATGTTTTTGCTATTTTATAGAAAACAAACATAAAATCAAGGAAAAATAACATGCTAAATTACGTAATTTCAGTATTTGTTGCTTATTTGTTGGGCAGTATTCCAATGGGACTGTTGTTCACACGGTTGATGGGCAAGGGGGATTTAAGAAAAGTAGGCAGTGGTAATATCGGGGCCACAAACGTGATGCGGGTCGGTGGATTGCGTATGGCGGGGTTGGTTTGGTTGCTGGATATGGCCAAGGCAATCGTGGCGGTATTTATTGGAAATTGGCTGGTGGGTGATGGATTTGGGGCATGGTGCGGATTTGTGGCAATTGTTGGGCACTGTTATCCAGTTTGGTTGAAATTTAAGGGTGGAAAAGGAATTTCTTCTTTGTTTGGTGTGGTGTTGGCAATCAGTCCGATGACATTTGTGGTCTGTGGAATAGAGTGGCTGTTGGTGGCATTGAGCAGTGGGATTTCATCGCTGGGGGCGGTGGTTGTGTTCTGTTTGTTGCCGGTGTTGGGATTCTGTATTGGTACAACAACTGGTTGGGCTTTCTTGGCAATTGGGTTGTTGTGTATGTGGCGACACAGGGAAAATATTGGGCGACTGATTCGGGGAAATGAATCAAAAATCGAGTGGAAGTGGAAAAAATAATATAAAAAAGACCGTTTTTGCGGTCTTTTGTTTTATAAGGGCTTTATTTTTATGCCTTTTTGTGATATAATGCGTGCATAAATAAAGGAAAGAGAATAATGAAAAAAATCATATCTTTTATGGCTGTTTTGATGTTGATCAGTCCAGTTGTGGCGGCTGTGCCTGCTGGACAAAGCAGACGTGCAATGGCACAACAGATGGGCACAGAACGGGCAACTGCGTCCAGAAAGTATATCGAAACAGTTGCACAGGTAAATAAACCAAGCGTAAAGTATGAAGATAATAATGCAAAGGTGCCTGTGGCAGATAAAAATGATGATGTGACCGTTGTGCCACCTGTTCAGAATGAAGAAGATAAAAAAGATATGCGTGAAAAAGAACGGGCCGCATGTATTCAAAATAATATTGGGGTTGGGGCAACGTTTGTGTGGGCTTCACGTTATAGTAATACGGGCAGTCATGCGTCTATGGTTGAAGATGTGGAAAAACCAGAAAATAACGTTTGCTGGGTCAAGGTAGAGGTTAAATCATCTAATCCGAAAATTAGTGTCGCAGATGTGCCTGCAAAATACTTTGTAATGGGCCAGGGTATCACATGTGGTGACTGGGCAAATGAAGATACACTGCGTCAACGCATATTGGATGCCAAGAAAAATGTCCGCACATGGGGAACAATTGGTGGCGTTGTCGGTGGTGCAGGTGTCGGCGTTGGGGCAATGGAACTGTTCGGAAATAAGTTGATTGGTGGCAAGGTCATGGGACAGAAAAATGAAAATCTGTCGGAAAATGAATTGCTGCGTTCCCAAATCTTGGCGTTGAAAAAAGATAATTCCGCCAGATATAACGAGATAAAGGCAGAACTGCAAGCACTGAAACAGGCCTGCGAAGAAGTCGAAAAAACAGGGGCAGATAAACCAGAAGGTTGCACAAAATATGACTATGAATATCTGTTGCGTGATATGAAATAATTAAAAGTCCCCCAGATGGGGGATTTTTAATTGTGATTTTTGGCTTTTAACGATTCGATGAAATAAGTATACTGGTTCGTATGACAGATATACTGAAAAAGTTGATTGTTTTAAGAATGCCAGGTATTGGGCCGGCCAAGTTTAATGGATTGGTAAAAAAATTCGATTCGTTAGATGCGGTAATCGATACGTTGAATCCAGGTCAGGAACATATTGATAATGTTAAACGTGAAATGGGTTTGGCGAATCAGCATAATATTAAATATGTGTCTGATGATATGAAGGAATATCCCGATAATTTACGGGCTATGAAAAATCATCCGCCGGTAATTTGTGTTCGGGGAAATATAGATGTGTTGCAACAGGCGATTGTTGCAATGGTTGGAACACGGCACGCAACCGCACATGGTATGGAATTTATGGCAAAACTGGCCGAGAGTTTTGCAGAGCATAAAATTGCGGTGGCATCTGGAATGGCGATTGGAACAGATACCGCCGTGCATCGTGGGGCACTGCGGGCAGGAAAAACAATTGCGGTATTGGCAGGTGGGGCAGATTACATTTGGCCAACAGAAAACGAATCGTTATATTGGGAAATTGTAGAACGTGGGGCGGTGGTCAGTGAAATGCCCGTGGGATTTGTGCCGGTTGCAAATAACTTTGTAATGCGAAATCGAATCGTAGCAGGGCTGGCAGACAAGCTGATTCTGGGCGAGGCAGACGAAAAGTCGGGGTCAATGACAACCGCACGATTCGCAATTGAAAATAATCGCACGGTTTATGCGGTGCCTTCGCATCCATCGGATGCACGGGCGATTGGGCCAAATTCTTTGATTAAATCAGGACAGGCAATTTTGTGTTCTGGGGCACAGGATTTTTTTCAGATTGATAAAAAATTTTCGGTGAAGAAAAATTTTGTAGGAAAAAATGAATCGGAAAATTCCATTTTAGATAAATTGGGCTTCGTTCCAGTGTCAGAATCTGTATTGACGGAAATTGTCAAAAAATCAATTTCGGAAATTAAAAGTGAGTTGGTGATTCTGGAAATGCAGGGATTGGTGCGAAAAATTGATGGTGGGTATGTTCGAGTGTAAAAAAATAGTTGTCTATACACTGTCTATACAAAGCCCAGAAAACGGGCAAAAAAACGAATCGTTGTCAAAAAAATAAATGGCCTTTTTGGATTTTATTTCGGTTGTAAATCATTTTTTATATTCTACATTATTGTCGTATCCAAAACGGTAGAAATATCGATAAAAAAATAAAAGCGAGAGGGTTTAAGTAGGGCAAACATAAACACTAAATTTTTTCATGGCGATGTTGAAAGGAAGTCGCAGAAAACAGGAAAAATTTAGCGTTTATGGGCAGGTGGCTTTTACACTCTGGCGGGTCGAGAAAAAACGAAAACGACAGATGTAAAAACATCAGTCAAAAACGGGAAGGAAAGGAGAAATAGAATGCAGGCAGTGGCAACACAAAATACAGTCAACCTGGAAACAATCAAGGGGGCTATTGCCGAAAAAATTGACAGCGTTTGTTTTTCTTCTTGGATTGAACCTCTGAATTTGGAAATTGAAAATGGTGTATTGAACTGCTGGGCACAGAATCAGTTCTCGGCAAACTATATCAATGCGACATTTGGTAATGTTTTGCGTGGTGTGGCAAATCACTTTGGGTTGGATATCAAGGTTGCAGTCGCAAATGCGGGTCGCAGCATTCGCACAGTTGCACCAGTCGCAAATGATAATAATACCCAGACATTCAGCCCTGTCGCAGTTGCAACAGAAAAATCAGCAGATATGAATGCGTTCGATAAATTTGTGTCTTGCGATGATAATGTGTTTGTTGTGTCTGCATGCAAAAAGGTGGCAAGTGGGGCGGTTGCTTTTTCACCATTGTATATCCATGGGACGGCAGGTTGTGGTAAAACACTGTTGGCAAATTGCATCAAAGATGCATCAGCAGGACGTGTTATCATGATGACAGGTGGCCAGTTCGTTGCAGAATTTACACGCAGTTTGCATGATCGCACCGTGTTCGCATTCAAGGACTATTGCCGTAATTGTGATACATTTATCTTGGACGATGTTCAGGCATTGGCAGGCAAAAAGGCGACAATGGACGAATTTTTGCAGTTGGTTATGGATTTGCGTGCATGTGGTAAAAATGTTGTGCTGACCGCAAGTGTTGCACCAAATAACCTGAATGGTTTTGACAGACGTGGTCAGTCGCTGTTGGCATCAGGGTTGGTTGCAGATGTGGTTGTGCCAAATACACATGTGAAAACAGTGCTGTTGCGTCGTGCAGGTGTTGCAATTGATGTTGCAGAACAGTTGGCAGGACGTATCGCAAATGATGGACACTTGGTCGCAGGGGTTGCAACAAAAATTCAGACATATGCAGAACTGATGGGCGAAGCGGTAAATATGGATGTTGCAACACGTTTGTTGGCAGATACACTGCAAAAGGCAAAAACACCATTGGCAATGGTCAAGGCAATGTGTGAAAAAATGGGTGTGTCATACGAATCGGTTTGTGGGGCAGGTCGCAGTCGTAATTTGGTGTTGGCACGTCAGACAATGATGGTGGTATTGAAGGAAGCAACAGGTTTGTCTTTGTCAGAAATTGGGACATATGTTGGAAATCGTGATCATGCAACAGTGCTGTATGCGATTAAACAAATCGAAAAACAAAAGGCAACAGATTTGGTTTTGACCGCACAAATCAATCAGTTGATTGCAGAATGCAGATAATAATATCACCGGCAAATGCCGGTTTTTCATTTGGATTGATGGGCAATTTATGGTAAAATATAGGCAATGATACTTTGGGAAAAGGGAGAATTTCAATGAAAAAGATTATCGTTTGTATGTCTTTGATTTTGTTCGGTGTTATGGCAGTGCCGGTGGATGCGTTGGCGAAAAATGAGGGCTGTGTGCCAGTGGCGTGCACAACATCACGGGGAAATGACCGAATAAATGCCGAAACGTTGAGTAGTAATGTGGACGGTGCAAGTAGTTGTTATATTTGTGAAAAAGGATACTGTGATAAAGGGGCTATTGTAAGAACTGCTGATTTTAGTGCGTTCAAGGTTTGTAATCGTGGTAATTGGGCATATGATGATCATTGGGATACGTATTCTCCAACATATTGTAATGATAAACCAGATTATGGGCCGATTGCAGATAAAAATGGTGCGGGATTGGAAAAAGTGTGGGTCGCCAATGGGGTGGAATATAAAGCGGGTCAAAGCAGTGGAAATAATACGACATCTTATGTGACAGGGCAGGCGATATGTTATTACTATAAATGTATTGAGGGATTGGAATACGATTTTGATTCAGGCAAGTGTGTGTCCAAGGGTGGGGTGAAACCTAATCCTGACCCAAACCCAGTTGTGTGCCCAGATGGCAGTTCGGACAAGGTGTTGAGTTCGGCAAGCTGTGCAGACAGTCAGGTGTTTGAATGCACCAAGAAGGAAAACAATCAATGTGTATGTGGGGTGTGCAAAGACAAACCACAGAAGGACGATAAACCTGTGTATTCAGGGGAATGGGGTGACAATATTTGTGTCGGCAAAGGGGTTGGCGATGTTGGACATTGGGCCTGGTTGCCGGATAGTGTCACAAAAGATGCCTTGTTTGATGAGTCGGGTTATGCGGAAGATTGTAAAAAGTATGGTGGGCGGTTTGAGGTAAGATATGGTGCCACAATACCAGGGGGTGCAGGTTCTGACAAAGGGACTTTATATCAGTGCATTTGTATAGCAGATGCTTCAAGTGGTGGTAGGGAAGAAGATAGTTCAGGTCTGTTTGATAAAAAGACAATTTGTGCCGGAAAAGATGCAGGGGTGATTGGTCACTGGAACTGGGCTGAAAAAGGATTTAGTCCAGATGAGATTATAGGTTATACAGAAAATTGTCGAGAGGCAGGTGGAACTGTTGATACCAAGACAGGTCTGAAAAATCCAAACGAGCAAAATTCTGACAAGGTGGGAACATTGATGCAGTGCGTGTGTGATGGAAATATCGCACCAGTGTTGCCAGGGCAACCGGGACCAATGCCGGGAATTGCACAGACGTGTGATGGTATGGCACAGGGAACAGAAATTTCACGTGTCAGTTGTAATGATAGGGACTGTATCAAGTTCGAAGAAGAAGAAGTTTTGGCCTGGACCGGGCTCTGTAATGATGCAGGTGGTCAGGTTGTTATGAATGCTGAGACGTATTATAATCCAAAAAGTCAACTGCAATTGCAGGTTATGGTGGATGTGTTGACGTGTGTTTGCCCAGGTAAGGCAACAAAACCAGATAATCCGCCAGTTGTGACACCTGGTAAGTGTCAACGTTGTCATGAACATGGTGACAAGGCCGAAATGTGCAATGCATGTTGTGCTTTGCCAAAGAAACAGACCGTGTGGCAACCAGATTCCAAGACGTGTTTCTGTGTAAATGGGGGTAAGTTCGTCAAGGAAAACGGCAAATGGGATTGCAAGGTAGAGACAAATGTTGTTCCAACACAGCCAACGTTTAACTGTGATGCAACACTGATTGCACGTATGAATAAGTGGAAAAAGGATTGTGTGGGCAATAGTGATATTATTGATTTGATTGTCGCAATCGAAGCATTGTGCAAGGCCGATTCCAGAACACAGGCAGGTTTTGATAATCTGTGGAATACTTTGTTGGCCTATAATCCGGGACAGTGCAAACAGGAACAGGGGCCAAAGTGGGATTGTCCTTCGGTTAAAATGACACAGATTGCGGAATGGAAAATCGAATTTGCAGGCAATTCGCAGATTATGTCTTTGATTACAAATATCGAGGCATATTGTGTCAGCAGTGTTCGTGTTGAAACGCAGTTCAATATTAATTTCGCCAAGTTGGAAAATGCTGTTAATGTGGAACGTAAAACGTCTGCTGGATTTGTGCGGGTCAAAAAATCTGTTGATGCATTGGATGGATTGATAGGTGGATTTGAACGCAATGTATGGCGTGACGAAGACGGCGAATTTAACCGTGCCCGTTTAGCATCTGATATGACGGCAGGTGTAGTATTGGGGACGGCCGGCGGTTTAATCACCAGTCACGTTATGAAAAAGAAGCAAGTAGAAAATGGTTTTGAGGATATCCAATGCACGATTGGTGGCCAGACGGTTGCCGGTTGGGGCGATGAATTCCAAGTCGGTATCCAATAAAAGATGAGGAAGACGTAAATCCCGCCGAAAGGCGGGATTTGTTTTTTTGGTGAAAATAATAGAATTTACTGGATTGCCACGCTATCGCTCGCAATGACAGGGGGGAAGAGTCAAGAATTGGTGGGGTGGGTGATAATGGTTTAGAGACCCTGTTCCCGCCGGTGCGGGAATGACAAAGGAATAAGAATATTTTTATTGCATGTAGGTGCTTTGTGGTCTATATTTGTTTTAGACAACAAAAAAGGATTTCTTATGCAAGGTGTTTATTGTAAAATTGATGAAGCAACAATGGATAATTTTAGAAATTTGGTCGCACGCACAGATGCAAAGGTTAGTATGTCTGATAAGAATTGGGCCAAGGCCAAAGAAATTGCAAAAAAAATTATCAATGTGAAAAAAGACGTTTTTTATCATGTGCCTGCAAAATGGATTTTGGATTATAATGTGTTGGTTTGGGATAAATTGAAACTGCCTATGACAAATTTGTTCTGTGATGGACGAAGCAGTATTATGCCAAATGGCAAGAAAAGAGAAAAGATTTCTGGGCAGAGTATGGTAAATGATTTGGTCAAATGTCCCGAATATTGTGCTGGAAATGTGACCTGGTATGAATTTGATACACCCAAGGCAACGACCATGGTCGTGCGACGTGGGTTTAATGAAAAAATGGAAAATTCTGGGCTGATTTTGCTGGCAGACAAGGTTTATCAGAAAATGGAACCAGGATTTAAGGATATTGGTTTGGAAATTGCCGGCTTTGTTGTGGTGACCGCACTTGATGTCTGGGGAAGTCAGGCAAAATATGGGGCACTGTGTCCAATGCCAGATGAAAATAACATTAGACATTGCAATGGGGCCGGTCATGCAATTGGAAATGTGATTTGTCGTGATATGAAAACTGGTAAAATTGTGCCGATGGCAGACAAGGGAGTTTATGAGAGCAGTTATGAAGGCAGAATGGATGTTTATGAAAAGTATGCCATGCGGTCGTTCCTGAATTTGCTGAATAACTATCAGAGTGCGGGCGAGGCCCTGTTGGGACAATATAGCAAAAAGGTAAAATAATATGAAAGAGGGCAAATGGACAGAGTTTTTACCACTGGGGATTACGTGTGTGGTGGGGTTTGGTATGTCTGTATGCCTTGTGGCTTTTGCTGAAAAATTTGATGACGTTCCGGCCCCTGGGCAGAATACAAAACTGGATACAGTTTTGGTGATGGGGGTGGGGGCGTCACATGAAGATATGCATATGACTGGGGTCAGTAAAACAGGTGAAAAAGTTTATCACTATGAATATATCCCCCAGTGCAAAAATATCCCAAATCCAGGGGATACGATTGTTATGGATTTGCAAAATCAAAAATCCAAAATTGTTGAAAATTTAACACAAAATCGAATCGCAAAACAATTTGTAAAGGGACGATAAATGCATTATGAAATCAAATCTGATGATTATGAACAGGCATTGAAATTATTGAAACAGGTTCAGCCACATTGGACAAACAAAGGAACGTTAAGGCAGGCAATTTCTTTGTTGCAGAATGCGAAATTGGCGGTGGATAGAACAGTGGATGTAAATCTGGGTAAAACCGCACAGGGTGCAGACCGGGAAGTGTTGAGTGCTGATAAAATAAAGCAATTGTTTGGAAAGCGGGCGGATAAAATTGTTTGGTTTGATTTTGATAAAAAACGATACAGTGTTGAATTGTTTCAAGGACTGGCAGAAAGTTCTTTTGCAAGAGTGCTGAATGAAGCAGAGAAAGTAAAAAAGTTTGTGAATGAACAGTTGGCTTATATGAATCTGGAAGTTGTTGCATCTGTGGTGACGTCGGTTCCTGATAAAAATTTTCATGGTGTTGGCAAACCGATATTGATAAGAAAAAATACAAGTGTCGGTTCTGGTGGCAGAATAGCGGTTGCAGGAACAATTGTTTGTCGTGATATTGCAACGGGAAATATTTTGCCTGTGCCAGAAAAGTGGGTCGGGGTGAGCCCCAATTGTCAAAGGCATGTGTGTGCGGATGCCGATACACTTGAAAGTGGGGCCCGTATCTGGTTGAGGTCGCTGTTGCTGGGGGAAGGGGCACCGTTTTATTCCGAGTATGCAAAAAGCAGATAATAAAAACCGCCAAATGGCGGTTTTTATGCGTATAGAACGTTTTTTGTTCTTTATCTTTGCATGGCGTTCAGGCGGTTCATAAATTCCTGACGCTGTTTGATTTGATATGCCAAATCACGACGTGAGGCATGATTTAAACGATCAGTAAATGTTTTCTGATTGCCAACAAACAGATGCAGACCGTTTGGATACAATTGGGCAACAGGTGTGCCTGTTTCTTTGTCCAGGTATTCAATAATCGTTGATGCAATCTTTTTGTCTGATTCAGATGCGATTGTATAAAAGTGGTGCATCTGGCACGCAAAAGGATTTGGAAATTGGGTTAAATGGGCAAAGGCCTGAGGTTCTGCTTTGATGCCGTTGGTTTTTGCAATTTCCAATGGTGTCTTGGCACACAAAGAAAAAAGTGTTGAATCGTAAAAAGGTGAAAAACCAATTACGTATGTGTTTTTCTTTTTTGTGCTGATGCGGACAGGGTTGACGGTTTTTACAGGTTCGACCGTTGCCTGACTTGTGGTTGTTTTTTTGTTAAATATGTTCATTGTTATCCCCCTTGGGTTGTAATTTTTTCTGTTGTTATTATAGGACAAAAAGTTGTGTTGTCAATGGCTTGCATAAAAAAACCGACACGGGGCCGGTTTTTATGCGTATAGGTGCGTTTTTTTACACAAACAGGTCTTTGACAAACTGGGCATGTTCGGTAATAAACTTGAAACGAAATTCAGGTTTTTTACCCATCAATTCCGACACGATTGTGCGGGTTTTTTCAGTGTCTTCGGCCCCTTCTTCGGTGCGTGGGGGCAGGTCAACACGGATTAAACGACGGGTCTTGGGCGACATGGTGGTTTCTTTTAACTGGTTCGGCATCATTTCACCAAGACCCTTGAATCGAGAAATTTCAACCTTTTTATTTTTATATTTTGTCGCCTTTAAGTTTTCCAGTTCTTCGTCTGTGTCAACGTATATCGATTCGGTCCCACAGGTCAATTTATACAATGGTGGACAGGATAAATACAGGTGGCCACCATAAATCAACTGGGGCATGAATTGATAGAAAAATGCCATCAGTAGAGATGCAATGTGACTGCCGTCAACGTCAGCATCGGTCATGACAATGATTTTTTCATAACGCAATTTGTCTTCGTTCCAGTCACGGGCTGTGCCTGCACCAATAATGTCAATCAGTTCATTTAATTCTTTGTTGGCACCAAATCGTTCGTCAGAATTAGAGATAACGTTTAGAACCTTGCCACGAAGGGGCATAATTGCCTGGGTTGCACGATCACGGGCCTGTTTTGCGGTTCCGCCTGCAGATTCCCCTTCGACTATGAATAATTCTGTGCCTTCGATGCCATGCTTGGAACAGTCCGCCAATTTCGCAGGCATACGAATTCGCTTGGTCGGGGTTTTACGGGCAACGTCTTTGACCTGTTTCGTTTTAATGCGGGCATTTGCTAGATTTATTACAAAGTCCAGCAGGGCGTTCGCCGTCTTGGGATCAGATGCCAAAAACATTTCCCACGGGTCACGCAGGGCATTTTCTGTATAGCGAGCAATTTCGGGGTTGGATAATTTTTCCTTGGTCTGACCCAAAAACTGGGGCGTTTTGTAAAATACCGATACAATTGCACAGACAGAATCAAAAACGTCTTCGCCGATGATTGTTTGGGCAGATTTATTATTTACCTTGTCTCCGTATGCCTTGATTCCCTTGGTTATGGCGGACTTGAATCCGGTTTCGTGTGTGCCACCGTCAATGGTTGCAATCGTATTACAATAAGACGAGAAAAATCCATCGTCTGATGCGGCCCCATTTTCATCGGTCAAGAATGTCAATGCCCATTCAACACGGCCAGAATCATCAGGAAAGTCAACAGTGCCACTGAATATACGGGGCAGTATTTTTGGCTTGGAATCCGTTTTTTCTGCCAAAAAGTCCGCAACACCGTTTGGATAGTGGAATGTCGTGCTGGCTGGGATGCCCATGTCTTCGGTCAGCAGGTCTGGGTTGCAGTGCCATTCAATTTTTACACCACGGGATAAAAATGCCTTGGCACGGGCCATGCGATAAATCTTGACCGGCTTGAACACCGCATTTGCACCGAATATTTGGTCGTCAATGGTAAAGCGGATTTTTGTGCCGTGTCTGTTTGTGGATTCACCACGTTGCATTGGTGATGTCACCAGACCACGAGAAAAGGTCTGGTGCCAGTTGTAGCCGTCACGGGCAATGTCAACCACCATTTCAGATGACAGGGCATTTACAACCGCAGATCCAACACCGTGCAGACCGCCACTGGTTTTATAAACGTTGTTGTTAAATTTACCACCAGAATGAAGGGTGGTTAAAATAACCTCTAACGCAGATTTGCCAGGGTATTTTGGATGCTCGTCCACGGGGATACCACGGCCGTCATCGGCAATCTCAATCGTTTTGGAATCAATTAAATGAACCGTTATTTTCTTGGCAAAACCAGCAACCGCTTCGTCAATTGAATTGTCCATGATTTCAATCGGCAGGTGATGCCATGCCTTTTCATCAGTGCCACCAATATACATCCCAGGACGAAGACGAACGGGTTCAAGTCCTTCTAATACCTGGATGTCTGATGCGTCGTATGTATGTGTATTTTTCTCTGTCATAATGCCTTTATTATTAGAACATTTTTAATTTTTTCGCAAGCCCAAAGAATTTAACCCTAAATGTTATTCGGGGCTTGATTTTTTGTGGTTGGGGCCTATATCATCTATAACGAAAAAATATGGGAATTATAAAATGAATAAAAATCCGTACGAAGTTCTGGGGGTCGCACGTGATGCGTCCGATGCAGATATTAAAAAGGCATATCACAAGTTGGTTATGAAGTATCACCCAGATAGAAATCCTGATGATAAAAGTGCAGAAGAAAAGTTCAAGGAAGTAAATAATGCGTTTGATATCTTGAAAGATCCACAAAAACGTGCCGCATACGACAGGTTCGGCGATGCTGCATTTGCAGGTGGTAATGCATCTGGGGCAGGGTTCGGTGGCAATCCGTTCGGAAATGGGGCGTTCCACTTTGATATGGGCGGTGCCGGTGGAATGGAGGATATTTTAAGAGAGGCAATGCGTGGATTTGGTTTTGGCGGATTTGGTGGGCCGTCTGGTGGTCGCAATGCAAATGCACAAAGGGCAGGGCGAGATTTGCTGGACGAGGTGGTAATAGATCTGAAAGATGCGTTCTTTGGTAAAACGCATACCGTTAAATTTTCAAGCAATGTTCAATGTGAAAAGTGTCACGGATATGGAACAGCCGATGGTAAAGCGGCACCTGTTTGTCCAAAATGTGGTGGGGCAGGTGTTGTGCATGCACGGCAGGGGTTCTTTGCAGTCGAGCAACCGTGTCCAGAATGCAATGGCTTGGGGCATAAAATCGATAAAAAGTGTTCCGAGTGTGATGGCAGTGGTGTGCAGCACAAGCATCGGACAATAGAGGTAAAAATCCCAGCAGGGGTCGAAGATGGAACTCGTTTGCGTCTGGCCGGACAGGGTGAGGCAGGTTTGAGTGGCGGGCCCGCAGGAGATTTCTATTTGGATATTCGGGTCAGACCAGATAAACGGTTCGTGCGTCAGGGGGCAGATCTGATTATGCGTATGGATGTGCCGTTCACGACACTGACATTGGGGGGCGAGATTGAAGTTGAAACAATCGATGATAAAAAATTATCTGTCAAAGTGCCAAGCGGAACGCAGGTTGGTGAAAAGTTGCGTGTGCGTGGGCATGGTATGCCATCGGGAAGACGTAGTGGAACGTTCGGCGATTTATACATAGATGTTGCGGTGCGTGTGCCAACAAAACTGACAGACAAGCAAAAGAAAATACTGGCCGAATTTGCCGAGACGAAAAGTGATAAAAAGGGGTGGTTCTGATAAATTGAAAGTCCCACAAATCATGGGATTTTTGTTGCAGTTTTATTTATAAGTGTTATGATGAAAGCATACAAAGGGATAAATTAAATGGCGACTAGAAAATCAATGGGACGTATAACGTTGGATTCTGTGTTGACGATGCTGGTTATGTTTGGGGTGTTGCGTGGCTGTGCGGTGATGACACAAAAAGACAATGTAGAACAAATAAAAAGTGCTGTGCCGATTGATAAAAAAGATACTGTTCGGGTGGTGCGTTCGGATGCACATAATCTTTATATGGTGACACGGGGTGGAAAAAACTTTGGTGTTTCGACAGATGTTTTGTCTGTACCTGCGGGGATGCCAATGCCACGGCCAGGTGATGATGTCGTCGTAGATTTTAGAAATCGTAAATTATTGGGGATGCACGTTTTTTCGGTTTATGAAAACCTGACGTTAAATAAAGAAGCAATATTTATGCAAAGACAAAAATAGGAATAAAAAATGAAAGATTGGTTGAAAAATTGTGATAGGGATGTTGTGTGTTTTATGGTGGTTGTAATGATGTGTATGGGGATTGCAGGTGGTGTGGCCGTGGGTATGGTGCGGGCAAATCCTGTAAATAAAAATGCACGTGAATTGAAAAAGACGTCATACGAGCCATGTGATGGGACGTGTGTTGAATTGCCAGCACGGACGAATACAGGTGATACTTTGTTGGTGTTGGGACGTGAAATGAAGGGCGATAAGTTGCGTGCCGTGGATACACGTGGACAGACATGTAATTATAAAATTGATGGTGCGAAATATGTGAATCCAGGCGATACGATTGTTGTTGATAAAAAGCATCAGTTCTTGATGAAAAATATTACGCAAAATCATATAAGACAGAACTTTGTAAAACAAAAATAAAAAAAACCGCCAAGTGGCGGTTTTTATGCATATAGAGCATTTTAACGTTTTTTTATGTATTCTTTTTCTGGTCGGTTCATAGTAATGTTTTGAATGAATCTAAAATATTTCTTTAATGATTTTATCACCACGTTGAACCGGGGTGTTGTTTTGGCAAAAATAAATCCGGCGGATTGCCGGATTTATTGCGTATAGGATAAATTATTTTATCTTTTTCAGATGGCCCAAGAATGTCTTGGTGTATTGGGTTGCGGACCAAATGCTGGCCACCAGTGCCAACCACAATGTGATGGTGCCACCCCATACCAAACCATAAAATCCATAGATTGCAATCTTTTCAATGCGTGGAATTAAAACCAACTGGGGCATGCACAGGGAAAACAGCAATGCACATGTTGCAACCATTTGCAGGGTTGTTTTAATCTTGCCCATGGAAAAACGTGCCTTGGGAACAGGCATTTCGATTTTCTGGGTTCCCAGAAATTCACGCAGGCCAGAAATATACAATTCACGGGAAATCATCAAGATTGTTGGAACGATGATTATCCATGCAGGATAGCCAGGGATAAATATAGGCAGGATAAATGCCAAAACAATTGACAAGACAATCAATGTGTTCGCAACCAATAATTTGTCGCCGATATGATCCATTACACCGCCCAGTTTGCTGACGCAGTTGTATTCGCGTGCCAGATATCCGTCAAAGAAGTCCGACAGAGATGCCAGAACGTATAGAACGAATGATGTCCAATACCAACCCAATAATAATGTTGGGATTATGGCAAAGGCCGATGCAATGCGGAATGCAGATAAAAAGTTTACAAATGCTTTCATATTTTGTTTCTCCTTTATTTAGAATAATATATGAATAACGGTATGTATTATATCACTTATGAATGAAAATGGGCATATATTTTTTTTGATGCATCTTTTCCCAGACCTGGCACGTACATCAATGCGTTCATGTCTGCATCCATAATAGCACGGACAGAACCAAAGTGTTGTAGTAAGGCACGTTTGCGGACGGGGCCAATGCCTTCGATTTCGTCAAGGACGGATGCGGTCAGTTGCTTGGCACGAATACTGCGATGATAGGTGATGACAAAACGATGTGCCTCGTCACGGACGGTGCGAAGCATTAAGAACAGCGGACTGTCGTGGGGCAGGTCGTGCGATTCGGTGCCGTCTGGCAGGATAAAGTGTTCGTCACCATCACGGACAACGCCTTTGGTGACACCAAATACTGGGATTCCATTTGCGTGCTTGTTTGCGATGTTCCATTGGGCCTGACCGCCGTCCACGATTATCAAATCCAGTTTGGGGCCACGTTCAACCGCACGGGAAACAAATTCTGCCATCATGGCGATGTCGTTGCCGGCACTGGATTTGTTTTGCAATCTGAAGTGGCGGTATCCTGATTTATCAAATCCGTTGTGTCCAAATGTTATCATGGCACCAACAGGACTTTTTCCGAACAGGTGCGAATTATCAAAGACACCCGCCATATTGATTTTTATCCCCAGCCATTGTTCCAGTTTAGATACGTTTTTATCCCACTGTAAATTTGATGTATACGCATTGTTTTGGCGGTTCCCACGTGTTGATGTGTGGGTCAGCATTGCGATTTTGTCACGGGTTTGGGCGGCGGATTCGAAATCCAGATTGTCGGAAAATTTTTGCATTTGTGCGGTCAGGTCTGCGATTATTGGCTGGCTGTCACCGGTCAGGATTTTTCGGGCTATACGCACGTTTTCTGCGTATTTTTCGGGGTCGGGATAACAGCATGGGCCCAGACAACGTCCAATTTGATACAGCAGGCATGGTCGTGTGCGATTACGCATAAACGTGTCGGAACAGGTTCGCAGACCGCATACCTTTTGCAGGGTTTTTATTGTTTCGTTTAATGCAGAAACAGACGGATATGGGCCGTATACGTCACGGCGTTGGGTTATCTTGCCACGGAATTTTAGCAGACGTGGAAAGACCCCTGTTGTTAATGCCAACATCGGATACATTTTGCCGTCCGTCAGCATTATGTTGTATTTTGGCTTTTGTGTTTTGATAAGTTCTTGTTCCAGGATAAGTGCATCAGATTCGGTTGCAGTGGTTTCCCATTCAACCCGGGTGACCAGTGAACGCATGACCTGTTTGTGTAATTCCAGTTTGGATATATCAATATACTGGTGCAGGCGATTAAATAAATCTTTGGCTTTGCCCACGTAAAGCAGGGTGTCTTCGGCATCAAACATCCGATATACACCGGGGGCGTGGGGGGCGGAATCTATTAAATCAGTAAATTGAATATTCATAACTTTTATGATATAATACAAAAAAATAAATAGCAAATGGAGGTTTGAATTATGAAATGTGAATCTGGACGTTCTATGATTGAAATGCTGGGGGTGTTGGCAATTATGGGGGTGCTGACTGTGGGGGCGATTGAAATGATTCAGATGGCAATGAATACCCAGAAAAGAAATACTGTGAACGAAGAAGTTCTGCAAATAGTGACCCAGGTTCGTAATTTGCACAGTGAATATGATGATTTCTCGAACCTGAATACAGCGACAATTTTCAGTGCAATCGGTATGAGTGAAAAGAATCCATACGGCGGAAATTACGAGGTTGCAGTTGATAGTGCAAATCCACGTCAGTTCGTTGTGTCTATTACAGGGCTTAGTAAAAACGAGTGTGAGACCTTTGTGACCAAAGGGTGGCAAGATTCGGTGGGACATCGCCTGTCGGATGGTAAAAGCAGTGGTGCTATGTCGCCAGAAAACTGTTCGGCATCAAATGGACGCAACAGTGTGCAGATAATCTATGGTGAATAGATTTAGACAGTCAAGGTAAAAGGGCCGGGGGTGTGTGATGGCTGAGATTGCAACGGTTTCTAAAACGGATGATGGAACACGATTGATGCGTTGGTTCCTGAGAATATATCCGTCTATGCCACAGCGAGAGTTTTATAAACTGTGTCGTGGGGGGCAGATTCGATTGAATTCCAAGCGGGTGACCGGACGGGAAATATTGCGTGCAGGGGACGCAATTCGTATTCCGCCAACAATCGCAGGTTTTGCAACACAGATGCATAAGTCCGAAGCAGGGGATAAATTTTCCTTGGCAGATTTGGAGATGTTGCGAAAGTGTATCATTCACAATGATGAAGATATAGTGGTGTTTAACAAGCCCGCTGGGTTGGCGGTGCAGGGGGGGACGGGTATCAGAAAGTCCATTGATAAAATGGCCAGTGCATTGTTCCCCTATGATAAAATTGCATTGGTGCATCGGCTGGATAAAGAAACAAGTGGGGTGTTGGTGGTTGCAAAAAATCAACGGGCAACCCAGGCATTGGCCAGTGCTTTCCAGAATAAAGAAGCATTCAAGGAATATTTGGCTTTGCTGAATGGTGATGTAAAGCCAGACAGGGGTGTGATTGATAACTTTATGATAAAGGGTCAGGTGTTCGAAGAACCAGTTCGTGCAAATAATGGCACAGGGCAAAGACCACAACGGGCCGTGACGCATTATCAGGTTTTAAGTCGGGCAGGAAATATTTCATGGGTCTTGTTCAGCCCGAAAACAGGACGCACCCACCAATTGCGTTTGCACAGTGCAATGTCGTTAAAGGCACCAATCGTTGGGGATACTTTGTATGGGCGAGATGTGCCGATGGATGATATGTTGCGGTCAATGTTGGCAACAAATAACTTGTTTTTGTTCGCACATAAGATAACATTCCAACATCCAAGAACACGGAAAATGATGTCAATTACCGCACAGGTGCCAGAATTTATGATGCCTGTGATTAAATTCTTGGAACTAAAAATGCCATAAAGCGATAATATATTAGGTATGAGAGTTAAAAGAAGACCGCTTTTTACGATATTGCGTGTGCTGGGCCTGTTTGTAATGGGACTGGCGGTGGCGGTTGTTATTGCGTTAAGTCAGGTGAATCTGGAAACGTTGCGTGGAAATGTGGTCGCAATGTTAAGAGACGCAACCGGTATGCCCGTGGAAATTGATGGGGCGGTGGCATGGAAATTTTCGCTGAGGCCACGGGTTGAATTAAATCAGGTGCGGGTGTTAAATGCGAACTGGGCCAAGCATAAGTATGCGTTCAGTGCAGAAAAAATTGATGTGACGTTAAATCTGGTGTCGCTGTTGCGGAATAGGCCCACAATCCAAAATGTTAAAGTTTATGATGCGACAATTTGTCTGGAAAAAAATTCGGCCGGAAAATATTCTGTGCAACGTATAGAAAAAGATGGCTCTACGCAGGAAAATGTGGCTGACGCATCGGTTGATGTGCCAGAAAAATATCCGTTCAAGGATTTTGGATTGGGTGGGGTAGAGATAAAAAATCTGGTCGCACATATTGTTGATGATACTTATTCAATCGCAGGGGTCAGTGTGCGTTATTTGCCAAATGAAATTGGATTGGAATATGCAGGGTGGATTCGTTCTAATGATGAAGAATTTTTTCCGTTTGTGATGTCTTTTTCAGAATACAATGCGGAAAGAAAGGTTTATCCAATGCGAATCGCCATCGCAAGTGAAGGTGAAAGTTTAGTCGCAAATGTTGCGTTGGAAGGAAAAAGTAAAGAACCAATAGATTTTATTGTTAAAGGAATTGTGGCAAACCCTGGGGCAGTGGGAAAAATATTTAATATGGATTTAACTGGTTGGCCAAAGATTGCGGTAAATTTGGCGGGGGGGCTAGATAGAAAAAAACTGACCCTGCGTAAGTCATCGGTGGCGGTTCGTGGATTTGATTTTACAGTCCAGGGTGATTACGATTGGGGCAAGCAGGTGCCTGTGTTGAATCTGGATGTCAGTGGGGGCAATGTAGCGTTGGATAAACTGTTCCCGAATCTGTATGGACGTGGAACTTGGATAAGGCCAAATCGGAAATTGAATATATTTAAAGATGTGCCTTTGTATGGTCAGTTTTTTGTTGATCAAAAAATGAATGTAAATCTGGCGTTGAAATCGTTGGGGATTTACAAGGGGTTTGGACTGGGAAATCTGAATATTGCTATGCAGTTGGCAGATAATGTGGCACGTATCGATATCAAGTCAATTGTGGCTGATGGGGGACTGAATATCGGGGCGGATGTGCAAATCGATCCCCAGGGTGTTTTGTTTGTTCAGATGGCAAGTGTTGGTGACAGGATTTATGTTGGGGATTTGTTGCATCAATTTGGGGTGGATAATTTTATTTCTGGGTTGCCGATGAATATAGAAATGTATGTTCGGGGGCGTGGGGCAGATTTGTCGGGGTTGATGCAAACCGTGACGGGGCCAGTAAAAGTATATTCGGTGGCACCAGGGTATGCACACTCGGATTTGGTGGCGTATATGTATGGGACAGATTTTCTGACATCACTGCGACACAGTATTGAAGATTTGTTCAGTTCCGAAAAAGAACATAATCAAATTAAAATATCGTGTGCGGCAATGAATGTTAAATTGCGTGATGGGGCATTCTTTACAGAACACGGTGTTGCGATTGAAACAAATGCAATCAATGTTCGTCTGGCAGGGGACTTGAACCTGGGGGACGAGACGTTAAAGTTGGCTTTGACGACCGTGCCGGTGCGGGGGATTAAACTGTCGCTGACGGGAAAGGTGGTAAATTCAATAGAACTGTCGGGAAATCTGGCGGAACCTGATGTGTCAATCAGTGGTATGGCGGTTGCAGGCAAGGTTGCGTCTGCAACAGGAATTGGGTTGTTGTTGGCACCGTTCACGGGTGGAATTGGTTTGGTTGCGGGGGCCGGTGTTGGCTGGGTCGCAGGGGATTTGTTGGAAAACTGGTTGGCGGATGTTCATCCGTGTGAAACGGCCCTGGAAAAAGGAGCACCAGCACACAGGGGTGACCCAGAGTGGATAAATGCCCCGTTAGAAGATTTGATAGGCGAAATTCTGACAAAATAATTACAAGAGAAAGGAAGAAAAATGGAATTGGCACATGTTTTAACTGTGGTCCAGGTGGTGATTATCGCCGGGGTTATTTGGGTGTTCTATCGCAGTTTTATTGCAAACACGCAATCGGAAAAGTTGGTGCGGGGATTGCTGGGGTTGGCTGGGTTATGGGTCGCCAGTTTTGCCCTGAGTGCTGTGGGGTTGGGGTTGTTGGCAATGTTCTTGCATTGGACGGCATTGTTCTTGTCAATCAGTTTAATTGTTGTTTTTCAGCCAGAACTGCGTAAATTTATGGCGTTGATGGGAAATATTCAGGGATGGCGACGGGTTCTGCGGTCGGGGGGTGTGCGTTCCAAGGATACCAAGGGGTTGGATGCAATCGTGTCTGCGGTTGAGTATATGAGTGCAAAGAAAACAGGGGCATTGATTGTGTTCACGTCTTCGCTGGACGAAAGTGCAATTGATAAAAAGGGGGTGGCAATTGATGCAAAAATATCAACAGAATTGTTGCTGACGATTTTTTTTGACAAAACACCGTTGCACGATGGGGCTGTGATTATAGAAAATGGCAGAATTGCATATGCTGGGGCGATTTTGCCGTTGTCGCAGAATAATCTGAACTGGAAATATGGAACACGGCATCGGGCCGGACTGGGGCTGAGCGAGGTGTCGGGTGCCGTGGTTTTGGTGGTGTCAGAAGAAAGCGGTGATATTTCTATTGCGGAAAAAGGCAAATTTACCAAGTTTGATGATATGAAAAAATTACGGGCCAAGGTGGAAAAAATCTTGAATAAATAATAAACGGGGTGGGGTGGTTTTATGTCTTGCACCGAATCGGGAATTTTTGGTAAAGTGGTCTTAACAGAGTGTAGGATACACAAAAATATTAGGAGCGTATTATGGAATTTTCGGTATTTCGTCAGGTTTTGATACGTGCGTTGGGACATATGCAGTCCATCGTGGAAAAGCGTGCAACACTGCCGATTTTGATGAATGTTAAATTAGAGGTGGCAGATGATTTGATTATGTCTGCAACCAATGTGGATTTGGAACTGGTTGAACATGTCGCAGCCGATATTACACTGGGGGGAAAAATTACTGTGCCGGTGCAGATGCTGTATGATATTGTTCGCAAACTGCCAGATGATGCAGAAATTTCTTTCAAGCAAACAGGCGATCAGTTGGTTGTGTCCAGTGGACGTGCCGTTTTCCGTTTGCCAACGTTGCCAGCAGAAAATTTCCCTGCGATGGCAGGCAGTAATTTGACAACTAAATTCCAAATGACAACGGGTGATTTGGCACATCTGATAAATCAGACCAAGTTCGCAATCCCTACAGACGATGTGCGTTATCATTTGGGGGGTATTTACTTCCATATTTCAGAGGACAGTGGCGAAAAGAAATTGACCGCCGTTGCAACCGATGCACAGCGTATGGCATTGTGTGCAATGAATGCACCAGCAGGCAGTGGGGAAATGCCGGCCGTGATTTTGCCACGTCGTGTGATTGGTGAATTGTCTAAATTGTTGGAAGATGCAAATGTTGATGATGTGACGGTTGAATTGTCTGATACCAAGGCACGTTTCACAGTGGGCAGTGCAACATTGACCAGCAAATTGGTTGATGCACAGTATCCAAACTATCGTGTGGTGATTCCAAAGGGTAATGATAAAATCGCAATCTTGGACAGAAAGTCATTTGTAAATGCGGTGGATTTGGTGTCTGTGGCCAGTGTTGATAAGACCAAGTCAGTTCAACTGACATTCAGTATGAACAAGTTGGTTGTAAATGCGTCCAGCCCAGATGCAGGAACCGCAACCCAGGAATTGGATATTGAATACAATGGGGATACTTCGTTCACGGTGACGTTTAATGTAAAGTTCTTGTTGGATGTTGCTGGTCAGGTCGAAGGGGAAAAGTTCCAAATGGAAATGCAAGACCCATTGTCACCAACAATTATCAAATCGACAGACAAAGATACAGATGCGTTGTTTATCTTGATGCCGATGAGAATGTAAAAAATCTAAATTATCCCGCCGTCTGGCGGGATTTTTTTATTGGTTATAAAAAATTGCAATCGTGTTTTTTTATGATAAAATTCCAGCCAATAATTAAAAAAAGGAATATTATGACGTTGGAAAAGTTGTCGCCGGGTAAATTACCCCCAAAGAAAATGAATGCTATTATTGAAATCCCAGAAAATGGGCACGTAAAATATGAAATTGATAAAGAAACTGGACTGTTAAAGGTGGACAGAATACTGCATGCACCAATGGCGTATCCGGCAAACTATGGTTATTTCCCAGGAACATTGGGTGATGATGGGGATCCGTTGGATTGTGTGGTTGTGTGTAATGCACCGTTGCGTCCCGGTGTTTTAATTGAAGTGAGACCAATTGGGGCACTGTTGATGGAAGATCAGGCAGGGGGCGATGAAAAAATTATCTGTGTGCCACGTGATAAAATTGACCCTTATTATGAAAAAACAGAATTTATCGAGCAGTTGCCAGAAATTTTGCGGTCAAAAATTGAATATTTCTTTTTGCACTACAAAGATTTGCAACCAAATTCTTGGTCCAAGATTTTGGGCTGGGCGGATCGGGCAACCGCAGATAAACTGATTATGGACAGTATTGACAGATACTGGAATCATAAGCGAAATGCACAATAAAAAACTTGCGTTTAGTAAATAGATTTTTATAATCACATCAGTAATTGAAAAGGGGTAAAAATATGGCATCTTATATTGCAAATGATATGCGTGTGGGTTGGGTTATTTCACATAATGGAAAACGTTATTCTGTGACATCTATTACCAAGGTTAAACCAGGTAAGGGTGGGGCCTTTGTTCAGGCCGATTTGCGTGACATCGATTCGGGCAACAAAGGTGGCGACCGTTGGCGTGCAGAAGATAAAGTTGAAAAACTGATGGTTGAAGATTTTGAATGTCAGTATTTGTATTCTGATGGAACAGATGCGTTCTTTATGAATTTGTCCGATTATGAACAGTTCACAATGCCAGTCGATTCGTTGGGCGATATGATGAAGTTCTTGGAACCAGAAATGTCAGTTAAAGCAAACTTTGTCGAAGGCAATCCTGTTTCTATTTCTTTGCCCAAGACGGTTGTTGCGACCGTTGCAGAAACAGAACCTGCGTTGAAAGGGCAGACTGTTTCGTCCAGTGGTGGCAAACCTGCAATCTTGGATAATGGTGTTCGTGTTCAGGTTCCTTTGTTCATCGAACAGGGTGAAAAGATTGTTGTAAATACGGAAACGTTAGAATACGTAGAACGGGCAAAATAAATTATAATAATTCATCTGCAAACGGTGCCGACAACTCATGTAGCGTTATGTACACTACGTTGTCGGCACTGTTCGCATCTAAATCATTCTAATTTATTTTGTGCCAAGCAAGGATGTTGGTGTAATAGTGTAATTACACTATGGGGATGGCACTGCCCATATCTGCACCATTATCTTTTATTTTCAATAAATTATAATAATTCATCTGCAAGTGGTGCCGACAACTCATGTAGTGTTATGGACACTACGTTGTCGGCACTGTCGCATCTAAATCATTTTAGTTTATTTTCACTGCCCATAATATTTTTAATTTCATCTATGCAAATTTGGGTCATGGCGGTAATGCCTGCGTTCAGATAGTTTCGGGGGTTAAAGTCCGATGGGTTTTCAGCCATGTATTTGCGTATTGCCGATGTTTGGGCCAGACGCAGGTCGCTGTCCACATTGATTTTGCAAATGTTTCGTTTGGTTGCCTGGCGTAATTGTTTGGGGGAAATGCCACGGGCATTTGGCATATGGCCACCAAATTTGTTTATTGTTTGGACCAGGTTTTCTGGGATACTGGACGCACCGTGTAAAACCAACGGCAGGTTGGGTAATTTCTGGGCAACGGCATCCAAGATGTCAAAACGCAATGCTTCGTTGTCTGATTTGCGTTTGTAGGCACCGTGGCTGGTGCCGATGGCGATGGCCAATGAATCAACATTTGTTGCGGATACAAACTGGACAACGTCTTGGGGGTTGGTATAGGACGAATATTCGGATTTTGTGTTTTCGTCTTCGATGCCAGATAAGACGCCCAGTTCGGCTTCGACCGAGACGTTGTGTTTGTGTGCGTATTCTACGACACGGCGGGTCAGGGCTATGTTTTGTTGTAATGGCAGTTTGCTGGCATCAATCATTACAGATGAAAAGCCCATGTCTATTGCGGTTATGCATGCTTCATAAGAAGAACCGTGGTCCAGATGCATGGCGATTTGTTGGTCTGGGGTTATCATTGCACCAGATATCAGTCCCATCAGCATATTAAAGCCCATGTATTTAATTGCAGATTCTGATACTGCCAAAATTACTGGACTGTGGGTTTGGTGGGTGGCGGACAATATTGCCGTCAAGGTTTCCATGTTATAAAAATTAAATGCAGGAACCGCATAGTTGCCAACCAGTGCATCGTGCAACATTTTGTCGGTGTTGACCAAGCCCAAAATCGAATATGACATGTAAGTATCCTTTGTGTTGGTGTAATTATATCATAAAGTGCGGCAAAGGTGGGAATTTTTCTGGGGTGGAGTCTTGACAATGTGTATAAATTTGCAACAATAAAAATAAATCGGAGTTTAGACAGAGAGAACGGACAAAAAACAAAAGGCAAAGGATATGAAAAAAATCTGGGCGTTGATGTTTGCGTTGGTCGTCTTGGCCGGTTGCAATATTTACTATGATTACTATAAAAGCGGTGTTCGATATACCCAAGATGGCGATGACTGTGTGTTCTATTCTGGGGAACATGGTCGCTATTTCAGTGGGGATATTCGTTCGCTGGATGCGGATAATAAAATTGTTTATCGTAATACCAAGTGCCGTGATTTGTATAATGCAGATATGATGGGACAGCCCGCACGTCAGGACAGAAAGATTGTTATGCCAGTTGCAACAAAAAAAGTATCGTTTGGTTCCAAGTGCGGTTGTGCAAAAAAATGCAAGTATGTAAAAGTGAATTGAAAAATATATCCCGCAACATGCGGGATTTTTGTTAAATATATTATTTGGATTTGTTTATGTTTTGTGATAAAATATGGAAAAAGGAATTATAACAGAAAGGGGTTTTTATATGAAAAAACTGATGTATAAATTGAATTTCGCAATTGTTGGAATTATGGCCAGTATGCCTGCATTTGCAGCCGAGAGGGATATTTGCGAATTGGTCGAAGAATTACAGGGCGTGTTCAAGATTATGAGAACACTGGCGTTCGTTGGTGCAGGATTTATGATTGCAAAATGGGCATGGGAATATATCGAAAAAGGTAAAGTTGATGCAATGGCAGAGTTGAAGGGTAAGGGTGTTGCTTTTTTGATTGGTTTTATTTTGTTGTTTATGATTGGTGCAATTTTGACGGCACTGTCGTCGGCGGCGGGTTTAGAGTCGCTGGGGTGTGTCGGGACAGGATGGAACGATTAGTAAAATGCGGTCGAAAGACCGCATTTTTTTATAGATATTTTTATTTGCCACGAATGTCTTGATAGGCATATTTTTTTATGAAATTTTTTTGCATTTGTTTTAATTCAGATGCGACAGTTGAAACCGTTTTTTTATAAATGTCACGTTCGGGGGTAATCTTGTATTCTGAAATCATTTTCATGCGGGCGTTGTGTATTTCTTCTTGGGCGATATAGGCAAATGCACGAAATGTCCGAATAGGACAGATCTGGAATTTTTCAATGGCACGTTCTATTGCTGTGCGACGGGCGTGCAGCGATATGGCACCCATATGGTCCGCCAGGGGAACACCATTTTGTTTAGGCAGATTATATGCGTGTCGCAATTCATCGTGGGTGCGACCCAGATAAAAAACTTTGTCCAGGTGGCTTTTGAACAGGGCGATGTTTGCATCGATTTTGTTCAGAATGCCAGATAATTGTTTTTCGACCTCTTTGTATCTTTTGCGTTGATATACCCGGGCAAATTCATAAGAGATTTTATACAAGGTCTGAAAATCTATTTCAGGATTCATAAAATATGTTTGGGTGAATATCAGGGACGGGTGTTGGTTAAAAATGCACCAGCAGGCATAGCGAGTTAGTTTTATGTCCGTGCCAGGTTTTGTGATTTGGTCAAATGGTGTGTGGGGTAAAGTTATCGAATATTTTCGTTGAATAATTTGGCGATGTTGATGAATGAAATCAAATTGTTCACGTTTGCCCGTGGGGGAAAAATCAAATGATTGATATGTGTGTTCCCGTGCATTGGATATGTCAAACCGTGGGGTGCCAAATAAATTGTATAAATCAGAATAATACCAAAATTCGGTGTTGTTTGTTTCGGTTGGGTTGGTGTCTGAGAACAGGGAAGGGGAAATGTTTTCGTTCACACGGTGTGTGGTGGTGTTCAAGGTGTTAAAGATTTGTTTCTTGGACGGGGTCATTTTTTTTCTTCCAGGTTGGCCAGTGAAAACAGAACAGATGATATCAAAGATTGATAGGGGACGTGCTGTTGATCCGCCAGTTCTTTTATCTTGTCCAAGATGGGACGGGGAATACGCATGTTGATTACGCAGTCGGATTTGTTAAACGCCTTGTAGGCGGCGTATTCACGCAATAAAGATTCTATGTTCATGATGAACAATTGTTGCATCACGTTTGGCATGGACAAACTCCTATACTTGGTTCAATACCACCGTCATTACAATAAACTATACCATTGTAAATACACTTGTCAATACAAATATATTGACCGCAATATAGACGGTTGTAAGGGCGTTTGTGGGGACGTGTGTATTGTTGTGGATTTTGGGGGATAAAAGTGTGCTGGTGGCTTGATTTTTGTGTTTCGTCCATATAAAATTGACGTATATTTATGGAAAGGATTTATTATATGTTTAAGAAATTACTGACGATAATCGTGATTTGTGTGATGGCGGTTTTGCCGTCCTGGGCGGAATTAAAGGTTGATATTATTGCAGGTTCTGCCGAACCAACGTCAATCGCAATACAAAAGTTCGAAACCGTGGGCGATGTTAAATCCAAAGATGCGTCTATGATACGCCAGGTGGTCGAAGATGACCTGAAACGGACGGGACTGTTTCGTATCGTAAATCATGATGCGTTTCCAGAATATGTAAAGATGGGAAAAATGCCAAACTTTAAGTCGTGGCAGGCAATTAAAACCCAAATCTTGGTTCAGACAAAATTGTATGCTGATGCAGGAAATCAGTATCGGTTGGAATTCTTTGTTTGGGACGTAAATGGAACCGAGCAAATCGAGGCACAGTCGTTGGTCGCATCACGCAAGTCCGCCAGACGTTTGGCACATATTATGGCCGATGCAATTTATGAACGCCTGACGGGCGAAATTGGTTATTTTGATACGCAAATTGCCTTTATCGCCGAGACGGGCCCAATTCACAAGCGGACAAAACGTATGGCCATTATGGATCAGGACGGATATGGTTTGCGGTATTTGTCGGATGACAAGACATTTGTTATGTCACCACATTTTTCGCCCAGTATGCAGACGATTGTGTTCTTGTCCTATCATAATGACGAACCGATGGTTTGGTCGCTGAATCTGGATACTGGGGAACAGCAACGTTTGGGGCAATTTGGTGGTATGAATTTTGCACCAAGATTTTCGCCAGATGGAAACAGGGTGGCGTTGTCGCTGGTGAAAGATGGAATTACGCATATTTATGAATATAATATTGCGGAACAAAAACTGCGTCAATTGACGTTTGGTAAATCAATCAATACCAGTCCGTCTTATTCACCAGATGGTAAAAAAATGGCATTTAATTCGGATAGGTCGGGCAGTCAGCAGATTCATATTCTGGATTTGGAAACAGGTGAACAAAAACGTTTGACCTATGGTGCGGGGCGGTATGCGACACCTGCATGGTCGCCTGATGGGCAGTTTATTGCATTTACCAAGATGGCAGATGATACGTTCTATGTCGGGATTATGAATCCACAGGGCAGAAATGAAAAGATTTTGGCAGGGGGCTGGTTTATGGAGGCACCGTCCTGGGCCCCGGGGTCAAGACGTGTGGTCTATTATGAAACAGAAAAGCATATAGACGGGATTGAACGCATCAGTCATATTCGCAGTGTTGATATTACCGGCCAGAATATTTATGATATTGAATTGCCCGAAGGGGTAAATGGGCTGGAGCCGACCTGGTCGCCCAGATTGATGTAAAAAAATAACCCGCCACAGGCGGGTGTTTTTTGCCAGAAAACAAGATGTCTAAATGCGTCTTGGATTTTATTCCCCTTTTTGATATTATTACTGTGCGGTGATTGAGAGGGTAAAATGTTTCCAAAGGCACTGAATAAATTTTATTGGTCGGTTATTGAAAAATTTCCTTTTTATTTTGTTTCGGTATTTTTACTGTGCTGGTGTGGATTGTGGGCAAATGGGGCCTATAAAAAGTTGTGAGATATGCAAACAGGGGGATTTGTTGGTGAATAAAATTTTAATATTGGTTTTGGGAATGTTTTTGGTGGGGCCGTGTCGGGCGACTGTGCCGGCGGTGGTGGACTATGTGATAGACGGTGATACGTTTTCTGCCAAGGTCAATTTGGACGTGGATGTTGCAATTACTGTGCGGGTGCGGTTGATAAATGTTGATACGCCAGAAATTCACGGGGCATGTCAGCGGGAAATAAATTTGGCACACAGGGCAAAAAACTATTTAAAAGAGTTGTTGCCCAAGGGGACGGTGGTGCAACTGGATAGTATCAAAGACGATAAATATCTGGGACGGATAAATGCAAATGTTTTTATGCCTGATGGGCGAGATGTGGGATTGATTTTGATTGGGGCAGATTTAGGTCGGCCGTATGCCGGTGGAAAACGGAAATCGTGGTGTAATTAAAAAAATCCCCGTTCAGGGGATTTTTTGTTTTGTGTTTTTTATGCACTGTGGCGATTGATTGCGTCAGATATTTCGTCCAGTGATGCGTTTGATGGCAATAATGGTTCGAAATATACGTTGGCGGTGCCTGGGTGCATGCGTCCGTGCTTTGGCCAATATAGGCCGGCATCGGTGCCAACGGGCTGAATTGGCAGTTTTAATTTATATGCCAACAATAGCAAGCCACGCTTTAATGGGATTTTTTGACCGGGTTTGGCACGGGTGCCTTCGGGGAATATAACCAAGGTTTTGCCGTCCAGAACACGTTTTTCAACCTCGTTTGCTAGTTTGGTCATGTTTGTCTTGCCACGGGCACGATTTACACCCAACATTCCACAACGCCAAAATGCCCAGCCGTAAATCGGAATCCATAATAATTCACGTTTCATAATGAAAAATGAGTTTGGAAAGACACGGGAAATTACCGCTATTTCCAAAATAGACATGTGTTTGGATGCGATAATAGATTTTCCGTCCAGACGTGCATTGCCGTTGGGCATATCGGGAATGTCTGAATCATCCGAGGTTGGGTAGTGAACCTGGTATTTTATGCCACAGATTAAACGGGCCAGACCCAATACACCCCAGGCATCTGTAAAAACAAATAATCTGGTCAGGCGTTTTGAGACAAGGCCAACCAGCAGTAGTGGTGTCCACAGCAGGAAATATATTGGTAAGGCAATCTTGAATAATATTGTTCTGAACATTTTGCTTCCTTTGTTTTTGGTTTTTAACTTTCTTTTATTCCCAACATAGTGACCAGGTATTTCAGGTATTCAACCGTCCAACGTTCAAGACGTTTGGCCGGTGGCATACCCTTTAACACCGCAGGACATGCGATAATTTGTGTGTCTGGTAATTCGTGACGTATCAGGTATCTGGCACGCAACATGTGGTCTTCGGTGGTAATGACGACCAGGCGATCAAGGCCCGCACGGTTTGCAATATCTTTTATCGCCAGGGCATTTTGATATGTGGATTTGGATTTTGATTCAATGACAACCTGTTTGTTTGTTTTGATAGATGTGGGGGTGCCCGCACCAATAATGTAAAGGTCAGAATCTGGATACTTTTCCATCTGACGCATTGCAAAGGGGATTCTGCGTTCGTCACCGGTTAAGACAAATATGCTGTCATCTGGTAATATGCCATCACAACGCACAGGGGATACGGACTTGAAAATCATACCGCCCAAGATGAACAAGCCAAATGCCAAAAAAGATGGGGTTACACAACGCATGGATTACTTTCTTAGTATATTTAATGTTGTGCGACGGGTAATCCATATCGCAAATACTATGATTAAAATCGCCATCATCAGCAGGGTGAACCATCCCCAGCCAGACAGATTCAGCATTGACATCAGACCCACACGGGACGAGTGCGCTGTTGCCAAAATCAATAATAATACGGGGGTGGCAACCAAAAATCCGCAGGTGGCAGACAGGGTTGCAATGCGGGCAACGATTTTCTGCATTTGACGGGCGACAAAGTTATCTGATGCACCGATTTGGTTTAATATCTCTAATTCTCGGCGGTGCAGCATTGCCGTGTTTCGGGCGATATACGATATACATACGCCAATCGAACCCAATGTTAAAGACAATACCAAAATAGATATTGCAATCATTTTCCAACCTGCACTGGTTGATGTTTTCAGGGCCGATGCATGGGTTAGGAAACGTGATGTCTTCTCAAACTCTGGTTGAACAGAGGTCAGGTCTGATTTAGATTTGAACTGAATTTCCCACATCTGGGGCAGGTAGTTTGACAAGGTTTTGCCACCTGATAGCCATGGTCGCATTAAATTTGACATTTCTTCCGATGAAATTTCACGAACAGATAGCATTTTGTCCTGGTTACGATTGATTGTTTGGCGTGTGGCATCTGTGTTCGCTGAATCCATTACCTGGACCGTGGCGAATAAGTCCCATTGGGCATTCCATCGCATTACACCCGTGCCAATCGACAGGGCCAATCCCAGGGCCAAAACAGATATAAATGTCAACAGCGACATAATCGCCGTCATAAAAACGGACTGGTCATGAACCAGGGAAAATACAATCGGTTTCTTTTTCATTTATGCGTTCCCAATGTCGTCAAATTGTTTCGATAGTTCTGCAAAATATGTTTGGGGTTTGGGACCCTTCCATACCTTTTTGGATTCTGTTGGTTCTGTGGCAACTGGCTTTTGACCCACAAATGTGACCCGATGATTTTCAACGTTTATTACGGGAAATTTGTATGTTTCCATCAATTTCTTGTTGTGGGTTGCCAAAATAATCGTTGTGCCGAACATCTTGTTCATCTGGATAAACAATTCCATTAAACGAGATGCGTTTTCATCGTCCAAACTGCCTGTGGGTTCGTCTGCCAGCAGGATAGATGGTTGGACAATAATAGCACGGGCCACGGATACACGTTGCTGTTGTCCACCAGATAATGTGCGGGGCAGGGCGTCACCAAATTTGCCCAGGCCAACCCAATCTAAAACCTTGGATACAAGGGGGCGGATTTTTGATTCTGATAAACCACGAACACGCAGGGGCAGGGCAACGTTATCAAATACAGTCAAATGTGATAACAGCGAGTATTCTTGGAATACAATCGCCATCTTTTGACGCAGTTTTGTGATTTCATCACGGCTTAGCCCTTCGGTTGATTTGCCAAACAGTTTAATTTGACCACGTGTGGGTTTGTGTAATTGGTAAATCAGACGTAATAACGTGGTTTTTCCGGCACCAGATGCACCAGATAAAAAGTAAAAGCCACCACTGCCGATATTAAATGAAACGTCAGACAGAATTTCGGCAGAACCGTCATAGCGTGTCGCAACGTTTGCAAAAGAGATAGATGTTTTTTCTTCCATGTGTTCGATGGTAGTAAAAAAAATATTATCGGTCAAATATTTTGTCGCAAGAAAAAATCCGCCAAAGCGGATTTTGTTATTTTACACGTGTTGTGGCATTTCTGTTTTTTGCCCATACTTCTTCGCCTGTGCCGGGGTATAATGGGTTTTCTTTGCCGTAAGAAATTGTTTTAATACGTTCTGGTTCGATGTCGTTGCGTATCAAAGCGTGGGCAGCATTGCCAGCACGGACAGCACCCAGTGCCAGGTTGTATTCAGTTGTGCCACGTTCGTCACAGCGACCTTCGATTAAAACATTGATTTCTGGGTTTTTCTTCATATACAGTGCCTGGGCACGTAGGTTGTCACGGGCATCGTCAGACAACTGGGCCGAATCGAATGCGTAAAATACCTGTTGGCCTTCTAGTTCCTTGGGTGCGTTTGCACATGCGGTCAAGCCCAGTAATGCAACGATTGCAATGATTTTTTTCATGTCCATATCCTTTCCGAAATAAATGTTCTGAAATAAATTTAGCAGATTTTATGAAAAGATGTCAATATCTGATTTTTTTTGTTTGTAGAAGGGGGGCGATTTATGTTATACTATAAGAAAAAATGGAAGGAGTGTTTTATGAAAAAACTTGTATCTGTCTTTGTTTTGACAGCTTTAACCACAACAGTTGCGTCCGCAGCACCAAGTTATATCACACGTGCAGGCAATGGTGCCTATAATGTGATATATGATTATACAGACAAAGCCAAGACAGGTTGGTATGTCGGTGGTCGCCTGGAATTGAGTTTGTTGAACTGGGAAAATGAATATTCTTCGGATGATCCAGGTGTTGATGCGACGTATGATCATGATGATTATTCGTTTGAGCCAGTGTTTGGCGGTTCTGTTTATGCAGGCCGGACATTTAATTATTTCTGGCGTGCAGAAGTAGAAGCCGGTTTAATCGGTCAGTTCGAAGATAAAGACGATGGTGCTTCGTTTAAGATGACTGTTCCTTATTTGATGGCAAATGGTTATTATGATTTTGCAAATGGTTTATACGTTGGTGCTGGTTTAGGTATCGCTGTGCCAAAAACAGAATTGGATATGGCAGCGTTCGAAGCGGGTGATCGCAGTGAACGTGCAATTTCTCCAATGGGGGCATTGATGGTTGGTTGGACATATGAACTGGATTACAACCTGGTGTTGGATTTGCGTTATCGTTTTGCAGGATTTATGGGAACAGAACAGACCCGCAAGTTAGATAATGGATACGATTTCACAAACGATATTGGGTTTATAATGGATAACTCGATTTCATTGGGTGTGCGTTACGAATTTTAATTGAATTAGGAAAAAACCGAATAAAGGTATTGACCCCGATTCGCAAAATGTGATAATATAAAAACGTGTAGAGAGAGTTTAATGAGAAAAGAACTGAAAATATCAACGCTATCAATAATTTGCGTGCTTTGCACTGCGATGGTGACTCCATCGTTTGGTGCGTCAACTGTGCGGACACTGGGTGGAAATGGAACCTATGTGGGGACAAACAGTGCCACAACGGCGAAAAAATCGGGGGCAACGACCGCACGTGCAGGTTCTGTGCGTGTGACACCAAGTGCCAACAAGACAACAGCGGCAAAGCCGGCGGGAACCGCAACAACGGGACGTCTGGCAACATCGCCACGTTTGTCAATTGGTAAATACTTGGGCGGTTCGACCGCAGTCAGTGGTGGTTCTTCGACCAGACCAGGTGGTGGTTCAACAGGTGGAACGTCCGGCGGTATGGATGCAGGTATGGCATCACAATTGCGTGCAGATGTTGATCGTCTGTTGGGCGATGTTGAAGACCTGAAAGGGGCGGACGTAGATATCAAAGATACTTTGGTGGAAAAGCAGAATGTTTTGGCGCCAAAACAAGATGGTTATGTCTTGCTGGATCCGCAAACAAATGAAATTGCAGTTGATGTTGAAAGTTTGAAATCTGATTTGTCTGGTTTAGATGGGACAGATGGTCGTGAGGTTGAAATCGGTTCAAATGATACGCACTTGTTGTGGCGTTATTCTTCGGGTGATGATACTGCATGGCGTGAACTGATTGCCAAGGCAGAACTGATTGGTGGCACAGGTGTTCAAGGACCCAAGGGGGATAAGGGTGACAAAGGTGATACCGGACCCCAGGGTGAAAAGGGTGAAAAAGGTGATAAAGGCGAACCTGGTGCAACAGGGCCACAGGGACCCAAGGGTGATAAGGGTGATAAAGGTGACAAGGGTGATAAAGGTGAACCAGGGGATTCGGTTGACACCGCTTTGTTGAACCAGATGATTGCAGATGCAATTTCCCAGGCCGGTGTGGCGATGAAATCTGATTTGGCAAATTATGCAACCGCACAACAGATGGCAGATGCGGAATCTGCAATCAAAACTTTGCAAGATGCAGATAAGGCAATCAATGAAGCGATTGCTGGTTTGCAGGGCAGTGCGGTGACGGGCGAAAAACTGCAAGAAGAACTGGATAAGTTGAGTGCAGTTGATGCAGGTCTGCAGAGTTCAATTGATGCGTTGGAACAACAAATGTTATCAATTGACGATTATGCAACAAAAGAATATGTAGATGGGATTAAGAGTGCATTGGAAACAGCAGATGCGAATTTGCAGAATGCGATTGATGCAATCGAAAAACCGGATGTGAACAAACAGTATGTTGATGATGCAATTGATGGATTGAATTCAACAATCAAAAGTTTGCAAGATGCGGATACGGCATTGAATACTGCGTTGGATGCAGTTGAACAGCAGATTGCAGGATTGGCAACAAAAGAAGAATTGGCGTCTGCAAAGTCCGAATTGCAGGCCGCAATCGACAAGATGCAAGCAGGCGATGGTGTGGATTTGACTAATTACTATACCAAGGACGAGGCCGATGCACGTTTTGCGTTGAAGGGCGATATCCCAGTTGTTCCGACAAACTTGGTGACAAGCGATCAGTTGGATGCAGCTGTGTTGGCATTAGAAGAAGAAATTGCCAAGAAACAAGAAGCAGGTGAACATGCAACCGCAGAACAGTTGCAGAATGTTGTAAATTCTTTGCAAAATTATGCGACCAAGGGTGAATTGAGCGGATTGGTTTCGTCATCCGATTTGGATGCGGCCAAGCAGGCATTGCAAAGTGCAATTGATGCCAAAATGGATCAGACAGATGTCTTGACGGCGGCAGAATTGAGTGCAGTGCGTGATATGTTGGCCACGGAATATGCAAGTAAATCGGACTTGAATGCTTTACAGGATGCAATTGATGCAAATAAAGATGCGATTGCAGACAATACCACCGCAATTGGCGAAGCAAATGCGGCGGCACAAGGTGCATTGTCAAAAGTGACAGATGTAGAAAATTCTTTGTCTGATTATGTCGAAAATGCAGATTTGGCCGTGGTTGCAAAAACGGGTTCGTATAATGATTTGTTGGATAAGCCAACAATGATTACACAGGAAGCGTTGGATGCATTAAAGACCGAATTGCAGAACAAGATTGATGCCAAAGAAGATGAAGGCGATTATGCGACATCAGAAGAGTTGACAGATGTTCTGGAAGCAATTGCAGGTGTTGCGGATGGCACATACACCAAGGCCGAAGTTGATAAGAAGATTGCAGATGTTGTATCTGGTGGTGGGGTGCAATTAGACGGCTATGCAACGGTGGCGGCACTGAATGAAGTCAAGACAACATTAGAAGCCAAAGATGTTGAATTGGCAGGTCAGATTGCACCATTGGTTGAAGCAATTGCAAAACTGCACAAGGTTGCAACAACGGGCGATTATAATGATTTGGAAAACAGACCAGATTTGACACAGTATGTGACAAACCAGATATTGGAATCAAAAAGCTATCTGACTGAAGAAAAGGCGGCAGATACGTATGTGACCGAAACTGAGATGTCAACTGCCATCAATCAGTATGAAATTCCAGATAATTCGATTACAGTGAACAAGTTGCAAAATGGTGCTGTGACGGCCGAGAAAATCAATTCTGGCACAGGCAATGCGGGCGAAATGGTTATGCTGATGTCGAAGGGTGATGGAACGTCAGAGTGGGTATCGGTGACAGTTGATGCCGATGAAGAATGAGAAGTTGCGATAACCGCACGAAGATAAAGGAAGGAAAAGATGAAGATTAAAAATATTATGTTTTCTGGTTTCGCAGCTGCTATATTCGCAGGGGTCTGTGCATCGGCACAGGCGGCATCGGTGAATCTGGCCAGTAAGAAATACGTCGATACAGAGTTGGCATTAAAGCAAGGAATATTGACACCAGGTGATAATATCAATATTTTGGATAATGTGATTTCTGCAACGGGGTTGGTGACAACAGAAAAGTTGACCGAAGTTCAGAATGCTTTGCAGGATGCAATTGATGAAAAACAGGCAGCCGGGGATTATGCTGATAAGGCGGAACTGGAAACATTAAAAACAACAGTTGAAACGTTAAAGTCAGGTTCTGCGGACAATGAAACAATCGAAACACTGAAAACAACTGTTGAAACGATTTCTGCGGACTATGCAAAAAAATCAGAATTGACCGAAGTTGAACAAAGATTGCAGGGTGCAATTGATGCGATAAATATTCCTTCGTTAGATGGATATGTGAAATCTGATGATTTGGCAAAGGTTGCGACAACAGGTTCATATAATGATTTGACGGATACACCAACAATTCCATCATTAGATGGTTTGGCGACCAGTGAAGAACTGAATACGTTGAGAACAACGTTGGAAGCGGCGATTGAAGAAAAGCAGGCAAAGGGTGATTATCTGACGGCGGAAAGTTTGACCGAACTGAACGATGCGGTGACTGCATTGCAGTCGGGCAAGGCAGATGTCGCCACGGTGACAAATCTGCAAAACGCAATCAATGGTTTGGGCGAAACGTATGCGACCAAGGCAGACATGAGTGCGGCGGATGCAGCATTGCAGAATGCAATTGATGCGATAAATATTCCTTCGTTGGAAGGATATGTGAAATCTGCTGATTTGGCAACGGTTGCGACAACAGGTTCATACAATGATTTGACGGATACACCAACAATTCCATCATTAGATGGTTTGGCGACCAGTGAAGAACTGGATACGGTGAGAACAACGTTGGAAGCGGCGATTGAAGAAAAGCAGGCAAAGGGTGATTATCTGACGGCGGAAAGTTTGACCGAATT
>JAFYUU010000014.1 GCA_017549445.1 Alphaproteobacteria bacterium | reverse complement strand
CCCATTGCGACAATGACGTATTGGGCATTTTTATCCCCAACATAGTCCACCAAATTATATTTACGCCCCGTCAGATCTGCAAACTTGTCCATCATTTCTTGGACAATTTTTGGTGTGCTGTCATACAGTGGATTAGATGCCTCGCGTCCTTGGAAATAAACGTCTGGATTTTGTGCGGTTCCACGAATTGTCGGATTATCTGGACTCATTCCTCTTTTGCGATTTTCCAGCACCAAATCATCTGGCAACATCTGTTTCAACACATCATCTTCGATACGCACCAAACGTGATTCTTCATGACTGGTTCTGAACCCATCAAAGAAATGCAAGAACGGCACCCTGGCCCGCACGGTTGCCGCATGTGCGATTGCCGCCATATCGTGTGCCTGTTGCACATTATGCGAAGACAGCATTGCAAACCCCGTTGACCGCACCGACATAACATCACTGTGATCGCCAAATATAGACAACGCATGGGTTGCCAACGCACGTGCCGCCACATGCATAACAAATGGCGTCTGTTCCCCTGCAATTTTATACATATTTGGAATCATCAGCAACAATCCCTGGGACGCAGTGAACGTTGTTGCCAAACTGCCCATCTGCAATGCCCCATGCATTGCCCCTGCGGCCCCTGCTTCGGATTGCATTTCTATAATCTGTGGGATTGCCCCCCAGATATTTTTCTTGTGCTGAAACGACCATTCATCCGCCAGTTCACCCATTGTGCTACTGGGGGTAATTGGATAAATCGCTGCAAAATCTACACATCTGTATGCGACATCAGCCGCCGCCCAGTTTCCATCAACAATCAATTTAGACATAATTTTTTGTTCCTTACCTAATAAATTTATTCGCGGAAAATTATAACAAATCACCCCAAAAAGGCAAGAAATATTCTCAAAGACACACTTGACAGATATTGTTTTCTGTATTGCATTTACGTCAACAAACTAAAAAGGAATAAAAATGCACAATTCAGAAACGAAATTGCAAAGACATCTTCGTCAACATGCATCGGACAATCAGCAACAGATTGATTGCAAAGATGCCCAGACAATAACCGATATGTTCAACGCACTGTTGTCCTTGGACGTTACGTCTGCCCAAGAAATTATCAAAAAGCCCCACGCAATCAAGGGGCTGATAGATGGCACCCACAATTTTCGTTGCGTATTTGCGATGCACGCCATTGTAATTGCTTTGATATCTTGCGATTGCTTGGACATCTTAAACGATATGACCGACGCAGAAATTGCAACACTGAAAGAATGCATTTCAATTGCCAAACAGTTTCAGCACCAAGACACGGCCCTGTTGGATTCATCTATTGCCCAACGCCGTGCCGAATTGAATACTCTGGCCCCAAAACAACGCACCGAAAGCCAGCACATGATATTGGCTTTAACCATTGCCAGCAAGGTCAACAACCCTGCCCTGTGGGACGAATGTATCAAAGAATTAAATAAATGGTCTGATGCAATTGATCGCTTTGTTCGCCAGCCCCAGCAAAACTCCGCCCCCACCCAGGCCCCAGAACCACAATACTGGTCTATTCGTGAACTAGCAAAAAAATTGGGTGGCATCAATGAATACCACATCAGAAACCATATCAGAGCATGCACATCCAAAGGCGACACAAATCAGGTTCAGGACTGGTTTATAACCCAAAACGGCAGAATCAAGTTCAATTCTGAACACTTTGCAGAATATCAGGCACTGTTTCAGGCCCATAAAGCCAAATCTGCAAAAAAGCCCTCTGAACCAGCCAAGACAGAATCAGTATTGGTAAAACCGGCCAAGTTTAACAACCTGCTGGACATCAAGGCATTTGTTGCATATCTCAAGGCACTTGAACAAGAAGAAGAAAGAATGTTCCAGAAACTTAAATCCGCCCGGGAAATTTCTGAACGTATTCGTGCTGACATTGCATCAGAAACGAACGAAACGAAACTGGCCCACCTGCTTGAAAGTGCGACCAAACAAAACGAACTTGTTATCGAAATCAAAAAGGAATACGCAATCGTTGTTCCTCTCCACAAAAAAGCAGTTGCTTTATACGAAGAATATCAGGATGCCGAACGCAAGTTCACCGACATAACAAAAGCGATATGCAATTTTATGCCGACACAACAAAAGAAAAAATAACCCCTGGAATCCTTGGGTTTGACTTTGGCGACATTATTGGTCGTTCACGCTAAATAAAAATCGCCCAAATGGGCGATTTTTATTTCTTTTCTTCACTTTTTTCTTCTTCTGCCTTACTCTCGGTTTCTATTTCCGCTTGACGGGTTTGCATCTTGGACATTGCAATCACCATATCCATTGCCCTTTGCAGTTGATAATCCAGCGCATCTTTTTCTTCATCGGTCAACTCTTTATCATCATCGTCATCATCTGATTTATCTTTATCTTTTTTCTTGGCCTGTTCATTTTTCAGCGAATTCTTAAACGATGCCTCGGAATACATACTTTCCTTTTTCTCGATAACCTCGATTTTGCTTTGCAGAACTTCTACGTCTGGGGTAATCCCTTCGTTCTGAATAGACCGTCCAGATGGGGTATAGTATCTGGCAATTGTGATATGAATTGCGGTCCCATCCCCCAATGGCTTTTGTTGTTGCACACTGCCCTTGCCAAAAGATTGCGATCCCATTACCAAACCACGTCCATTATCCTGCAATGCCCCTGCAACAATTTCAGACGCCGATGCCGACCCATGGTTTATCAAAACAACAATCGGCTTTCCATTGATTAAATCACCTTCTGTTGCATACGTGCGGTCAATATCCGTCTTCTCCTTGCCACGTGTCGAAACAATTTCCCCACTGTCCAAGAACGCATCTGACACATCAATTGCCGCCGTCAAATACCCCCCGGGATTATTACGCACATCCAACACGTATCCTACAACCTTTTTCTTTTCTAAATCTTTCAACGCTTTGTTCAAATCCCGTGCGGTTGTTGCCCCAAAATCCGATATACGAACATAGCCAATTTTTGGCGTATCTTTATCATCAGGATCGGCATCAGCCATTACCTTTTCTGCATATTTGACGGATTGCACCTTGATTATTGCACGTTTCAGGGTCATATCTTTTGGTTCCCCATCATCAGACACAACGGTCAACTTTACCTTGGTCCCAGGCCGTCCCTTCATCTTTTTCACGGCCTGATTTAACGTCAAATCGAACACCTGTTCACCATCGATATGCGTAATATAGTCCCCTGCTTTTATCCCTGCCTTTTCTGCGGGCGTATCATCAATTGGCGAAATCACACGCACGGCACCACGATCACTGGTAATCTGAATCCCCAATCCCCCGAATTGTCCATGTGATTTATCATTAAATTCCTTGAAATCATCTGCCGACAAATACGAAGAATGTGGATCCAACGCCCCCAGCATTCCTTGCATTGCGGCCTCTAACATCTTTTTTTCATCTGCTTCTTCGACAAAGTTTTCCCGTGCCACCTCGAACACCAATGCTAATTTTTTCAGTTCTTCATAAATCTGTTCGTCGGTCAGATGCACCACTGGTTCTTCTTTTTTCTTTTTTGGCCCGGCATCCACAACCATTGGCACCATCAAGACAAATAATAAAAACAATTTTTTCAGCATAACCAAACCCCTTGTCCTTGAATATTTATAACGCAAGCACAGCATAAAACAATTTTTGCCCCCGTTCAACACGAATTTTGCACAAAATCCCCTTACAAAGAATCAAGGAAAAACAACAAAAATATATTGACAAACGTTATTATTGTATTATATTAAAAACAACATAACAAAGGTCACACAATGACACGCACACCAAATCTAAAAGAACGCATCGAAGAAAATCGCAAACTGATAACCAAAATGTTATCGGGCATTTCCACGCACAAGCGTCTGGAAACCCTGAACTGGATTCCCCGTGCCCTTTTAGAAGAAACGCAGGTTTTATTTCAGTATCCATCCTATATGCCACCCGAAGAATTTGACGATTGGTTGGATAACACCAGCATTGCCAATCTGGCCCCAACATGGAAATACATTGTCAAAACCCAAAAGAACAAGGTCATGGATAATCACGAAATTCGCAACATTCACCGTATGTTGACCCGTGACACCACGATACCTGGTGGTGTATATCGTCAATCGGACGCATATATTGAACAGTTGAAAATCCACGCACCAAACTATCAGATTTTACTGCAACGTCTGGACGACATTCAGTATTATTTGACGGACGAACGTATTCCGGTCTTGACCCGTGCCTTTAACATGCACTATGACCTGATTGCCCTGCAACCGTTCGAGGATTTTAACAAACGCACCGCCCGTTATTGCATGAACAGTTTCTTGATAAAACACGGATATCGCCCGATTGTATTCAATGCCCCATCGGACAAGTTTGATTACATGCAGGCCCTGCGTGAACGTGCCCGTGGCAATACCAAGGCCTATTCACATTATATGTATATGTGCATGATACGCACCCAAGAAAAACTGATTAAATTATTAAAGAAATCAAAATCCATGTAAAAATCCCCCAAACGGGGGATTTTTTATTCTTCACGGAATAACCGGTCGGGATCAACGGCATTATTGCCACGTCGCACCTCTAAATACATTTCGGGTTTGTCTGGATTCATACGACCAATCGGCTCGCCTGCCAAAACTTCCTGTTCCAGCATAACATCAATATCCCCTAAATTAGTCATAACCGTATTATATCCATTTTTATGTGACATAATCACCACCCGACCAAATCCACGGAAACTGTCTGCAAATTTCACCACCCCATCGGCCGGTGCCATAACCAATGCGTCCCCTCGGGTCCGAATACGCCACCCGTCTGACTTTAACCCCAATGCGGTCTTTTCGCCGAACCGCACAACAACACGCCCACGCACGGGCAAATTTAACTTATTTCTGGAAAATCTGGAATCTGCTGACATCTTAGAACTGCCCACCCCTGCTGATAATTCTGAAATACTTTTTGCCTTTTCGGACAAATCTCTCAACTTTTTTTTCAGTGCCGTATGTTGGCTTTTCAACTTTTCATTTTGTGCACTGCGTGACCGCAACAGTTTATCCAACTGATTTTTTTCCTTGCTGTATCTTTCTGCGGTTCTATCCAGTTTTTCTTTTTCTATTGCCCGTTTATTTCTAATTTTTTCCAATTCTGCAATTTGTTTTGTTGCCTGATCAATATCTTTCTGTAATTTGTCCGCCGTCCCCGACAGCACCGCCGAAGTCAAAACAAACTCACGCATGTCATCTGTATCAAAACTGGGGTGAGATGCAACGAACAAAATACTGGCTGTGGCATCGGCAATACGTTCACGGTTTTTTTCCATATCTTTGGCAATTTTATCCCGTTGCTGGTCCAGTTCTGCAATTTTTTTCATCATCGCACTGCGTTGATCTTCCAGATTACTAACCTTGTCTGCGGCCTTGACCAATTTCTTTTTAGTTTGCGAAATTTCCCGTTCGGACGTCTTAACCTGTTGTTCCAGTTTTTTATTTTGCTGTTCTGTCTGTTTGATTTGTGCGTTGATTTTGGACAATTCACTTGCCCCCATTGACGGGGTTGTAACACATAACATAAAACCAGTAAAAATCAGGCCTAAAAATCGCATCGCCTATATTTTATCAGAAATGACAAAAAATGCAATCTTGGCCTGATAAATTTTTATTTCCAATTATCTGGAATCTCGGCCCAGTCGGTCAATTTACTGGCCCCACTGTATGTATTTTGATCGGACGACAATTCCCAAATATCATACAGATATGTTCCATCGGCGACACGTGCGGACGGCCCCGTCAAACTGGTTGCACCGTTAAACATTCCATAAAACATCTTATCTGCCACATCCCCCGATAAATCCCCGAACAAAGGCCCCGTGATTTCTTTTACATTTGGACATGTGTCAAACGTTGAATTAAACATATCCTTTGCAGGTGCCCCATAAACACCAGCAAACAATCCCCCTGGAATAGACCCTAAACTTGGATTCCAATGGAACGTCCGATTAAACATGGCAACTGCGGGTTCCCCATCAATCCCTGCAAACAACCCCGCCGGAATAGATGTCACACCACAGTCAACAAACGAACTGTCAAACATATTCGGTGCTGGTTTCCCTTTGACCCCTGCAAACAGTTTTTCTGGAATCACCCCACAAATTCCGGTCTGCTTAAACACACTGTGAAACATCGTGCCAGCCGGTTCGCCATCAATTCCTGCAAACAACTTTTCTGGTATAGGCCCCCTTAAACCACGACACCCCAGAAACGTTTCATAAAACATACTGACCGCCGGCTTACCTTTTACCCCTGCAAACAGATTTTCTGGGATCGTGCCGGTCAATTTATTACATCCCTTGAACACTTCTGCCATACAACTTTCCTGTGGTTCGCCATAAACCGTTGCAAACAGTCCTTCTGGAATTGTGCCACTCAACCCACTGCACCCTGCAAACAATTGAAAGAACGATGCAATACCCAATCCCCCATCAACAGTCGCAAATAAATCTTCTGGGATATTGCCGGTCAAACCACTGCACCCACGAAACACCATATTAAATGTATAGTCCTGAACTGGCCCACCAATACTTGCAAATATATTTTCTGGCAGATTCCCTGTCAATCCACTGCACCCACGAAATGTCGATTCAAACAAGCCCTTGGTAAAATTCCCCGACAAATCCGCAAACAAATCTTCTGGAATATTCCCTGTCAGTCCTGAACACCCATCAAACAGTTGCGAAAACATATAGTCCCACGTTTGTCCTTTGATTCCTTCAAACAAATCTGCTGGAATTTCTCCCTTCATATTTGTGCAGCTTGCAAACGTCGTCTTGAAACTGGGCTGATTACCATTATCCAACGTCCCCAAGACATTTCCCAACTTGCCAGAAATTCCACCAACATTTTTATTATTTGCAAAGGAAATTGATGGCACAAACGGATTGGTATTATACTCGGTGGCCTGCCCCTCGAATCCTATGATATATTCGCCTGCGACAGAATACTTGTGTTCGAACTTTTCATCTGCGACACTGGTCTTTTCAATTTTCTCTACATTGCCATCGCCCCAGTCAACATAGAACGTCCCCGATGCGGACAAATTAAACGTAAAATTCTGTGTATCTGATGTTGTTGTCACCTCGAACACAGCAGGAATCCGTGCCTTGGAAATCAGATTTTCAACCGCCTGCTGTGTCACAACGGTATCCACCACCTGACGCGTGGCATATTGTCCTGTTCCATAACTGCTGATTGGTTTTCCGTGAATCATTTCATTTGCGACGTCCACCGCCGTCAACAGGTATTCCATATTTGCGACCTGATTTGGACTGATTAAATTACGCCCAAACGGCACCACCACGCCCCAGTTATTTTCGATTAGATTATGAATATACTCAACATTTGCAATCTGTCCCGCATTGGCGGAAAACATTGCCACCATTGCGATGCCCATTCCAACAAAAAATCTTCTCATCCCCCGACCCTTTGCACAATCAGTATCTTCATTATATCACAGACACAATTTTATGGCGATTAAAAAAATGGGCGGTTCGCCCATTTTTTATTTTACAATCACTTTCAAGAATACCTTTTTACCCTTTTGCACCATGGTTTCTGTTTTTGGCGAAATCATACTGCGTGGGTCGGTAATTTTATCACCATCGATTTGTATTCCACCCTGCTCGACCATACGTCTGGCCTCGGACTTGGACGGGAACAGCCCCGTCAACACCAAGAAATCCAAGATTCCTAAATCCTGTGTCATTTCAATTTCGATTGACGGCACATTATTCATATTCGCCCCCCCTGCGAACAACGCATTTGCCGTTTCTTCCGCAACACGGGCATTTTCTGTTCCATGTGCAATCTCTGTTGCACAGAAAGCCAACACTTTTTTTGCCTGATTCAATTCTGCCCCTTGCAGTGCGGACAAACGTGCAATTTCATCTAATGACAATTCCGTAAAGATTTTCAAGAACTTTTCTACCAAGTCATCCGAAATATTACGAAAATATTGATAATATTCATATGGCGATGTTTTATCTTCATTGACCCAAACCGCATTACCTGCGGACTTGCCAATTTTATTACCATTTGCATCTGTAATCAGTGCTGTTGATAAAACGAACGCTTCTTTACCCAACTTTTTCCGTATCAGTTCAATTCCCATAATTGCATTCCCCCATTGATCTGCCCCACAGGTCTGCAAAACACAATTATGTTCACGATACAAAGTCAAAAAATCCACCGCCTGAAACGTCATATAATTAAATTCTAAAAACGTCATACCATTATCCAGGCGACGTTTAACCGAATCCATAGACAACATACGTGGCACTGTAAAATCTGTTCCAAAATCTCGCAAGAAATCCAAATGGCTGTAATTTTTCATCCAATCATAGTTATCCACCATAACTGCATCTGATTTCCCATCACCAAATCGAAAGAATTTAGCAAACGACTTTTTCAATCCTGCAACATTTTTAGCTAATGTTTCTTCGGTCATCATTGGCCGCCCAGAATCACGCCCCGACGGGTCTCCAATTCGTCCCGTTGCCCCCCCAACCAACGCAATCGGTCTATGTCCATATTTCTGCAACCAGCGCATCATCATCACTGGCACCAAATGTCCCACATGCAAAGAATCTGCTGTTGGGTCAGACCCCAAATAAGCAGTAATTTTCCCTGCATTTAATGCATCATTCAACCCATCCAAATTAGATGTCTGATTTATAAAACCACGTGCCTGTAATTCTTTCAGCAATTCATTCTGCATTTACACAATCCTTTTCTAACGAACCGATAATAGCACTCTTTCTTATTCCTTGCAAGTGTGCCGACCACACTTATTTATATTTTTCCACCAATCTTTGACGGAAATAATAATCCAACGCACCCGTCACTGCAAACCTGGACATAGCCCCCTGCATACATTGCCACTGTGACACATAGTTATCTATTCCAATCCAATGCACGGGTTTAATAAACTGCCCCGACACCCTGTCACGGCACAGCAATGTTGCCACCGCCCCTGTTCCGTCTTTCATAAAGACCGGATTTGTGGTAAGTGTCCCGACCCCAACACCACACTTTTGCCAGTCAACGGGCATCACCACACAACCTGCGACTTCTAAATTTTTATTTTCTTCTTCGATCACCCGTTTAAATGCCTGCACATTGGTTGTGTTATATCTTCTGTGAAAAAAACCATCTTGCACCAAGTTATTCATAATCCATGTATTATTATCAAAATTATAATACCAAACTTTGTTGGCCTTTTCCTGCAACAATATACTTGCCTTTCTTAAATCCAGCATACCACACACCGGACTTAACTGTGCCCACTGGGTCTGGGGTTTAATAATCTCGACATTTTCCAACATCTCGCCCAATCTGCGATATTCCTTTTGCAACAGATTATATTCTTCTTGTGTCACTTTATACTTGGCCATATTTACACCTTTGTTATTTCCCCTGTCCACGATTATATTGTGCAACCAGCAAACTTAAATTATTTATCCGTGACATGGTTGGCTTTATCTTGAACCTTTTTAATGCCCGCCGTATATCTGCCCCCAATCGAACACGGTCACCCCAACACATATCATTAAAAAAAGTATCTATCCCAAATCTTGACTCAGGCATTGCGTGCAAATCCACAAAGCGTTCCCCCTGCAACTTATACGAATACGCAACCTCGATTCCATATTTATCACGATAAATCTTGAAATTATCGCCTTTCTTGAATTTGGGATTTGTTCTATCGACCTGTATGGATTTCAATCTATCATATGCCCAAATATTATTACCTTTCAATTCTAATGTCTGATAAAAAGCATTTTTTACATCGGCCTTAACAACCTTGTATTTTTCCATTTCTACTTTTCCCTTTTACCCAAATCCTGATACAGACGCTCAAAAACCTTGCTATATTTCGGATATCTGTCCTGCCAGTAATTTGCCATCGCATCCAACAAAGAACGTCCATATGGGGTATTTTTTATTTTTTCCAATACATATTCATGAATTTCATCTGGGCTTTTTCCTGACAGTTCGGCCCTGTTTCTATCATTTGCCTTTCTGATTAAATCCATTGTTATTTTTTTATCCATAATTTGATTATATTCCCCCGAACAGAATATGCAATAAAAATCCCCCATTGCGGGGGACTTTTATCTAACCTTAGCCCAACATTTTGGCAACTTCATCTGCCAAATTGTCTTCCCGCTTTTCGATACCTTCGCCCAAGACGAAATATGCAAAGCCCACCAATTTACCACCGGCTTCGGCCACAACATCTTTCACCGTCTTAGAAGGATCCATAACGAACGGCTGTTCTTCCAGAACACTTTCGCCATAGTATTTTTTAATACGACCTTCGACCATTTTTTCAACGATGTTTTCTGGTTTTCCTGCTGTTGCCCCAGATTCGATGAACACTTTCTTTTCACGTTCAACTGCTGTTGCATCAACATCATCGATTGTCATAAATTCTGGTTTATTCGCAGCAATGTGCATTGCGATTTTATTACCGATTTCATCGATTTTTGCATCTGTTCCATTGATTGCGACCACAACGCCAATCTGTCCCATACCTGGCACCAAAGCATTGTGGATATAAGAAAAGATTTTATCCCCTGCAACCTTGGCGATACGACGCAGATTCATATTTTCGCCAATTGTAGAAATAGTTGCTGCGATATCATCTTTAACGGCATTCATTGTTGCATCGAAATCCCCTTTCAGTTCCAATGCCTTGTTTGCGACATCGGCGACCAACTTTTGGAATTTGTCATTTTTTGCAACAAAGTCAGTTTCTGCATTCAATTCGACAACGCATCCCAGATTATCACATTTAACCACTGTGACCAAACCAGATGCAGCAACACGTCCTGCTTTGGACGCTGCTTTAACGATACCTTTCTGACGCAACCAATCTGCTGCGGCTTCGATATCGCCGTTATTTTCGACCAACGCTTTTTTACAGTCCATCATACCTGCGGATGTTTTTTCACGCAGTTCTTGAACCATTTTTGCTGTAATTTCTGCCATTGTGTTTCTCCCGTATTATGTGAATAAGTATAGTGATGATATCAACTTGGGGACGAATTCGCCCCCAAGAAAATATTCAGATATTATTTGTCTGCTTTTTCAGCCAATTTGCCACGACGTTCTGCACGTGCTTCTGATGTTTTAGATTTAATCTTTGCTTCTTTGGCTTTGATTTCTTCTTCTAAATCATCTGCGGCTTCGGCCTTCATATCAGATTCAACCTTTTTACCGGCAACGCCACCCAGACGTTTTTCGATACCGGACAAGATTGCATCTACAAACAAATCACAATACAACTGTGTTGCACGTGACGCATCGTCATTACCTGGGACTGGATAGTCAACCATTTCTGGATTTGCGTTAGTATCGCAAATTGCGATTGTTGGGATATCCAGGTTTTTGGCTTCACGAACTGCGTTCATTTCACGTGGAACGTCAATTACGACCATCGCCTGTGGTGTGCCGTGCATATCCATGATACCACCAAAGATATCACGCAATTTTGCAACTTCTTTTGTCATAACACCGACTTCTTTCTTGGTCAAACCCAATTTTTCGGCGTTTTCGATATCGGCTTCCATTTTTTTCAAGCGACGAATTGACTGTGAAACAGTTGTCCAGTTTGTCAACATACCACCCAACCAGCGGTTATTTACATAGTATTGACCGCAACGTTCAGCAGCATCTTTAACGATGTCTTTTGCCTGATGTTTTGTTGCGACGAACAATACCTTGCCACCTGCGGCTGCGATTGCTTCCAGTGCGACCAAAGAACGGTGCAACAATGGTGCAGTTTTATTCAAATTGATGATATGGATTTTATCCTTAACGCCATAAACGTATGGTGTCATCAACGGATTCCAGCGACGAGTATGGTGACCAAAATGAACACCGGCCTCCATCAACTGTTTCATTGTAAATGTTGGCAATGCCATGATTTATATCCTTTGTTTTCTGTTGTTATCCTCGCCGTCTGCGAACACCCAAATCCAAAGATTTGGACAGAAATTTTGCAGAACGGTTGTGTTATTCGCACAAAGTGCGTGCCACGATATTAGACCAAATCCCCACAAAAATCAAGTAAAATTATAAAAATCCCCCTAACTGGGGGATACGATTTTTATAGCACATCACCAGACGAACTGTCGAACACGCCCCATATGCGAACACCGGCATCAAAAACATTGCAAAAATAATCAGAATTTTTTCATCAACTTTCCCAAACTATCCACCTGATTTCATTACATTTTTATACCAAACTTGTCACCACATCCGTCAGTGTGACAACCCAGTAAATACCTATCATTACTATTTGCCCAACCAACACTTGACAAATCGACGTTTTGGAACTACATTAAACATGTGGGCGTGGTGCCCACGGGGGAATTTGGAAAATGCAGAAATGTAAAAGATTTTTGTCGGTTATCTTGTGTGGTGCGGTTTTGGCCGTGCCTGCCCATGGTATCACATTAAATACCAATGCCTGCGACAATCCTACATACCGTCGCAACAATCCAGACAAATGCACAGACAAATCATTTTCTTTTGCAACCACTGGTCTGATTGCAGGTGGCACATTATCCGCCATTGGTGCAGGTCTGGCAATCTTGGGCATGTCGGGTGGTGGCTCTTCTTCGGACGCAACACCTGTAAATGACGTTTCTATTCCTCGTCCATCAACACAATATAATTATTATCAGGTTGGTTCAGACGTCACAACAACCCAACTGACTGCGATAAAGTCATCTGCCGACTATATCCGCAACACCGCCCAATACGATGAAATCCGTCTGGCATATTCATTGGCACGTGGCTTTACCGGCCAAGGTTCAACCATTGCAATTCTGGACGCAGGCGATGACACCTGGCACGGGACCAAGGTTGCCCAGGTTGCATCTGGTCCAATATCTCCTGATGCAACGGTAAACACATACAAAATTACTGACAGCCAATATAACTTTTTATCATACGATGAAATCGGAGAAATTATAAACTCAGCCAAAAACACAAATATATTCAACGCCAGTTGGGCCAGCACCAGCATCTATGCCCCCGACATCAAGAACCGCCAACAATTCGAACACCTGACATCGGCTGGCTTTGTATCATCCATTGTAAATCAAGCCACCAAGAACGACGCAATTTTTGTCTGGGCCGCCGGCAACAGTGGCACATCACAATCCAGTGGTCTATCCGCCCTGCCCTTGGTCGTTCCAGAATTACAGGGCCACTTTATCAACGTTGTTGCATGGGACAACGAAACCCAATCTCTGGCAGATTTCAGCAATGCCTGTGGCATAACCCAACAATATTGCATAACTGCCCCTGGCACAAATATTTCTGCGGGATATTCTACCCTGAACGGCACCAGTTTTTCCGCTCCAATCGTTTCTTCTGCCGTTTCCGTTATTCGCCAGGCATTTCCATACATGAATTCATCTGAAATCACACAATTATTGTTCACCACCGCCCGTGACCTGGGTGAAGTGGGTGTTGACGCAGTATATGGCCACGGTATGCTGGATTTAGAACGTGCAACCCGTCCTGTGGGGACATCATTGGTTCCTATTTCAGAAACAGTATCCACCCCCCTGCAAACTGCAACCGTATCTGGCACAATTGGTGCAAAAATCCAATCCGCCGATTTAGAACTGGCATTTGTTGACGATTTTGGCCGTGCCTTTACCACACCATTAAATAACAATATCCGCATCAAAAACCGTGGACGTGGCTTTGACCAATTACGCCAATCAACCACCCAAAACGCAACCATCGGCAATTTCCAGATTGGTCTTCGCCACAGCGACTTTTTGGGTGCAAACGGATTCCTGGGCACCGACAACCAAACGCAAATTTCATACTTTGCCACAAATGGTTCTGTATCCTTGGGCGATTTGGAATTATTCCAACGCACTGAATTTGGTATTTCTTCACCAAATGCCAGTGCAGAATCAATCATTTCTAACTTTTCTGACATTTATACAACCTCTATTAAACTGGGGGCCCGAACTGGTGATTGGACATTTTCTGTTGCGACCAACGATGCGATTTTGTCTGGCACAATGACCATGCACATCCCCGTTGGCAAAACCAATACCGGCACCCTGATGTTCCGTGATTACACAATGGATTTGACTGCCCGCCCTGCGATTGAATACAGTGTTGCCTACAAAAATTTGACAGCAACATTTGTTGACAATCCATACGGCACAGACGAATTTTATGTAATCGCCAAAACCCAGATTAAATTCTAATAACGGGCGTATCGTCTTTAACGATTCCATGCACTTCGATAAACTTGGCCAGTGTATCCCTATGCACACGCAACCGCCGTGCGATTTCACTTTTTGACGTTCCGTCCCCCAGCCGTTGCGAAATATATTTTTCCCGTCCCTCCAACTTGCACGTATTTCTACTGCCCATTGGTCGTCCAACCGACTTGCCTTCGGACCTGATACGTGCCAGTGCCTCTTTGGTTCTTTGTGAAATCAGATTTCTTTCAATTTCAGCGGACAAGCCAAACGCAAACGCCAACACTTTGCTGGTAATATCTGTGCCCAACCGGTAGTTATCTTTGATTGTCCATATTTGGGCCCCAACATTCATACAGTGATGCAAGATACTCATAATCTGCAACAGATTTCGCCCCAAACGTGACAATTCGGACGAAATAATCATATCTCCTTTTTGGATTTGCTTTATCAGTCGCCCCAACTTTCGTTTTTTCAGATCCATTGTTGCCGAAATCGTCTCTTCGACCCAGCAGTCGATTTTCAAGTCCTGCTTTTCACAGAACTTTTTTATCTCGAACCGCTGGTTTTCTGTTGTTTGATGGTCAGTTGACACACGTATGTAGCCATATATCATTTTCTACTCCTTTTTTCTGGCGGTTATACGTTTCTCCTGACCTTGTGGCTCTTTCGTTAAACAATTTAATAACAGCAAAAAAAGACAATGTTCACGCAAATAAAACTTGCAATCTGACGTATGTATTCTATGATAAAGGCGAACACAGTAAATGTTCAGGGGGAATTTACAAATGGCACATTATCGCACAAAACGGCGGTCAAACACCCGTTCATCGGGTCTTTTGCGTAAAATTATGTATTCTGCATTTGCGATTGCAATCGTTGGATTGTTGGGGATTTTTATTGCTTATGTTCCACATTCATCCAATCGCACGATTATGGAAATTACTGCGACCCAACCCACTATCCAGTCATTTACAACCGACACCCCTGTTTTATTCAGTTCTTCTGCGGATTTACCAACCGTGAACAACAACCGCACCCTGACAGACATATCCCCCGTCACAATATCGTATCAGTGGATTGACGGCCCATACCTGTCCCCGTTTTCTCCATTGGCCACCCCCAAGAACATAAACACCATGATAAAGGTCAGCCCCCAAATCCACGGCAACTGGACATTTACATCATCAGACCGCATAAAATTCACCCCCACCACCCCTTGGCCATCTGGCACTAAATTTAATATTACGATTCCACGTGATTTGATAAATTCGGACGTTCATACCCGGGGCAGTGTTTCTTTTACCACCCCCGACATTATCGCCACCCTGACCAGTTTCAACACATATCCCACACCAAACAATCCCAAAACGGTGACAGGTGTTGCTGTTATATCATTTAATTACCCAATAGACACAACCCATTTCTCGGACAAGGTATCTGTAAAACTAGACGACACCCGTCTGGACTTTACCGTAAAATTCGATCGTTTTAATCGCACAGCCGTCATCACCACCACCCCTGTATCAATCACAGACGCCCCACAGATTATGCGTATAAAATTAAACCGTGTCCCGGCCCAAGACGGCAATTCTGCCACCAAGAAAATTACGGGCAACACCACAATTGACGCATCTGATTCCTATTTCAGAATTGGCAGTTTGCACACCGTAATTGCCGATGACAACGATGGAAACCTGCGTCAATTATTACTAATCAACACCACGGCACCAATTTCGTCTGCATCCCAATGGACAGACCACATCAACGTGTTCTTGTTGCCACAAAATTTACCCGACCAAGACACAGACACACCACATCAATGGCAACTGGATGAAATCACCCCCGATGTTTTATCATCTGCCCAACGCATAAAAATATCGCCCGCCGACTTTGCCAGTCCCATGGGCATAAACCTGTATGCATTTTCATACAATGTTCCAACACTGACCCAACGTTTTTTATATGTTGACATAACCCCAGGTTTGGAATCTGTGGGCGGATTTGCGATGCGTGGTGGTCTGCCATACGTTATCCAAACCCCAACCCCACGTGCCAGCATAGAAATTGCAGGTTCTGGTGCATTATTATCATTATCAGGCGAACAGAAACTGGGGCTGGTGGCCCGTGGCGGCGTTGAATCCGCCCACGTCAATTTATACAAGGTAAAATCATCTGAAATAAATCACTTGATTTCCCAGACCTACAACCTGTTTGACAAGAACTTGGAATTTAAGTCCTGGTCTTTTGACGAATACGATCTGTCCACGGTATTCCAAAAACGCATCGCATTAAACCCAGAATCCATCACCCAAACAAATTATGCATCTGTGGATTTGGGCGATTACCTGGATCGCACTTCAAACGACAAAACGGGCATATTTATTGTTCAGGTTGGAACCAGTCAATTTAATGCTGACATATCCGACAAACGTCTGATTGTTCTGACAAACCTAGGCATTATCCACAAACAGAACCAAGATTTCTCATCAACTATATTTATATCCAATGTATCAGACGGCACACCTGCATCAGATGTGGAAATATCTGTATTGGGACGCAACGGCAACGCCATTTGGGCGGGTCGCACCGATGCCCAGGGACACGCCGAAATCCCCGACTTTGACGTTTCGGAATACATCAATGCCCGTGCCCCTGTGGCCATTGTCGCACGCCGTGATAATGACGTATCATTTATTCCCTATAATTCCCCATCTCAACGTGTTGACTACTCGCAATTTGACACCGGTGGTCACTACAACTATAACGACACACCAATGAACGCATTTCTGTTCTCGGACCGTGGCATCTATCGTCCTGGTGAAGAAATCATCATCGGTGGTATTGTCAAGAACAAATCGTTCAAATCATTATCTGGGGTGCCTGTCCGTTTAACCATCGAAGATTCATACGGCCACGCAATTGCCGAACATAATTTCGCCCTGTCATCGGATGGTATGTTTGACTTTGCCCACACCCTGCCCACGAACAGTTCTGTTGGCATCTACTATGTCCGTCTGTATTCACTCAGTGTGCGTTCCAAACCCCAAAATATGCTGGGCTAT
>JAFYUU010000013.1 GCA_017549445.1 Alphaproteobacteria bacterium | reverse complement strand
GGGCAGTGCGTGTGAAACAATAGAAGAGACGTTGCCACATCTGCCGGCAGGGTTGGGATTGGTTAAGGTGCATTTGTATCGCCCGTTCCCAGTCGAGGCATTCAGAAATGCCTTGCCACAAGGTGTAAAGGGTATCGCAGTTCTGGACAGAACCAAAGAACCAGGCAGTATCGGTGAACCGCTGTATCAAGATGTCAGAAGTATCGTGGACAGCAGTGTCGGTGTCTGGGGTGGACGATATGGACTGGGGTCCAAAGAGTTTAAGCCAAGAGATGTCAAGGCAATATATGAAAATATGATGCGGGGGGATTTGAAGCATAACTTTACGGTCGGAATCGATGACGATTTGACGGGATTGTCGCTGAAAACTGATCCGGCATTTGCAGTTGAAGATCCAAACTTTAAGACGGCCGTTCTGTATGGTATCGGCAGTGATGGAACCGTTGGGGCAGTGAAAAATATCGTGAAGATTGTCGGGGAAAATTCGGATTTGTATCCACAATCATATGCGGTTTATGATTCTAAAAAATCAGGTGGGTTGACGGCATCGCATATCAGATTCTCGGACGGGCCAATCAAAAGCCAATACTTGGTCGAGGTCGCAGATTTTATCAGTGTGTCGAACTTTATGATTGCACAGCGGTTCGATGTTTTCCGTGGGTTGCGTGCAGGTGGAACAGTGATGATAAATACATCAATGGCACCAGAGGTGGCATTCGCAAATCTGCCAAAGGACGTGCAGGAACATTTAATGCGGATTCGGGCAAGAGTGTTCTTTTTAGATGCAAACAGTGCTGCCCAGGAATTGGGGTTGGGCAATCGTATCAACACGTTTATTATGTTGAACTTCTTTAATTTGACCCAGGTTATTGACCCAGAAGTCGCCAAGGAAAGTGCCAAGGTTGCAATCGAAAAAACATACAAGAAAAAAGGTATGGAGATTGTTCAGGCAAACTGGGCCGCAGTTGATAAGGCAGGCGAATACCTGAAAGAATATAAATTGCCTTCGTCTGTGTCTAATTTTGCACCGGACTTTGTGCCGGCAATGACCGCAGATGCACCCGCAGAAATCGCAGGGACGTTGGGCGAAATGGCCGCTCAGCGTGGGGATGCAATACCTGTGTCCAGATTCCGTGTTGATGGGCAGTTCGGTGGTGGACAATATCCGGTTGGAACGTCCAAGTATGAAAAACGTGCCGTGTCAAGCAAGGTGGCAACATGTGATTTGTCAAAGTGTATCCAATGTGGCAAGTGTTCTATGCTGTGTCCACATGCGGCAATCCGTATCAAGGTTATGACAGAACAGCAAGCCGAAGAAATGAGAAGTGTCGGTGTGACCGTTGTGCCAATGAAAACACCCGAGTTGGGGGCGAATATGTATTTTACACTGAATATTTCGCCTGCTGATTGCACAGGGTGTAATGTGTGTGTCAAGAACTGTCCGGTGCATGCGTTGGCGATGGTAGATGCAAATGAAGTGATGGCGGAAAACCAAAGTGCATTTAATGAGGCGGAAAAACTGCCCGATATGCCACGTGAAAAATTAAACCTGAATATTCCAAAGCATGTGGAATTATTGCCACATTACTTTGAGTTCCCTGGTGCATGTGCAGGATGTGGCGAAACACCATATGTAAAAATGCTGGCACATTTGTTCGGGGACAGAATGGTGGTGGCAAATGCAACGGGTTGTTCGTCAATCTATGGGGCGAATTTGCCTACAACACCATGGACCAAGGATGCAAATGGGCGGGGGCCAGCATGGTCTAATTCGTTGTTCGAGGATAATGCGGAATATGGTTTGGGTATGCGGTTGGCGTTGAATCAGAAACGTGAAAATCTGAAATCGTTGTTGTTCGAGGTGGGTATTGAAAACGTCGAAGAAATCTTTGATGAAACCAATCCAGAAAAACAGCGAGAAATAGAACAGGTTTTGCGTGAAAAATTGGCAAAAATTGATGGCCCAAGGGCCCGTTTGGCGGAAAGTTTGGTTGGCGAAATCGTGGACAAATCCGTATGGATTATCGGGGGCGATGGATGGGCATATGATATTGGATATGGTGGCGTTGACCATATATTGCACAGTGGTGAAAATGTGAATATATTGGTGCTTGATACCGAAGGTTATTCTAATACCGGTGGGCAACAGTCCAAGTCCACACCGTTTGGGGCCAGTATGAAATTTGCAATCGGTGGCAAGGAACACGCCAAAAAAGATTTGGGTATGATTGCAATGATGAGTGGTGCATATGTTGCACAGATTGCATTGGGGGCAAATCAGGCACAGGCAATTCGTGCGTTCCGTGAGGCGGAAAGTTTCAATGGGCCGTCCATCATTCTGGCATACGCACCGTGCATTGCACATGGATTTGCGTTGCAAAATGGACCAGAACATCAAACGCAAATGGTTCAGACAGGGGCATGGCCACTGTTCAGATTTGATCCACGTTTGATTGCAGATGGACATACACCGCTGACAATGGATTCTTCGATAGATAATCCGTTGCCGTTGGAGGATTTCTTGAAAACAGAAAGTCGTTTCGGGGCGGCACGTGCGTCTAATCCGCAGTTTGACAAGTTGGTGGATATGGCCAAGGCAAATAATGCGTATAGAAGTGAACTGAAAAAGCATATCGCAGATTTTGCAATGATAAATAAACCCCAGGTCAAAGAAAATGGCGAGGGATAAAAAAAACCGGCAATTGCCGGTTTTTTTATTTCTGTTTTTGCTGATTATAAATTTTCATAAATTTCAAGTTTGCCTGTTCGTATTCACGGGCACCGTTCAAATACAAAGATGTCTTGATTAAATCGTCACGGTTTAACACACTGCGTGCGTATGATGCGGTGGAACGGGTTGAACGTTCGGTCAGGTTATTGTAAAGATCAGCAAAGGCCTGGGTGGCGGTCAGAAAATAAATCTTGGGTTTGATTGTAAATGTTCCTGTTTTGATGTTGCCCAGCCAATACATCGGAACCCCGTTCGTTTCGTATTTCCCAGTTGACAGCAATTTTGCGTAATCAGATAAACAGCCCAATTCATAATATCGCAGGTTTGGATTTGTGGCCTGGGCAATGTGGGAATAGTCGTTGGTGACAATGCAGTTGCGACCCATTGTCTTGACAATAGTTGCAGGGGTGCCGGAATCGGTTTTAATTTCGTCAATGCGGGCGACCTGTAATTCAATTCCCAGTTTGTATGCCATTTCTGTGCGATTTGTAAATTCTGCCATGATAATATTTCCTTTGATTTATTTGTGGGGTATTGACTGTATGGGGTTTGTTGCAAATTGTCAAGTGTGTAAATCAAATTTTAATTGATTTGTATGGGGATTTTATTGTAAATTGGTGAACATGAAGAAAATAGCACTGTTTTTTATTGTTTTGCTGACGGCCTGCACGTTCCAGACCAAGCACAGGGGGTATGTGTTTCCAGATAAACTGGAAGAAAAGGTTGCTGGGATTAAAACAACGGGGGAACTGATAGAAGAAATCGGGGCACCACAGGTTAAAACCATCTATGGTGATGAAGTGTGGATTTATTATGGGGCAGACGAGAATTATCGTGGGCCTTTGGCGTTGACATATACGGACGAGCAGGTTTTGTTGGTCTGGGTTCAGGGAAAGCGTGTGATTAAGACGCAGGTCTTGCATGATGCGGATTTGCCAGATGTCAAAGTGGCCGAAGGTGAAACCAAGATTCCTGCGGCAATTGAACTGAACGCAATCGAAGAATTGTTTAATAATATTGGCCGGTTTAGTCCCGCCGGTTTGGGACAATAAATAATGGCACGGTTTTTCCGTGCCATTGTTGTAATAAAGTAGTTGTAAAAAAAGTCAAAAACGTGTAAAATAGGGATAACCGAGAGAAAGAAATATGAAAAAAGTAATCATTTCACTGTTTTTATTGGCAATTGCACCCGCTTTTGGTGCACAGGTGTCGAATACGTTCCAATGTGGTCCGGGGTATGTCTTGGAAAGTCACAAGGATATTGATGGTATTGATGCCAAAGAATGTCAGAAATTGTGGTGTCGTGACCTGGAAACAGGTAAAGTAATGGGCAAGGGAAAAAATCCAGCCAGTGGGTATAAGTCAACATCTGCACCGATGGAATTGTGCGATGCAAATGATAACTGTGTTATGTGCTGGGGGGATAGAAAGTGGTGTAGTGGTCAGCCAACAGGAATTTGGGACCCAGAACAAGGAATCTATACCCGTAATGGCAGTGCGTATCAATCATATCAAAAGGGCAGTTGCTTTACATGGCGTTTGGAAAAACCAGAATGTGACGAAGGTTTGACCGCAATTCTGCAAAATGGCGAATGGGTTTGTGCAGAACAAAAGACAAATAATACCGTCAGCCGTTCGTCCGCAGTTCGCAGAACAGGGGGGCTGAGACGCAGTATCCGATAAAAAATCCCGCCATTGGCGGGTTTTTTATTATTTTATTGTTGCAATTATTTGTTTTTCGCTTTTTTTTGTGGTATAATGCACGGGACAGAGAGAATGGCAACCGTGAAAGAGTGAACATATGCCAAGTAAAAAATTAGATTTTAAGACAGGACAGTTTGTCGTTTATCCAACCCAGGGTGTTGGAAAGTTGTTGCGTATCGAAGAACAAAATATCGCCGGTCAAAAAATAAAAATGATGGTAATTGATTTTGAACGCAATCATATGACGTTGCGTGTGCCATTGGACAGGGCGGAAATATCGGGATTGCGTCCGTTGACAACCGCAAAAAAAATGGACGAGGCAATCGCATCTGCCAAGGGTAAGGCCGGGGCAAAACGTATGATTTGGGCAAGACGGGCCGCACAGTATGAAGAAAATATAAACTCGGGCGATCCAATGAAGTTGGCCGAGGTTGTGCGTGATTTGCAACGTCGCAGTTCGGCGGATACGATGACGTTCTCGGCACGGCAGTTGTATTTGCGTGCATTGGAACGTATGGCCCAGGAATTTGCAGTATTGCATAAAATGGATTTGGATTCTGCGTCTGATAAAATTGAAGATATTTTGGGCGTTCCAAAAGAAATCGATTTGAATGCAGTTGAAAGCGATGAAGACGATATAGAAGATGATGATAGTTAAATAAAGACCGCCATCGGCGGTCTTTATTTGCGAATTGCAAAAAACAGGGCGACAAACCAACCGACACCTGTTAGTAAAAATAACCAACTGCCCAGTCGAACTATAATCATATTTTGTTTGTTTTTATCTGTTTGACGTGCCAGCCAGGCAGGATACATGATAACCGCAATAATCAGTGCGGTCGCAATAATATATTTAGCCAATAAAATAATAATTTTTATATCAGGCATTTGTGTATCGATGTGTCTTGATAAAGGGGGACATTTGTATGTCCCCCCGTTTGTTGTTGCGATTATAAACCATATTTTGCATGGTTGTCCAGTTCTTCTTCGATACGAAGCAACTGATTATATTTTGCCATTCTGTCACTGCGTGACATAGAGCCAGTTTTAATTTGGCCGGCATTTGTTGCCACCGCCAGGTCTGCAATTGTGGTGTCTTCGGTTTCGCCACTGCGGTGGGAAATGACAACCCCGTAATTTGCGTCTTGGGCCATGCGGATTGCACGCAATGTTTCGGTCAGGGTGCCGATTTGGTTGACCTTGATTAAAATTGCGTTGGCAACGCCGTTTGCAATACCACGTTCCAGACGTGCAGGATTGGTCACAAATAAGTCGTCACCGACCAGTTGGCATTTGTCGCCAATGCGGGCAGTTAGTGTGGCCCAGGCAGACCAGTCCTCTTCGGCAAGGGCATCTTCGATTGAGATGATTGGATAGTCGGAAATCAAGGTTTCGTAAAACGCAATCATTTCATCAGAGGTCAGTTCTTTGCCTTCGAAATGATACAGGCCATCGTGATAGAATTCAGACGATGCAACGTCCAGACCAATGGAAATGTCCTGGCCAGGGGTATAGCCCGCTGAACGGATTGCAACAACAATTTTTTCCAGGGCATGTTCACAAGAGTTGAAATTAGGGGCAAAACCACCTTCGTCGCCAACGTTGGTTGACATGCCGTCTTGTTTCAGGATTTTTTTCAGGTGATGGAATACTTCTGAACCCATGCGGATTGCTTCAAATTCTGATTTTGCACCGTTGGGGATAATCATAAACTCTTGTGCGTCAAGGCCGTTGTCTGCGTGGACACCGCCGTTGATGATGTTCATCATCGGACGTGGCAGGACGCATGGGTTGTTGTTGCCATAAATTTCTGCAATGTATCTGTATAGTGGTATGTTTTTTTGTTTGGCCACTGCGTGGGCAATTGCCAGGGATACGGCCAGTATTGCGTTTGCACCCAGGTTGGCTTTATTTGGTGTGCCGTCCAGTTCAATCATTGTTTCGTCCAGGGCGACTTGATTGCGGGCATCCATGTCAACAATCGCAGGGAATATTTTTTCATTTACGTTGGAAACAGCCGTCATTACACCACGGCCCATGAACGAGTTGCCACCATCACGAAGTTCCAGGGCCTCGAATGAACCGGTTGAGGCACCAGATGGAACACATGCACGACCAGTCGCACCGCCCGATAAGGTGACATCGCATTCGACGGTTGGATTACCACGACTGTCCATAATTTGACGTGCATGGACTTTTTTTATCATATACATACTTTTTCTCCCTTGTTTGACTAAAAATAATATTTTAGGTGCAGTTTGGTCTTGTGTTTTTGACCTGATTGCGTAATAATATAACCATAAATATAAGCGGAAGGAAATAAAATTATGTTAAGAAAGGTACTTTCAGTTGCATGCTGTTTGGCACCAATCGGGGCCATGGCTGAAACAATTACATTGCCAACAACCGCAGGAAATGCATACGTTGCAGATGGTATAACCGTTGCAGGGGATACTTATTTTGCACCGTCTGGTAATGGACTGGTGTTGGGAACAGGCGGATTGAATGTCGCAGATGCAATGTTCGTGGGGGCAAATGTGTCACCCAGTGCATCAGGTGGACAGTTCTATATCGGAACAGATACGTCTTCGCTGTATACGATTCGCACTGATGGTGCCGTGTCTGTGGGGGCGTTGTTGCAGGTGGTCGAAGGACGGTCGCTGGCAATCAATTCCAAGACAAATGGAACTTTGTTTAATGTCACGTTGGGACAAATTGATAATGATGGAAAATTAAATATTGGATTTACAGACCTGAATAATGACGGTGTGGCCGATAATAATAATGCAGAAGTCAATGCGTTGGTTGTAAATGGTGCAATCGAAAGTGCGGGAAATCTGGGAATTGCGGCTGCTACGATGGAAGCGGGGGCAATTGAATCTACGGCGGGATATTTGACGTTGGATGTGGAATCAACGTTGGAAATGGCACAGTTGAATAATGCAGGCAGTGGACATACTGATGTTACAGCAGGGTCCATTGTTGCAACCGGTGATATCCAAAACGGTGTAGATGGAACAATGGATATCACAGTGACGGGCGATACGTTTAGTGTAGCGGGCAGTATGGAAAATTCGGGCAGTAGTATGAATATTCTTGCACCGAATGCCGATATTACTGTGACTGGTACAATGAAAAACGATTCGACAGACGGGACAATGGTTATCAAGGCAAATAACCTGACCGTGTCGGGTGGTGGCGGTGTAAATGCAGAACCTTCGTTCGCCAATGCAGGAAATCTGGATATCACAGTTGCAGGAACGACACAGTTGGCAAATGGTTTTGATTTAAGTGTGATGAAGGAAGAAGCAAACTTTGCCAATACGTTTAGTTTGGATACTGGTGAATTGATTTTTGGTGCCGGAACAAATCAGGACCAATGGTTGCAAGTGTTCAGCAATAATCAGAACAAATTCAATCTGGCGATTCGTCAGGGGGATTTGAATCTGGGGGTAAATGATATTGTCAATGGAACGTCTAATACGGGGGCGAATATGTCCCTGTTGGCGATGAATGTGGTTGCAGGCAATGTCAATAATATTGCAGGTAATTTGACCGTGACGGCAAATACTGGAAATATTACAGTCAGTTCTGTCACCAGTTCTGCAACAAATCCAACAAATACCCAAATTTTGGCTAATCAGACATTGACTGTTACTGGGAATGCCTCTAATAACGGGACAATGGTTTTAAGTGGTGAAGATATTATCATTGGTTCAACTGATACATCTGGTAATTTGGTTTCGGGAACGGGTAATATCACAAATAATGGCGAATCGATGGAAATCGCATCAAATCCTGATGTGAATGGGTCGGTTGGCATTATGGGGAATGTCACAAACAAAACAGGTGAATTGTCCATTGAATCACGTGAGATTTTGGTTGGCGGTGTGCTGACTAATAATGGTGGAAATCTGTCGGTAGATGGTTCTGATGTTTCTGGTGGGTCGGTCATCTTGGGTGGAATCGATGCCCAGGGTGGGACATTTGACCTGAATTCCAAGGTTGGAACCGTATATTTGATGGAACATGACGAATTGACCGGAACAGGCGGATTGGCCGTGACCGGTGGTGCATTAAATATCGGACAAGATACACGTGGTATCTTTGCGGATAATTCTGTGCAAATCAATGGTGATGTGACAGCCAGTGCAACCGAAACGTCTGGGGCAGGAAATGTCAATATCGCAGGGTATGGAAACCAGGTGTTCCAATTGGTCGCAGGCGATTCGATTGTGATTGATGGTGACATCTCGGCGATTGATAATGTAAATTCTCGTTCAATCGAATTTAGTGCAACAACTGTTGATGTTGGTGGTGATGTTACCGCAACAAATAAAGGAAATATTATTTTCCAAGATATCAACGGTGTGACATGGGATGGGGCACCAGGTGGTGTGGCACCCGTGGATATGTCAAGTTCGACAAACCCAACAAAATTGACAATCGCAGGTGATGTTTCGGCATCAAATGGTGGTAAGGTTGAATTTTACAGCGATGATATCGATGTGGGCAGTTTGAGTGCAGGGACAAATGGTTTGGTGACCGTTCATGGTGATCAGATTACTGCAAATAATGAAAATGGTATCAGTGTTGCAAATGGTGTTTGGTTCGATGGAACAAATACAGCAACATCGGGTATGTTGGTTAAAGATACGGATGTCTTGACATTGAAATCAACAGATGCAGATGCAGACATTGATGTCGCAGGTGGAATTTCCTTGGCAACAACGAATACGTTGGTGCTGGATTCTGCAAATGACGTTATTATCAGCGGTCAGGTTGCTGGCAAGGGATTGTTGGATGTTACGGCCGGTGGCGATGTGACATTTAATAACAATGCCGATATTCAAGGCGTGTTGTTGGTTGGTAAAGTTGGCACTGGTGGTGAGTTGACCGCAGGGGCAACAGACATCACAATGGGCGATGTTTCAGTCAGTAATGTTGCAACAGCGACATTGATTGCAGCAAATAATGTCACAACTGGGGCGATTTCTAATGCCGGTGATATGACGTTGTCTGGTGCAGGTGCAATCAAGACCGGAAGTATCGAAACAACAGCAGGTGTGACGGATATCACAGGGGCCAGTTTGACATCGACTGGATTGCTGAATGCATCAGCAGGGCAGACAAACCTGGATATTTCAGGGGTGACTTCTTTTGCAGGTGCTGTATCGGTGGCGGGTGATTTGAATCAAGGGACGGCCAAAAATGGTATGCTGAATCTGGTGGCGAATAATTCGACATTTGATGCGGAAAGCTTGTCCGTTGGTGGAAACTTGGTCGCAGATGCAAATTCGGTTATGTATCGTATGACAGGAACTGCAAATATTACTGGTAATATGACGGTTTCGTCCAGTGCGGGCGTGATGTTAAATGCATCAAGTATCGCTGTGTCAGATGTCATAAATAATGGAACGTTGGCACTGTTGGCCCAAAATGGTGTGAATTTGGGAACGGTTGCAAATGCGGGCACATTGAATATTCATTCTGGAACGGGGATTGCCGAACTGGATTGGTTGCAGATGAACAACGGTAATGTGACGTTGGCTGGTGCTGGTATGACATTGAAAAAAGGTTCAGATTATACACCATTTACAACAACAGGTATGCTGTATCAACAATATGCAGGTGCGTTGGCAAATGGCGATGTAAATATCGAATCGGATGATTATACTTTGACCACATCAAATATGACCGTTCAGGGTATCAATCAGGCAGATGGCACATTGAATATAGTCAGCAGTGATTTGACCGTAAATGGCAACGTGAGTGTTGAAGATATGGTTGTGTCGGCAAATCCATCTGTTGATTGGTTGGATGTGTCGGTTGGTGGTAATGTTTCGGGCGGTGTGGACTTTATCGGTCTGGAACAAATGACGATTGCAGGCAACTATATCATGAATGATAACAGCAAGTTGAATGCGGTTATCTTGCCTTATGCGTCAACACCCAGTTTGGATACTTCTATCCGTAATTATTGGTCAAGCATCAGTTTGAACGATGATAATACATTGGGTGAAATTACAAATGCAACAGATGGTGAAGCGTTGATTCAGGTTGGTGGTAAATTGACAACTGAATTTACTTCGTTGAATACATCAACATCGGGTGCGTTGCAGGATTCACAATTTGGTATCAATTTGTTCCAGACAGTGGATCAGGGAACGGCAATCTGGCTGTTGCATGCAGAACAGGGAATTCAGGAATTGGCAACACAGATTCGTAATTTGAATGTTGTGTTCTGTAATGCATCTGGGACAATTTGCTATAACTATCTGGATTCATTGGATCCGATGAACGAATCGACAGATGACTCTGATTTGCCAGCATATGTATCTGTGCGTGATACAGATGGCGATGGTCAGTCAGACAGTTTGTATGTCGTGTTCGATCCTCGCTTTGGTGGGCCGGTGACATTGGATAACTTTAAGATTCAGCCAATTGTTGATCGTGAACCAGATCATACCCAGGGTGAATATGTTGCAGCAGGGGCATTGGATGACTTGCTGATTGGTCAGTTGCATAACAAAGATTTTGGGGATAAGACACCAATTGAAGTGATTCCTTTAATCTTTGATGGAACCAATATGGAACAGTTGGCAGACGAACTGTATGCACGTATGGAATACTATCAGGAAACACGTGATGGTCAGGGGTTGGCACGTTTCAGTCGCTTGGTTCAGGCCCGTGAAATCGAACAGGTCGCAGGGGCCGTGGCATTGAACGACCATACATCCTTCCGTGATTTCGAAGATCGTATGTTTGACGAATTTATCTGGAATCGTAATCGTAACCTGGATAAGGGTTGGGTTGACTTTGATTATGGTATGATTCGTCAGGATGTTGATGATAACAAGGTTGCCAAGGGTAATCGTTTCAGTATTGCCGGTGGTTATGACTGGACATCATCAAATACACTGATTTTGGGTGTGACAGGTCGTATCTCGCATATGTCAACAGATAATTCCGATGAAATGGAATTGGGATACAAGGTTGGCCAGTCAATCAAGGGTCGTGTTGATGTAGATGTTGCAGATACTAATGTTGGATTGGGGGGATACCTGATGAAGACATTGGGGGCCAAGACACGTTTGTATGGTAATGCGTTCTTGGATATGCACTTCTTTGATATTGACCGTCAGCAGACATACATGTCCAGCATTGATGGTGATGGAAATGCGTTTGCATTGACATCTGAATGGGGGCTGTTGCATGATTTGCTGAACCAGTATGTGGTTGGTAATATCTATGCACGTGTTGGTTATAACTTTGGTTTCGACATCACAGAACAGGCACAGGGTGCAGATTATATGAAGTTGAAATCAGATGGATACATGACACTGACACCAGGGTATTCGTTGGTGGCCCAGAAACGTATCTATCCAACGTCTTGGTTCCAAATCCGTCCATATGCATCAATTGGTGTTGAATATGACGTGATGGGGGCACCAACATATGCCGAATTTAAGTTTGCACAGGCGGAAAAATATACTCGCTATGATATCGATATCAACCCAATGTGGGCGAATATCGGTGGTGGTATAGAATTTATATCCGCAAATGGTATCCAGTTCGGTATGGATTATCGTTACCAGTATAATACAGACATCCGTCTGCATAATATCAAGGTGACAGGATCATATCGGTTCTAAATAAAAATCCCCCGTTTGGGGGATTTTTTAATGCATGTGTTCGATGTCTTGGGCGATGTATGTAAGGACTGGGTTGTTTTCACGATATGTTTTTCGGATTTGCCAATTACGCCAGATAGCATAGGGTAGGGCCACAAATGGACATAGCAGAACCATGGCATGTTCCGATGTGTAAAAACGAATATGCTTTTTCCAGCCCGCATTTATCAATTCAGAGCGGATTTGGGATAATGGTTTGTTCGTGCCATCGGGTAATTTATATGGGGTGGTAATGTCCCAGTCATAGTAATTATGCCATTTGGCGGTGCCGTCTTCACGAAATGATATATCCATTTGGGGCGTGTCACCCCCAAGGCCACCACATTGCAGGTCGGGTTCGAATATACGATACCCGAATTTGTTTTTCTTGGCACGGCCGATACGCATGATGGTGCCTTCTTCGTGGACAACGATTTTTATGTGGTTTGCCCATAGACGTTGGAAATTTGGCTGGTAAAAGGAGCGTGGTTCAAATGATAATTCTATATTCTGTTTGGCAAGTCGTTCCGGGTTTAATATACGATTATTCGCCATCAAGCGGTCTTTGGCACAGGACATAATTCTTATCTTGGTATTATTAAAATCGGGCCGTGTTGCCAGTTGGCGTATCAGTTCACGTGTGCCGTCAATTGCCAAATCGCTGTGATAGCGGTCAACCGATGTGTCCAGTTTCATTTCTGTATTGATTGTGGATAACCGGTCCTGGATATATTTAAGGTCAGACAGAATTTCCTGACAATGGGGGCCATATGTCCATCGGGCGTTTGTCTGGATTCCCCATGCGTTGGATTTTGACTGGGACAGATTTACGTGTTGGAATATGTGTGATAGGTAATTTGGATGTCTGTCGTATATCAAAGACCATTCGCCACCCGTAATATAGATGTCGGCCAATTCGGTGCCTGCGTTGTTGATATAGTATGCAATGTCTTGGGGGGCGATGTATTTAGATGGATTGTGTGGGCCCGAACATTCAAAGCAGTGGGGGCAATTTTCATTGCATTGGTTGGTTGTGCGAAATCGCAGACCCAGTGGTGCATTTTCATAACGGGTAAAATAATAACGACGGGAAAAGGCATTTCTGTATTGGTCACAGATGGCACGCCAAAAGCCAGTGGTTTTGGTTTCTGGGGCAATGTCGATAAGTTCTGCGTCGTTGTCGTATTTTGTCATAGTCAAGATATTAGCACAAAGACAATGTTTGTCAATGTTAAAGTTTGTTCGGGCGGTGGGGAATTTGGGGTGAGGTTTAATGGGCCGTCACGGATTTGTTGTGTCGGTGGCAGGGATTGAAAAAATATAATGAAATCAGCGGGATAGTTTGTAAAAAACGGTTAAAAAAACTGCCTAATCCAAAGGGACCTTTGTTTTAGGCGATTATTTGTGTGTATTTTATCTCAGAAAACAGGTGCTTGTCAATGCTAAAAAACTGCCGAATCTAAAGGTCCTGTTGGGATCGGCGGGCGGGAGAAACGGGGGAAATAATAATGGCAAAGCAAAATAGATACTATTTATTGATGGCAATGTTGGTCAGTGGGGCAACAATCGGATATGAGGCTAATGCAAGGTTGGCGGGCGATTATTGCTTGGGGGTTGGTACAGAAAATGCGATAGGAAGTTTTGCAACAATTTATTATGCGGGTGGTGGAACAATGTCAGCCAGCGCGGGGTGGATAAAATGTGTGCCGTACGCTGAGGATTGCACGACAACTAATAGTGAATATTGTGAACAGCACAAACCATCTTGGGAAGCCAGCAATACCTGTGATAGAGTTAGTGGTTCTGGATTTAATGAACAATATGTTATTTATAAGGGAGATTCTGTCCGCTATGATCGCGATAAGTCCAATCGGGCATATGAATGTGGGTCATCTGGGTTTGTTATGTGTCCAGATGTAACGGCGTTTAATGGATATTTTTATAGTTGTTGTGGGTATAGCAGAACATCTACTAAGGTCAGTTGCGATCATTATTATGAATCGGGATGTAATACAGGATATTACGGGGATTATACTGGCGTGCCGGGGGATTGTTATTCCTGTTCGAGGGTCAATAAATTTAATGGGTCTTTCTTTTGTTGTGGGACACAATCAACCACGTCATCCAAGGTGACATGTAGCGAAGGGTATTCAAGTGCAAAGTGTGATGCAGGTTATTATGGAACATATACCGGGCGCAGCACTGATTGCACCGAGTGTGAGACGGGGCCCGATGCCGAGGATTCTGATGGGACTGCGGTGACAATTGCAGGGCGAAGTGTGGCGGGAACAAATACCGTGATTACACAATGCTTTGTTCCAAAAGGGGATCCTGCTGGTTCGTTCACATATGTGGACGGAACGGGGAACTATGTGTTTTCGACCAATTGCTATTATTCTAAGTAAGGATGAAAAATGTCAGGCAGAACAGTTGACGAGTTGTTTGCGTATGTGTCCGATTTTTACGAGGCAGTTGATGCTAAGTTGAACTTTATGACGGCATCGGTGGCGGTTCTGCGTGACCATATGACACAGTTATATGGTTTGGACTGTAATGTGCAGGAAATCCCAAATGCGTCTGGACATCTGCGGTTAAAGCAGATGGCGTGCCTGAAACTGTTGCGGGAAATGGATGCGGTTTTGCAGAAAAACGGTGTTCAATACTGGTTGGGATATGGAAATCTGTTGGGGGCCAAGCGGACCGGCGATTTTATACCGTGGGATGATGATATTGATATTTGTCTGATGCGTGATGATTTTAATCGGGCAATTGGGGTGTTGGAAGAAAACTTTAACCATGGGCTGTATCGAACACAGTGGGGAATGTCAGGGGGACTGTTTAAGGTTATTTTCTGTAATCACATTTGTGTCGATTTGTTTCCGTGGGATTTCTATTACAAACGGATGGATGGGGCCGAGGTCGAACAGTTTGTCGAACGATATGTTCAGGCAATGGATTTGGCACGGGTGATGGAACTGGATAAAAAAATGATAGAAGAACGGGCCTTGATTCCAAATGCACCACCGTATATTCCGCAGTCAAAGTATGATGGGTATGACGAAATTCGTGATGAACTGGTCATGCAGGGAAATGTGCCAGACACAACCGCAGGTGATATATTCGAAGGTATTGATTGGCAGACATACCCAGAACGAATTGCCAGATTTTATCACAGCAAACCTTTCCGGAACGAGTGGATTTTCCCACTGGGGGAGATTGAATTTTGTGGGTATAAATTCCCCGCACCAAATAATGTTGATGCGTGGCTGACCACCAGATTCGGAGATTGGATGGCATTTAAGCCAGATTTCGCACGGCACAACAGCAAAGGTTTTGACTGGGAAGAATTGCAAATTATCCAGGCATGGGTGAATGGTAAATGAAACGAATAATTACATATGGGACGTTTGATACGTTTCACTGGGCACATATGAATTTGTTGCGACGGGCCAGGGAATTAGGGGACTGGTTGGCGGTGGGATTATCAACAGATGAATTTAATGCAACAAAAGGTAAAAGATCACACTTTGATTACCAAGAAAGGCGGCGGATTTTAAGTGGTGTAAAATATGTGGACTTTATTTTCCCAGAAAGCACCTGGGAACAAAAAAGGGACGACATATTGAAGTATAAAATAGATGTCTTTGTTATCGGAGATGATTGGCAAGGAAAGTTTGATTTTCTGTCGGATATTTGTCAGGTGGTGTATCTGCCACGGTCCCCAGATATCAGCACTTCGATAATCAAGGGTATGATGGGCAGATGATTCCCCCGTTGTTCGGGGGATTTTTATTGACTTTGGGTGTGGGTGTGCTAGGTTGTTTGTATGGTTTTATTGTCAAGATAAAAGGAAAATGAAATGTCGGGTAAGTATGACAAAGCAATGTTTGCAGTTTATATGACACGTGATGCACATGCCAGATTCTTTGCCGTGTGTGATGAAAAGTTATTTCGCAAGGTTGTGTCCAGTAATATTCAGCACAATATGAAAATGCGTCATATTACACAGTATGGGTATAACTATATGGTAGAGGTGCCAGCAGAATACAAAGACAAACTGATGGCGGTGGTGAAATCTGATGCACAAATAAGTGCCGGGGCAAGTGAAAATCCAAAAAAAGACCAGAAAAATAAAAAGAGTCAGGATAATCGTTCGAAACAAAAGCATACAGGTGGTCGTTTGATAGGGGTAAAGCCCGTATCGGCAAAGCCAAAATCAACAAAGTCCGTTCCTGCGGTTTCGGCAACACGTGTGGTTCGTATGCCGTTGAATCTGAATAATCGTGGTGGAAATACTGCGTCTGTTCAGGATTATGGATATAAAATTCAGGATTTAACCCCGGCAATGGTGGTAGAAATACTGGGGCAGAGTTGGGATGTGTTAAAGTGGAAGCATTTTTATTATTCTGAAAATAATGAACAAACCAGTCAACTTTATGAACAGGAATTGCAGGATATTCAAGAAGTTATAAATGGACGGCTGAAAAAATATGGTAAAAAGGTTGTGTTTGTGACCTGTGCCAGGGTGGATGATTGGGGTGGCAGTTGCGACAGATATATGAAAAATCCACCATTGTTTAATCCTTCTTCGTATAATCCTGGGATGAAAGGGGTAGGAGATGGATATTATTACTATGGAACGTTTATTACGTATAACACAATGACACGTCAATTCGAAAAGTATCCACGGGGGTGGATGGAAGTGTGCTATGGTGCGAATTGGGTTGATTTTTATCACAAGGTGTCGAGTCAGGCAAATGATATATTTGCCGTGTATGCAGATGCAAGGCAGAAAAGAAAATAATAAATACCGCCCGATTGGGCGGTTTCTTTTTTTAGATTTGTTTTTTGGGGGCGGATTACATGGTGAAATCTTGACCCAGATATACCTTTTTAACCATTTCGTCTTGGACGATTTCTTCGGTGGTGCCGTGCTTTAATATCTTGCCATCGTGCAAGACATAACTGCGGTCGGTAATGCCCAAGGTTTCACGGACGTTGTGGTCGGTAATAATAACGCCCAGACCACGGTTCTTTAACTGGGATACCAAATCACGGATGTCGTTCACCGCAATTGGATCAATTCCGGCAAATGGTTCGTCCAATAATATAAATTTTGGGTCGTTTGCCAAGGCACGGGCAATTTCTACACGGCGACGTTCGCCACCAGACAGGGCGGTTGCAGGACTGCGACGTAGGGACGAGATAGAAAATTCTTCCAACAGAGAGTCCAGTTTGCGTTTGCGTTTCTTGCGGTCGGGTTCGACCACCTCGAGAATAGCCATGATGTTTTGTTCCACCGTCAGACCACGGAAAACACTGTTTTCCTGGGGCAGATAGCCAATGTGCAGGCGTGCCCGTTGGTAAAAGGGCAGGTGGGTTATGTCCTGGGAATTTAAGAATATTTGACCGCCGGTGGCCGATAACTGGCCCGTGATGCAGTAAAATGCCGTGGTCTTGCCCGCACCGTTTGGACCCAACAGGCCAACCGATTCGCCCTGGCGGGCGATAAGGGATACGTCTTTGATAACCATACGTTTGCCGTATGATTTGGATAAATGTTCAACACGTAATACAGATTGCTTCATAATTTAATCACCATTTCGTCTGTAAAAATTTTGTCGCCATTGCTGATAAAGACACGGACGTTGCCAATCAGACGGATGTTCTTTTTCTTGCTGTGGTATTCGCCTGTGTTGGCGGTAAAGGTATATTTAACACGAACGCCATCTTGGAAACGTATCGCATCGCCCGAGACCGAGTCCAGATAGATTATATCTGGATTGTTATATTCCTGGCGACCAGTGGTCGCACGCAGGGTGAACGGTTCGCCGTTTTGATCGGTGCCAGAAAAGGATGCACCGGACATCTTGAACTGATTACTGACAATGTCGGACATGTTTATCGCAGATATTGGTGTCCATAATAACTGTTGCGTGAATAAAGAGCCGGCAATCAATGCCACAACCATTACAAGACCCCAGCCGGTAAAGAAAAACTGCCACAGGCGTTTTAGTCGGCGGTGCTTGGAAAATATAATAAAATTACGACCCTTGGTTTGCATATATGGGTCTAGTTTAAACCGATACAAATCAAAAAGCAATTTTTATATTTTGTGATGCTGATGTTTTGTGGTATAATGTTAGCACAGGTAGAGAGATGAAATTAAATCCATGTGCTTTATTGTTGATGGCTTTGTGCGTGCTGGCTGGGCCCGCAATGGGGGCGGTGTCTATTAAAAAGGCCGCACCAGTGTCAACTAAACAGACAACCGTGGTTGACAGCACCGCCAGTTTGGTGCCAACAGTTTTATCACTGGTGACGGGGGTTAAACAATTAAATTCTCAGGTTCGGGCATTGGAGGCAGAATGTGTCCCTACGTCCGCAGAAATTACCTTTGTTGATAATACTATGAAAGAGTGGGCAAAAACAGGTGCCGCCAGTGCAAGAGATGTGGAGACAATGTTGCGGCGTTTGCCATGCACAACACCCAGTGGTATTGGCGGGTATGCACAAACCGTTGAAATCGCCGAAACAACCGAAGGGATGGAGGTGTGCTATGACACGTTCCGTGGGCCAGGTAATGATGGTATGGTATGGGAAGATTTTCCCAAGGTTGGCAAGGCATCTTACTGTCCAAATGGGGAACGGGTTTGCGGAAATAAGCAAAAAACAACATCGGATATTTACGAATTGTTTAATTTGATCGATTTTACCGAGGCGGACTATACGCCGACCGAGGCGAAAATGGCGGGGCAACTGATTGCAAGAATTGAAAAATGCTCGGACGCACGGCTGAGCCAGAGTAAACGTGAACTGTGGGGCAGTTTCTTGACCGATACAATTGGGTCGGTGGGAAAGAAAACTGATACGTCCGCAATTATCCAGGCCGTCAGCGGTATGGGGGGCAGTGGCAGTGCGTTGGGTGGTTTGCAATCAATCGGAGGTTATATCAGTAATTCTGTGAACAGGTAGTGGGTAATTTTATACTTTACTAAATGGGCAGAAAAACGTATAATAACAGAAAGAAAAAAGTGAAAGGATTCAAGCATGAAAAAGAATTTGGCAAGTTGGGTTGTTGTTAAAGCACTGGTCGCAATGGGGGTGATTGCCCTGGCGGGTTGTGCAGGATCCAAAGACGCAGAGTATACGTCTGTGGCGACACCAACGGTGGATTATGTGGAAACATTGGATGTTTATTCCGCACCACATCAGGATTCTTTCTTGAATCAGTTGGCGATGAATTATCGTTCTTATGCAATTTATAATGCACGCACCAGTGGTTATCCAGATGTGGGCGAATTGTTCGCAAACAAGGCCGTGTCCGCATTCTCGGGCGAGTTGCCTTTCCCAGAAAGTTTGGAAAACTGGCCGGTGGATAATCAGCAGGATTCCTATGAATTGTATACTGCATATAATGAACTGATGGAACTGTTGAAAAATGATGCGTCTATGACTGATCCTGAATTGGCGGCCGAGGTGCAGGCGAAATTTGATTGCTGGTTGTCGGCAACCGCAACAGGGCAAAGTGCCACCGCACGTCAGTGCAAAGACAGATTCCAAAAAGGTCTGGTTGCGTTGCGTGACTGTCAGGGTGGTATGATAATAAATAAAGGTCAGGAAACAAATGGCATGGTTTTGGGGCAGATGGAAAACCAGATGGCAACAACAACCGTGCAGATGACACCACAGACCGTGTCACAACGCAGTGCGGGTAAATACTATCCAGATACACGCAATATGGCATCTATGAATGCGTCTGGTCGTGCCCGTGAAGGGGTGATTGTTGTGAATAATGTAAATGTCCCAGAACATTTGATTAAACCTGTGCCGGTGCAACCGATGGTATTTAATCAAAATATCTATGGTGGCGACAAAACAATGACAAACAGTCACAATGACAGCAGTGTTCAAGAATGTATTCGTATGGGTGGGGTGAACTGCACGTCCAGACCAGTTGCAATCGTGACAAATGGTAAGGTCGAAGAACCACAGCCACAACCAGAACCTGTTGCACAGCCAGAGCCAATCCCAATGGTCAGTGAAGAATTGGTGACACGTGAAGAATTTATCAATATGATGCTGGCGATGCGTGAAGAATTGATGGCAATCAATGCACGTCTGGATAAGATTCAGGCCCAGGCCGGTGAAAAGACAATGATTAAAGTTCAGCAGATTCCACTGGAACCACAACAGCATGTTATGGAAGAAGTGTTCGAAATTCGCTTTGACTTTAACAAGGCAACGATTAAACCAGAATATCGTGATCTGATTGAACAGTTGGCGTCCGCAACACAGCAGAACAAAAATATCAAGGTTTCTGTTGTTGGACATACCGATACGGCAGGATCGCAAAGTTATAACTATGCATTGGGTGGCCGTCGTGCCGAAGCGGTGCAGAGAATGTTGATTCAGTATGGTATCCCAGCCAGTCAGATTGTCGCCGTTTCAGCAGGCGAAGAAGATTTGGCGGTGCCAACACCTGATAATACGCCAAATGCAGAAAATCGCCGTGTGCGTGTCGTAAAAGAAGTGCACTATGAAGAAATGGTGCCAGGTACACCGGTCGCAATCGAGGTGAACGAATAAAATAGGGTGGGGTAAAAAATGCTTGACAAAAAAAGTTTGTTAGTATAAACTGCCCCCTATCAGAGAGATGTTTTGATAAAGGACATTGAACGATGAATAACAAAGTGAATGCTTTTAGTAAAGGAACAGCGGGTGTTGCATGCAGAAAGGGTATCTGCAACCTGCGTCACGAATTGGAAATGCGTGGCGTGTCGCTGGGGGCCAATGCTAATACAGTCGAAAAGTAAGTAGGTTCTGTTTATATTTGATTTTTATCGCAGGGGGTTTTTGCCCCCTGTGATTTTTTGTTGACAAAAGACAGAGGTATGGTATATTTGTCAAAAATATTAGTCAAGGTGATTGAAAATGAATAATGAAAAATTTAAGAATAACCCCAGATTGCAACGTTTGTTGTTAAACGTTGGGATTGGTTCGTATAACTTTAAGATTCGTCAGGATAAACCGGTGGCAGTTGCCGAAAAGTTGACCGATGCCAAGATGCGTGAACTGTTCGGGGCGAATTACAAGAATATTGTTTATTATAATTTTGATACAGGAACATGGAATCGTGATTCTTATATGGGATACAGCATTGGGAATCAGAAAACAGACACAAAGAATGCAAATGAAATGCGTCGTGTGATGGAATCGGATATGAACGGTTGGACATTGGTTGCTGCCGCTGTTATGGCCGTGGGGGATGAAGATTTTTCATCAGTTGGTGCTGAAATTCCGTCAAATGTTCAATATAAACGTTCTGGAAATATTGCAGGAACGGTTGTTTTACGCAATCCGATGGGGCAAATTGTCAATGTTCGGATGCCATATATTGGTGTTGCAAAGTATGAAAAAATCTCGTTGGCATCGTTCTTTGGGGCGGATGCGTTTGCATACAGTGTTGCAACAAATGCAGATTTTCGTCAGAAATTTGCGGATATTTTGGATATGGCGATTTCGCAATATCGATATGCGATGTATCCTGTTAAAACTAAATAGTGTGTAAAAAAAAATCCGCCAATCGGCGGATTTTTTTGTGGTTATTAAAATGGAATGTCGTCTGCGATGTCTGCCACCGAGATTTCTTCACGGGGGGCAGATGGGGCAGGGGCAGAAGAACCACCGCCAAAATCGCCACCAGATTCCAGACCCTTGGATCCAGACAAAATTACCATTTGACCGGCATATGGGTTTAATACAACCTCGGTCGTATAAACGTCAACACCCTGTTGGTTTTGCCATTTGCGGGTTTTTAAGGAACCTTCAAGATACAGTTTTGTTCCCTTTTGCAATAGGCGTTCGGCAACCTCGACCAAATTTGGGTTAAAGATTACAACACGATGCCATTCGGTTTGTTCTTTTTGTTCACCCGAGGCACGGTCACGCCAACGTTCAGATGTTGCCAATGAAAAACTGACAACCTTTTGACCGCTGTTCATGGTGCGAACCTGGGGTTCTTGGCCGATGTTTCCGACCAAAATGACTTTATTGATACTGCCTGCCATTTTACTTTCCTTGTCCTTAGAATTGTTAGTATTATCTGGTTATATTTGACCAGTATTATAAGCAAATTGCAAGAAAAAAAGCGTACTTGACATTTTTGTAAAATTGTATTATAATATTGTCGTCAAAAAAGGCGTGATTCCACGACCTGTTTCCCAAAAAAAGGATTTTTTATGCATATAAATGAACTGAAAGCGAAATCGCCACAGCAGTTGTTGAAAATGGCGGAAGATATGGGGATTGAAAATCCGTCCCAATTAAATGTGCAACAATTACGTTTTGGCGTAATGCGTGCGTTTGCAGCAGATAATAAAATTACTCTTATCGGTGATGGGGTGCTGGAACGTATGCAAGATGGATTTGGATTCTTGCGTGCACCTGAGTCAAACTATTTGGCGGGTCCAGATGATTTGTATGTGTCGCCAAATTTAATAAAAAAATATGGATTGAAAACGGGGGACTATGTCGAAGGACAAATTCAGGCACCACAAAATGAATCAGAACGCTATTTCGCATTGGAAACAATCGAACGGGTCAATGGTGATAATCCTGAAAAATTAAAGCATCGTGTGTCCTTTGACGATATGACACCGTTGTATCCTGATGAAATGTTGAAGATGGAGGTCGCAGACGATAAAGACAAAGGACGCAATTTGTCCGCACGTGTTATCGACCTGATTTCCCCAACAGGAAAGGGGCAACGTTCGCTGATTGTGGCACCGCCACGCACTGGTAAGACCGTTATGTTGCAGAATATTGCACATAGTATCGCAACAAACTATCCCGATGTTAAATTGATTGTGTTGTTGATTGATGAACGTCCAGAAGAAGTGACAGATATGCAACGTAGCGTCAAAGGAGAAGTGATTTCTTCGACATTTGATGAGCCGGCGGCACGTCATATTCAGGTCGCAGAAATGGTTATTGAAAAGGCAAAACGCTTGGTAGAAGCAGGACAAGATGTTGTTATCTTGTTGGATTCGATTACACGTCTGGGACGTGCGTATAATACCGTGGTGCCATCTAGTGGCAAGGTGTTGACCGGTGGTGTAGATGCCTATGCGTTGCAACGTCCAAAACGCTTCTTTGGGGCGGCACGTAATATCGAAGGTGGTGGCTCGTTGACCATTATCGCAACGGCTTTGGTTGATACAGGGTCTAAGATGGATGAAGTTATTTTCGAAGAGTTCAAAGGAACAGGTAATAGTGAAATTATCTTGGATCGCAAATTGTCCGATAAACGTGTTTATCCTGCAATTGATATTACCAAGTCCGGAACACGTAAAGAGGACTTGTTGGTGGGCAAGGATATTCTGTCAAAGATGTATGTCCTGCGTCGTATTATCAACCCAATGGGCACGTTGGAAGCAATGGAATTCTTGTTGGATAAATTGCGTTTGACCAAGACAAACAGCGATTTCTTTAGTTCTATGAATCAATAAGAATATCGCAGGTGAAAATCAAAAGTCCCGCCGTTTGGGGGGGCTTTTTTTGTTGGGGAAAAGATAGGATGTATAAATTATATTTTATTGCTTTAATTGGGGCTTTGGTTGCCGGGGCCCATGTTTGGGGTGGGCAGGTCGCAAATGAAAAATGCAGGGGGCGTTATCTGGGCCGTGCATGGGAAATACAATCTGAGACACAGAAAATACAGGAGAAGGTAAATGCAGAAAGTTTTAATCGTGGGGTTGATGATATTCGTCGCTTCTTGCACGAAAAATACACCATTGCAGAATAATTTATGTGCCCCAGTTGCGTGCAGGCCAATATATGGGCGGGCGGTGGACTGGGGCGTTATAAGTGATGAGTTGGCTCGTAATATCTATCAGCATAATCGTATGTGCGAAGAAATTATTCGCCAATGACAATGCTTATTAAATCGTGAACAATTTTTGCAGATGTCTTGTCGCCTGTGGGGGCGTATTCTACAAACTCGAACCCGTGGGCGGTGCGAAATGCATGGGTCAGATATTTGGCACATTCAAGTGATAGGCCGTTTGGTTCAGGCACCCATACATCTTGAAAATATTTTGGGTCAATTGCGTCAAAGTCAAATGATACAACAAATGGATTGTTCCCAATTCTGGCACGGATTTCAGCCACAGTGGTTGCCCAATCCGATTCGCTTTGTAATTCGGATGGGGTGCGGATGAATATGCCCTGGGATTTTGCAAATTCTATCTCGGACGGTTCGAATGAGCGTGTGCCAAGATAAAATAAATTCTGGGGTTTTAATGCAGGGGTGCGTTTTTGTAATGCCAACCAGCGTTTGTCTCCGTCGCCCAGCAATGCACGGACATTTGTGCCGTGTGGGGCACCAGATGCCTCGGACTGGGAAGATTGGGGGGTGTGTATGTCCAGGTGGGCATCAATATAGATTAAACATAAATCTTGGGTTGGGATATTGTCCGCCAGGGCAGAAAAATGACCAAAGTTCACCGAGTGGTCGCCACCAATTAAAATATGAAAATCTGAAGGGGTGTTGTTGTATATTTTTTGTTGAATTTCGGCATTTTCGCCAAATCTGTCGGCACGGCATTTTTCCAAGTCAAATGGGGCAGGGGTCACGATTGTCCAGTTTGCATCTGGAAACATTCGTCGAACCGCAGATGGACCCAATGCAGGGCCGTCATTACGTATGGTCGCAGTGGCACCACGACCATATTCAATACCAAGAAATTTAATCATTATAGGACTCCACTACTGTTTCAGCGACCGATTTTAAGGTCATAAGTGACTGCTCGTATTCTGCACAATCACGAGCAATTTCAGAACGATATGCATCACGCAGGTTCGATACCATGTAAAAACAACCCTGCAAATGCTGAATACAATAATCATGGCCAATGATGAACGATTGCTGGCCACGGACACGGCTTTCGGTTCCAGCCCAGTCAATGTTCAGGGCATTTTCCAGATTTACCCATGAATTTTCACCATAGTATTTGCCAATAGTGTCCATCCAATATTCGTTAAATTCTTCGTCAGACCAGGTGCCAGAATACTTTAATTTGATAAGTTTTGTGACCAGTTCGTCAATGGCGGGCTGGTACGTGGAATCAATCTGGGATAATTTAGCACTGCAATAACAGCGGTTGTATCTGGTTTCTTCACGGGAACAATAATCGTCCATGCATTTGGTGTATTCGGCCATGCAACGAGAAGATGGAATTGTTTCAGTTGTCTGTTCGGTAGCCAAGACAGAATTTGTTGCCGTGCGATTCGTATATGAATAATCACTGCGGGTGGTGTCCGGCGTTTCGCCACGATCCAGTGTTGGGTGTGGCTCGGTCCGATATGGTGATTGGACGCCGGTTAAATTGGAATATGGGGACTTGGTTCGCTTCATCGTTGTGCGATTGGTGTTTGTGCGGGCAACAACCCCACGAGATGTCGTGTTGGTGGTACTGCGTGCGGTGTTGGAACCGGGGGCAACACGGCGGGAATTAGATGCGTTTGGGGTGCGTGATACAACACGGCGTGGTGCGGACAATTGTGTGGTTTTTACAACAACGTCCATTGGGCTGGTGGATTGAGATGGCGTGATGCCAGGGTTCAAATCCGTTCGCATTTGGTTGTTCATATATGGATACATATAGTTATATGTGTCGGGCTTGATGTATTTAGATGTGACAGGAACCGCCCCATAAGAGGCCCCAAAGAACGCCAAAAATCCCGTAAAAATAAATAAAAAACGCATGATCATATTCATTTGACTATATCATAGAAATTTTTATTAAATCAGACAAGCATAAAAATTTACATAAAAATTTGCATTTTGTAAAAATGCTGTTATAATAGGTGTCGTTTCGGGGCGTAGCTCAGTCTGGTAGAGTACTTGGTTTGGGACCAAGGTGTCGAAGGTTCGAATCCTTTCGCCCCGACCAGAAAATTTAAACCGACCTTTATGGCCGGTTTTAATTTTCTCTAAAAGGGGCGAAAGGATGCACCAGAGCGCCAAGCACATTTATGTGCCACACGGAAACGAAGTTTACGTGAATAATTGGCGCGCATGGCGTATACGAAGACGAACAATTAGAAAAATCATAAAAACGGGGTTTTTTAATACGAGTTTTTATAGATTTTTATTATTGTTTGTCGAGGCGGAATCGCCCCCTATTTTAAAAAAGTCACCAAATAGTCAACACACGAAATTCAAAACCGCCAATAAGGGCGGTTTTTCTTTTGTTTTCTAATACTTACACCGAGTTCGAACTAATAATTTTTCAAAAGTGCTGTTTTTACCCTATTTTCGAACTTTTTAAAGAAAAAGGTTAGAAACCTAACCTTTTTCATGAGTTCGAATTTATTGTTTATCTGGACATATTTTTAGAATTTGTAAACATATCAAAACGCATTATTGCTGGCATACATTTATCTTGTAGTTCTTGATATTCTTTGTGTTTTGCAAATTTCTGCTGTTCAATAACAGATTGTGCAATATATTGATTTGCAGTATCAGCATTATTAAACAAAGCTATATTTATACAAGGTTTACCAAAATACATATTTGGTATATTTATCGCATTTATCAATTCCAATTCATAAACATACACTATGTCTTTGGAAGATTGTTGATATGCAGATTTAAAAACAGGACGAACATTTTCAATACCGACTAAATCATGGCTATTCTCTGGCACACACCATACATGATGTTTTTCGTAAGGGTGCATTACGACCGCTTGTTCTTCTATATTTTTTGCTGTCAATCTTTTCCACCAAGAAGCTTTTGATTTATCATTATATTTTATATCAAATGCTTCAATCCATGGTTTTGACAAAGCACGAACTTTTTCATTATAAACATTTTCTTGGCATAAGAAATTTTCATAATCCATAACTTTATCAAATAAACCTGCACCTAAATCGCAATATTTAGTATTTGGAAATTCGTATTTTTCAACACCATACAAAGAATCAAAAACCTGATTTAACCCATTAATTGTAACGCCATCACCAACCATATATATCATAAGAGCATAAACACTATTATCAACACGATGGAATCCTATCATGCGTTTATAAGCCGTTGTCATGGAAAATAAAGGTTGTTGTTTCATAATATACCCCTTTGGATGTTATGATTATAATACATACATATTTTATATTGTCAACTTTTAATCAAGTTTTTCACATCTTCAATCTCCCACCCTATTTCAATAATATCGGTTCGAGAATTGCTAATTAAGCACGACCAGAGATAAATAAAAATACCGCAGTTGATGCGGTATTTTTATTTATTTTGGTGGAACTGTGTATTCAAACGACAAAATTCTTTTGTCGGGTTCGAACGTTTCACTTGATTTATCGCCTGGGGCGATAAATCTGCGTGCATCCTCGTATTTATTCGAACATCGCATGGGCTTGTTCTCATATACTCGGATTCACCCCGACCAGAAAATTTTAACCGTCGTTTTTACGACGGTTTTAATTTTTTGTCTGGGACGTTCGGATTCAAACGGTAAATTGAAATTGGGTTAGTATCTGTTTTTATAAAGACGTTTGGCAAGTTCTGTGTGTCGCAGAACAAATTCGGCCTTGGCGTTGGTGTAGCCGTCCCTGTCGTGTTCGTATTGTTTCCATAATTTTAATTTCATTTGTTCATATTCTTTGGCGACTTGGGGATGGTCGATAAGGTAGTCACGAAAATAAAGTTCGCCATTGTCGCCACTGTGTCTTAGATGCAAATGAAAAACCCGGTCGGCAAATCCGTTCGCCGTGTATCCTTTGTTGAAATAGATACGGGTGTCCGTTGATAATACGTGGGCATAGCCACTGCTTAAAATGTGTTTTTTGTAATCTTGTAAATTGATGGTTTGGGGGATTTCAACCAGGATGTCTATGATGGGTTTTGCCCAAATTGAACCAATGGAGGTGCTGCCCATGTGGCTGATTCTGGTGATGTTGGGCAGGCGTTCTTGCAAGAATTTTGATTCTGCGGAATACCACTGCTTCCAGTGGGGTTTGTTTTCTGTTAAATAAATTGGAAATAGGTGGTCTTGTTCCTGTGGGGGCATATCGTGTATCCGTTTTGTCATTGTTTTTGCCTGCAAGGGGTATGGTAAGGAGATAAAGACCAATTGTCAACGTAAAAAAAACTTGGTGTAAAGTTTTTGATTTTGCGAGGACTTGGTAGATGTGGTATAATGAATTAGGTGGGTAGATATGTTGATAGATTTTTCTGTTGAGAACTATAAAAGTATTAAAGATACACTTTCGTTGAATATGGAGATGGTTGTTCTGTCAGATGTTCCTGATGTATATGAAGGACAAATCAACCGGATAGATGTCAATGTGGTAAATGACGGTAAAGAAAAAGTGTGGAAATATTGTAGTGTCAGTCCGATTATGGCATTGTTTGGGGCTAATGCATCGGGGAAAAGTAATGTGTTTAAGGCACTGATTGCGATGCGAGCAATCGTAATGGGGGGAAAGGTCGAGGATTATTATAACCCATATAAGTTAGATAAAAAAACAAAAGGTGGTGTGACAAAGTTTTCTGTGGTGTTCGAAAAAGATGGGTTTGTATATTCATATGCAATTGCATTTGGAAGTAATTATGTTGATAACGAAAGTTTATACTGGTGGGAGAAGCCAAATGCAAAAAAACGCAAAATATTTGATTTGTCTGGGGAAAAATTTAACGAAATAGGGGTGTTGCCCAGGCATCTGGCGGACTGTGTGATTAGTAGGAGTTCAATGCTATCTGTGTTGTATCTGCATGGTGATGTCGAGGAAAAATTTTATTCACACATAAAGCGGGTTAGAGATTTTTTTGCAGATGATATCGTTGTTGCAGAAGATGTGGACAGATTTGCCTTGGGCAGTGATGAGCAGGTGGCACAAAGAGATGTAGATGTTGTTAGAAATTTGATGAATAGCATGGATGTTGAGTGTGATAAAATCGTGCTGAATAGAAGGTTGAAAAAGAAAATACTGGACAATTCTTTGACTGATATTTCAGAAATTGAGAAAATTCGTGCCGATGTTCAGACAGATGGGGCTTTGGTGTCGGTGGATTGTGAAGCGGGTGTGATATATGCAGATGAGATTTTGCTAGAATATGGCGAGCAAAAAATGAACCTGATGGTTGATGAGTCAACAGGAACCAGAAATATATTTAGATTGTTGTTGGCCGTGATTGAAGGTTTGAGACGTGGAAAAATTTTTGTGTTTGACGAGATTGACAGGACAATTCATACCGAATTGATTAAGTTTTTGTTTGCTTTGGTAAAGGCAGAGGGATTGAATAAGAACGGTGGGCAAATGTTGTGTTCATCACATAATCCGTGCGTGATGCTGGGGTTGGGGCTGTTCGAAATTGCGTTGGTGGACAAAATAAAAAATGCCACCGTTGTGCGGTATGCGTCCGAGTATGATTATGGAAAAAAAGATGTATCAGTGAATGATGTCTTTGATAACTATATGCTGGGGGTTATCGGAGGGATGCCACGTGTTGTGGGAATTTATGAGGGGATGGAGATTTAAATATGAAACGAGATGGTGTGGGGGTAAAGGCAGTAGTTGGAACACAGCCGACGGCAAGGCCGTATGTGTTTTTCTGTGAGGGTCGTAGTGAATTTGAGTTGGTTAAGTTGCTGAATCAAAAAATAAAGGATGTTTCTTGTGGAGATAAGGCGAATTACGTGCTTTGGGCATATAAATTGCCAGATTTGGAACCAAGTGATACATGGTATTTTACGCCTCAGAGAATATTGGATTATATGATTGGTGTTTGGAATCGAGTTAGACCAACAGAGAAAAAATCGAATTCATTTGGGATTCAATATAATTACAGAAATGTTTATGGTGTCAGTAATCTGAATGAGCATGCAGAACAACTGGTAAAACAAATAAAAGATACAAAAGAACAATTATGTTTGTTTGTGGACTTGGATGTGTTTTATAAGAAGGGGCATAATAATTATGGGAATATTACAAACAGTGAGCAGAAGGTGAAAGACCGTAAATATCAAAAACATTTGCTGACAGAATTTCGTGATAATAATTGGTATAGATTTGTTGGTCAGTCGCTGAATCTGGAAGATTTTATTGCGTTGTTTTCATTTGAAAACAATGATTATGAAACATGGTTTACAAGCCGGTTTGGGAAAGGAATACGTGTTAAGGATAATAATAATGATGATGAACCAAAAGAAGGAACGTTGGGAAATAATAATGTGAATGGCGAGAAGTTGAAAGAAGAATTTAGAAATTTTGGTAAAAAACCAAAAGATTATGTTCGTAATTTGCAGGCACAGTTGAATACTGCCAAAATGCGGATGAAAAATAATAAAAAAGACAGATATGGATGGAATGGTTGGCCATATAAATTTGACCTGGTGGATATGTTAGCTTCTATGTTGAATTGTAATATAAAGAAGGGTGATGATGGTGGGCAAGGTGTCAGATAGAAAAACTGAAAAGTATTTGAATAAATACAGTGTGATGTCGTTATTGGAAAAGTATAGGGTATTGTATCATTTTATTTATAAAAATGATTGTAAAATGGTTGGGGAATTGATGAAAACCTGGATGGGCACGGGGGGGATTCCTTTGTCTGCCACATTGTTTGCAGATTTGCAATTTTGGAATGTGGGTGATGTAGAACAGAATGGAATATCTTATTACAAACCATATTTTCCAAGTAAGGAAATGATTGAGAAGTTGTCCGGCATAATGGCTCTCTGTGGTGGAAAAATAAATATCAATGCGGATATAGGGTTTAAACCACGGAAATTGAGTCAGGCAGAATATGTGTCGAGCAGTATGAGGACCAGAAAGAAGACAGAGTGGAGGTACAGAAATAATAGTTTGAACCTGTTGGCATTGGCGGTATTAGAGGGCAAGAGTAATAAATATTGGAAGATGTTGATAGAACAGGGAGTGAATGTTTTGGCAACGCTGAGCATGTTGCGTTCTTATTTGGTGTATGGTGGTGAAAATGCCCTGAAGGTGCGGAATTTTTACGATTTTGTATGCGGAAGATATGCCAAACAGTCATATTTATTGCACTGGTTCGTCGAAAATATAAGAACTAGGGAAGTGGTTCAGTGGATAAGAACATTAATAAAAAATGGGGCAGATGTGAATATGCGTGATGTATTTGGTTACACTCCTTTGATGCGAGCAAAGTCCCATTATGCCAGATACGAGTTGGAAAAATGTGGGGCAGAAGAGATAGAAGTTGGATTTGGCTGGTTAGGTGATGTGGATTTGGTAAAGAAAAAAATAAAGCGTTGGGGCAATGTAGATGTGCGGGATGAAAATGGTCGGACGCCGCTGTTCTTTGTGTGTGATTTTAGGGTTGCAAAATTATTGATTGAGCGTGGGGCAGATGTAAATGCGTGCGATATGTTTGGGGAAACGCCATTGCATCATGTTCATAATGAACAAATTATGAAATTATTGATACGAAATGGGGCACAAATAACAGAGCCCGATATTAGTCAGTATTTGTTTAATGCGACTGGCTCAAGCAGTGTTAAAGCGTGGATAAAACGTGGTGCGAATGCAAATGTGCGTAGTGAATATGGGGAAACACCATTGCATACTGTCGAAGAAATTGGTGCCGCCAAAGCTTTGATTGATGCTGGTGCAGATGTAAATGCACGTGATGATTGGGGGCGGTCGCCGTTGTTTGTTTTTGTTCTTTTTGGAGAAAAGTGGGTGCGTTTGTTGATAGAAAATGGAGCAGATGTAAATGCACGTGATGATTGGGGGCAGTCGCCGTTGTTTGGTGTTGATGACGAAGATGTGGCAAGATTCTTGATAAAAAATGGGGCGGATTTGAGTGTGCGGGACAAAGATGGGAAAACTGCAATTGAAGTGTTGGCAGAAAGGGGGCTGAATCTGGAAATAGGTATAGATAAATTGGTAAAGGCCAAATAAACGTGATGGTTATTTTGTTTTTTGGTAGAGGGCAGGGAATAAAGTGCAACCAACTGAATCACGGATATAGGAATCGCAACAGCGGCCAGTTGATAATTTGTTAAAACAAAAACGGGTGCGTTGTCTGTGGTCTTGGAAATCAGAAGATGCCTGGAACGATGGGTCGCATTTGCAATGCTGGATGCCACACAGACCCATTATTTCAACGCAACCACTGATTAAATAACATTCTTGTTGGGCGTTCAGGGCAAATTCAGTGTTTATCATCAGGCCACTGGGCTGACAACTGGATGAAGATTTTGGGGTAAATTCGTTTAATGTGTTGGCTAAAGCCAGGGCTTGACCCAATGTAATTTGGGTTGGCATATTGGCACGGCGTAATTGTTTGTTGCCGACATAGGGAATGTGGCATTTGATGTGCATTTGTAATGATTCTTCCAGTTTCATTTTGAGTGTCCATTTGTTTATAAGTGTGTGAAGATTAGCACAAAAAATATTTTTTGCAACTTTTATATCTTGATTTTTGGGGTGGGGGTGGTATAATCGATTGTGTAAGGTTATTTTTTAATAAAAGGTAAAACCCGATGAGTAAATAATATTGCGTAGATTTTAATGGTGCATTGCGTATAAAAAACGCAGTGTGGTGCAATGTTGTTTTAATGGGGTTTTATTATGGGATATATCTCGGTTTCTAATGTGGTTTTTGGTTATGATGCGGACAATGTTTTATTGGACGGTGTTTGTGCCGTTATAAATGATACGGACAAGGTTGCGATTGTTGGTGCCAATGGCAGTGGAAAAACAACGTTTTTGCGGTTGTTGGCGGGGGATTTACAACCAGATTCGGGGCAGGTGGTAAGAAATACTGATGTTTATGTGGTAAAACAGATAAATTCGCATGGCACAAAAAGTGGTGGTGAAACACAGGCATTTGAATTGGGAAGGGCCTTGGGCAGTGGGGCAGGAATTTTGTTGTTGGATGAGCCCACAAATAATTTAGATGCAGATGCCAAGCAGTGGTTTATAGATAAAATGCATGCGTATCAACATGGCGTTGTGATGGTGTCGCATGATAGAGAGTTGCTGGGGCATGTGGATAAAATAATCGAGTTGGAAAAAGGAAAAATCAAAATATATGGCGGAAATTATGATTTCTGGGTTGGGCAGAAACAAATAATGCGGGAAAGTATGCAGAATAAATATGTTGATGCAGAAAAAGAAATCAATCGTTTGATTGCAACCCTGGGGGTGGCTCAGAATACGTGTCAGCATCATAATGCCAAACAGGCCAAAGATAAGCAAAATCGTGCGTCCGGTTCCAGGATAGTGGCAAATGCCTTGAAAGGAAAAAGTCAAGAAACAGAGGCGAAAAAACGGGCGAAAATTCAGGCAAAAATAAATCGGCAAATTGAAGTGCGTCAGGAACTGGGGCGACAGATGAAAAATGATAAAATTAAAATTCCAGTGCCGAATAAAAAATTCTATTCCAAAGAATTAGTGCGAATAAATGCAATGAATTTTGCATACGGTGATAAAAAGATTTTTCAGAACTTTGATTTTGTAATGTATGGTGGTAATCGGGTTCGGTTGTGTGGCAAAAATGGCAGTGGAAAAACAACACTGTTGAAAATAATTACTGGGCAACTGGAATTGCAATCGGGAAGCATGCAAACGTTTGGGAAAATTGCGTATCTGAATCAAGATTTAAGTATATTGGATAAAAATAAATCATTGGTTGAAAATGTTATGGATATTGCAGGGGTTCGGAAACACGAAGCACATGCAGTGTTGGCTAATTTTGGGTTCAGGGGTGATGAAACGATTAAACGTGTGGGCGTGCTGTCTGGGGGCGAGTTGTTAAAAGCGACCTTGGCGGTGGTGTTGGGGGGTGAAAATCAACCAGATTTGCTGATACTGGACGAGCCGACAAATAATCTGGAAATTGATAGTATAGAAATATTGGAAGATGCGTTGAACCAATATCAGGGGGCAATATTGTTGGTGACACACGATCAGATGTTTGCACAAAATATCAATGTTGATAGTGTTGTTTCACTGGCCCGGGTGGGTTAGGGAACCGGGATACAGGTTTTTCCATCGTTGGTATAATAGTTTGTTACACAATCAGAAATCACGCATGTGCCATTGTATAGAACGCCTTGTTTTGCGTTCGTGTCTGTTGATAATAATTGGTCACTTGTGCAACTGGTTGTGGCGACAGGAGATGTTTCGCAAGTGTTTGTTGCCAGATTTTTATAATAACCATCTTTGCATTCTTTTATGATGCATTTGCCGTTGCTTTGGTAAGCGATTTCTGCGTTTAGGTCGTTTAGTGTTTGTTCGGAACACGTTGAGCAGTTATTGTATATTGGTAGAAGTGGTTCCAGTGTGTCACACGGGTGACAATAATAGGCGTCTACATATGCATAATTGTCGTCACACACGCAGTTTCCACTGGTGGATAGGGTTTTCATGCCAGCACTGGTGCAACGCCCACGTATGTCTTTGCCGATGTAGTGTGGGTTACTGTCCGGCCATGTGTCATAGTCGCGGTTTTGGGTATTGAACATGTTGGCGTAATAGTTTTCTGGCATGACATTGTGACTGCAGTTGTCATACAGGTTTTTGCATTCTTCGATGGAATTGACGGGCAGGTTGTTGCAATAGAGCCCTGAGGGAGTTCCGCCATAGCTGGTGCATTTTTGTACGTATTTATTGTAGCCACTTTCCAAGAAATACATGCAGTGGGTGTCGGTAAGTGTTTGACCTGTGCTGGCCAAGGGACCGTGATCAGAGCCCATATATTTGAACATTACCGAGTTGTTGTTTTGGGCAATTTTGCTGCATTCTGATTCGCTGGACAGACCATATATTATGCACATTTCGCCGTTTGCACTGATTTTTGCATCACCATTGGCCAAACAGCGTTCAGTTTCGTTTTTTGGGGATTCTTCTGGAGTTTGGGGCTGGTTCGCGTCTGATGAGGTGTCGTTTAATGTGGCGTATAAATTTGAAGCCCAATTTAGCATCTCGGAAATGGAAGGTGTTTCGGTTGTGTCGCCATTTACAGACATGCAGGTGGCAATCTGCTGACGGCATGCATTAACCGCTATGTTCGCCTTGGCCGTGGCTGTGTCTGGTTTTTCTGGATAATTGTTCTGGGCCAGACATGCCGATACGTCAGACACACAATTTTCCGCATAATCCGCAATGATGGTATCCTGGGTTGCCTTAATCTGGGTCATGGTGCGTTGCAGGTATTCCTTTAACACCAGGTTGTCAAAATCATATTT
>JAFYUU010000012.1 GCA_017549445.1 Alphaproteobacteria bacterium | reverse complement strand
TAAACCCGATTTAATTTTTGGCGTGCCCAGCAGGACTCGAACCTGCAACCTATTGCTTAGAAGGCAATTGCTCTATCCGATTGAGCCATGGGCACATAACCAACTGTGTGGAATTCGGTGCAAATATGCGACCGATTCCTATGTAACATTCTATGTAACAAATATGTAACATTATACATACAATTACATACAATTCAATCAATCTGTGTCAAGTTTTATACAGAACTGATTTTCACGCACACCCGCATAAATCCAACCTTTATACATCTTTATCCAAATCTATCCATAAAAATTGCGGACGATTAGAAATCTGATGCTCTATCCAGCTGAGCTAAGGGCGCACTGCATACAATTTTATACTAAAAATTCCCAGATTTCAAGTCCCCTGCATAAAAAAACGTGCCGGGATTGCCGGCACATATATTTTAATCCAATACTTTATTTTTCAATCGGGTCAGTTCAATAAACATATAAACATCAACCGCAGAATACATCAACATCATCGCTGCCAACCAATACACAATCGCCACCGCCCCTGCCATTGGCCAAAACAGCAACGCAATCGACAGCCCCAGCATCAATATCGCCACAAACAAATCAAATCCCCAGTGACCAAATTTGGCACGTGCCATATTGATTGCAAACACCAGTGAACGAATCGCCTTGAATATAAACAAAATCAAGAACACATACATCAACGCCACCATAGAACTGCCTGGATAAACGCAAAACAGCACACCCAAAATAACGTTGACCAACCCGAACACAACATCAACCCATCCGCCACCATAATTGCGTGACGACACAAAACCAACGATTGTTCGATACAGCCCAAACAAAATCAGTCCAACCCCAACCACCACCGTCAGTGTTGCCAATATTGCCAACGGTTTGAACACCATAAACAACGCAACAATCCCTATCATCAACCCCTCGGCCAGCAACAGTGGTGCACTTTTATCATACATACGCTGAACCGATGCAGACACCGCATCAAATTCCGTCCCACGACGTTTATTTACACGTTTACTAGATTTAGATTTTTTATCTTTGACCATTTGCCCCCCCTATTAAATTCGTTATGAAAGCATAATAATACAAATCGTCCACAATTTCAAGCCCACACCCATGGTATATTTTCACACTTTCCGATATTATTCCGCCAAAATCTGACTTATCTGCCGAATCTGAGTCATAAAAGCATCAAATTTTTTCTGACCAATTCTGTCAATCACTTTGTGTATTCTGTCTTTTACCTGATCGGCCGTCTGGCGATAAACCGCCCGCCCCTGGTTGGTTGGCAAAACCCAGACACTGCGTCCATCATCTGGCGATGGCACCCGCACCGCATGCCCCGCACTAACCAATGCATTTATAATTCCTGCAATCATTGGACGTGAAACATTCATTTGTGTTGCCAACTCCATCGGCACATTTACCCCCGAACAAATCAGCCCCAGCACCCTAAATTCACTTGGGCGAATCGTTGCCTGCGTTTCCTGACGCAAATATTCACGACAAAACCGCACAATTTCCTGATTTATATCCATCACTGTCATAGCATCCCCACACGCAATTAAATAGTTTAATTATATGAACTATTATAATTCACACACCTTAACTAACACAAGAAAAAATTATGCCGATTCCTCGGCATTTTTAATTTTTTTACATTACAAAAATCAATACCGCCACCCACAACGCAATCACCAACCCGATTGTCATCATAACAATTGCACTGCCTATATCCTTGGCATGTTTAGACAATTCGTTGTATTCGCTTCCAATTCTGTCCACAACCTTTTCAACGGCCGTATTTATCAGTTCTGCAATTAAAATCAGTCCCAACGAAAACGCCAAACCTATTTTAATCCCCACACTCAAATCCAGCACAGCCAACAAAACCGCCCCCAGACACACCAACAAACAGTCCAGGCGAAATGCCTGTTCTTCACGCCAAACCACCGCCAAACCCGCAAAAGAGTTTCCAAATGCCTTAATCAACCGTTTCATTTTGCTTTATCCCTGTTGCTAATTGATAATACAAATCATTTCTTTGTTCCATAATGCGTTGCAGTTCCGCATCGCCATATCTTTCCCGCAATGTCTGCACATCGGCACAACGTGCGGTCAGTGCTGTCCCCAGCCCCAAACGACACCCACGGATTCGACCGCCTGCACTTTCAATAATTGTCGGAAAGAAATCCACCGCCGCCACTGGCCGATTTATATCCACACCATAGAAAGCATTGGTATTTATGAACACATTGGCCAACGGGCGAGATTCCACATCTTTCAACGCATCCCAAATTTCACCTGAACGTTGCACATGATCATCGATTAAAATCACCACCGCATCAGGATCCTGCTTGCGAAACCAATCTATAAAATCTGCCAAGATTTTATCCTGACACTTGGCAATATCCGCCATATTTTCTTGTTCGAATCCTAAATCACGACAGAATTGGGTAAAATACCCCTCGTTATGTGTATTGATTGTTTCCATCAAAATAAAGTAAGGCTTATCCCCGTCAATAATTTCCTGAATCATCGGCCGTGTCATTGTGAACAGCGTTCCATCATCAATTCCATCAAACGGATCGACATCCAATTCATAATCCAACATAGACCGCAGACGTTCCCCATCATAAACATGCTGAAATCCCATACGTTTCAGGAAATTTTCTTTTAACGAGAATTGTCCACTGGCCGGAAAGAACGACCACGTTTCATATCCATGTTTTACAAACACACTTCCAATTCCACTTGCCCCCAGCATTTTTTCAACATTCCTATAACTGGAAAAGAACAACGGCAACCCTGTTGTCATACCTGTAATCGCAGCAATAGTATGCGACAACCCCGACAATTGCTCGTATTTCTGGAATGATATATGATTATTTTCCAACCGTGTAATATTTGGTGTCAATCCACCAGGTCCAAACAATTCTTCATCTGCGAATTTTTTCTCGACACTTTCCAACACAATCAGCAACACATCACGTTTTTTCTTAAAAGAAATATGTGCATTTTCTGGATTTACATATTCTTGTTCATAAAATTGTGATTTTTCAGACGCAAAGAAACTGCCCAACTGAATATTTGCGGTAAATATACGCAATCCCAACACACCTATAACCCCCACCGTCACCAACCACGGCAAGAATTTATATTTTTTATCCCACTTTTCACACACCCACGCCAAAACCACCGACCAAAATACGGAACGCAAAATCACCTTCTTGATAAAAGACCACATCAGCCCCCCATCAACACCACCCGGTCCCAACTGCAAAACCAGTGCAATTTCGTCCATATTCACCCGATGAAATTGCTTGAACACCCACTTGATTGAACATGCCAACAATAAAATAACCAACCACAAAGAAAACCGCATACATGCCTTGCGACTTAAATTACAACGGAAACGCATAACTGTGCTCCTGATTTTTTCAAGTTTATTCAACACACAATCAGCATAACATACAAAATTCTAAAAAGCCACCACAAAAACGGAACAAATTCCCAACACTATTTGTTTATTTCTTTTTCAATTTCACTGACATTTATAAAACGATACATTTTCCCATGATCGTATCCACCCACCACCGAATATGTATGCGGCCCCCTTTGCACATCCGCCAATGTCAATTCAGCATCTGCCCACGCACACGTCACACACATAACCCCAACAACCAAAGATAACAACTTTTTCATCATTTTATTTCTGTTGCGTTTTCAATTCATTCAAACGTTTAACATATTCGGCACGCTGGGCCTGAATTTTACGTTTTGCAATATTGTTATAGAAATCGCTTTCTGGATTACTGTCTTCTGACTTCAACTCTTTTTCTATAATTTCCAATGCCTCGTCAGCAACCAAAATTGACTGTTCTAAATCTTCAACGGTAAAATGCTGTGGCACATCAGGCACGGCATTTTCCGTTCCTACCTTTTCTGATTTTTTATCTTTATCCAGCCCAACAACTGCACCCGTCACCCCCAATGCAACCAGCAACGCATACACCCCCAATCGTCCACCACTAAATACCTTCTTTTTATTTTTCACAACCATATCTTACCCCTTATTTTATCTGTTGCTCATCACCAACTTCACTAACCTTGCTCCATCTGATGTTCAGCGTTCCATACCAATCCTTGTCATTAACGATATGAGACATCGGAGACAACGGCACACTGACATTGTTCATAACACCTGCATGTTGCCATCCACCAATTTGTCTTGCCCCCCGTGTCATAACCGCAACAATTGGCACATACCCCGTCCGCACAGGCCCCACGGTATCCCAGTCCACAAAAATCCCCCCACCGGAATCACCACCCCAACTTTGACACATCATATCTTCATACGTATCTTTATAATCCTGAAACACCCCAAAATATCCATCCATTTTACAACGTGATAACTTCAATCTTGACGTATCCGCAAACCAAGTTCCATCCACATCAATCCCATACCGCTGACGTGCATCCATAAACAAATATCCAAATTGGGTTTCTAAATCTATTCCTCTTCTATTTGCCTTGTCTATCGCTGCTTCAACATCTTGCTTTCCCAACTTGTCTTCATTATCCCTTAAAAACTTTACATATGCCTTATGAAACGCATCAATTTCCTGATCAGACAATATTTTCAATCCCCCAAATCCTATCTGCACCACTGGCCGTCCTTTAACGCTGGCAACATTTTCTATAACGGTGCTATTTTTCATAACAAAATCTTGAAATTCTTCCTTTGGGGTCAACACCGCCCAGTCACCCGCTAATACTGTATCTGTCTCTCTATCATAAGCCCCTGCCACAATATCTTTTACCTGAATCTCTGTTCCATTCCACGCCACAAACCGCACATGTTTTGCAAATTCATCCAACCCATAGTTATCATACAAACAATGTTTAGCGGTCACAATTTTACCACCAACCATATTTGCCGTGCAAAAGTTTCCCCGCACCCCCCTGCCAGCATACCGCACCGCCAACACATGCCGATACGGCACCGTTGCCCACTGGGCTTTACTTACATATTGCCGTTTATCAATCGTATAGTCATCTGCATACGCACACCCCATACAAAGCATAAAAATCAGTAAAATTTTTTTCACAATTTGCATCATTGCCCAAACACTTGTTCGCAACGTTCGGCCTGGCCTATCATTTTTTTAGTCAGTGTCACAATCGACACATTAAACCCGGTCGCCACCCCCGACCCAACTGTGGACACCCCGGCCATCACATTTGCGGTTGTATTCAGATTTTTTGCCTTTTGTTTATCATCACGTACCGCATCTGCGATTGCGGTTGCACTGGTTGCGACACCGACCACCGCCGCTGTTCCACCAACAACCGAAGCCCCCAGAACCCATTTTTCACGATTTTCTATTTTATCCACATCTGCCACATCCAATGCCATACAATTACCCAACGCATTGTCTATTTTTCCCCTGATTGGATTTTCGTATGGATTTACACCGACGACCTGTAATTTTTGTTTTTCCTGCTCCAACAGTTTAATTGCATTATTACACGCAATAATATGTTGTGTTAAATCAGATTGATTGACATTTATACCACTCATCACTGCGGACGCAATATGCGTTGCCCCAGCCCCGGCCAGCAACCCCGTCCGCCAATTCCCCAAATTTTCTGATTTCTCTTGTAATTGGGTCAACTGTGCAATCTCGGCCAGATATGGCATACACCCATTAAAGAACTGCTCATTACTCATTCCCAAAACGTTATCAGCATCTGTGCAACCTGCCTGACTCAACTGTTGTTCCAGTTGTTCAATCTGTTTATCAACCTGACTTTTGCTGATACCGACCGCCAACGCCCCACCACCGGCCACAGTTCCAACGGCCGTCACAGCAGTATTGACTTTGCTCATATTTGCAACTTGTTTAATTTCATCAGAAATTCCCGAACACACCTGTCCTGCAATTCTAAATGCCTCTTGTGCATCAAACACCACATCTGCGTATGCATCTGCCCCAAAGACACTGGATAAAACCCCAACTACAACAAATAACTTTTTCATACCCGCAATTATACCACAAAAAGCACAAAATAAAAATTGTTTATAAGGTTAAATATGCTATAATAATTTCCAAGGATAAAATCAGCAAACTTATCATGATCAAGAATCTTGCCATTGCTGTGGCAGTTTTATCAGCAATTATATTTCACACAAATTGTGCAACATCTGCCACACGCCATGATTCTGACACCCCACAACGCATATCCAGAACCCAACAAATCAAGGAACGCACAACACGTGGCACCGACACACAACGCATAAATTCCGAAACACCAAACTTGCAACGAACTCGCAGTGCAACAAATCGCAAAATTATATCCCGTTCAAACACAGGCCAAACTGTAATTTCTCGCCCTTCAACCCGTGTTGCAACCCGTCGTGCGACCCAAAATAATGCAAATGTTGCACGTTCTTCAATTGTTCAGACCGATACGGTCACAACACCATTGTATAATGCCCGTGTCAGTGCCCGTGTCACACCAACATCTGGTGTGGGGTCTTCTGTTCGTGCCCGT
>JAFYUU010000011.1 GCA_017549445.1 Alphaproteobacteria bacterium | reverse complement strand
GGGTTTTTGGATGTGTAGCTCAGTTGGTTAGAGCGCTTCGTTCACATCGAAGAGGTCGTTGGTTCGAGTCCAATCACATCCACCACGTTTTTTTGCCCCAGATTTGGGGCTTTTTTTGTTGACAATGAGGCGGTGTGTGATATTGTTCTGGTCATGAAAAGTTCTTTGCAAAAATTTTATGATAAAATCGAGTTGTGGTTTGGTAAAAAGAAAATCAATGCCAAACCGTTTAATGAAATAACACCCGCAGATAAACAGCGGACAACCGTGCCAACAGAAATGTCGCTGAAAGATATGTTGTCGCTGTCAGATGAATTTGTGTTTCATGGGTCAAATGTTTGTTTGCAACCAGGGGTTGATGTTTTGATGCCCACAAAGCGTGTGAGTGGAAAGGTGTTGTGTCTGGGGGATTTTGATACGGCACTGCGGTTCGCATTGGTGCGGACGTATGGACAGGATCAGTCGAGTGGTAAAGATTTTTATGTGCTGTCCAGCCCCAGTTATAAATTGGTGATTTATGATGGGTTCTTGGTAAGACCTGATTGGTTCAGAAGGCCCGTTGAAAAAAGTGGCTATATGTATGCGGTGCATCGCAGTGATGTGAAAAATGTTGTTTACGCAGGCAGTCGTGCGATGGAGGCCGAGGCCCCTGCCCCAATTGCGTCACGGGCTGTCGTGAATCAACAGACAATGGCAGAGGCAGGATATGGTTTTGTGGCAGAAATGTTCACACCGATTAAACGTTGGTGGAATGTGCCAGAAACAGACGAGTTTGTTAAACAAGTGTTATTGCCTGAATACGACGATATTATTTTCTATCGTGATAGACAACGTTAAAAAAAATCCACCGAAATGGTGGATTTTTTATTTCCTTAACGCAGGCCCTTGGCACGGCAACATGCAGATGCCGCCGATTTCCAGTCAGAATACTGGTTTGATGGGTTGCGTAAATCTTTCCACGGTTGCCAGCCAGAACAGCGTTTGTTAGATCCGGTGCCAGTGCATTTGGCATAACGACGTAATGAACACGTTTGGTTGGATACACGGCCCGTATCCGTTGTGCATTTTACAACAACGTTTTGATTGCGTGCATCGTTTTTACCCAATTCTTTGGAAGACATAACCTGGTATGCGGATGCAGTTGTTATAACCAATGCGGTCATTACGAGTGCGGATAATATTTTTTTCATTTCTTGTCCCCCATGTTGATATTTTTATTATAGGGTGTTGCCGTTGAAAAAACAATCTGTTTTTATTCCGCTGGATGTGTGGTCCAGGGGGTGTCGTTCATAAACAGATAGTATATTTCTGCATTTGGTGTGCCAGGATTGCGTATAATTGGACGCACAACGTAAATATCTACATCGCATGGGAAGTCGTTTTCATCGTGTTGAGTGTTGTCCAGGTCTTCGTGGAATTTAGATGCGAAATCCATTGCCTGTAAATATGCGGCATCGTCATCGGCAGGATCGATGGAGTTGCCCTGCCACAGTAGCCACATGCCGTGATTTACAACGTTTTCTTGACCCTGCAAATCATCAGCAGACAGCAACAGCAGTGGTGCAAATTCAATATTGTTTGTATAATCGGCGGTTGTTGGGTCGGTCCAATCATACATGTCCAGACCAAAACTGACGATGCCGTATAAAATGCCTGTGTGGGTTTGCACCTTGCCCAACGAGCCAATGTTTTGCATTGTTGTGTGAAATAACCAGTCACGGGTGCGACCAGAACGCATACCTGCACGTGCCACGCGTGAGGCCTTGTTTAATTTTTTTGTCCCAGAATTTACCGCACGGATTGATTTGATGGTGCGTGCGATTATATTGCCAGTTTGGGCATTTACACGAACACTACGCAGGGCATGGCGATATTTATTGATGTCTGCGGCGGCATCGGCAGAGCGTTTGAATTTGCGGACGTTGTCGTCGGTGCGTTCCAGTTCACGTAATTGTTTGTTTAGTGTTTCTATTTCCTGTTGCAGTTTTGTGCGTTGGGCGACATCTGCGGTTTTATCCAGTTTCTTTACTGTATCGGTAAGTTCGTCCAGTTTTTGGGTCAGACGAATATATTGTTTGACCTTGGGCATTTGTGATACTGAACGCATGGTTGTGTGTAGATTACGTAAGGTCTTGGAAGCACGGGCGGCCTTGGCGGTGCCTGTGATTGCCTGGCCTGCCCCCATGGTGATGACTGTTAGAATTACGTCACCCGCCATTTCAAGGTATGACAGCCAACGTAAATTTACGTCACCGGCAACATAGTAATCGTTCGAGTCGTCTTCAATGTTGACCGTTTTTTCACGCATAACACGGTTTAACATTAAATTGTCACGGGTTTTGGCACTTTGACCTGTGCATTGACCCTTTTGGGGAAATAAATCATCGATATTATCTTTGATATAACTTAGAGAAACGATATTGTTTTTGTCTGGGCCAATGTATTCAGATAAAGCACCGTGACGGGCAACCAGTATTCCATACCAGGCAGGGTCTGTGTTTGTCCATATCGCATCGTCTTCACGGGTGCCAATTGCGGGCGATACACCGCCGGTTGGCAGTGGCTTTTTTAATGCCAGATTCAGGCGATGTTGCAACATACGTGGGGTGTTACGGTATGTGATTGTAATATGACGGCCCCCAGGAAATGTGTATTCAATGGGAATAAACTGAATCATTTCCATATCATCAGGGGCGTTCGCAATTTCAGGACAAGCCAAAACACGGGTTAAAACGTCCGCCCCCGTCAGGGTTTTTGTAATCCATGTTTGCATTTCTTCTTCGGATGCGTTTTCGCTGATTTCCGAAGAGTGTTCCGCAAGACCACGGACAAATTCGCCCGTTGCACATTTTGTGTCGTCAGGTTCACGGGTCAAGACATCTTCGATTGTTAGGATGTTATCGTCTGGGGTGGGAACGACTGTTTCGGCATGCAAAACAGTCGGAATTATCAACAGAATAGAGAATAATACTTTTTTTATCATTGTTATTTTTTTACCGGATATGGACCAGATTTTATGGTTATTTGGTTTATGTGCATTATTTTTTGAGGGGCAAGTGCACCGATCAGTGGACCACCCAAGGCCCAACCCCAATCAATGCCCGTGTCGGATGGGGTAAATGTGGTGCCTAAATCAACAGTATAAACCACCAGGTTTTCGTTCACACAAACGGTGTTTGCCAGTGCAGAGGCAAATTGTTTTGCGTATTCGTCTGCCTTGTCTGGGGCGGTCATAACCAATCGTTCTTGAAGCGTTGGGAATGGGGTTTCCAGCAGGACCAGACCGGGGAATATACGGCGATTGTTGCCCTGCTCGAAATCAAGAAAGTATTCATAGTTGTCTTGGTTGAATATCGGCGAAAAGACCCGTTGGCCTGCGATGTTGACACCGGCTTTGTTAGACAAATCCAATGCAATTGTGTGATCAGAACATTCGTTTGACCAATATAATTTTGGAATGTCGGTCAGTTGAACGATGTCGCCTGGTTTCTTGGTTGCGTTGTTATAAACAAAAAATGCAATTGGTGTTTTATCTGGTGTTGCAGTTGGGGGTGGTGTGTTTGGTTTGGTTGGGGATTCTGGAACCCGTAACTGCATCATAATATCAAATTCCAATTTGGGGTTGTTTGGTGCCGTGAAGGTTATGCGGTTTGTCCCCAGTTTGCTCAACGCACTGTCAACGGCGGGGTCGGTGCACTCAACACTGGCCATGGCACGATCAAATGCAGGTTGTAAAACGTTTCTGGCATCTTCGACCAAGGTTGGTGAATTTATATCCAGTGCAACCCCCGTCAAAGATTTTTCCAGGTATTTCGTGGTCTGGGAAAGGCATTTTTTTTCAGGTGATGCAGAAAATGCAATCGCTGGCAATAATGTGCAAGTTAAAATGTATATGATTTTTTTCATTGATTTACCTTGTGTCTTTGCAGAACCAGACGGACAACCGTTTTGCCCGATGTTGTGGGTGATACACCCTCGGTAAATGATTGGGTGTTGCCGTTTGAATGAGAGCCACCACCATTGTTTGTTGAGGTTGTGGTGTTATTAGAACCAGGAGATTTTTGCCCATAGACAATATTCATTGGTTGGTATGCCGATTTGTCACGATATGGTTCGTATCCAGTTGCTAGGTTGTTCATCCGATCGGTAAAAGATAAATCCCCAACCGTTGCGGGAAAGTCCGCACTGACAACCTGTTCCGTTCCGGCACCGTTGCGGGATTGTAGTTCCTGTAATTCCTGGGCACGTTCAATCATGTCAGATTTCCACTGTGGGGTGGGACGTGCCATTGGGTTAGGCATATTGATTGTGCCGTTTTGAGATGCGGACGGATTCGCAATGGTTGCGTTTGGAAATGCGGTCTGGGTGCCTGTGAAATCAATGTTGGCGATGTATTTATCAAATTCTGTGTCAATATAACCACCACAAGCGGTTGCATAGTTGTGACCCGGCAGACGTGATAACTGCAACATTACGGTTGGTCGGATGTCGCTGAGCACGGCATCACGGCAGTTGTCCATTGTGGCACATGTGTTTGCAACCAGGGCAGATACAACACGTTGGCAATCACCAGATGTAATGTCGGGGCCCGTCACATAGACCGCCTGGGGCATACGTTGGTTGTATGGGCCGTTTGGATTCCAAAATGGGTTGGAAGAATATGATTGGACATTTTGGATTTGGCCGTATTGCGAAAACGGTGTTGTCATCGCAAAACAGGGACCAAATGCGGTAAATGCCAAAATTGCAAAAAATTTTTTCATATATGTATCCCCCCCCCCAAGAATATCTTTGTAATTATAACAAAAATGTGACACCAATTAAAGATAAAATTCCACCCAGTATAAAGAACGGTGCAAATGGAATATAGCGTTGGTGCTTTATACGGGCCCACAGTCCACCTGTCAGGCATGCAATAATCAGGGCGATTGATAATCCTGTGGTGCCCAGCCACAGGCCACCTATTCCAATCAACTTGATGTCGCCCATGCCAATTGGGGCAACGGCATCGGGGTTGTGTTTGCGTAGGTAGGAATCAAATAAAAATCCCGTAAAGGCAGATATAAAATAACCAAAAGTGGCACCAATGGTGGCCCCTGATATGTCAATGGGCCAATTGTAAAACGAAATCAGTATTAAACCGGTCAGCATCAATGGAAAAAGATACACGTCTGGGATAATACGACGGCGAAAATCACTGCGACTGATGTGAAATGCACAAAATGATGCACATAACAGTAAAAATATGAAAAAGATTTGCGAAAACATATTTTTCCCCCTTGCCTTTCGATTCGGAACTATGCTACACTGATATTATAATGAATAACAAGGGTTTTGTAAAATGAGCAAGGGTTGGGATAATACAGCACTGAAAAAATTAAAGGCATTGACCGGCAAGGGCTTGTCCACAGCAGAAATTGGGAAACGCCTGGGGATGAGTAAAAATGCCATTGTGGGTAAGTTGAACCGACTGGGGTGGAATGCCAAGGCAACGGGGGCGGTTGCCACCAAAAAGGCAGAGGCGGAAGATAAGAAAAAAACAGAAAAAGCCCCGGCGAAAAAGGTTGCAGTTGCACCTAAAAAGGCCGAAAAGGCATCCGTGAAAAAGGCACCTGTAAAGGCAGACACTAAAAAAGTCGCCACCAAAACAACTGCAAAGAAAGTTGTGACTGAAAAGGCAGAAAAAAAGGAAGTAAAAGCCAAAAAAGAACCTGCTAATACGGCGGTCGCAGAAAAAGTTAAAAAGGTTGAACCAAAGGCAACCACAGAAAAAAAGTCGTCAAAGACATCAGATAAAAACCTGGCGATGCATCAAAGAATTATTCAACATTCGTTAGAAATGGCAAACCTGAAACCGAATCAGTGTCGGTGGCCGATTGGTGATCCGGATTCTGAACACTTTCATTTCTGTGGCGAACAGGTGTTTGTGGGAAAGCCGTATTGCTATGAACACTGCAAGCAGGCATATCAATTCACACCGCCAAAGAAAAAGTAATAAATACGAGAATCAGATAAAATGCCAACCGAGAGAGAGAATATTACACAAAATAATCTGATACAAAGGCAATATAAGGTTGCCCAGCAGGATTTTCGTGCGTTCTATGATGCGGATGAAAACCTGGTGTTTGTGTTGGACTATTATGTTGATGATAAAAAACCAAATGTTTTGTTGGTGATGAATCCCAAGGGCGACAGAAAGTGGGACGATGTTCTGGAAAATGACTGGGGGGTTGATTTAGAGGATGTTCGACCCAAACGGGACAACAAATATCAAAAATTAGATATTGAATACAGTGGATTGGAACTGTATGAAAATTTGTTTGATGCCATCGATGATGATGCAGATTATGCCGAACAATTGCGACTGGTGGATATGTTTCGGCAAATTGCCGTGCGTAGATCGGCCGAAGAACGGCTGAAAATCGCCGAAGTGACCGCAGACAATGCACGTGAAACAATCGAAAAAACACACGAAACAATCGATAATTTGCGTGATAAGTTAAAGGAACTGCGTGGCAAACATGCCGAATACAAGAAAAATATAGGCAAAGAACCAACAAAACAGTCCGCCGCAAAGATTTTACGAACGGAATCACAGATTGATGCGGTAAATGATAAACTGGCACGGGCGAATAAACGTTTGGACAATGCACAAAAACGTTTGTTGCAGGCAGAAGACGATGCAGATGTGGCACGCAAAATACTGGAAATGGATACGGAAGATGCCGGATTTGTGGCGATGGCCAAACCAGATGCTTTTGTACCAGTGGTGTTTGATGAAGCCCCTGCCCCTGCGGTGGTCGAAGAAGAAAAAATAACAGAATTTGATGAACCAACAATAGAACAAAAGGCAGAAGATATGGCCGATGAAGAAGTAAAACCATTGTTTGATACAGATCCAAATATCTTGGATGAAGAGATTGCGTTCCAGCCAATCCAATTTGATGTGCCCGAGGTGCCGGCACCTGTGCAACCAATACCTGTGCCAGAACCTGTGGCCGAAGTGCCAGTGTATCAGGCACCTGTGGTGGAACCAGTGTCGTTTGTGCCACCAGCAGATGTGACCCCGATGCCTGTGCCAGAACCGGTTGCAGTGCCGAATGCGGCAACGGATTATCAGGGAACGACCCCGGTGTTGAATTCTATTAAATCGGTGGATGAGCCAAAGCCAATGCCTGTGTCAGATCCGGCCCCAATTGATTCTGGGTTCAGACCTGTGTCGCCGATTACAGGCGAGGCGGTATCGCAACCACAAGATGCAGGAATGCCTGCACGGACGGGTAAGCCATCGGCGGTGACTTATTTATTGTTGGTGGTGTTGATTGCATTGTCGATATTTACATTGTGGTTCTATCGTAAATCTTCGGGGGATAAATTGCCAGATTTGGGGGCTGTGACACAGCCAGAAGTGGTGGCAGAAGACACACAGAAACCGACAGAAGAACAACAAAAGCCAGTTGTGGAAGAAGAACCGTCTGTGCCAACAATTGAAGTGCCGCCTGTTGTGGTAGAACCAGAACCCGAGGTTGTTCAGGTTAAACCAGAAATCGTGGTGCCATTGGAAGAAACGGTTGTCGTTGATACGATTGAACCGATTGTTGCAGATGTAGAAGAACAAGAGGTCGAGGCTGAAACACCCTTTGTTGAACCAGTGGTGAATAAACCTGCATACAATGTGTCGCAGAATGAAAATATGTTTGTTGCAGATGAAAATTTTGTGACGGACAGGGTTGCACCTGTGGCAGATGAGCAGGAAGAATATCTCTTGACCGAGGCGGAAATTTTGGCAACCAAAGCCCCCGTTGAAATGGGTGGTGGTGCGGTTGTGCAGACGGTTGAAGACGATTACTATGTTGAAACCGAAGCCGAACCTGAATACGACCCGTATCAGCCAGTTGTTGTTCAGGAAGAAGTTGTAGAACAGGTCTTGGAAGATTTGGAAGATGAGGTGGTTGAACAGGAGGTTGCGGAATGTTCGAATGGGCAATCGCCGGATAGATTTGGGTGTTGCCCAGGGGAAAAATACACAGCCATCGAAAATGGTGGGTATGCGTGTTGCCCGACCGAAGGGGGCGATTGTTTCCCGCCTATGTTTTGATAAAAGTCCCCCGTTTGGGGGATTTTTTTTATGTCAGTTGAAAAGATGGTTGGCATTGTTGTGTGTGGTGACAAGGGGGATGAAGGGCCGAGAATTGGGGGTATGGAGTGTTGGGTTTAGAGACCCTATTCCCACCTGCGTGGGAATGACAAAGGGGCAAATATTTACTGGGTTGCCACGGCTTTGCCTCGCAATGACAAGGGTGATGAAGTTCATAATCGGTGGTGGGTGTGTGGCTTTACACAATTCGTTTTCGGATGGCACCAAATGTGGCAAAACCCAACAGCAGGACCATTATCGCAATGAATATGGTGGTTGCCGTGTATGGGTTGTTTGCAAACGGCAGGTAGGTGTTCATACCGTAATAGCCAACAATAACCGTGGGGATAACCAGAATAATGTTCCAGGTCGTTAAACGGTTAATGTTTGTGTTGGAATCCATGTTGATGACACTTTCGAATGTTTCTTTGATGGCCTTTAACATTTTGCCATAAGTTGCAACAACTTCGGTTGCCTGGGCCAATTCGATGCGGGTGTCTTCGGCCAGTTCTTGGGCCTCGTCTGTTTTAACAAAGGCACGAACCTTTTCCAGTTTGTCTAGCACCGCAACGTTGCCCTTGATGCCTGCCATGTAGAGGGTATAACTGTTTTCTACTTCTAGCAAATCTAGTAATTCTTTCTTGCGGATGCGTTCTTGCAAGACCTTTTTAGATGCCAGAACACGTTTGTTTAATTCCTTTAACATACGCAGGTAAGATTCCGCGATGTAATACATGATGTTTAATATGAATTCTTCACGTGATGTTTTTTCTGATTTCTTAATCTTGTCCAATAAATCACAACGCTTGCGACAGACGGTGATAACACGGGTCGCAGAATAGATTATGGATAATGGTTCGGTATGCCAAAGGGTGTCCGTTTCGTGGTTGATAATTGGAAAACGGACAATTATGAATTTATAGTCGTCTTCTATTTCCAGACGGGGTTGTTCGTCTGGGTCCAAGATGTCCGAGATGGTGTCTTCATCGATTTTATATTTTGTTTGTAATTTCTCGAAATCGTCGTGGTCGGGATTGCCAACGTTTATCCAGGAAAAGGTTTTCAGTTTTTCAGTCACGAACATTTTGGCACCCCCTTTTGCTGATTTTTTAACCCCATGTATTTTATACTAAATTTATAAAAAATCAAGATTTATGCGGAATAGATACCCGTGTTTTGTAAGGGTAAATAATGATATTATTGATATAAAACAAAGGGGATTTTTATGAAAAAACAAAGTGAAAATACGACAAATTCTTTTACGATTGCACATTATATTTTGATGTTCTTGGTGGCGGTGTTGTGTGCCAGTATTGTGGTGTGGCTGATTATCGGACGACAAGAAAATGAAGAAAAAATCGTGGTGGCACAAATTGAAAATTCAGATCCGTGTGTGCAACAGGCACTGAATATCGTTGGACAAATGTGGGCGTATAATCAAGAACTGATACCGGTAAAATATCTGGCGATGGTGGATGCCTATGTGAACGAGCCGGTGCCTGTGCGTGTGACTGGATACTGCGAAGATGTGGTGTTCACGTGTCGGCCGGGGCAAGTCAGACGGGTGTGTAATCCGTGTGCGGTCAGTGTCGGGCGACAAATCGCAATGGAAAAGCATGTGGCTGATATTGTCCAAAGCACCTGTAATGACGATATGTAAGAATTTTTATTTGAGTTTTAATTATTTATAATATAGAATAACAAACTGTTGTCGGGGTGTAGCTCAGCCTGGTAGAGTACTTGCATGGGGTGCAAGGGGTCGCAGGTTCGAATCCTGTCACCCCGACCAGAAAAATTTCCCATAAAATAACTGTGTGGATTTTTTTGCTATGAAAACAATACTGGTGACGGGTGGAACCGGATTTTTGGGGTCTAATTTGTGTGTCCGACTGATTCAAGAAGGAAATCGGGTTGTTTGCGTGGATAATAACTATACCGGGACATTGGATAATGTGCAAGATTTGTTGGCTCACCCAAATTTTACGTTTGTTTTGCATGATGTTTGTAATCCACTGGTGTTGGAAAATGAAAATATAAATCAGATTTATAATTTGGCCTGCCCTGCTTCGCCAATTGCCTATCAAGGAAAACATTCCATAGAAACAACAAAAACATGTGTGTTGGGGGCATTAAATATGCTGGAATTGGCACGCAAACACGGGGCGACAATTTTGCAGGCATCTACGTCCGAGATTTATGGAGAACCGCAGGTGCACCCGCAGGTGGAAAGTTATTGGGGAAATGTGAACCCGATTGGGGTGCGGTCTTGCTATGACGAGGGAAAGCGGGTCGCCGAGAGTTTGTTCTTTGATTTTTGGCGGCATTACGGTGTAGATATCAGGGTGGCACGTATTTTCAATTCGTATGGGCCCAATATGTCGCCAACAGATGGACGGGTGGTGTCTAATTTTATATGTCAGGCAATGGCCGGGGATAATATTACGATATATGGCGATGGAACGCAGACACGGTCGTTTTGTTATGTCGATGATACGATTGATGGGCTGGTTCGATTGATGAATTCAGAGCGGGAAATTGTAGGGCCGGTAAATATTGGTAATCCAAATGAAATTATGGTTAAAGATTTGGCACAGATGATTGTTGATAGAATTGGTTCAGGGTGTCGTGTTGTGTATTGTGATTTGCCATCAGATGACCCCACACAGCGAAAGCCAGATATTACCATGGCAAAACAAATATTAAAGTGGGAACCAAAGGTTTCTTTGGAAGAAGGGTTGGGTAAAACGATAAGTTATTTTTCTGGTAAGATTTGCAAAAAATAAAAACCCATTTTTTATGGGTTTTTATTTTTGGGTGCTTTGACCAATACATTAAATGGTTTGCCACGGCGGTGGAATTTGTATTTCCATTCGTATAGGTTTGTCAGTGCAAAATCGTGATATTCTTTGGTTTTAATGCCGTCACGAATAATTCGATAATATACATGTAGCAGATTGTAATATACAGTTTGGGTCAACAGTTTTAAGAAACCTTTGCGACGTAATGCCAGGGACCCACCGTCCATATAGCACACAATGTGGGCATCCAGGTGCAAGATGTTGTGAATTTTGTCGTTCATCTGGTGGCAGATTTCAATGCGTTCAGGCAGGGTAAAGAAATTGATAATGCCCTTTAATTGCAGATGAAAAATGTCTAACATGGCCTGTTTGTGTTGTTTTAATAAATTGTGTTGTTGTAAAAAATTCAGAATGTAATCTGTAATCGCCAATCGGTCGTATCTGTTTTTGGGTTGTTTGTGTATCTGGGAACTCATAATCGAGCCAGACCGCAAAAAGTAATAATACAGCGGTGTGCGTAAAAAGTAAATTTCACGGGATACAAATGCGTATTGATACCAGAATGTATCATCGTCATGTTCGTGACCCGTTGGAAAGCGTATGCCGTGTTTTGTGACCAGTTCTCGTTTCCAGATTTTGTTCCACAGCAAAACGTTGGTGTCCACAATACGTTTGTCGGTCAGTTTGTGACGGCCAGATGTTTTGGGGTTGAAATACCAATTTAGGGTGCGTCTGTATTTTTCATAATTGTCCAGGCCGTCTTCATAATTGAAAAAATTGTGACAGCAGACAACGTCAACATTCTGGGATTCAATTGTATCAAACATTGTTTGACACATGGTTTCTTTATACCCATCGTCCGAGTCGCAGAACATTAAATATTTTCCCGTGGCATTGTCCAGGCCGGTGTTGCGTGCCGCAGCAGGGCCTAAATTTTTTTGTTGTAAAATTTTAATGCGGTTGTCGTGGTCGGCAAATTCTTGCATTATTTGTAGTGAGTTATCGGTCGAACCGTCATCAATCAATAATATTTCAATGTCTGTCAGGGTTTGACGGGTCAGGGTTCTGATACATCTGGCGATGTATTTTTCCATGTTATAGACGGGAACGATGATAGATATTTTTGGCATAATAGTTGTCTTTTCTTTGGATGTCTTTTGTTGGCTTGTATTTTAGGGGAAATAATTGAAAATTACAAATAGTTTTTGTGGAATTGATGCCTGTTGTCTGGGTGGTGGGGGTGCGGTATCATTTATTTGTCCGGACAAATCGTTTAACAATCAACAAAAAGGAAGAGAAAATGTCAAAACATGATGATAGACAGTGTAAGTGCAAGAACTGTGGCACGGTGGCAGGCAGTAAATGCGATAAAAGTGGGGGACGGGATAAAAAGAATCCTGAAAAGTAAATTAAATAACCGCCCAACGGGCGGTTTTGTTTTATTCGGTGACCATTGTGTCATCGTAAAGGGTGTATTCGGTGTTGCCATAGCTGATGTGTATTGTGCCAGAATGGCCAGGTTTGGCACTGCCGTAAAAGGTTTTTGTGCCCAGTTGTAATTTTAATGCAGGGTTGGTTTTTTGTTCACTGTGTAGATACAGTTTTTTGTCGCCAAAGTATAGAATATGACCACAGTCCCCCGCTTCGTCTGCACCTGTGCCGGTGCCTGCGGTGGTTTGACCGTCTGGGCAGGCATTGCGAGTGCCCGTGGCACCATAGTTGACGATGGATTCATCCGCCCAGTATCCGGCACCAACGTCAAAGCAACCGTATGGGGTGGCAAATTCGCCTTCGCCTTGGTTATAGACGTATTCTTGGGCGACATTGTCGAACATGCACACAACACCGTCTGGGTCAACACTGGGAATCATATCACGCAACAGTGTGCCACCATATTCATCGTATTCACGATAGTGATAGATAATCAGTCCAGCCGTGACCGTGTCGGGGCCCGTTCCTGTGCGACGGCCATAAAGGTATGACGAGTATGGCATTACCATATCCGGGTATTTTGTAATCTTGTATGATTTGCCGTCAAAGGTTCCTTTGCCGTCACGGGCATTCAAGGTAAATGTGTGTATGTCGTTGTCAAATGGGGCCAAAATTACGGTTGAATTGACACCAGTAAAGAATTTATTCAGATAGGCACCCAAACTGATACGTGGGGTCAAGGCACCAGATGGGTTGTTTTCATAGTTTAGTGGAATTGCACCCCAGACACCATAGACCTGATGACTGGTTTTCATTTCAGGTGTGGCGGTAAATTGAAATACGATTTCTACATAGGTTTTGCCCGTGGAGATAACACCTGTGTCAATAAAGGATTTACCGTCAGATGACAGACGGGGTTCGGATACATATTGACCACCGGGACATTTGATTTGACATTGGGATACGTCGGTTTTGCCGTCGTCTGTGTTATAGGTGTATCCATATGGGCATGATATACACTCGTTCAGGATAGAATCCAGATATGTCGGGCCGGTGCATGTTAATGCCACCGCCGGCGACAGCGTCACCAGTGCACAAAAAACAGTTAAACAAAATAGCAATATTTTGTTCAAGAAAAATTCCTACTTGATGAGAATAATAGCAAATGTAATTTTTTTTAACAATAGTTTTATAAGGTGTGATTTTATGCTTGCACGAATCGGACAAATATGACTAGTATGGACGCATGTTAAGTTTAACCAAATGACGGAGAGCCACAAAAATGATAGTAGGTATCGGAATTGATTTGGTTGAATGTGGGCGGTTCTTGGACTGGTCTGCGTTCAAAAAGCAACGCATATTTACAAAAAAAGAATTGGAATATGCAGATAATGATAATGCAAATTCAGAAAAACATCTGGCAAATTTCTGGGCAGCACGTGAGGCGTTCTTGAAGGCGGTTGGAACTGGGTTTGGCGAAGATATTGCGTTTTCTGATGTGTCGGTTGTGCATAACGAATTGGGCAAACCAGAATTACAAATTGTTGGTGGTGCAAAAAATGCACTGAAAGAATTGACGGGTGGGGATGCAAATATTCATCTGTCAATATCTGATCAGGCAGATTACTGTGCTGCGATGGTTGTAATCGAAAAGTTATAAGATTTTTAATCCCCCGAATGGGGGATTTTCTTTATTTTGACCAATGTAATGCGTTCAGTATGCGGGCAAAGTTGGCGGATTCTTCCTCGGACGAGTCGATGTCCGAAAATTCGATTCCCCCTGCCCCTGTCATCAGCCATTTAATTGCAGGCATTGTTGTTTCGTGAAATGTTTCAATACGATGATGGACGGTTTTGGTGTTGGCATCATCGGTGCGGGTTGAACCCTCGCGTTTGCGTTTAGAGATGCGTTTTTCCATTGTTTCGTCTGAAACGTTCAAGAAAATAACGTGGATGTTATATTTGTCTGCGTAATTGGTTATCAGCCATTGGGCCTGGGTCAATGTGCGTGGAAAGCCGTCCAGAATTATATTGCCCGGTGTTTGGGTCAGTGTGTGGGCGGTTATGTCGCACACCATTTCGTCTGGTATCAGGTTGCCACCGGCGATTGCCGTGCGAATGGGCGAGCCATCTGGTTGGGCACGCAGAATTGCCCCCGTTTCAATGTGGGTATATTCGGGGTGGATTTCACGCAACAGACGGGAAAAGGTTCCCTTGCCCGTGCCGGGGCCACCCATCATAACAATCATTTTATTTTTGGTATTCATACCTGTAATTATACCATAAAAAACACCGCCCGACAAGATGTCTGGGCGGTGTTTGGTTTAATGCAGTTTGCCGTTTTCTATCATTTTAGCCAATAGTTCTGGCTTGACATTCCATACCCTGATTTGTGGGGCTGCAAGGTATTCGGGGGCGGTTGAATTTTCATCCAGGTTATCGTTGCCACAGGTTAAATCACACCTGACCTCGTGTGGTTGTGGGGCACCCATCAATGATGTCAGTGGATTGTTCCAGCAACCATAAGACTCGATCCAGGTGTTTGGTTTGTGTATCAGTTTTCCATACGGGTTTTTGGGGTCTTTTTTGTGGAGTTGTGATAAGTTAAATAGATACTTTGTGCTGATTTGTTTGGGACCGCCGACCAATGATGTCAATTGATTATTGCAACAATCAAACTGGCCCCCTATTGTTTCTGGGCAACCTTCCAGGTTTTTTAATTGATTGTGGTTACAATAAAAGTGCCCTTCGACATTTTTTGGTGCATCATGCAATGTTTCCAGCAAGTTGTGGCCGACATCAAATTTTCCGCCAACGTCGGTTGGACCACCTTTTAGTGATGTTAGCTTGCTTTTTTTGCATGAAAAATCACCAAATACAATAGATGGTGCACCATCCAACGTCATTTCGCATTTATTAAAGTTGCACAAAAAGTCGCCATTTATAATTTCTGGTGTACCATGAAGTGATGTCAATTTATTTCCACTGCAATCCAAATCTTTGCCGATTTCTGATGGGCAATGTTCCAGTGATGTAAGTCGGTTGCAACTGCAATTAAAGTTGCCACCGACGTGGGTTGGTGCCCCTTCTAAACTGGTTAGACCGACCCCTTCACAATCGTAATTGCCACCGATGTATTTTGGACCACCGATTAGTGTGTCAAAATGTCCCCAATAGCAATGAAAACTGCCATTGATGGTGTGCGGGACACCGTGTAATGATTTCAGAAACTTTTGGCCGTAGCAATAGTAATTTCCATTTAGTGTGCATGTGGAAAGGTCGGGCAGTTGGTATAACTGCATATATTCAGACGCATAATATGCACCTAGAAAGATGTCTTCGTTTATTACCGAGTTTTTGGGAACGTTGTATATGTCGTATTCAACGCCGTTGATGGTGACGGATGTTGTGCGAATGACGTGGCCATTCGGATAATAATTTATTGTTATGTGTGCCATAAATAATACCTTCTTATTGTTTTGGAATATGGTAATACAAAATTACTGATAGTCAAATAAAAACACCGCCCGCAAGGCGGACGGTGAAATGATTTGTGGGTTCACAAATTATTTTTTGCTGTTTTCAATAGCAGCACCCAAGATGTCGCCCAAAACGGAACCGGAATCGGCTTCGTTTGCGAATTCTTTAACGGCCTGCTTTTCCAGTGTCACCTGCAATGCACGGATAGACAGTTTGACAGTGTTGTCTTCAACAGAAACAACAGATGCCTCGACACTGTCGCCGATGCTGTATTTGCCGGTGTCTTGTTCTGATTTTTCACGTGACAGGTCTGTGCGACGGATAACGCCACGAACGTCACCGGTCAATGTCAAAATCAGTTCGTCTGGTGTGATTTCAGATACTGTGCCACATACAACTGCACCCTTTTTGATGGAAACAGCATTGTTTTCAGCACTTTCTGTCAACTGTTTGATGCCCAGTGTGACGCGTTCTTTTTCTGGATTGATGTCCAAAATTTTTGCGGTCACTTCCTGGCCACGGACGAATTTCTTTAATTCTTCTTCGTCCAGTTTGTTCCATGACAGGTCGGAAATGTGAACCATACCGTCCAATTCTGGGGTCAAGGCAACAAACAAACCAAATTCAGTTGTGTTCTTGATTGGGCCAGTGACGATGTCGCCAACATTGTGGTTTTCGGCAAACTGTTTCCATGGATTTGGTTGCAGTTGTTTGTAGCCCAATGAAATGCGACGTTTATCCTGGTCAATGCCCAAGACAACCACGTTGATATCCTGGCCGTTTTGCAAAACTTTGCTGGGGTGGATATTCTTGTTTGTCCAAGACAGTTCAGACATGTGAACCAGACCTTCGATATTGTTGCCCAAATCAATAAATGCACCGTAATCGGTCAAAGAAGATACTTTGCCGGATACTGTGTCGCCAACGTTGAATGCACGTGACGCAGTTTCCCATGGATCTTCTTCCAGTTGTTTCATACCCAATGAGATACGATGTGATTCTGGGTCGAACTGGATAACCTTGACGGTGATTTTTTCACCAACATGAACCAATTCACGTGGGTGATTTACACGTTTCCATGACAGGTCTGTGACGTGCAGCAAGCCGTCGATTCCGCCCAGGTCAACAAATACACCGTAATCGGTGATGTTCTTGACGGTTCCTTCGATAACAGCACCCAGGGCGATGTTTTTCATTGCTTCTTTCTGGGCGGCTGCAATTGTGTCGGACTGAATCGCACGACGAGATACAATTGCGTTTGTCCGCAATGCGTCCATCTTCAGAACACGGAATTTGTCTTTCAGACCAATCAATGATTTTGCATCACGAACAGGTTTGTGATCAACCTGAGATGATGGCATAAACGCAAATACGCCGTTGATGTCCACGGTGAAACCACCACGAACAACGTCGATAATTGTGCCCTCGGGGTCGATGCCTTCGGCAACGGTCTTTTCCAGGTCTTTCCATGCTTTTTCTGCACGGGCCTTAGCATAAGACAGAACAGCCGTTCCTTCACGGGATTCATAACGTTCAACAAAAACGTCAATGATGTCACCAACAGATGGAACAGATGCACCGAATTCTTTTAATGGAACACGACCTTCGGATTTCAGACCAACGTCAACCATGGCGAAATCGCCACGAATGTCTTTGACTGTGCCTTTGGTTGCATAGCCCTGTAATGTTTCTTGAGAGCCATAGTTTGCGTCAAACATCTGGACAAAATCTTCGCCAGATAATGGATTAAATAAATCTTTGGATAAATCTTTCATAAGAAATTTTCATCAAAGTTTGCCACCCTTCGCCGAGGTTTCGGATGGCGTGGCCACCTGAATTCTCTCTGGGGGACTTGTGGGGTTAGTCGGACTGATTCTACGCCCACCCGTAAAATCGTGCGAATTATACATGCTTTTTTATCAAAATGCAAGTTTTTTCAATAAAATAAAACCCGCCAATCGGCGGGTGGGTTTAATGTTGGTCTTTCTTCTTGAAATATGTGTGGATAAAGTTCGTGCGGGCCAATGCTGTCATCTTGCGATATGCGTCAATTGGCAGGCCCGAATCCATTGATGCGTGGTGAACGCCAAAAATACGGGTCTTGTCAAAACTGTCACGAGATGTGAATTTGCCACCACGGGCAACAATGCCGTCTGCAATGTCTTTCTTGTATGCCATGGCCAAATCCATAACCAGACCTGATTCTGCGATGCTGAATGGTAATTCATACTGCTCGTGCAGGGCCAAATACAATGGGTCGGACTTGAAATTTGGATTTTCGGTCAAATCAAAATCGTCAATGTCGCCGGATTCTACAAAGTCCATGGCCGCCCAAGACGAACGATGTATCATCGCTTCGTTCAGACGATAAAATTTCAGGTTGTTGCGTTTCAGTAATGAACGGCGTGCATCAAACACAGGTGGTAATGTTTGTTCCATGATATGATTCCCTTTTTTATCTTTTTTTTATGTGGTTGTTCAAGGCCTGTTTAATGGCTGGTTTTTTGGGGGCGGTCCATATCTCCCAATGTTGGGATTCTGGGGCCAGGGTTTCGTTGAGTGTAATTTTGTGCTGTGGTGGTGTTGGTGTATATTTTTCCGAGAACGTATCCGAAAGCATTATGTCCAGCCATTCGAAATTGGCTTTGTCACGTGGAAAATGAACTGGGGCCTGTAATATGCCCTTGACCCATTTTGGGTGGCCACCAATACGCAATGTTCCCCCAGGTTTCAAGGCAATTGCCGCACAGCGATAAAATTTTATGGCTTCATTCAGGGTGGGTGAATACAACGGTAATGAATACAATGACCAGATTTCATCAAATTCGTTCTCGAATTCTGTGTGGGTAAAATCTTGGTTTATAACCGTGCGTGCAGAACGAGGGTCGTTTATAAAAGGATCAACGTTTGTGACAGCACAATTGATTTTTGCAAAATCCAAGGCACGCTGAATCTGCGAGTGGCCACCGCCGACCAATAACAGTTTTTTGTTGTGTAATAATTTTTTTATATTCCTGTGCGAAATCTGAAATATCTTCATATATGATGACAGAGGACGTGCCGTAGCGACAAGTCCTGCTTCGTTGAAAAATGAAGACATTTTGTCAAAATTGTTTTCTGGCCTATACATAGCATGGTTATTATAGGACAAAAAAACGTGTTGTCAATTATAAAAGTTATCTGGCGACTGCCCCACGCAGGGCCGAATGGCAAATGTAATCGTGCAGGATAAATCCATTGTCTGCGTGCCAGTTTAGCATTCCGTGCCAATTTTCGTCTGGGATTTCAACGGTTGGTAATTTGTATGGTGTGCGTTGCAATTGTTCGGCAACCTGGTCCAGATGGTTGGTATAGATATGGGCATCGTGAAATTCACCCTTTAATATGCCAGGGGTCAGGCCCGCTTCTTTGGCATACAGCAACAGCAGTAATGCATAACTGGCGATATTATATGGAATGCCCAGAAACATATCGCAGGATCGCTGGGTCCATATCAGATTTAATTTGTTGTTGCGAACGGTCAACTGGTGCATAACGTGGCATGGTGGTAATGCCATTTGGGGAAAATCCACAGGGTTCCATGCAGATACAATAATACGTCTGTCGTTTGGATTATTCTTTAATTTTTCTATGGCAAGACGAACCTGGTCAATGCCTGGTTTCTGGGGATTGTAATTGTTGGTTGGGTTTTTATCAATTCGGGCTGGGTCCCAAACATATTCCCCACCAAAATGTCGCCATTGAAATCCGTAAATTGGCCCTAAATCACGTTCGGAATCCATAACAGCATTGCGGATAATTTGTTGCTGTGATTGTGACAGTGGGGTGCCCTGGCCCAATGCGTTGGATTTGATGTTGTATTCTTGTTCGACCTTAATTGGGTTGGCCCATTCGTTCCAGATTTTGCATTTTCTGTCCTGCAACCACTTTTTATCGGTGATGCCGTGGATGAAAAATTCCAGTTCGGTTGCAATGTTTTTTAGTCCCATTTTCTTGGTTGTGATAAGTGGAAAACCCATTTCCATATCATGGACAAATGTTGCACCGTGACCTGTGCCAATGTCCGGAATACCTGTGCGGTTTTGACGAATGTCGGAACAGTTCTTGTAAATGTCGCCCAGTATTTCCAGATATGCCTGCATTGATTTTCCCCTTTTTTGATTACTTTGTTTAGTTTGGAATTTTATCCGTTTTAAGTCAAATAAAAACGTCCCAGACGGGACGTTTTGGTTTGTTATCGCACAGATGCCTGCTTGAATAATTCTTCGGCAGGAACGGACTTTTCTTTTGTTTTGACATGAGTCAACATTGCGTCCAGTGCCTTGCGTTCGAAAATCATTCCACGCAACATTGCCAAGGCATTTTGGTTCTGGTTATAGAACTCGAACACCTGTTTTGGATCTGGATAACGGGCGGCCTCGGCCCAGATGGCCTGTTGCAGGTCGTCACGTGTGACTTCGACCTTGTTCTGGGTGCCCCATTCGGCCAAGATTAAACCCAATTTAACACGGCGTTCGGCATCTTTACGTTCGGATTTTTCATCCCATTTGTGGTCGCACTTTTCATCGTGGCAGTTGGCATGGCTGCGGTCAAATTCAGATTTTGCCATGTTGTATTCTTGTTCAACCAATGTTTCTGGCAATTCCAATTTGATTTTGTCGGCCAAAATATCCAGCAATTCATTACGCATTTCACGTTTAGATGCGTCTTCGTATTGTTCGTTGATAACTTTGCGGATGTGTTCACGCAATGCATCAACGGTTTCGTGTCCAACCTGTTTTGCCAAATCGTCATTTAATTCTGGCAAGATGTGTTTGCGAACTTCGTGAACATATACCTCGAAACGAGCGTCTTGACCCGCCAGGTTAGATGCATGATAATTCTTTGGGAATGTGACATTTACATCGAATTTATCGCCAACCTTGTGACCGATGATTTGTTCTTCGAATCCAGGGATAAATGCACCAGAACCCAAAATCAGATGATGCTTTTTGGCTTCGCCACCTTCGAAGGCAACATCATTTGCAAAGCCCTTGAAGTCGATAACGGCAACATCGCCATCGGCGGCCTTGTATTTTGCATCCTGTTTTTCGGCAACACTGCGACTTTTGCGGATGTTTTCCAAGGATTTTTCAACCTCGGCCTCGTCCAGTGTCGTTGTTTTCTTGGTGACAGTGAATTTTTCCAAGTCAACCGCAGGTAATGTTGGCAAAATATCAAATTCCAACGTGTATTCTGCATTTTGACCAATTTCCCAGCCCGCCAAATCAACCTTTGGCGTGCCAGCCAGGCGGATTTTCTTGTCTGCAACGTATGCTTCCAAATCACGGTTCATCAGTTTGTCAATCGCTTCGCCGTATGCAGATGCGTTGTATTTTTTACGCAGAATTGACAATGGAACCTTGCCCTGACGAAAGCCCGGCATTTTAACCTTTTTACCATATTCCGTCAGAATTTTGTCGGCTTCGGCCTGCAAATCAATTGCAGAAATCAGACCTTCTACGGAATAATGCAAGTCCTTGATTTTTTCTTTTTTAAACATAGTTTTCCCCTGATTATTTTAGAATTGCCGTGTGATTATACACTGTTTTTTTGTGAAAGCAATAAAAAATCCCACCGGTGGGTGGGATTGTTGTCGATACAAACGTAAATTAACGTTTGCTGAACTGTGTCGAACGACGTGCCTTGCGATAACCGTAGTGCTTGCGTTCTACAACACGGCTGTCGCGTGTCAAGAAGCCAGCGGTCTTTAATGCGGAACGCAATTCTGGTTCTGCCTTTTCCAATGCCTTGGAAATACCGTGTTTAACGGCGCCGGCCTGACCAGACAGACCACCACCCTGGACGAATGCAACAATGTCATAAGAACCATCACGTTTTGTGACACCAAATGGTTGGGCGATAATCATCTGCAACACTGCACGACGGAAGTAATCCGCAACAGGTTTGTCGTTGACGATGATGTTGCCTTTACCTGGCATCATATAAACACGTGCAATAGAATCTTTACGTTTGCCAGTTGCATAAGTGGCATTGTTTAATTTAACGCTTGCAACAGGTGCCTTTTTGGCAGCCGTTTTTGCTGATGTGGCTTTCTTGGTTGTTGTTTTGGCCACTGTTTTCTTTGCTTCTGCCATTATTCACCCCTTTTATTTTTGCGATTCAATGATGCAAAATCAATTACAACTGGATTCTGGGCAGAATGTTTGTGTTCCGCACCAGCATATACATGCAGTTTGTTCAAACGTTTGTTTGCCAATGCAACTGCTGTGCGACGGCCCATCATACGTTTAACGGCATTTGTAACCAATTTTTCTGGTTTTTCAGCACGCATCTGACCCAGTGTGCGTTCCTTGATTCCGCCTGTCCACAAAGAGTGCCAGAAGAATTTTGTTTTGTCTGCCTTGGTGCCAGACAACGCAACCTTGTCTGCGTTGATAATAATAACGTGATCACCACAATCCATGTTTGGTGTCCATGTTGGCTTGTTCTTGCCACGCAGGATGTTGGCAGTAAATGCAGCCAAACGACCCAGTGTGCAATCCGTTGCGTCAATCAGATACCATTTGGCGTCCAATTCGCACTTTTTTAACGATTTTGTCGTTGCCATTGTTGTTTTACCTTTTTTAGTTTTAATTTAAGCGACCATATTATTACGGAAAGTGCCAGAAATGTCAAGAAAAATCAATGCGGTATTATTATACCTTGTAGGCATATGGTGTTTTTGTTTTTTTGCCTTGTGTGGGTTGTGGCAATTTTGCTATACTGTTTTTGATAGTATTAAAGGAAGCGAGCAACGTATTGTTTTTACGTAAAAATCTTTGATTTTGTGACGGGTATTTGTGTGAGATCAAATGACTGGGGAAACTTGATTGTATGAGATGTTGGTTGTTGCTTTTGTGCGTAATCTTTTCAGAAACTGCCTGGGGCAACTTGGCAGCTGTTGAATATGTAGATTCAAAATTGGAAAACAAAGTGGATATGTCTGAAAGTGCAAAACAGACACTAAAAGGCGAATATACAGTGACTGGTACATTGTATGTGCCTACTCCGCCTTTGCCACCAGAAGATTGATGGTGGTGCGATGAAGTGTATTATTTGTGCGATTTTTTTGTTCTTGTGTAGTAGTGGTGCATATTCGGGACCTGTTATAAATGTTCAGTATATTCATGATTTGATTGCACAAAAATGGGAAATCAATGTTCCGTATCACTCGGAACTGACTGATAAAAATGTGGTCGCAAATATGAAGTATTTGTTGACCGCAATAGATGTGGCAAATAAAAAACTGAACGGTTGGCCCACAACCAGTTATGCAAGATCAGAATATGCAACACAGGCCGCAGTGGATACTGTGGCTACGGAAACAGCAGTTGATACTCTGATTAAGTATATGGGGGCTCCGTTTAAGATAAAAACTACAGATAATACAAGTGATTTTTCATTTTCGATTTCTGCCAAGGGTAAATTTTATGTAAATTGGGGGGATGGACAGGAAACTGTTATCGAAAAGTCAGATACCAGTGAAGTGTTATATTCTCATGCTTATGACGTTCCGGGGCAATATGATATAGAAATGGGTGGCAAGGCAACCGCATATAATAATAGCAATACTGTTGCAGCAATAAGTTTCAAAGATAATGTAAATATACAAAAAATTTCTGGCAGTTTGGGGTATATCTTTTCTACTCTTGCCGAAAAATCGCAGCCACGTTTTTATTATACTTTTTCTGGTAATACTGGATTAAATGGACAAATACCGCCTGCATTGTTTTATGGTGTTTCTGGTCAACCAACAAAAAATATGTTCTATGCTACATTTGGTGGTGCAACGGGGTTAGAGGGGGCCGTGCCACCAGAATTGTTTGAAAATATTGTTGGAATACCAATGGAAGGAATTTTTTATCGGACATTTGAAAATTGTTCTGGATTGACCGCAATTTCGGCAGATTTGTTCAAGGGAATTGTTGGACCGCCCGCACGTGATATGTTTCACAGCACTTTTTCTGGGTGTGTGGGCTTGCCTGAAATCCCTGATGGGCTGTTTGCAGGAATAAAAGGTGCACCTGCACAAAGGATGTATAATGCGACTTTTTCTGGTTGTACGGGGTTGCGAGGAAATATTCCAGATGCGTTGTTTGGTGTATTCGATGGGAGCCCACAGGAATTAATGTTTGGAAATACGTTTTATGCATGCTCGGGATTGTCTGGGGGAATTCCTAGGAACTTGTTTGAAGGTATAAAGGGACAGCCGGCCAAACGAATGTATGAAGGGACATTTAATTCGTGTTCTGGCTTGAACCAACCGATTCCTGCGGGGTTGTTCGCGGGAATTTCGGGCAACCCAGTAGAAAAAATGTTCTATAACACGTTTGCGGGATGTGTGAATCTGACGGGAATGGTGCCAGATGGCTTGTTTTCGGGGGTTTCTGGTAGTGTCGCACCAAATATGTTTAGTAGAACGTTCTATAATTGTCATGCTATCGAGGGAATTGAAGGAGAGATATTTGGAAATTTGACGGGTGATGCACAAACGGGTATGTTTACTGAAATGTTTTATCGTAATTATGCAATGCGTGGTAATTCTGCGACAATCAATGGGAGATTCTTGTATGATATATGGCCGTCTGCAATGTCCGCCCAGGTAGGCAAGATGTATACTGATGATACGGGGTTGACAGATTATGAGAATATTCCATCTGTTTGGGGTGGGCCGTAAAGTTGTTTCGATTATAGTAATAAGAAACGCCCATTTAGGCGTTTCTTTGTGTTTTTTTACATTTCTGATGGGATTTTTAGACCCATTAAATCAATCGTCATTGCCAATGTGTCACGGGCAACCTTGGCAATATGCAATCGCCCTGCCCTGGTTTTTGCGTCAATGTCATCACGCAGGATTGGGCAGTTGTGATAAAATGTATTTATCAACTGGCACAAATCGTATGCATAATTCGCAACCAGATCCGTTGCACGATTGTCAAATGCTGTGTGGACAATGCGTTCAAAGTCCATAATGCCAATCAATAAATTGCGTTCATCAATTGTCATTGGCATATATGTTGCATCCCCTGCTTCGTTTGCACGTTTTAGAACACTGTTCAGGCGGACGGCGGTGTATAAAATGTATGGGCCGGTGCGTCCTTCGAAACTGGTGACGGCATTTGGGTCAAAGATATAGTCCGAACGCACATCGTGCATTAAATCGTTGAATTTTACCGCAGATAATGCAATTGCGGAAATGGTGTCGGCATCCAGATTTTTGCCAGATTCCGCAACACGTGCATGGACGGCCTGGTTGACGGCATCGATAATGTCGTCCAGACCGGCGGCATTGCCGTCACGAGTTTTAAATGGTCGGCCATCTGTGCCGTTGATTGTGCCGTATCCGATGTGTTCCAGATTTTCATAATCAAAAATACCAGACATTTGAGATGCACGGAATAACTGTTCGAAATGCAGAGCCTGACGCAGGTCGGTAAAATAGATTATCTTATCCGGATTGTCGGTCAATTTACGGCAATATACCGCCGCCAAGTCCGTGGAATCATAAGTGTCTGCACCACGAGAGTCCGTCCACATATATGGTGGCATTGGTTTGTTGTCGGATTCACGTTTTACAACGATAACCTGGGCACCGTCACTTTCCTGAATCAGGTTTTTAGAACGCAGAATTTCTTCAACCTGGTCCAGATATTTGGCGGCGTTACGTTCGCCCAGGTCATAATCAAATGGCAAAATGTTCAGACGTTTTACTGTTTCGTTCATCATATCCAAAGATATGGCCAAAAACTTTTCATACAATGCGAAATAACCCGCATGACCGTTTTGGAATTTTGCCTTGATGTCTTGGGCGTGGGCCTGAAATTCTGGGTTTTCTTTGGCAAAAGCACTGGCCAAGGGATAGTATTTATTTAACTCGGCCGGTTCGATGTCAAAATCAACCACTGTGTTTGGGGTAAAGTTGTCGTGGAAATACGGCAGGTCTGGGTGCAGACGTTCAATCCATGCAATAACCAGTGCCATGGGTTTGCCCCAGTCGCCAATATGATTCCAAGAATAGGTTTTGTGGCCCAATAACCGTGCAATACGGTTAAATGTGTCGCCCACAATTGATGTGCGTAAATGACCAATATGCAGGGATTTTGCAACGTTGTATGCACCATAGTCCAAATCAATGGTGATTGGATTGTCTGTGTGTGGGGACTGAGGTAGGCACGCCGATTCCCAGATAAATTCGTCACGCAGTTTTATGTTGATAAATCCGGGACCTGCGATAGATGTTTCGGCAACAAATGGCAGTTCGGCAATCTGGGCCGAAATTTCTGTGGCCAGTTCACGTGGGTTTTTGCCAGCAGATTTTGCCATTACCATTGCACAGTTGGTGGAAAAATCACCAAAGTCACGGTTTCTGGGAACTTCCAAATTGACCGTTGTTCCTAATTTTTCGTTTATTGCGTTTGATACATGCTTATACAAATTCATTTTATGATACCCTTTTCAGATTAAATTGGTAATACGATGCGGACCTTTAATCCACCCAAATCACTGTTTTCCAAGAACATTTGTCCACCGTGATTCTCGAATGCAGTTTGGGCAATGGACAGGCCCAGACCTGTGCCACCGGTGTCGGTGCCACGTGCATCGTCCAGACGGACAAATGGACGCAAGGCGTCTTTTTTGCGATCATCAGGAATGCCAGGGCCATCGTCTTCGATTGTAATCTCGACATGGTCGTCCAAATCGGTTTCGGTTATTTTAATCTTGGATTTGGCATAGCGAGATGCGTTTTCAATAATGTTGGTGAACGCACGGGCCAATGCCATTGGACGAGCATAGAACTGGGCCGGATTCTCGGGGAAATCTGTGATGATTTCTTTGTCCCCGGCACAATCACGAACCGTGCGAAGCAACATGGGTGGAATTTCCACGGACTGTTCAATTTCGGGCATTTCACCACGGGCAAATGCCAGATAGCCGTTGACCATTTCTGTCATGCGATCAATGTCACGAATTAAATCTGCATCGGTCGCCCCGCCTGTTTCAATTGCCAGACGCATACGGGTCAATGGTGATTTTAAGTCGTGGCTGACCGCATTTAACATATCGGTTCGGGTGCGGTTGTATCTGTCCAGACGTTCCTTCATGGTTATCATGGCGGTTGCGGCCTCGCGTATTTCTTTGGAACCGGTTGGTTCGAAGCCAGGTGCGTCCAACCCACGGCCAAAGCGACCAGCAGCACGGGCAATACGACGAATACTGCGTGTGTGCATGATGATAAATGGCGATACCAATATTGATACAATCAAAATCGATCCAATCAGCCAGATGATGAATACTTCGGTGCTGGTGGAATAGATGCGATACAGCGATGTGCCAAATGTGGCGGTTTTGCCGTCTTGGGTTGGAACATCGATAAAGACCAGACGTTTGCCCTTGTCCATAAATATTTTTGCCGGACGTTTCAGACGTTTGGATAATTCACGTGCCAAATCGCCTGTTTCATTTGCACGGTTGTCATTATGACGGGGGCGATTTAATTTATCGTTTATAGAAACGTTGATACCAATGTCACGGGCCATGTCTTGCATGGCGTTTAGGTTGCCCGAATCCAAGAAGTTCATCATGGTTGTAATTTCGCCCGCCAGGGTGCGTGCCAATGTTGCATGAACACGTGACCAGTGGTTGCCAAAGAACGCATTGGCAACGATTATCTGGGCGATAACCAATGGTATTAAAATCATCAGAATGGTTCTTGAAAGGAAACTGCGTGGCATCAATCTCATGTGTTTTTCCCTTGGGTTTATGTGTTATTCGGTTGGGTGCTGGGTTTTATCAACCAGTTTATACCCACGCCCACGAATTGTGATTATGTCTAGGTTGGATAATACTATATTTAATTTGTTTCGCAAGCGTTTTGCAACCATTGGTGACGCAGGGGAAATGTTTCCCATGGGACGCGTCAGGTTTAATAATAATTTTTTTTCTTCGCCAGACAGGGCCAACAGTTGGGGGGTTGGGCCGTTCTGAACAAAAAATTCGTCATCGGTGTAAATTAAACCGCTGGGCATTTTTGCGTTTGTGTGACCGCTTTTCCGTAAAATATTATTCAGGCGTAATATCAATTCTTGTATCTGAAACGGTTTGGCCAGATAGTCGTCTGCACCGCCCGACAGACCGTCTATGGCATTTTCGGGGCCTGTCATTGCAGTTAGCATGATTGTTGGTGTCGCATTTCCGTTATGACGCAGTGTTTTTAGAAATGTTAAACCATCGGTGCCGGTCATCATTCTGTCCAGAATAATGGCATCAACCGTCATACGTGCCAGAATTTGCGTGGCATATTCGGCACTGGGTGCGGTCAAGGTGTTGAAACCGTTGGCTTGCAGGCCACGTGCCAAAGAACGCCGCAGCATGTCGTCATCGTCAATAATAAGAACTGTTTTGTTTATCATAGTTGTGGTCAGTTGTTAGTGGTTAGTTGTTAGTATAGTTCACAAAATAACAAATAACAACCAGCCACGAAATTATTTATCTAATGGTTCAACCGCGTATTCGCCGGGTTGAATCGTCATAAAGGAATTTACCGCACCGGCAGAATCCGGTTCGCCCAACAGGGCTGCACGGAACTTCATACCGCCAGTTGTAAATTCTGTTTTGAACAAGGCATAACCTGTGCCACCACCCGTGGCAGGACCCTGCATTCCCAAAGAATAATAGCCACCCAAAATGCCATAATCCAAATCGATGTAGTCCAAACTGACCATCAGGGAAACACTGCTGATGCCATCACTGGTCATTTGGCAGGTGAATTCACGGTTGGACAGGACTGCCTCGGAATTGATGGGGATAACCAAGTCCATAATTGTTGGTTCGCAAACACGGTCAATGCCATTTACCAAAAAGTCATAGGTCATACCAACGGTTGCCTTGGACAGGCCGGTGGATACGTTGACCTGGGATATTGTGGCCTTGGGGATTTTGACCAGTGCATTGGCGATGCCACTGCGGACAGGGAATGTTATCCCAGATTGCAGGCAATCACGTGAGAATGGGTCCGCTTCGCAGATATAAACACGAGAGTGGGCATTCATCATGAACATGTTGGCCAAACTGTTGAATAAAAATGTGCGGGTAATGCGATCGTTCAGACGGGTGCAACCAAAGTTACGGCAGATTACCATTGGACGGTTGGCAAACATTACACCAGGATGTTCGAATTCTTCGATGGCACGGGCATCTTGGATATTTTGGTCATAGTCCAAACTGTCGGCACGTTCCATAAATTCGGTTTCTGGGATAAAATTCGGGTCTTCGGGGTATGCGTAGTATGATTGAACCGGCGTTTCGGTGTAAATTGTTTGGAATTCTTCGACAATTTCCGCCTGTCTAGCAAAGGTTGCAGATGTGCACAAAGCCAGTAAAAACGCAGTTAAAACAAATCTTGACATAGTGAAGCCCTTTTTCCTTTGTTTAGGATTCTAGAACATTTTAAGTATTTGTGTCAAAGCAAAAATATTTTTATTGAAAATTGGGTTCGGTTTGTTCTAACGTTATGCACGAAAGTAATATTACGAAAGGTGAAAACTATGGTCGATTTGATTATTACAGGGGATGCAGGAAAACTTCATGCGGTTTATCACAAGTCCGCTGTGCCATCGGCACCGCTGGCGGTGATTTTGTCGGGAAATCCACGGCAAAAACATCATATGAATGATCGGGTGTCCTATGCTATGTTCCGGGCGTTTATGGATATTGGGTTTTCTGTTGTGCGATTTAATTATCGTGGCGTTGGGGATTCCGAAGGGGTAATTGGAACAACGTCTGATAATATGTTGGATATTGCAACAGTTATTGACTGGATTCAGAATAACAACGAAGATAGTGAAAAAATTTGGCTGGCAGGTCATCAGTTGGGGGCATGGTATGTATTGCAGGCAATGATGCGTAGACCAGAAATTTCGGGATTTGCATTGGTGTCGCCTGATACGGCGGTGTCAGATTTTGCGTTCTTGTCGCCAAGGCCAAATCGTGGGTTGTTGTTGCAGGGGGCGTGCGAAGGTGATGATGCACGTGCGTTCGCAGATCATTTGACCCAGGTCTTGAAAAAGCAGGCACAGATTGATTTGGAAACAATTCGGGTCAAAAATTCTGATGCTGGATACAGCCAACCCGCAGACCTGCGTCAGATGTATAACGATCTGAAGGCCTATGTCGGACGTGAAAAAGAAGAAGCCAAGTTGTTGTAGTAATGCAAAATAAAGAAAGATTTTTAGATGCCAATATCCCAGACGAGATGGGTGCGTCAATACGTCCCAGGTCTTTGACGGACTTTATCGGTCACGAAGGGTTAAAACAGAATTTATCTGTGTTTATTTCTGGGGCCAAGTCACGTGGGGAATCAATGGATCATGTGTTGCTGTATGGACCCCCAGGATTGGGTAAAACGACATTGGCACACATTGTCGCAAACGAATTAGGAACCAGTTTTCGTGCAACGTCTGCACCTATGCTGACCAAGCAAGGGGATTTGGCGGCGATACTGACGGCGTTGGAACCAATGGATGTTCTGTTTATTGATGAAATTCATCGGTTGCCGACTGCGATTGAAGAAGTGCTGTATTCGGCAATGGAAGATTTCAAGTTAGATATTATGCTGGGCGAAGGGCCAAGTGCGAAAAGTGTGCGTATCGACCTGCCCCCGTTTACGTTGGTGGGTGCGACAACACGAACCGGGTTGTTGTCTAATCCGTTGCGTGATCGTTTCGGAATTGATTTGCGGTTGACGTTCTATTCGCCAGAAGATTTGGCCAAGATTATTATTCGCAGTGCCAGAATACTGGGGACGGAAATTGATTCTCAGGGGGCATTAATGTTGGCAAAGTCGGCACGTGGAACACCGCGTATTGCAAATCGTCTGTTAAAACGGGGCCGAGATTTTGCATCGGCATTGGGTAAAAATCAAATTACAGCCGATACCATCAAGACAACCCTGTTCCAGTTGCATATTGACGAGTGTGGATTAGATGAAATCGATCGGGAATATATGAATACGATTGTAAAATACTATGCCGGGGGGCCGGTTGGGATTGAAAATCTGTCGGCGGCCTTGTCAGAACCGTCTGATACAATCGAAGATGTTATCGAACCGTATTTAATGCAGTTGGGATTTGTTCAACGGACCCCGCGGGGACGTGTTATTACGGATTTGGGATATTCTCATCTGGGGTTGGAGAAGTAGTATGGGTAAAATTCATAAATTCCCCTTTACAATTGCCTATGCGGATACTGATGCAGAAGGTATCGTTTATCATGCCAGATATTTGGAAATTGCGGAACGGGCCAGAATGGACTGGTTGCGGGGACGTGTTGTGGCAGGCGATGATATTGGGTTTGTGGTTAGGGAACTGAATATAAAATATGCCCTGCCCTTGAAACCCGCAGATAAGTTTGTGGTGGAATCACAAATGTTGGATGTAGGGACGGCTTCTGTAAAAATTGAACAAAAGTTCGTGAAAGATGGGAATGTTTGTGCTATAATAAACATCAAAGTTGCGTATTTGGGAGGCGATATGCGTCCAAAACGTATCCCAGAAGAATTGTTTCAGGGACTGATATAGATTAAAAAGCAAGGAAAGGAAAGATGGAAAATAATTTCTCGTTGTTGAGTTTGTTCACCGGTGACGTGATGACGTTGGTGGTGTCGATTGTGCTGGTGGTGTTCAGTGTGATGTCGTGGGCGGTAATCGTAGAAAAAATTCGCCTGTGGCGTATGAATAAAAAGACACCTGTGAAAATCAAGCCAACGGATAATTTGAGTGTGATTGTGGACAGATTGATTCGTCCGTTCGATAGGAATTTGTGGTTCTTGTCGATGGTGTCTTATATTTCGCCCTTTATCGGGTTGTTCGGAACCGTGTGGGGGGTTATGGATTCGTTCGCATCCATTGGTGTAAATCAGTCCGTCAGTATTGGGGTTATTGCCCCGGGGTTGGCGGTGGCGTTGGGAACAACGGCATTGGGGTTGATTGCGGCGATTCCTGCGGGGATTGCACATCAGGTGTTTCAGAAAAAGGCAGATGATTTATACGATCGTTTGGACGATGTGCGTCGTGAACTGAAATCAAGAAAGTAATAAACAGGATTTTTATTATGAGCAGAGCAAGACGCAGAAATACAGATGCCGGAATTCAACTGACACCAATGATTGACGTTATGACGGTGTTGTTGGCGGTGTTTATGGTGACTACGCCAATGATGACAACGGGAATTGATCTGAATTTGCCACGGGCGGGGGCATCGGCGGTGACGGGTAATGACCATGCTATTCAG
>JAFYUU010000010.1 GCA_017549445.1 Alphaproteobacteria bacterium | reverse complement strand
GGGGTGGTGTCTGGGAATCTGGGGTGTCGGTTTTTTCTGCCGGTTTTTCAATAGGGGTTGGGGTAAATGCGGACTTTATCCAATTTACTGGTGTGGATATAATTTTTGGGGCGGAAAAAATAGGTTGCTTGGTGCGGATAATCAACAGGGTTGTCGTGCAGTATATGGGTATCATTGCCATTATCAATGTGCCAAATACAAGGCCTGGAAATCCACGCAGGTGTGCATGACGAAGTTGTGCCCACTGGGGGAGGGAAAATAAATCAAATCCAAACAGACCGTAAAATACCACCCACATCGTGGCGATATAAAGTATCGACCATGTGATGGCGTGGCGGTGGGCACTGATAAGATTCAATATTTTCTTCATCTTGAATATAATTGTAGACAATAGAAAATGTTTGTCAAATGAAAATATTTTGTCTAAAAGTGTTTTTTTTATTGGCTAATTTGTGATATAATAACAGGGATAATAAACGGGGGAGTTATAAATGCAAAACTGGTTTAAGTTATTGGGAATGTCTGTTGCAGGATTTGGGGTGCTGGCGTTTGTTGGAAGTGCCATTGGGGCCGAAGCCACAGGTCGCAACGCATACAGTCGTGTGCGTATGCCGTCTATGCCGTCAATGACAATCAATACAACGGGTAATGTGTCCACTAATTTGCAAAAGCCGGTGGTGGTGCCTGAAACACCAAAGCCAGATAATCCAAAGCCGGATAATCCAAAACCAGATGACCCAAAACCAGATGAACCGACCCCAGACGAACCGGTTAAACCAACACCGCCAGAATGTCCAGACGGTGGGGTGAAAAATTCAACATATACAATCGAAGGGTGTATGACGGATATCTTGAACTGTGTCAATGCAGGGGCCTTGGCGGGTGGATTAAACGATATGTTTAATGAAGATTTGCGGCACTCAATCATGAACGGTATGGGACTGTGTCAGGTGCAGGTTGAAAAATGTGTCGAGACAGTTCGAAAAGATTGCAAAAATGTTTATCGCAGCGATGCAGATGTTTGGTTGGACTTTAATTCAAGACGTGTGCAACCGGAATACTATAACTTTATCCTGCGTAAGACGGGATTGACACCAAATCAGGCGGAAAATACGTGCCGACTGTTGGATAAAAATACGTATGGGGACTCGTTCACGGCAGTTGCGAATTCTGGACGGACCACAGCAGAATACAATGATACCGTTGGGGCATATAACAAACAGCAGGGTAATGTCCTGGTCAAAACAAATCCACAAGGGGTGCGTGTAAATGACGGAAATCCCGGGGTTGATGGTGGACGTGGACACTATGCACGTTGGGATGCGGCCACTGGCGAATGCTATATCCGTGTGGCAGGATACAATAAAGACGAACAAATTAAAAATAGTTGGCTGTTTGGGGCGGTGGGTAATGATGAACCTGCACAGGTCTGGAAAAAAGCAGGCGAAACGTTCCAATGCAACAAGGATTTGTTTGGGTTCTCGTTGATGAATAAAACAAATACAGCAGCCGTTGTTGGGGTCGGTGGCGGAACAGTCGTTGGTGCCGGTGTTGGTGCATTGACTGGACACGGGGCAAAGCCATTTGACTGTGCAGACCCAGAACATCGCAAGTTGATGTTTGATCAGTTGCGGACAGATGCAAATCTGGCAACGTTGGGCGAGTATATGTCGGCAGGTTCACGGATTTCTTCGCTGGATGCGGATATAAACAGATTCCAGTGTCGGGAAATTGTCGAACTGTATGATACATATCGGTTGTTGAGAACCGCAATGGCCAGTTGTGATGGTGGGGCATCAGTTGTCGCAGAATATGAAGCGGCTTTGGTGTGTAATGGATATGATAACCTGGACGAATGCTTTGCACAGTTCGAGTTCGCAATGCCATGTATGGGTAAAGGATATACGTCTGCACAGCAATGTTTGGACCAGTTGGCAAGTGAATTTGATGCAGAAATTGATGGCGAGGCCGTGGCAGGTTGCTTGTTCTATCCGTTGAACTTGGCAAAAATTGAAGGACGTGGGATTTACTGTGCCGTGTCCGATGGCAGATGCCAGACACCGAACGAGTTGAAACCAGAAATGGACAGATTGCGTGGTGTGTTCACATCAGAACTGGTTGATTTAATGCAAAATGGCGAAGCGTCAACAATCGCCAGAAATGCACTGATTGGTGCCGGGGTTGGTGCAGGAACTGGGGCATTGGCAACCGCAATTACGGCTTTTGTTGAAAAGAACAATATCAACTGTCGGGTTGGGGATGGGTTGGCCCAGGTCGCATTCGGCAAGGCGTATTCAATTGGTTCTTTGCGTGATTTTTATGTGAAATGGAATCTGAAATTGCCAGATACCGTTTCGCCCACAGGTCAGGTGATGGACTGTGCGTCATGGGAACAGATGTGTGGTATGTATAACGATATGGGATTGTGCAAGCAGGCACAGTTTAACTATCGTGCCAAGGTGGGTGGGCAATTGGTGCCTGTGCCATCGGCATGTGTTGTGTCGGGAAGTACATGCATACCAAACTATGCGGTTGCAAAATCCCACGGTGCATGTGAATAAACAGGTTTTTATGTGTGTCCCGTCCCCGTCAGTTTTGACGGGGACTTTTTCAATTTATTCTGGACAAATGGTTTTGTTGTGTTATCCTGTGGTTGAAAAACAGCGGACAGAGAATGTATGAGAACACAAAAAGGAATAATAATGAAAAAAGCATTATTGGGTTCTTTGGTTGCGTTGTTGTTTGCCAGTGTCGCCGTGGCAGATGGTGTCGTGACGGAAACTGAAACAGTGACGACATGGGAAAATGTCAGTTATGAAATGGTCGCACCTTCGGTTGATAATGTTAAAACAACCTGTGGGCGTTTCGCATCCAGTGCAGATGTAAAACCTTGTCGCAAGTCATGCAATAAATGTAATCGCTGTGCAAAGTGTGCACGTATCGCACAGCCAGTGCGTGTGAAAACTCATACAGAAGTTATTGATCACTATCAAGTGTTTCAACCAGTGACTGTGTATCAGCCAATGGGTGTTCAGGTCGAACGTCGTGTTGTGCCTGTTGGGCCATGCAATCGCTGTAAATAATTTTCTGAAAAACCCCATCTGGGTCCGTGGACGTGTTTGGTGCGTCTGATTGGGCGGAGGGGTTTTTGATTGTGTTGAAAAGGATGGAAGTAATGAAAAGTTTCAAGAATTTGTTTGGTTGGGGACAACCAAAAGTTCAATATGCAAAAGAAAAAGAAGTTTTGACCCAGGAACGTTTGGCGGATATTTTGGGAAGATTTGATTATGGGGCGGTTGTCTATAATCTGGATGCCAAGATGTGGAATCGTTTTCAATATCATGGGTTTCCATTGATTCGTGATGGTGTGGACTTTAAGGGATTGGTTCGCCGTGTTGAAAGACAGTGGTCAGATTGCGAGGTCGTGGGGGTTGCAGGTATTGCAGTGCCAAAAACAACCTTTCCACAGCCAAAATTGATTCAGCATATGACGCATCCTGTCGTGGCGATGGCAAGTGAAAAGCATCCTTTGGCGTATGGAACGATTTTGACACGTGATAAAATTACAGGCAAGTTGAACCCGTTGCCGAATCGCTGGGCGTGTTTGTCGGCTTGTGCAAATAGTGCATTTGTTGCCGAGGCGATGCCACAGTTGTTGTCTGGGATGGGAACCAGAATGTCGGCAACAATGGCGGATGTTGCATGGATTGTGACCGGACAAAATCAAAAATAAGCCCGGGGTCAAGTAATGCGGACTAAATTGTTGGATGATGATGCCAAGGAACAGTTGCAGGGGGATGTCACATTTATACGCAAAATGCTGAATACCAGAAATATAACGGTTCACGATTTGTCTGCGGTCATTAGGCATCTGGATATGATGAAAATGGATTTGCAACGTGTAATCGCAAATGCCCAGCAAAAGAAAAAATAAAAATCCCCATTTTGGGGATTTTTTAACGTCTGGTGACGGATGATTTTGTGACCCTGGCACGGCTGCCCGAATTTATGGTGCCATATTTCTTTGATGCGGTGGGGCCAGATATTGTCCGTTTCGGGGCCGAAGGTTTGTTTGTGTTTATCGGCTTGGAAATTGGTTTAACCGCCGGTGTGGGGTTGGTGGTTGTTGGCTTTTTATTATTGTTTGGTTTGTCGTCCTTGTTTGGTTTTTTGTTGTCATCTTTGTCGTGACGGCTTGGTTTTTTATGGTCATCGTGTTTCTTGTCGTATCTGTGTTTGCGGTCATAGTCGTGATGGTCACGATCGTCATAAATTACATAGTGGATTCTGTCGGGTTCAGAACTTCGTTCCCAGTAATTACGGTAGACGTATGTCGTTTGGTATGGGTTGGGATAATAATAATCTTCGTATGTGTCTTCGGTATAGAACGTGCAGGCCGATAGCAATAAAACTGATAGTAATGTAAATAATTTTTTCATGTGTTTTCCTTTGTGGATTTTCTTCCCAAAAATTCTATCATAAAATGCACAGAAAACAAATGATTTTATTGCATATATTGTTTGACTTTTGTGAAAAAGTAGGTTAAAATCCGCAGGCGTGCGAGCATGGGGTTCGCCGTAACCGAATTGGTGAAAATGATAAACTAAGCCGAAAAGGGGTAATTCATGATTGAAAAAAACTGGATGACGTTGATTAAACCAAAGAAATTGGATATCAAGGTCGATGAACATAATTCTAATATCGCAACTTTGGTCGCAGAACCGTTGGAAAAGGGTTTTGGTATGACATTGGGAACCGCATTGCGTCGTGTTCTGTTGTCTTCTTTGCAGGGGTGTGCACCAATCTGTATCAAAATTGATGGGGTTCAACATGAATTCTCTAGTATTTCGGGTGTTCGTGAAGATGTGACCGATATTATCTTGAATCTGAAAGGGGTGTATTTCAAGGCTCTGACAGAAGGTCAGCATAAAGCATACTTGAAAGTAAAAGGCCCAGCAGTTGTGACAGCAGGTATGATTGAAACAACCGGTGGTGTGGAAGTTATGAATAAAGATGTCGAAATCTGCACGTTGGACAAGGGGGCAGATTTGGATATGGAAATCACATTGGGAACAGGTCGTGGTTATGTGCCTGCGTCCGCACATGCAGATGGTTTGCCATTGGGCACAATTCCTGTGGATTCTATCTTCTCGCCAATCTTGAATGTGGCCAGTGAAGTTTTGCCAACACGTGTTGGTCAGTCAACAGATTATGATAAACTGGAATTGACGGTTAAAACAAACGGTGCGGTCAGCCCAGAAGATGCAATCGCATTTGCTGCACGTATCTTGACGGATCAGTTGGTTGTCTTTATCAACTTTGAAGACCCAGCACAGGTAAATGCACCAAGCGAAGAAGAAAAAGCAAAAGATGCATTGCCATTTGATCCAAAATTGTTAAAGCATGTTGATGAACTGGAATTGTCGGTTCGTGCAAACAACTGCTTGAAGAACGATAAAATCAACTGGTTGGGTGAATTGGTCCAAAAGACCGAAGCCGATATGTTGAAAACACCAAACTTTGGTCGCAAGTCCTTGAACGAAATCAAAGTTCAATTGGAAGCAATGGGATTAGGTTTGGGTATGGAAGTCCCAGGTTGGCCACCAGAAAATATTGCAGAGTTGGCCAAAAAATACGAGGACCCCTACAAATAAATTAAAATATATGGATTCTTGTTGCGTTTGTCGGTTCTTATGTAGGGCAACTACACTGCGAACCGTCAAACGCTTCCAATAATCTCATATCTTTTAATTTCTTGCATTGCAAGGGGTAAAATTCCTTGCAATATGTGAGAATTGTGCTATAAAAAAGGGCATAAAATGGCAACAGATACAAAGAAAACGAAAAACAAAAAGCAAAAATTTTTGCAGGGCGAAAGTGTGATTGCACAAATGTTTCGTATGATTTTCTTTGGTAAAGATGGGGCCAGGGCTCAATAATTTAACCCCATGGTTCTGATGAAAATCAGGTCATGGACGTCTCGTGAAAAAATCCCACCATTGTGGTGGGCAGAAACAAAAAAAGGAGTAATCGATGAGACATATGAAAGCAGGTCGCACTTTTAATCGCGACACAAATGCACGCAAGGCCTTGTTTGTCGGTCTGGCAAAAAACTTGATTGAAAAAGAACAGATTAAAACTACTTTGCCAAAAGCAAAAGATTTACGTAGTGTCGTTGAAAAACTGATTACTCGTGCCAAGGTTGATACTGTTGCAAATCGTCGCTTGACTGCATCTGAACTGGGTAATAACAGTGGGGCAACTGTTAAAAAGTTGTTCGAGGTCTTGGGCCCACGTTATGCAAAACGTCCAGGTGGTTATACCCGTGTGTTGAAGGCAGGGTTCCGCTATGGTGACGCAGCACCTATGGCAATTATCGAATTGGTTGATCGTGATGTAAATGCTAAAAAAGCGGTTAAACCAGCCGTAAAAGAAGAAAAAGCAGAAGAAGTTGTTGAAGAAAAGACAGCGGAATAATCTGTGAAATCTTATTTAACGCCCCGATTGGGGTGTTTTTTTATTTCTGGACATATCGTGTTGGGCAATGTAAAGTGTTCTGTATAAAACGGAAAAGATATGGATAAAAATAAACAGAAAAATATTCGTGATTGGTGCCTGATTTTTGGGGCAACGTGTGGAATTGTGGTGGCGGTTGCATTGTTGGCGGATGCCGTGTTTAAACGGGTGTTCCCACCAGAAGATATGAAGCCAAAAATTACAAATGTTCAGAAGCAAAGATAAAACCGGCGTAATGCCGGTTCTTTGTTATCTGGTGCGTTGTAATATGACTGCGTATTCACGGGTTTTGGTGTCTTGGTAAAGACCAATCTTTGCCCAGTTGAATTTCTTTTGGGCTTGCATATACTGATTGGTATTTTCTTGGTTTATAAAGCATGATGTGTGGGCGATTATGTGACCGCCCAGGCGAATGTGTGGACGCAATGATTCAAGTGTTGGTATGGTTGTTTGGGGAACCCATTCAAATATGTTCGACAGATTGATGACATCGTATTCACCAGACAAATGGGTGTGCAGATTATACAAATCAGACCATATGAAATTAAATGGCTGTTGTAATGTTTGCTTTAATTTTTGGTATTCAGATTCTGATGGCATGTTTTGTGGATAGTATTCTGGTTCCATGCCATTGGCAAAAATCCGATAGCCGTCCATTTGCTGGATAAAGTTGGCGGTTTCGGTCGGCATTTTAGATAGAACTGGTTGCATCAGGTCTATTTTTGCAATGTGGGGGTTTTTATATGCACGTGACAGTAATTCGCAATATTGCCCATAGGGCAGGGTTTGTATGGCGGCTGTTTTGGTGTCCATAATTGCACGGGCACAATACGAAATGTCAAATGTGTCGATGTGTTTTGCACCGTTTAGGTGATAAAATATGGCATGATCGCCACTGCCGGCGACGGTTAAGACACGACGGGCAGTGCGGGCGGTAATGCCGGTTGTCCAACGTAATTCTTCATTGCTGATGACATATGCGTCAGAATATGCCAATGGTGTCATTGGCATTCGTATAAAGAAATGTGTCTTGCCGTCATGGTCAGGTGTATAGTCCTGTTTTGCATGGCTGGCATTTGGTGTTCGTTGATTCATTGTATGTCTTGCCCCCCCGTTGTTAAAATATAGGACAAAAAATATAAAATGTCAATACTGTGCTGTGAATATTTGTAAAAAAGTGTTTTTATAAAATGGGGATATGTGATAGAATAAAGGAGATAAAGAGGGATTGTATATGAAAAAAATAGCACTGTTTTCGATGTTTGTTGCAGGATTGATTTATGGGGCGGATGCGGCGGTGCCCCAACAACGGCGTTCTGGGGGGCAGGCAACCCAACAGACAGCAGGCAAGGCAACCACTGCACGCAGTGCTGTATCGGCCCGCAGTGCCGTGCGAACACCCGCAGACAGTGCAGGGGGCATGGTGCGTTCAGGACGGACAACGGTGGCACGCAGTGCAGCGCCGGCAACTTCTTCGGCATCAACCGTTGTGGCACGTGCGGCAAAACAAAATGTTGTGGCCAAGGGAACCAAGGTGCAGGCGGCCGCTAAAAACGTAATCGTCAGTGAAGAATGTCAGGCAAAGTATGATGGCTGTATGGATGCGTTCTGTATGCTGGATAACGAGACCGGGGGCAGATGTATTTGCAGTAATCGTAATGCAGAACTGGATGATATTTTAGCCCAGATTGAAGAATTGGATCAGATGTCTTATCAGATGGCAACCGCAGGGGTGGAACGTCTGGAAATGGGGGCGGATGCTGATTTGGCAATGAAAATGGCAAAAGAGGCCGCAGACAAGGCAATCGAAGACCAGAAAAAAGAAGAAAGGGCATCGGCACGTCGTGAATTAGATTTGTCTATGTGGGATACTGATGTGTTGGATTTCGAGGATGCTGCTGATTTGTTCGAAGAAAATCCTTTTGCTGAGGATATAGAAGGCAAAACAGGTGATGCATTACATAATGCGGCTGCAAATATTTGTGCCGCACAAATGCCCGAGTGTGAAACAGAATTGACACTGTTGAAAATGATGTATTCGCAAAAAGTGCGTTCAGATTGTGCTGCTTATGAAAATTCACTGAATGCACAGAAAAAGTCAAGTGCGAATAAACTGGCGGCGGCAGAACAGGCATTGCGTCAGACGGCATTGGATCAATATCGTAGTGCAAACAAATATGATTTGGGACAATGCACGGTTAAGTTCAAGGAATGTATGATTGAAACAGGTGGTTGTGGAGAGGATTTCTCGAATTGTGCAACGATGGGGGCAATGGATGCAACTAATTTTGTGAAAAGCACATCTGGTGGTATAAAAAAATACAAGGTAAAGGGAAGTGCGACCACAATTGAAATATATGCGTCCACATACGATACATTGTTGGCCAAGAAACCATTGTGTGAATATGTCACAAAGGAATGCACAAATGTTGCAGGTCAGGTTTGGGAAACGTTCTTGAAGGAAGTAGCCCCCCAGGTAAAGAGTGCAGAATTGATAGCAGAAGATAGGGCTCGTCAGGACTGTATTGGTAATATATCGTCTTGCTTCCAAAAGGCATGTAAAGATAATATTGATCCAAATGATCCAGATGGCTCGTATGATATGTGTTTAACCAGACCTGGAACAATGTTAAATGTGTGCAAGGTGCCATTGAATGCATGTGGTATTGATGATTCAAGCGAGGCACAGGCAGAAGAATCTGATATATGGGAATTTGTTGTGGCCCGCTTGGCATCTATGCGAGTGGATTCTTGCACCGTGGCGGTCAAAGAATGTCTGACATCGGAAGATCGCTGTGGTGAAGATTATACACAGTGTGTGGGACTGGATACAGATACGATTGTGCGTATGTGTCCATATGACAAGTTGGTTGGATGCCAAAAGGTCTATGGTAGCGAGGATATTCGTGGTGATAAAGTATATGAAGAACTATCTCGTATTGTGCAGGGTATTTTCTTGAATATTGATAATAACTTAATGGATTATTGCCAAACTGCAGTTGATGAAGCAGTGGTTAAGGTTTGTGGAGATTCAGGAACGTGTTCGGGACTGACAATCGATGAGAATATTGGAAAACGAACGCTGGGATACAAGATTTGTGCATTGGAACAGGGGGCTGACGGCAGTATTGTTATTAGTGGTTCGGATTGTAGAAATAGTGTTGATATGATATCCGATGAAGAGTTAGGACGTGGAACAGGCGAAATTAAACCTTTTGTTGCGTTGATTGAGGGGACAATTTATTGGGATTCCATCGAAATAAATGAAGATGGCACGTTTGACGTATCGGACTATTGGACCAAGGTTAGTGATGAAGGAGTCACTGAACAGCAGAAAAGTCAGATAAATTCTGAGTTGTCAACGTTGCAGAAAAATATTGACATGGCAATTCAAACAATTGAATCAGACCCAACAGTTCAATTCTGTTTGACTGGACGCGAGGTTCAGGGTATGAAAATGAAAAATGCAGATGGTAAAGAGTTGACACGTCGTGATTTGACGGGGGGTGGACGATTCCCTGAGATGACCAAACAGATACGCACAATGATTGCAAATGCGGCATTGAAACAAACGCAGGACAATTATTATGCAAAATACGATGAGTTAAATGAGCAGATGACCCAAGATTATGTAAAAATGGGTGAACGTATTGCGGAAAATCGTGGCGAAAACAGCAAGGATGTTCTGCGTGAGATTGCTCGTCAGGCATGTGTTGATTTTGCAGAAAGTGTAGCATTACCAAAATCTGAAGAACCACCAAAGAATCCATTTGGTAAAATGATGGCCGCAGTTGCCTTGACTGCTGCAACGGTGGTGGTTCCATGGCTGGGGGTTAATGCTACGACTAATGCAGCGATAACATTGTTTGGCAAAACAATCAGTGGTGTTGCACTGGGTGGTGTTGCCGTTGCTGGAGTTGGTTTGACAGGGAACATTAAATCAGGAAATGCGAATGGTGAAGACACTAGTGTAGAAACACAGTTGACAGGGTCAAAGACCTTGAACCAATGGAATTTCAAAGAAACGGTGACATCTACGTTCGAGTGGGATATTTTGGTGTGTCATCGTTGCACCAGGACACAGAGATGTGCGGTTACTAGAAATCCGATATTTGGTAAAAAATACTGTAAAACATGGGCGGATACGGTTGAGTCCTGTGTTGATACCCAGTTTTAATAAAAATCCCCCAAATGGGGGATTTTTATTTTTGGTTGCCGTGGATTTTCAATAGGGCATTGGTTAGGATTGGAAATTTGTTGCAGTCAAATGCAAAGAAAAATGGGCCTTCGCATATGGCGGAATTGTAAAAAGGAAATTGCTTTAACCCAAGCCAGGTGTTTGGCACAGGAATAATTTTGCCGGTGGTTTTGTCACGTCTGACAATTGTGCCAACCACATACGAAGAAGGTTTTTTGTGTGTCGGATTTGATACCAGAATTGGATAGTTTTTATAGTCGGGGGTGTGCACAATCGGCATCGTGGCAAAGGCGACCAATTCGTATGGTGCAAACGATGGCGAAGATTCCAACAGTTCTTTCAGTTTGTGATAGATGTTGCTGTCTCTGCCCAGTATCTTGTCGCCCAGGTATGAATCATGATTCCAGGTGTTGGTATCGTAATTATAGTATGTAATGCCATTATAGTTTGTGCCAAATAATTTACGCATGTGTTCATCGGTCAGCAGTTCTGTGTTCATGTTATGCCCCCTGGGTTGTTGTGTAAAAGTGTAGCATTGTTGATTAAAATTCGGAAATAAAAAATGCCCCGTGCGGGGCATTTTTTAATTACAGGTTCCGTTTGCTCTAAATTCTATAACAACACGACGGCATTTTTCCTCGACCGTGTTTGGATATTTCGAGGCATCACATTCTGTGTCGCCAACACCCTTGGACGTTACATTTTTCAAGCCATTTTTTGTCAATATGTCTGCAACCGTTTTGGCACGACGTTCGGACAAGGATTTATTGTTTCTTGTGTTGTCGTCTGGATTCTTGAATGGTTGGCGGTCGGTATGGCCAGTAACCAATATGCAATAATCCAATGTGTCCAATGTGAAGTTTGCGTTGTTTTGTTGGTTCGCCTTGGCAAGTTCAGTATTAATTTTGCCCGAGAAGTCGTTAATAAAATCCGTGGCATCAATTTTCAATTTATCACTGCCAGAATCAAACAGCAGATCCGAGTTGAAACTGATTGAAGCAATGGGTTCTGTTTGTGGTATTAGGGATGTAATATCCAAAATGCAATCATTGCCAACCTGGGTATAACCAGTGTTGCACACACATTGATTTGCTTCATTGCTGTGGGCATTTGCAATGCATTCGCATTTATCTGTGGCCACCAAGCCAGTCAATTCACATTCTGGCTGTGGGTCGGTGCATGTTGTATCTTGTTGTATTTTGCCCAGGGCACAGGCACAAATACCCAAATCAGAACGGAATATTAGGTCGCCTGGGCAGTCCTGGCATATGCCGTTAAATATTTGTTTTGGGTTGGTGCATGTGCAATCTGGATAAGTGCCGACCCCACCAAAAAATTCGCACGTTAGTCCATCTTCTAAGTGGGTAAAATCGTCATCCCCAAAATCATAATCTTCGTTACCAAAGTCGTCAATTTCTATGTTTGACAAATCGGGAATGTCGATACATTCTGCACCATTGAACAGTTTGTTTTCGCCACAATCACATTGCGGATACGTGCCGGTCAGGTTAAAGTCGGCACAGGTTGGGCCTTTGATGGTTTCTGTGCATTTTGTGCCTTTTTGGGTTTTGCCATTGGGGCATTGGCATTTGCTAGAAATCAGTTGTAAATCGCCGTCGCATTGGCAACCATGATCCGGGTGGAATGTTTGATTTGCGACAGGGCAATTACAATTTGGATATTTGCCGGTCAGGTTAAAGTTGGCACAGGTTGGGCCATCTACCTGTTGTTGGAAATCTTGTTCGGCCTGGTTAAATACCTGATACATGCCGGCATATTTTGCCATGATTTCTGCCGAGTTTTCTTTTGGTGCATTATGATTCAGGGCAATGTTGCCAATCAAACTGCCCACGGCACCAATACCTGCGATAATTGCACCGGTTTTCAGTTTGTCGGCGGTCTGCTGTTTCAAGGCCGCCCATAATTGGGCATCCATACCTTCGGGGTCGGATATTGCACGGGACAGGGATGCGTATGTGCCACTGGTAATGCCAGTCGAGACATCGTCATACAGACCCGTTGTTGCAGAATCCAAAATCGTTTGGGATTCAATGCCTGCACGCATACCCAGTGCGTTTTTACGTGTCTTTAAATCGTTTGCCAATGCAACGTATTCCGCATACAGTGGAACCAATTCTGATGCACCAGGCAAAGATATGCCCATTTCGCCACCCTTGAACTGTTTGCCGGCACCGTAATCGCAACGGAATGTTGCCAGATAGGCAGTCATATCAATTTCTGCATCCGCATCAGCACCCTGTTCCGCCAGGGTAGATGCAACCTGCATGCCACCGATACCGGTCATGCCGATACCCGTTGCACCCAAGATGCGGTTCTTTAATGATTGTTCGTTTTCCTTTTGGGCCTGATAATTTTCCTGTAATTCTTCAACGCGTTTCTTGGAATCTTCTTCGGACAGATATTGTTTTGCTGCCTCGACACATGAACGTTTGTCAGATGATACAACAAATCCCTTGGAACATGCGGTCACTTGGCAATATTCAGTGTTGGTTGCACTGTCAAATGCACGGGTGCCAGATTTTGCGTTTTCAGGCAGTTCTGATTTGTCACATTTGCCACCAATGGCAACGCATTTTTTATTTTTGACCTCGTATCCGGGGATACATTCGGTTGGAATACATTTTTTGCCATTGCGAATATATTGGCCCGCCGTTGCGTTTTTGTCATCTGGGGTGCATTCGCCCGCAGATGAAACACATTTTGTTGGCTGGGCAGAATCAGGGTCGGGCATATAGCCGTCAACGCATTTCTTGACAATGCATTTGCCGTTTTCCAGTTTTGTTCTGGTTGCATTTTCAGCGGTGCATTCGGTTTGGACACAGGATTTACCGTCAGATGCTGGTTCATATTGGTCGGCACATTCAGAAATCAAGCATACCATTTGTCCGTTGACTTTTTTCCATTTACCCGCCGTTGCGTGTGGGTCAGATGGGTATTCGTCACATGGTTCGCCAGAACCCTGAACACATTTTGTTGGGTTTGGTGTTGATGGATCTGGGATATAGTTGCCACGGCAACTTGTGATAACGCAGATTCCATTTACGAATTTTGTTTTATTTGCGTATGGGTCATCACTGGTGCATTCGTTTTGGATGCAAGATTTGCCGTCAGATGCCGGTTCGTATTGGTCGGCACATTCAGAAATCAAGCATACCATTTGTCCGTTGAGTTTTTTCCACTTACCCGCCGTTGCGTGTGGGTCAGATGGGTATTCGTCACATGGTTCCCCAGAACCCTGAACACATTTTGTTGGGTTTGGTGTTGATGGATCTGGGATATAGTTGCCGCGGCAACTTGTGATAACGCAGGTTCCATTTACGAATTTTGTTTTATTTGCGTATGGGTCATCACTGGTGCATTCGTTTTGGATGCAAGATTTACCATCAGATGCCGGTTCGTATTGGTCGGCACATTCAGAAATCAAGCATACCATTTGTCCGTTGACTTTTTTCCACTTACCCGCCGTTGCGTGTGGGTCAGATGGATATTCGTCACATGGTTCGCCCGCAGTGTCAATGCACTTTGTATTGGAATTGTTTGGGGTGTAGGCAGAATTTGTGCATTTGGTCACGTGGCAGTATGCACGTTTGTTTTTACACTTCATAAATGTTGTGTCTGCATCTGCGTATTGGGGCAGGGCAGGTGTGGTTGTGTTGGTGCATAATTTATTGCCCCAATCAACACACTTTTTGTCCTTTAATTCATATCCACAATGGCAGGCGGTTGCAACACATTCGCCGTTTTCAATTGTGACGGCAGATGCCTGGTCGGAACGCAGACCATCAACGTTGCGTTGGGTGGTGGTGCATTTGTTCTGATTACATTTGTTTGTTTCGTAATCTGGTTCCCAGCCATCTTTGCAAGATTTTAATAAGCACTTGGTTTCGCCAGATATCAAATCCAGTTCGTATTCAGCACTGCGTGCGTTTGGAATTTGTGAGGTGCAGTCGCCACCAGCTAACAAACACTGGGTCCCGGCATCGTTTGGTTTGTAATTATTGTTGCGACATTCGTCAATTAAACACAGAACCTGGCCACCAACACTACGCCATTTGTATGTTTTTGCGTTTGCAGTGTTGACCGATGGTGCAACTTGGGATGCGGTGCATTTTGTGCCAACAATACTGGTGCATTGGGTGCGTGCGTTGTTGCGTGTGTAAAATTCTTCACATTCGACAATGCGACATACACGTTTCTTGTTTTCGCATGTGTATTCAGCACGGCGAACATTTGATGTGCCCGTCATTGTGCAAGATAAATCAGTAATGTTTTCGCATTTGCCCGTTGTTGGGTTAAAGTCCTGCAAGCAATTATCGCATTTTGTTGGTTCGCATTTGTTGTTCTTGACGACAAAGTCATCACGACATTCACGAATAACACAGGTTTCATTTCCACGGCGGTCAATTTCAATTTCGCCGTATGTTGCGTTGGGGTCAATTTGTTTGGCACGGGCGGTGCAGTCACGTTCCACACAATTATCGGTTGATTTATTTGCAGTGTATCCAGTTTCGCACTGTTCCAATTCGCATTTCAGATTACCAGATTTGTCACGGGTATAATTTGCAGATGTTGCGTGTGGAATTGTTGATTTACAGTCGCCAGATGTTTGGATACAGCCACTTTCATCATCGTTTGGTTTGTGGTTTTCTGTGCAACTGATGACACGGCACCATTTTGTTCCGTCCTTTTCGTATTCCCATTCGGCACGCAGGACATTTTTATCACGTTGTTTGGCGGTGTCGGTGCATTCGGTTTCCAATGCATCGCATTTGGCACGATCAGCACTGGGGGTATAGCCAGGATCGCATGCGGTAATATCGCAACGTTGGGCCGATTCATTAAATGTGCCAGATACGGCATAGCGGTCTTGATTGCGTAGTTCGGTTTTGTTGCATGTGCGTTCACGGCATTTCATGTCTGGACCCGCACCCTGTTTCAAGAATCCGTCCAGACATTCGGTTGGATAGCAGTATCTACGCAATGTTCCAATTACCCAAATACCAGCTTTTGCATTTATTTTCTTTAATTCTGATGCATCGTTGCAGGGTGTGCCGTCTTTGGAAATACATTCATTATTGTCAAAATCTGGATCGTATCCATCGTCGCATTGTTCCAGTGTGCAGACCAACATATCAGCAGACCAAGCATTTCTGGGTTGGAAGGTGCCCAATTGAGTGTTTTGTGTGGATTGCATTTGTGGATATGGGTCGCCCATCCATTTATAGGTGGCACGTTTGGCATGTCTTATTTTGGTGGTGCAGGAAAGACCAACCTGGTCTTCACAAAATTTTCCATTGCCGACACCTTTTAATTTCCAGCGATATGGAATACATTGGTCTGGAATACATTTATTTGTTTTTACATCGTATGTTGATTTCCATACACCGGCTTTGGCATCGAAACCACATTCAATCCTAACAAGTGCGTCAAGTTCAGTGTCTTTGGCTGGTTTTAATACGATTGTTTTATTTTGCAGTTGCGATGCAGGCAATGTTTGGGTTTCAAGCATTACGCTGGCAATAGATACCAGACGTTCTGGGGTTTTGAAGGCACTGTCAGATATAGTAAAGTCAAAGTATCCATCTATGTTGGTCTGGCCAATTTCGCCCGAAAGATCGGCATGATAGATGGCGGCACCAACAACTGGTTCTTCGTCGTTGTCGATAACACGACCCCAGATTCTTACATCTGCCATGGCGGGCAGGGTGCAGAACACCAACAATGTGCAAATAATAACTTTTTTCAATATATTTTTCATGGATACCTGACCTTGTTTATGTGAGTTTTATTCCAATGGAGTAAATGTGTCGCTTGCTTCAATGTCTGCGGTCACTTCTTCCATTGTTTGTTCCCATTGTGCATCTATATCCGCATCCAAATTCGCGTCTATGTCGCTTTGTAGATCAAATAACAACATGTCAGTTTCTAATGTATCCATCATGTCTTTTTCGGCTTGTTTTAATGCCTTGTTTTGTTGACGTTCTGCCTTGCGTTCGGCCCTGGCTTCTTGACGTTGTTCTTTTTTTGTTTGTGTGTTGGTTGAAGGTTTTGCCAGTCCTGGATCTTTGTATGCAAGTGGGTTTTCAACCTCTGGCAGTGGTTCTAGCCTTCTGGTAGAGCCACTAGATGTATCGCCTGAAGGTTTTGCCAACCCAGAACCAGAATTGGTTGTTGCTTTGCCGTTTATTGCTGGTCCTTTTGGTAAAGGTTCAGTATATCTGGGCAGTGGTTCTTCTTCTATTTCTTCTTCGGTGACGTTTATGTAGGTTTGACCGTCTTCGTCCTGATGTGTGTCCAGACCACGATACAAGTCGATGTCTGTATTGTAATCTTCGATGCCATATTGTGCCTTAAATGTGTCGAATGCTTCTTGGTCTGATGTAAATTCTTGGCTGTCCAAGAATTCTTGGTTCAGACGTTCGATTTCTTTGGATGCTTTCTTTTCAGCTTTGTTTTGTTGACGTTCTGCCTTTTTTTGTTGACGCTGTTCTTGTCTTTGTTCTTTTTTTGTTTTGATCGTGGATGGAGTTGTGTAGTCGTCCAATGTTTCGTCAGCATCAATTTCAGACAGTTCATATTTGATGTCTTCGATGTCGTCGGCACTCAGTTCCAATTCTTCTCCATATTCTTCAATCAAATATTCGATGTCTTCTGAGGACATGTTGTCGATGTCTATGCCGAAATCTTCGGACAATTCATCGGCATCGATTCCGTATTCTTCGGCTAAAGCACGTAATTCTTCACTTTTTTTGGTTGATACCAGTGGTGTTGTAGTGTCGCCGTCCAAATCAATACCATCACCGTAATTTTCGCTGTGTTCTTCTTGGGCCCGTTCATAGGCCTTTTTTGCCTTGTGTGTGGCAACGGCACGGTCAATCGCACCAGATGTTATCGCACCGGTTGCAATACCCAAACCAGATCCCAACATTGCCGCAGATGCAGATGTTTGGCCACGGGTCAGACGATAGGCATTTTCCTTGAACGTTGTGACGTTGATGCCAAACCAGTTCTGGTCGCAATCAAAGGTCGAGCCAGCATAGGCCTTTTTAGATGCGTATGGTGTGGTCGAGTTGTTGGCAAAGAAATTTACCGTGAATATGCAATCTAAACTGCGTTGATCAAATAATGCCCCCAGACCATGGCATGTGCTTTCCATTTTGTCACGTAATTCATACAGACGTTGTTCGTCACGTTGGATTTGTTTTTCGGCATCCTGACGCAGATAGCCGAATACCTCTAGTGTGCGGGATGCAAATCCACCGTCCATTTGAACACAACGTTTGGCGATTGCATCACACTTGGATATTGCCAGGTCGCCCGCCGTCTTGCCCAGACATTTGGAAAACGTTTGGCCACAGTGGGTGATAATACAGTCGTTGTAATCGTTGCCACAATCAATTATTGCGTTAAAGTTTGCCAATTCTGCGTTTGCGTCACGGTCGGCCTTAATCTCGGCTGCAAAAAGTTGGTATTCGTGGCCCGTGCATTGGGTGTCACGACGGCATGCATCCATTTTTGTTCCCCACATGGTGTCGGTGTCGCCACTGCATTTGGAAAAATCGTTGCCACATTTTGTTTGCATACACTGACGCAATGCGTTGTCACAGGAATTAGCACTGGCACTGTTGTATGTGGTTTTGTTTGTGGTTGTTGTGCGAACCGTTGATGCGGCGGCGGCATCCAGTGTCTCGCGTTGGCGGCGAATCTTTTCCGCCAGGGCTTCGTCATCTGCATCACGGGCGGCATAAGAATTTTCGGACCCGATTGCGTTATCAAATGTGCTGGATTTGTCTTCAAACTCAAACTCTACAACGGGTTCGGTTGGTTCGGTTTCCTGTTCTGGTTCTTCTTCGACCGGGGCAGATGTTTCCTGGGTTGTGGTTGTCGTTGTGGAAGACGATGATGTCTTGGCACGGGTGGTGGTGGAACGGGTGCCCGCCATTGTCGGACGTGATACACCAACACGAGATGACGATGTGCCACGGGCAACAACATTTGCACCAAATGCATCACATATTAGCAACAGTGATAAACATACCGCACACGGTATGCGATATGTCGCACGGGTTATTTGATTGAATGCTGATACTTGTTTGGTCATTGTTGTTGTCCCCAATGTATTGTTTCTATTTTAATGTTGCACATGCAATGTCATAGAATTTGCACAGCAGTGTCGCCATCGCACGTTCTTGGTCAAAGCCGTCCGCACAGCGATTGTTCATGTTGTTGTTGCAAACCGTTTCAACGCAGTTGTTTATGCCTGTGTTGTTTTCACACATCTTGCGAGTGTTGGCAATGCGGTTTTCACGGGCGGTTTGATATGATTTAATGATAGATGCCAGTGCGTTTTCTGCACGTTCAACGGCATCGTTGCGTGATGCAAACAATTTGTCACGCAGGTTAGATGAAAATTCATCACAGCCCGTTGCCAATACCGTGCAATTGGAAAATACACGATCAAAGTCCGTGTCTGATTTACATTGTGCAAAATCACGGCCACAGTTGTCGTCTGATACCATGCAGGCCGTAATTTCATTAGAGCAGGATGTTTCGGACCGTGTCTCACGCAGTTGGGCGGATAAATCTGCAACCTCGGCTGCGATGCCGGCCGCACGACATGATTGGGTAATTAAATCGTCATAGACATCACTGACATCTTCGACGGTGCAACCAGATACACGTTCAATACACCGCTTGGCCGCCCAGGCATAGCGTTTGGACGGTTCGGTCGGTGCGGATTTTAATTCCTTGTCCGTGATGTTGTATTTGGTTGAAGATCCAACCGAAACACTGCGAATGCCATCAGATGACGGAGAACCCGCACTGGGTGTGCCACAATACTGGCATCGGGCCGATGGATTCGATGATATGTTTATCGCACATGCAGAATCCAAACATCTGGTCAGGTTTGCACGTGAACACGAAGACGCAGCCCAAGAACCCCCAGGAATCAGCGTTATTGCAAGCATTAAAAGCGTTATTTGTGTTTTCATTTCTCTCTGTTTATCTGATTATATCAAAAATTGAAATTCGGTGCAAAGGAAAAACAATAACTTGCTTTTGTGGTTGACAAAAGCAAGTTTGTTTGTCTATAATAGGTGTGATAGTAATATTAAAAAGGACTGAATATGAAAAAGTGGATGTCTGGACTGTGTGTGATTGCGATTATTGTTGCCTGTTCCGGTGATGGCAGGGTCAGTCGCAAGGAAGCAATCGCAGATAGTAATCTGAAAAATATTGAAAATGCACAACTGAAAAAACAAATTGCAGAACTGCAAGAAAAAAACGATGCGTTGTTGGAAAATAATGCCGCTTTGCGTCATCGTGCGGATGTGTATGAAGATTCTGTGATTGTATTAAACGGGCAAATTGCAATTTTGCAAGATTCTTTGGTCGTGGTAAATGGTAGGTTGGAAATTTGTGAAAAGGGAAAACGTTGCCCTGTTAAAAAGCCAGCAACAAAACCCACACCGAAACCAAAACCAAAGCCAAAACCTAAACCGACTCCGAAACCAACTCCGAAACCTGAGGCCAAGCCAAATCCTGTTGCGACAGGGGGGAATAAGTCCGTGGTGCGTATAGAGGATAATTCGCAGAACAATGGATCTGTTGTTATCAATAATGGTAATGGCTGTGGCAATGGCACAACAAACGGTGGTAATGTGTCGGGGGTTGTGATTTCTGACGGTTCACAGAATAATGGAACCATCGTTATAAATAATGGTGGGGTTGTGAACAGTTGTAATAAAACAACAGTCGTAAATACAACTGTTGTTGCGGATACACTGAAAAAAGTTCAGCAGGTGCAGAAATCTTCGGCTGGATACGTGCGTGTGCGTCGTGTGTATGTGAAATAATTTTTGTTGATGTGTGTGACAGGTCTGCGTTTAATCGTGGACCTGTTTTTTTGTCTGGACAGAGAATTTGTTTATGTGCTAGAATGCAGTGCATAGAGAGAATTTATATGAAATACATCAGAATTTTATTCTTTACTTTATTTTTGGCACCATTTGGGGCGGTGGCGGCAAATAACGATTTTATGGTGGCGGCCCAATTGTTGGCGGCGGCCAAAAATGCCGATATTCAACAGGTGCAATCCCTGGTAAATCAGGGGGCAAATGTGAACTATGTTGATGCAACGGGTGTGTCGATTGTTTGCACAGCGTTGATGAATAATGATGTGCGGGCGGCCCAGATTCTGCAAATGTATGGGGCAGATGCATCGCAGTGTGACAGACAAATCAAGCAATATAAATCCAAGGCAGAGCCGGTCCGAAGTGGGGGATTGTTCAGCGGACTTTCGTCTGCCCAAAGCATGGCACTAACGGCGGCGGGGGCCGCCGTTGTTGTAGGTGGACTGTTTTTGTTGACGGATGTCTTTGATCCGGGTAATGAAAATGATGTTGGCAGTGTGGGCGATGGTGACAGACCTGGGGGCGAAGATACCAGTGGGGGAAATACGGCAACACCTAAATTCGTAATTCCCTATGGGCCGGCGATGCCTTCGCAGGAAACGGAAAGTGCAAATTATGCGGATAATCTGAATTTTTACAGCCCAACAACAGGGGATTCTGTGTTGAAAGATTCCTTTGCAATGATGAGTAAAAGTTATGGGCAGAATTATTTGCTGATGATGCATGGGTATTCGCCGTTGGCACGTGGATACTATGGACAACGGACGTTGCGTAATTCTACTTCAAATAATGCACCGGCACTGTTGCAGTTGAATAATGATTGGTTGTATAAATTTGATGGACTGTATGTCCAGGGGGGCAAGCCGGTCAATGTCGCATTGGTGACACGAAATGGTATCAATGCAACACCTGATTCTTCGTTGGGATATTATGACGAGACAACTGCTTCATACGATTTTATGCTGTATGGGGAAATGAACGGTAATACCGTTAATAATGCCAACAATAATATGATTTATGGCAAATACTATAATAACAAAATTGTGCGTGGGCAGAATAATGATACGGTGTTGGACGACACTATGGCCGAAGATGCAAGTTTGCTGTGGGACGATAATCTGGATACAGGTTTTGATTTTGGGCGGTATGGAACGGTTATAAATAATCCAAATGCAACAGAAGAAGATAACCTGTTGGCCAAGGTTCTGGGGGGTAAGACAAGTGGATATTCGGCGGCGGACTTTATTGGATTTATGCCAAATGGGCAGTTGTCGGTATTCAGAACTGGTAATGGGACGGGGCTGAAAGCACTGGCGATCGGGGACGAGGTATTGACCGGAACATACACGATGGCCGGGGACAGTTTTGCGGTTGGCGATACCATCAGTTTGTTTGGGCAGATATTTACGATTGAAAATGTTGGTGGTAATGGGGTGAATAATATGCTGGTCTTGAATCAGCAGGCATCGGCACCCGTGGCACAAGATGAAACCCAGGTGGGGGGCGATGAAATAACGGGTGATGTGACAGATGATACAACCACAGGTAATTCCACCACTGGCGATGGAACATCGACAGATGAAAATACACCGTCCGTGGATGAAACACCAGAACCTGCGATTGTCTATAATGCGTATATCGGTGCAGATGGTTATCTGTATGTCAACAGTAATGGTGGGACGTTGCCAAATCAGGCATATTCAATGTCAACAGATGGAAAGTTGACATTGGTCAAGCAAGAAGGGGCAATTGACTATATGAATTACGAGGCACTGTTATATGGGGCATTACACTCGTTGGTGGATACGGATTTGGGACGGTCCAGAATGGATGTCCTGGCAAATGCGGCCATTGTGCCAACACTGTATGCCAATGCCGAAGGAATTGATGTCGTTATGGCACAGACAACAACCACACAAAGACGGGCGAAATTTACAGAATTGGTGCATAAATACTATAATCAAGATGATAGCGATGGGGTTTCACCGGGGGTGGATGCGGTGGCATTCTTTAATGGTTTAGGGTCCAGTTATTTTCCGTTGGTGGTTTTCTCGACTGGGGGAACACAAATAGGGGCATCGGATTACGCATCTTATACGGGGGCGACAATTGGGGCAACGTTCGAAAATTCGGCCCCGTTGGTGTTTGCAAATTTAGAACACCTGTTTATGTCGGTGGTGCCGGTTGGTCTGACGGGAACAGGGACCAGTGATGCGATAAATGTGTCTGGGTTTAATACAGAAAATAAAATTGCGGTGTCCCAGTGGAAAAATTCAAATGGAACCCCAGATGATTTAACGGATGATTTGTATTATCGTGGTCGGGTCTGTGGTATTGCAGGGCAGGGAACAAATGGTATTGATCCATGGTGTTTTTCGGCCGCAGGGGCAACGGATGAATTGGCGGTGTCGGCGGCCGCAGGGGCCGCAGGGGCGATAAAAGGGGCCTTTAACTATATGACAAATGACGAGGTGTTCACCCTGTTGGCATTGACCGCAGATGGACCGTTCTTGGGCACAGATACAGACGGATTGGTGTTCGATAAAAATTCACTGACCGCTTATCTGCAAAATATGTATCAGTTGCCAAACGAGTATCAGTATGAAGTGGAAAATGGAACGTCTGATTATTTAGATGTGTTTAAACGGGTCTTTGGATATGGGTTGATAAATCTGGAAAGGGCCACAACACCAAATACAAAATTGTTCTTTTATGATGGGCAAAATATTGTTTCAAGTGTCGGCAATGCGTATTGGCGTATGGCGACAAATACAATGTTTAGACCTTCGTCCGTGATGAATTTGCGTGGGGCATCAATTTCGGCTTCGGCATATGATGTCTTGTCCAGTATTGATGGCGAATTGTCCATGCCACGTATTTGGGAAAATCGGTTTGATTTGGGAACAAATGATGCACAGGGGCTGTATATGGGTGATGTGCTGGGCGAGTTGAATACACGTCGTGATAATGGCCAACGTGTCCAGATTGGTAATGTTGGATTGTCAATGACGACCGCACAACGGGCTTATATTGATAACTGGGGTGGGTTGGATACGTTAAGTGTTGATTGGACATCTGGCAACTGGAATATGACCGCAGGGTATCAACATTACTTTACAGATGGTGTGTCACGGTTTAATGGTTTGGCAAATCCTGTGTTGGGATTGGCAACGGATGTGGTGATGTCTGATGCAGAATATAAAAATGGAAACTGGTCATTTGGTGGACGTATTTATGCAGGAAATGTGACAGAAGAAGGGCTGTTGGAAAATGACCCGACCATTGCGTCACAGTTTATGCCGGGACGGTTGGGCAAGATGCAAGGGGCCAGTGCCAGTGCAAGGTGGGATAATGGTGAATTTGCATTTGGGGCCAGTGTCGGCAGTGCGGTGGAATCGGATACGTTGTTGGGGGCCAAGACAGACGGATTGTTCGCATTGGGTGGTGGTAAGACCGTGTATGCGGATGTGGTCAGTGGGTATAATTTAACCGATGATATTTCTTTGACGGCACGGGCAACATTTGCTGAAACATCGTCTGATGCAACGGGGGCGGTCGTGCTGGGGTTGGATAATGTGAAATCAAATGCGTGGGCGGTTGGTGCAAACGTTGGTAGTTTTGAGTTTGTTGTGTCACAACCACTGGCAATAACAGATGGGGCGATGCGGTATGCTCATTCTGAATATGATGTGGTCAAAAATGATGCAGGTAAATATGATTTGGTCGTAAAGGATATGGGGGTGCGGGATCTGGATTTGGCACCAGAAAAACGAGAAGTCAGGTTGAGTGCAACGTATCGACATAATTTTGGACAGTTTACAGATGGGGCGGTTGGCTTGATTTATCGTATCAACCCCAGTCATACTGATGACTTTGGAAACGAGTCCATATTTATGTTCAAATTGACACACAGTTTGGGAATATAAAACCGGCATTTGCCGGTTTTTACTTGCATAAAATAAAAAAATGGATATTATCCATGGTCCAATTAAAAAGGATTTTTATGTTCGAAACAGTCGTAGAATACGTTAAAGATAAGTTTTATAGAAAACCCATTGTGTCCTATGGGGAAAATAAATTCGCAGAACAAGATGCCAAGGCCCTGGGGCATTTGGTCAGTGATATTATGCGGACACAGGCGACAAATGGACACAGATATTGGTATTTGTTTATCCGAGATATGCGGGATTGTGATGTTGTTCGCTTCTTGTTGCGTCGTAATGGATTGGTGCCGGAATTTCATAAAACAAAATACTATGGCGATGAACAGCCAACGTTCCGGGTTGCGGTGCGTGGGATGGATAAAAATGAAAAGGCCAAGGATTTTATGAAGGCAGTATCAAAAGAGTTTTCTTCTAATATTGTTGAACAGCCCAGTGTCCAGGTCTATATTGATTCTGTAAAACAGCAAATAAAGCAAAAAGTTAAATAAGTCCGTCAGATGGCGGACTTTTTAATTGGGAAGTTGTTGTTTTTTATGGTATAATCTGTTTAACAATATTTTTCTTGATGGGGGGTATTATGCGTAGGGTTTTTGTTTTGTTTGTGTTGGGGTTGGTTGGAACCGCACATGCGTCTTCGGTTGTGTTAAACGGTGAGATTATCAAGGCACAACGTTCATGTGATGGGTTGAGTGATTATCTGGCCGATATGAAAACACGGGCCGGGGTCGGAACGGCAGTGTCCGCAGTGGGAACCGTCACAGGTGGGGTTGCACTGGGGGCAGGGATTGCCAAGGCCGAGTTGGATGAAAAAATACGTAATGCAGAAGATATGGAAAAGTTGAACTGGATAGATGTGGACGAAAAATTCTATGCCGAGTTGGACGAGTATGCACGTAATGCAGATGTTTCTGATTTGGTTCAGAAAATGAAAGATGCAGATAAAGAACGGTCAAAAAAACTGGGGAATATTCGCACAGGAATGTTGGCAACCACAACTGCGACCAGTATTGCAGGTGCCGTGGCATCGGGAACAAATCGGGTGGGTTCTGATTTGCAACGCAAGGTAAATTTGTGCATAGAAAGTGTGAATGAATTATCCCGGACTTATATGCAGGAACGTATGAATAAAAATGCAGATAATAAACAACTGACCCAGGCCCAGGATATTGTTGTGGCGTGTGGGGCATGGGAAACGGTCAATTTGTCCGCAATTGATAATCGGGCGAAAAATGCAACGATTTCCAGTGGTGTTGGTGCAGGACTGGGGCTGGTGGGAACTATTACCAGTGCATCGGCCAACAGAGATGATGCAGATGAAAAAAAATTAAATGTGGCTTCTAATGTTTTGGCCGGTGGGGCAACGGTTGCCAGTGGAACCGCAACGGTGTTTAATGCAACACAAATCAATGCAATTAAACGGGCGGTCGATGTGGCAGAAAACTGTGAAAAGGCATTAAGATAATGAAAAAGATATTGTCTGTTTTTATGGTGATGATTGCCTTGGGTGGGGCTGTGCCAACACGTGTCGTGGCGGATGAGTTTGATGACTATAATCGATATATTGACAACGTGTTGATGTTCCCAAAAGATTGTTTGGAATATGCCCTGCGTCAGTTGTATCCAGATGACTATATGGAAATATTGATGTTTCTTATTTCAGAAGCAGACGATAGTTATTTTGAGAGGTCGGGACGGGATTTGTGCGACCTGTATCTGGCGGCATTAGATGCAAGTGGTGTAAAGAAAGAAAAGGAGTGTTCGTCGTTTCTGCGTTTGGTAATTTTGAGAAATAATGAAATGTGTGTTTATAGAAATAAAACACTGGAACAAAAGAAGCAAATGTTGTTGGAGCTGTCGGATTATGCATCGTTTGTATGGAGTTATAGATTGTTGATACCAAAAAATTCTGGGTTGAATGATGGGGCCTGGGATGTGATTACTTATATGCTGTTGTATGTTGCGAATGATTTTGAGGGGGGAGAATTTGCGTTCTCGAAACAAGATATTGTAGATGCGTGTAAAAAAGAAAAACCAAACTGGACAGAACAACAGTGTCAACAATTAAAACATGATGTTGTAAATGGATACGTTCGGGCAATTGACAATGAAATACAAGGAACAGGGCAATTATGAAAATTAAATTGAAGTTCTTGGTTGGTGTGGCGATGGCTGTGGGGTTAGTGGCCAGTGTTGCACGTGCAAACTTTATTACGTTGAATGAAAGTTTTCACTGGCGGTGGGTTGATGTGCGTAATTCGCTGGAACAACTGCATGCCGATGGTGTTGATGAATTGTTGGTAGATATGCGGACAGTACGGTCTTTGTTTGCCAGTGGGGATGATATTTGGTTGTCCCCACGGGAATTATGCGATTCGTATTTGGCAGCATTAGAAAAAAATGACATTCAACATTTACGGACCTGTTCGGAATTTATGCGGGGGGTGGTCGCATCGAATAATGCCGAGTATGAAGGAACAAAACAGTTGATGGAACAATATGAAAAGACGGCTCGTCAGGCACCCAGAAAACCTGATATGGTGTTTGATTGGGGACTGCGTGTATTCCAGGAATCTATGATGTGGATTGGAAAAACAGAAGAAATTGCGATTGTGTTCGAAAATGCTGGGACACGAAATGGTGATACAATCAGTGCTTCGTTTAATGATTTTGTGCAATCGTGTATGACCCAGTTGGCAGATCATGGTGGAACATTGGAAAATTGTCAGGACTTTGTAGATGCATCAATACGTGCATACAAGCATAGTGTCGATATGAAATTGGACGAGTTAAGATTAAAACAGGTTCAATCGCTGGATTTGATGTATCATCGTTTGGATAAATAATAATCCCCCGTTTGGGGGATTTTTTCTTGCACGAATGGGTGGGGAAGGGGTGAGAATTTGTTGTGGGGGCGGTGGCGTGTGTGGTGCAAAAAAAAACGTAATAAAATCAGTGTGATAATTTTGGGGGGGAGTAAAAAATAACTGCCTAATCCAAAGGGACCTTTGCATTAGGCAGTTATTCGTGCATATTTTACCCCATAAATCGGCCAGTTGTCAAGGAACAAAAACTGCCGAATATAAACCTCCCTTTGGGGTCGGCAAGGCGGAAAACCGGGGGAAGGGGAATTATGCGATCATTAAATTTGGGCTTTTTCAGAAAGGTTTTATTGAGTGTCTTGGTTGTTGTGATTCATTTTGTATATCATACAGATGCGAGTGGATATACAAAATATACATATACTGCGAACCAATCGGCTTGCACCAGTTATTGTGGAAATAGTACATATTACAGGGCCTTGTATGCAACAGATGTTTTGTCAGCCGCGGGGTTGCATAGCTACTCTCAGGGAGAAGCTAGTGGTATGTTGCCGGCAGCGTGGTCATCTACATTGTGTATGTGTTTAACGTCAACTGAATATAATTCTATGGTAGCGTGTCAGACCAGGTCGTGCGGTTATTATGTTAGTGGACCGTGGGGGGCAATTGCTAGTGGGAGTGGTGTGTATAGCTATACGGGGGGGGGGTGCACGGGTGCGTTGTGTCGATGTAATGCGGGTTTTTATAGGTTAAATGCTTCATATTGTTCGAATTGTATACCTGGGTATTATTGTAATAATGGGACTGCTTCTACTGCATGTCCAGCGGGTCGGTATTCAGCCAATTCGAGGGCAACTTCGTGTGCTGCATGTGGTTATGGGTATTATGTTAATTACACAGGGGCAAGTCAGTGTTTGCGGTGTCCAGCTACTTTAATTGGTTCTACAACATTGTATGGAACTACGTCTGGTTCTGTAACGGCAAGTCCAAACGGTTGTTATATTGTGAATGGTTCGTCTTTTAGTGATTTGACTGGAAGTGGGGTCGTGACGCCAACTTGTTATTATTCATAAAATGGAGAGGGTGATATGAAAACGCTGAATTTGGGATTTTTCAAGAGAGTGATGCTGGTTGTTTTGGTTGGTATGGTGAACTTGGTATATCATACGGATGCGAATGGATATGTGAAATACACAAATACGTCGAATGCATCAGCTTGCACTAGTTATTGTGGGAATAGTACATATTATAGGGCCTTGTATGCAACAGATATTTTATCAGCCGCGGGGATTGGGGGCTCATTGGAAGCACAGAACCATGGTTTGTTGCCGGTAGCGTGGTCATCTACATTGTGTATGTGTTTAACGTCAACTGAATATAATTCGGTACTGTCGTGTCGACAAGGTGTGTGTGCTGGTCAGTATGTCTCTGGGTCATCGGGAACGGTTGCGAGTGGGAATCCGGCGTATGACTATGTGCATAGTGTTTGTACGGGGGCGGTATGTAGTTGCGTTAAAGGTTATTATAAAAATACGGCATCGTATTGTTCAATTTGTAATCCCGGATATTATTGCAATGGATTTTATTCTATTTTGTGTCCATCGGGGCGATATTCGTCGGTTTCAATGGCCAGCACATGCACCCCATGTGCATCGGGGTATTATATGGCAAGCTCAGGAGCACGTTCGTGCATCGCATGTTCGACAGGGTATTTTCAATCCCAAACCGGTGCGACAGTATGTGGTATTTGCCCAGAAAATACATTTGCAAATAAAGTTTCTGCGGCGACATCTTGTATATCGTGTTATTCATATTATCCAACACCATCGGGAACCAAGCCCAGTCCCGTTGCAGGGCTGTCATCACTGGGGACGGCGAGTGTGACGGGGTGTTACGTGGCCGTGGGGTTGGAATTTACAGAACCCAGTGGGGATAAGTGGGCATTTGTGAATAATTGTCACTATGCATCATAATGTTTGTAGGGGATAATATGCGACAGAAAAAGTTGAAAAAATTAGCAGAAAAATTCTTGTGGGAGAATAGTGGCGACTCATTTGGTTGCTATGGCGGAGGGGAAAAGGTTTTTAGAAAAATGCCATGGAACAGGTTGAAGAAAAATGAGCAATAATAAACAGCAAAATACTAAATCGCCAACAATTTCGATTATTGTTGCAAATTATAATAATGATATTTATCTGGACGACTGTCTGCGAAGTGTTGTATCGCAATCTTTCACAGATTGGGAATGTATTGTGGTTGACGATGGGTCTATTGACGGGTCGGGGCCGATTATTGAACGTTGGGCCAAACGTGATAAACGTATAATACCAGTGTTTCAAGAAAACCATGGGGCATCACATGCACGTAATGTGGGCCTAAATATGGCACGTGGACGATGGATTGGGTTCTTGGATGCAGATGACTGTTTCTGTCAGGATGCGTTAAAAATGCTGTATGAATGTGGCGAGCAAAATAATGCGGATATCGTTGGTGGTGGTGGGGTGCGTGTGCCCGATGATTTCAAGTTGGGCGATATGACATCGGATTCTTTTACAAATCCGCCTTTTATTGTTTTGGGATTTAATACCCAGGATGTAATGAAGATGGAATACCTGGGGGAGACGCATCGTATTGTGTGGGTGTGGCGACGGTTGTTCAGACGGCATGTTCTGGAAAATGTTCGTTTTGATGAAGAATTGTATCCAGGCGAAGATACATGCTTTATTTACGAGGCACTGCCCCATGCACGTCGTATTGTTGAAACCAAGGGTATGGTTGTGTATCATCGTATGGCACGACGGTCGGTTTCGGCTTCGCCATTTAATCAAAAGTCGTTCCGGTGGATTCCGCCAACCATGCGACGGTTGCGGTGGATTATGGATACATATTATGGCAAGGCATATCAGCGACATTTCTATAAAAACTATCAAGATATGATTATTGGTGACATGGTGATAAATACGCTGGCCAATGGTCGTATGATGCATGTGGCGGCACAATGCCTGAATGAGATTTATGGAACGGATATATTGCCCACAAAATATTTGCCATGGACAAAACGTTTCATATTGTGGTTGTTTATGAAAATATTTGGGTGATAAAAAATGAAATTATCAATTATTGTGCCTTGTTATAACGTTGCTCAGTATTTGCCACGTTGTTTGATGAGTTTGACTAATCAATCCCTGACGGATATGGAAATTATCTGTATTGATGACAAATCAACAGATAATACGTTAGATGTGTTGAGGGATTGGGAAAAGGGTGATTTAAGAATCCGTGTTATCGAAAACGATGAAAATATGGGGGTTGGATTTACCCGTAATCGTGGTATAGATTTGGCCAAGGGCGAGTTCGTTGGATTTGTTGATCCTGATGACTGGATTGATACTGATTTTTACAAAAAACTGATTGATGTGGCGGAAAAAACACAAACCCCAGTTGTGTGTGGGGATATTGTGGAACATCCTGTAAATGGAAAGCCATTTAAGAAAAAGATAGAGGTAAAGAAAAGCCATTATCATTGGATGTATTCTTGGTCGGCGGTGTATTTGCGGGAATTCTTGAATCGATATAATTTGCATTTCCCCAGGTTAGTTATCGCAGAAGATTCTGTGTTCGAATCCAGTGTCAAGGTGCATATGCCAAAACCTATTATTCATGTCAAAGGGGTGGCGTATCACTATTTCAGACGGGTTGATGGGGCCAATGTGCGTGTGTGGACCGATAAACAAACCCAGGACTATATCAGTGCAGTAAATCAAATCGTGGATATTTTTAATATGGCAGATCATGTGTCCCCGGAAGATTATCATTTGGGGGTAATTAAATATTATTTTCTGCATTTGTGTCATACTATATATTATAATGGTCCCGAGGTTGCAGAAAAAATTGCAATCGCAGTGTGCGATATCGCACAAAGATTGAAATATCCCCAGGAACTGATAAAAAGAAGGCATGCATTGTTCTTGGCATTAAGGTATAACAACCCCCAGGGGGTAATTGATGTGTTAAAGGCCGACCGCTGGTATCATTATGCCTATTGTCTGCCGGGGATAAAAAGGCCAATTGTTTTGGTAAGCCATAATTCTAGATGCAAGAAGGTAAAAGTTTTTGGAATTCCGGTTTTGGAACGACATTTGTCGTCACCATATTGAAAAAAAAATCCCCCAATTGGGGGATTTTTTATGGTGTAAATTTTTATTTACAAACGATTACCATTGCGGTTCGCAAGACGGTGTCGCCAAACATATAACCCGACTGCATCTCGTCTACGATGGTGTTGGGGGCGGGCTTTGGGTCGGTGTTTGATGGGCAATCTACCATTTGAATCGCATTGTGAAATATTGGATTTAATACTGTGCCAATTGATTCAATCTTGGTAATGCCAATCTGGGCAAAGGCGGATTCCATAGCCAGTGCCATGGATTTTATGCCTCCGTCATCTGGGCTGAGTTTAAGGGCGGATTCAATCGCATCCATTACAGGAAGGATTTTTTCTGCCACAGCCATTGCACGATTGCGGGCCCGAGATTCTGCATCAATCGCAGAACGACGACGGGTGTTTTCTAATTCCGCAGCCAGGCGCAGATATTTGTCGTTCATTTCAGATAACTGGGCACGCAATGTGTCAATTTCAGATTCAGGTGCCGGTTCGGCAGTTTTTGCATCTTCAATCGATACTGTTTCTGGTTGAATCTTTTTGTCTTCGTTGTTCATACCGTTTCCATTTCTTTGTATATTATATGATTATTTAACACTGGTTATTATAGGTATGAATTTTTCACTTTTCAAGGACGCACCACCAACCAATACACCGTCTACGTTTGCAATAGACATAATGTCCGCTGAATTGTCGCCGTTGACCGATGCACCATATAAAATAGGTGTGCCAGACAGACCCATTTGGGTCAATGTATCCGCAATCAGTTTGTGGGCAGTGGCAATTTCTGCATGGGTCGGGGTCAGGCCCGCACCAATTGCCCAACGTGGTTCATAGGCAACAATAATGTCCGTTTGAACGTCAGATGGAATTGATTCACGGACACCTGATTCAATTACAGCCATGGTTTTGCCGGCCTGCTTTTCAGCCATTGTTTCGCCAACACAGATAATAGGAATCAAACCGTTGGCCAGTGCCATTTCTGCCTTTTCACGGACGGTGTTGTTCGATTCTCCGTGATATTGGCGACGTTCGCTGTGGCCAACAATGACGTATTTGGCACCAGTGTCCGCAATCATTTGGGCAGAAACTTCGCCAGTATAGGCACCGTGGGTGTGGGTGCTGACATCTTGGGCCCCCAGTAATGTGCGACAGCCAGATACGCCCAACATCGTAAATGGAACACATAAAATTACCGTGTTTTGTGTGTCAACGGATTCTAAATCTGATACCATTTTTTCAAGTTCTGAACGTGAACCGTTCATTTTCCAATTCCCTGCAATAATTTTCATGAAAATTTCCCTTTTTTTCGTTGATTTTTTCTGTTTCGTTTTGCTATGGTATCGCAAAAGGGGACAAAATGCTAGAATATTTACGTAATGCGGCAGAAAAACCTGTTGCGAAATTTTTAATTGCTTTGTTGGCTTTCTCGTTCGTGGGATGGGGCGTGGCCGAGTGGATTTTCGGTAATGTTGCAACCGATACCACGTTGGTGCATGTCGGCAAAGGTGAAGTGACAATGCAACAATATAATCTGGAAAAAAATCGGGAATTGGCCCAGATGGCACGTGATGAACAGCGTGCTTTTTACACTGACCCTGTTGTCAAAGAGGCGGTAGAGGGACGTATCTTGGCGACATTGACTACCCAACGCATGGCCGAAAACCGTGCCGGTGATTTGGGATTTGCAGTGTCTGATGTGCGAATCGCACGTGAAATTCGTGAATTCCCAGAATTTCAACAGGGGGGACAGTTCTCGGCGTTCTTGTTTGATACGGTGCTGAACGAGTCCGGATATACCGAAGCACAATTCGCAGATGTGTTGCGTAAGCAGGTGTTGCGTTCAATGGTGCTGGGGATGGTGTCGGTGCCAACACAGGTGCCTGAATTTGTGGCAACTGCGACATATAATGCACGTAATGCGAAACGTGATATAGAATATGCCGTGGTTGAGTTCAAGGACTTTGCAACTGTAAATCCAACGGACGAACAGTTGAAAAGTTATTATGCACAAAATCCACAAGTAATCCCAGAAACACGCACCGTGTCATACGTGTTGGTTGAAGCAGATATGGATAAACCAGATGCTTATGATGCAGGACGTGAAATCGCAATCAAGGTCGAAGATGATATTATTGCAGGGGAAACGTTGGCAGATACTGCAAAAAAGCACGGGGCCAAGTTTGTGGAACTGAAATCAATCAGTGCTGAAAATAGACCGACAGATGAAATCTTGACCGACAGAATGATGGAACAACTGTTCAATATGGACGAAGGGCTGGAAAGCGAATTGTTGGAAGTAAAGCAGGGGTTCGTTATTGCACGTGTTGATTCGGTTGTGCCAGAGCATACCGCTGAGTTTGAGAAGGTAAAGCAGGGCTTGGTCGCAGGTTGGAAAAAGGCCGAACAGAAAAAGCAGGCATATGTGCGTGCAAATGAAATCTTGGTTGCAGCCAACGATGGCGAGGCAATTGGTGGTAAACGTGTTCAGGTGACACGCATATCGGGGGCACCAGCACAGGTGTTAAGTGCGGCATTTAACAATGCGGTTGGGACAAATACGATTGTGCCAGATACAGATGCGTTCTATGTTTTGATGGTGCGGAATCATGCACAACCCGAAGTTGATGCGGGACAAGTTGCAAAATTGCGTCAGGAAATGGAACAGGGGGCAGAACGCACTTTGCAAGATGATTATAATTCTTTCTTGAACCGTGAATATCCGGTCAAAGTAAATGAAAAGGTTTATAACAGATTCTTTGCAAATTGAAATTAAAAACCGCCCATTTGGGCGGTTTTTAATTAAAACTGTTTTTTATGCAACTTGTTTCATATCACGTTTGATATTGCGGATATATTTGCGTAATTCGTCAATTGGAACCAGCGAGCCGTCTTGTTTTTGGGCGGACCAATAATCCCAGCCGTTGAAACTGACGCTGCGTTGCAGTTTGGCGGCCATGACGTGGATTGAGGCCTTGCCATACAGGGGGTGGGTCAGTTGTGCGTCCTGGGTAATCATGACACGTTCGCCACGTGGACTGACCAGGGTTTGACCCGCAAACAGCAGACCGCCGTCAATAAGTTCCTTGAATGCGACACGGATTTCGGCACGTTTGGGGGCGGTGACCTCGATATCAGATAAGTCAATCGGGGTGGTGCCAGCAACACGGGAACGGGCCGCACAAACGTATGTTTCGTCTTGGTCGATACCAATAAACTGGCGTCCCAGGGCACGGGCAGCGGCGGCGGTGGTGCCACTGCCGACAAAGGGGTCAAGAATAATGTCGCCAGGTTTGGTTGATGCCAAAATTACACGGTGCAATAAATCCAATGGTTTTTGTGTGTTGTGCAAACTTTTGCCGTCTGCACCCTTTAACCGTTCTTCGCCCAGGCAAATGTTGATATCCCAGTCGGAACGCATTTGTTTGCCACCGTTTAATTTCTTCATTGTTTCATAATTAAAGGTGTATTTGCCTGTTTTGGTCGGGGTTGCCCATATCAATGTTTCGTGGGCATTGGTAAAACGGGTGCCACGAAAGTTTGGCATTGGGTTGGTCTTGACCCAGACGATATCATTTAAAATCCAAAAGCCCAGATCCTGTAAAATTGAGCCAACACGGAAAATATTATGATAACTGCCGATTGTCCACATGGCACCGGTGGGTTTTAGCACACGTTTGCACTCCGCCAGCCAGGCACGGGTAAATTCATCGTATTCGGCAGATGATGTAAATGAATCCCATTCATCACGAACGGCACGTGCCGCCGTTTGATCTTCGGGACGATACAGGGTCTTTGACCCCAATTGTAGGTTATATGGAGGGTCCGCAAATACCGCATCAACCGACGCGTCTGGTATGCCACGCATAATTTCAAGACAGTCGCCAGCCAAGATTTTATTCAGGTATTTTTGCATCTCTCTCGTGATTCTCTCCGTAGATGTATTTTACCATATTTTTGGGGTAAAAAATTTCGTGGTGGGGCAGGGTTTGTGAAATAAAGTGCTTGATTTTTATGAAAATGCATTTTTTTCATTTTGGGTCGTATGATAAATTCTGCTTGCGATTGTGTGATTTCGTTGCTATCGTATTGCAATATGAGATGCCCATATTGTAATTCTACGGACAGTCGAGTGACTGATTCCAGACCAGATATTGAAGATGCGATTATTCGCCGTCGTCGTGTTTGCAACCAGTGTGGTGCAAAGTTCACGACCGTTGAACGTATCCAAATGCGTGATCTGATGGTGCGTAAAAATAGCGGTAAGTTAGAGGCGTTTGATCGTGAAAAGCTGCGTCGCAGTATCAAGTTGGCATGTAGAAATCGCGAGGTGGGTGATGAACAAATTGAACGGCTGGTTACGTCAATTCATCGCCGGTTAGAGACCGAGGCACCAGATGATACGGTGACCAGTGTTATGGTTGGGCAGATGGTCTCGGATTCGTTGTTGAATTTGGATCCGATTGCGTTTGTTCGCTTTGTTTCCGTGTATCGTAAATTTTCACGTGTGGCGGACTTTAAGAAAATTATTGACCAAATCCCCGAGGCGGACGAGGGTGCAGATGTGTGTGCACTGCCGAAAACGACCCTGTTTTGAGGTTTTGTTTCTATGAAAAAAATAATAGCAGTTTTTATCGCAATGTTGATGCCGTTTGCCGTGTCGGCGAATGATATTCGGGTCTTGGGTGATGCAGATGCCAGTTTGTATCAGCAAATCTTTCAATTGCAAGATAAAGAAAAAATATCGGCGGCACAAAAGTTGCAGTCGCAATTGGAAGATGATTTGTTGCTGAACGAGGTGTTATATCAACGCTTCTTTTCTGATTCGTATAAAACACGGGGTCAGGAAGTTGCGGACTGGATGAATAAATACAATGATATGCCGGGGGCGGTGCGTATGCAAAAGTTGGGCAATGTCAAAAAAGTTGCCGTTAAAAAGCCGAATTTGCCGACATCGATTAGTGGTGGTGGTGGGGCGATTGAAACACCTCAGTCCGAAAACTGGACCGCGAAAAAGTATTCGGGGTCGACAGATAAAAAAATCAACGAGTTTAAGCGGGCAATACGCAGTGGTAGCACCAAGGTTGCACGGGAAATTTTGGAAAGCAGGTCTTTTAGACGCAAATTGACCGAGTCCGATTATGGGCGGTTGGCGGGACGCTTGGCATATATTTACTATACCAATGGCGAGACCGAGTTGGCCAAAAAGTGGGGATTTGTGTCTTCGGATGCGGATTCCGAGTATGGTTTGTGGACAATGGGGCTGATTTACTTTAAGGAAGAGAATTATGAAGAAAGCCAAAAGTATTTCAGTCAAATACTGGAATTGAAACATATAAACAATGCACGCAAAATAGAAGCAGCATTCTGGGCCGGACGGGCGGCGGACTTTAACGGTCGGCATGATATGGCACGGCAATATTGGTCGGTGGCGGCAAATTTCCCAATGGCATTCTATGGGGCGTTGTCGGCGACAATGTTGGGGGGCGTGCCACAGTATGAGTTTTTTGAGCAGGACTGCACCCAAGATGATATTGATGAACTGCGTCAGACCAAGTATGGAAAACGGGCGTTGGCACTGTTGCAGGTTGGACGAAAGGACAGGGCAGAAGAATATATGAAGTTGTTGATTACGTCCAAGGCCAGTGACAGGCAGTTGCATGCGGTAAATTCTGTGGCAACGGCATATGGTTTGCCACGTGTGTCGGTTCAGGCGGCCAGTGTTATTCAAGACAGAGGAATCCTGGAAATAGATGATGATATTATTTATTCGGCACAATATCCTGTGCCAGATTGGGAACCGATGGGAGGGTGGTCTATTGACAGGGCTTTGTTATTCGCAATTACCAAGCAGGAAAGTGGTTTCCGCACAACCGCCAAATCGGGGGCAGGGGCAAATGGTGTTATGCAGTTGATGCCCAGCACCGCTAAAAGGGTCGCAAAACAAAATAATCTGGATATTTCACAGATGGATATGAGTAATCCCGAGCATAATATGTATCTGGGGCAACAGTATATTGTAGATTTGCTGGCACATCCAAATATTGAAAATAACATTATCAAAATGCTGGCGGCATATAATGCAGGTATGGGAACATTGACCAAGTTCGAAAAGACGTTCTATACATACGACCCGCTGTTGTATATTGAAAGTTTTCCTGCGTATGAAACCAGAAACTATATTAAACGTGTGATGGCGAATTTGTGGCTGTATCGGGCACGATTGAATCAACCGTTGACTTCGTTGCAGGAATTGGCAGGGGCAAACTGGCCATTGTATAACAGTGAAGATGAATATGTGCAACAGCAGATTGCAGATCGTATGACAATCTAAAAAAAAGAAACCGCCGTTTGGCGGTTTTTATTTAACCTTTTGTGCTGTTGTCAGGTCAGATAAAATCTTTTTGATTGAATCTGCACGCATCTGACAACTTTGTGCATTTTTTTTGTTTAATCGGCCAGTAAATACATTAAAAGCACAAATCAGTGCATTTATTGTGGCCAAATCATAGTGTTCTTTGGTTGCACAAAAAATGGATACAAACAGGCACATCGCAGATGCAACATAGCAAGAATTGCCGATGGTTTTGCTTTTGCGATATTGGCTTTGCGTGTTGTCCAGCAGTTCCTGATAGGAATGAATCAAATCATTCGTGTTATCTTTGGTTGTCATTTTTGTCCCCTTTGTTTGACTGATGAATTTGATAGATGCGTTCACCAGTGCGGATGCACACCAACAGGTATAACAGGGCACTTAGCATCAGTGTGCTGTCATAGCCATTGGAAATCATTTCACGAGTGCATCTGATAAGTAATCCCGTTGACATACCATTTAATGTAATAAAAACAGGCATAAAGTAATTTTTATGATTGTTGTTATTATTCTTTTGTGGTGGTCGATTAAACTGTGGACTGAATGTGGACATTATTTTTGCTTTTGTAAATCTTTGACCTGGTTCAACATATCACGTGTTTCAACATAGTCACGCAAAAGACGTGGGTTCATTTGGCGAATAACCGCGGCACAGCCAACCATCATTGCACCCACAATCGCACCAGCACCAGCCGTTTCCAAGCCAGATGCAAATGTGTCACGGGTAAATGCATAGCCAACACCACCCATGGCGGTCAACAGACCAGCATAGTAGATGGCCAGGGATACACCCTTGTTGATTTTGGCAGTGGCCAAGTAGAATTTCATATCACGTTCCAGGGCTTTTACGTCCGAGGATTTTGTTTCAGGTTTCATTTTTTATCCTTTTGTTTTTTGTCAGCTCTATTATAGGACAAAATATAATAATTGTCAATAAAAAAGTATTTTCTTTATTTATAAAAAGGTGCTAGGGTTTGGGGTATGAAGATTATTCCAGATTTTTCAGCAGAAAATGCGTTGGCATATCAATATATCGCCGGTGTGGACGAGGCAGGGCGTGGGCCCCTGTGTGGGCCAGTTGTAGCAGGGGCTGTGGTTTTCCCAAATCGGGATATTGATATACCTGTTGTAATTCGGGATTCTAAACAGATGACCGAAAAACAGCGTTTGGTCGCATATGACTGGATTGTAAATAATACCATATGGGCGGTGGGGATGTGCAGCCCAGAAGAAATAGACGAGTTGAATATTTTATGGGCTTCGATGCAGGCGATGGAACGGGCGGTTGCGGGGTTGGTGTGTCAGGTTGACTGGTGTTTGGTGGATGGAAATCGGGTGCCAAAGAATTTAAATGGAGATGCGCTGGTGCGGGGGGATGCGAAATCAATTTCAATTGCAGCCGCATCTGTTGTGGCCAAGGTGACACGAGATAACATTATGGCAGATTTGGCAAAACAATTTCCGCAATACTTGTGGGATAAAAATGCAGGTTATCCAACAAAAGATCATTTACAGGCAATTGAAAAATATGGTATAACGGTGCATCACAGAAAAAGCTTCGGACCAGTTAAGAAAAGGATAGAAAATGAAACTACGCACGATTGATGGATTAGATTTACGGGGTAAATATGTATTGTTGCGAGATGACTTTAACGTGCAAATCGTTGATGGACAGATTACGGACGCATTTCGTATCGAACAAAGTATGCCGACAATAAATAAACTGCGTCAAATGGGGGCAAGAATCGCAATCGTTGCCCATCGTGGTCGGCCCAAAGGTGTGCGAAATATGGATTATACGTTGGAGCCAATCGCAAAATATATGGGGATTAAATTGATTCCTGATTGTCTGGATAGAGATTTCTTGGCACAGATGAGTGATGGTGATGTGGTGCTGATGGAAAATGTGCGGTTCTATGCCGGGGAAGAAAAAAATGATCCTGCGTTCGCACAGAATTTGGCCCAGGGGTTTGATGTGTTTGTAAATGATGCGTTTGCAGTGTCGCATCGTGCACATGCCAGCACCGTTGGGGTGGCGGAAATTCTGCCGTCTTATGCAGGGGATTTGTTGGCAGGCGAAATAGAACATTTAAGTCAGGTTATGGAAAAACCAAAACGGCCGTTGCTGTCTATCGTGGCAGGAAGCAAGGTTTCAACAAAAATCGGTGTGTTAAAGGCATTGGCAAAATTGTCAGATACATTGATTATTGGGGGGGCACTGGGGACAACGTTTAACTTTGCACAGGGGGCAAAGGTCGGAAATTCCCTGTATGAGGCCGATCAAAAACAGACCGCACTGGAAATACTGGAATATGCCCAGCAGAATAATTGCCGGGTGCTGTTGCCGTTGGACAAAGGTGTTGCCAAGGCGTTTGAACGTGATGCGGTGCGGGTAGATAAAGATTTTTCGCAAATCGAAGATGATGATGTTATCTTGGATGCAGGGGTCAAGACAACCCAGCGTGATGTTCAGGCAATAAAAGAAGCCAAGACAGTCATCTGGAACGGGACCGTGGGTATGGCGGAATGGATGCCAGTGTGGTCATATGGTTCGTTCGCATTGGCAAACGAGATTGCCAGTCAGACACGTGCAGGAAAACTGGAGAGTATTGTCGGTGGTGGTGATACGGTTGCAGTGTTGCAGGCATTGGGCATCAAGGGTGATATTACGTATATGTCCACAGGGGGTGGGGCATTCCTGGAGTTTGTCGAGGGACGTGTGTTGCCGGGCATTGCAATATTGGAAGAAAAATAAAATGATGGGGCGATTCGCCCCGTCTTTTTTACAAGTCAAGGAAAATAGTGGTGTTTTTTGGGTTGATTATTGAAAAATATGTGATACCAATGAAAACATCCCGTGGGACAATAAACATGAAAGGAGAACATATGTCCAATATAAAGCATTTGGCAGACCTGGTTAAGGTGTGCAGTATTTTGCCTGCGTTGGCGATTATGCCCGCAATGGCAGATGTAGAACGAATCGTGACCGCAGATGGTTCAGAACATGTATGGACCAATAAAACGGTAAGCAACTTTTCAACCGCAACAGATGTTGATGCAACTTGGGATGCAGGTTTGGTTAAGGTGTCCAAGGGGTCGTCACTGACCATCGAAGGTGGACAATATTCTAATATTAAATCCGCACACGGTGTGTGGGGTGTTGGTGGGGTTGTCGGACAATCCAGTAGCACTGCATTCGATGCATCGGTTTTTGTAAAAGATTATAATGGTAATCGCACACAGTTTAAGAATAATGGGGCCTATGCCGCAGGTGGTGCGATGTGGTTGGGACGTAACGCAGATATTGAAAAAGCTGACTTTATTGGAAACAGTGTTTATGGAACAGTAATCGGTGATAATTCGGATTCCAATACGTCAATTGACGGTGGTGGGGCTTTGTTCTTTGGTTCCAGTTCCGTAGCAAAAATTACAGATTCAGATTTTGAACGCAATACTTCTACGTCTGATGGTGGGGCAATTGCTATGCGTGCACCATCAATGGGAAATAACAGCCAGGCAAAATTAGATATATTTGATGCTGAATTTGTCGGTAATAGTGCCGTGATGAAGGGAGGAGCGATTTATTCCACGTTCTATGACAGTGTGACAGAACGTAATGCGGTTTATATGAAAAATACCGACTTTACAGGAAATTCCGCACAAAATGGTGGTGCAATCTATAACGACGGGGTTGCAGACAAGGCCGATAACAAGGCAAGTATGAAAATCGTGGGCGGTGAATTCGAGAAAAATACCGCAACAGACGAAGGTGGTGCAATATTTAACAAAGGTAATATGACCATCGTGGGTGCAGAATTTGAGGGCAACGTTGTGGCCGAAGGTTTTGGTGGGGCAATCAAGAATAATGGAACATTGGTTGTAGAAGATTCTAAATTCTCGGACAATGTTGCATACGTAAATGGTGCGTTCGCAACGTCTGGAAAAACAGGGAATACTACAATCAAAGGTGGCACATTCGACAGCAACCACGCAACCGCAGACGGTGGTGCGTTGGGGCTGTATTTAGATGCAACGGTGACGGGAACATATTTCCAGAACAATACCGCCGGTAAAAGTGTTACGGTTGATGGTAAGAAATACTTTGCTGCGTCCGATGCAAATGGCGGTGGGGCGTTGTATGCCGGACAAAAGGTCAAGGCAACATTGACAGATGTGCACTTTATAAATAACGAATCGGGTGTCAGTGGTGGGGCCGTGTCCGCACGTCACAATACATCACGTGATGGTTCGTATCTGAAATTCGATGGTGCAGAATTTACAGGAAACAAGGCCGTCAACTATGGTGGTGCATTAGAAAGCATCTATGACGGGGAAGTGTATTTCAAGAACACAACATTTGCAACGAATGTCGCAGGAAAGTCAGGTGGGGCAATCTATAATGGGATTGACAGAAACTACTTTGGCGGTGGCAATGTGATAGATTCCACAAATCACGGTGTATTTGATTTGTCGGGTGTGAATACATTCGAAAATAACCAGGCCGGTGATATGGGGGGGGCAATCTATAATGACAAGGGTGGTAAATTTACCCTGGCAGGAACAAATACATTTACAGGTAATACTGCAAATGGCCTTGCAAATGATATCCATAATATGGGAACGTTTACAATCGTATCGGGTAAAACAACAATCGACGGTGGTATCACGGGAACTGGTTCGTTCACCGTTGCAGATGGGGCAACATTTAATATCGGTGCCACAACCGTGGAACAGGGCGAATTTGTTCTGAATGGTGTGTTGGGGGTTGATGTTTTGAGTGCAACACAATTTGGTAAAGTTGATGCCGATGAAATCAGTGGTTCGGGAACCGTTAAACTGAATGTTGCAAGTGTTGGAACATATAACATCTTTGGTGCGAATAATGAATTTGCAGTTGATGCGGGTAAGACATTCATTGTGACAAACAATGGGGCGTCTGGTATCAAGGTTGAACTGAAAGATGCTGAAACATTGGCAACAGATGCCGGAATTTCAAGCCAGGCCGCATCGGTTGTGTCTGGGTTGACACAGTCGGGTAATGCAAATGTTCAGAAAATATCGCTGGCAATGCAACAGGCATTGAATGCGGGGGATGTTGAAACGGTTGAAAAAGAAACAGCCAAAACAGCACCTACGTCCAAACCTGTGGCACAGGCGGTGGCATCATCTGTTCAGAACCAAATCTTGACTATGGCTGGCAAACGTATGGCGGCAATCAGCCCAGTTGGACGTAATGGTGGAGATGCACTGGAATCCGCAGGTGTTTGGGTTCAGGGTATGTTCAATAAATCCAAGTTAGCCGACCAATTCCATGGATATACACGTGGATTTGCAATGGGTGGCGATATACTGATAAACGACGATTTGACAATCGGTGGTGGGTATTCATACAGCAATGCGGATATCCATGCAGATGCACGTCATACAGATGTCGAAAGCAACAGCATCTTTGTCTATGGTCAGTATAAACCAGCCGAATGGTATGTGAACGGAACGTTGACATATACAATGTCTGATTATGATGAACAAACACAGATGTTGGGTGGCGAATTGACCGCACAGTTCGATGTTGATGCATACGGTGCACAATTTATGACGGGTTATGATTTCGCATTGGGCCTGACACCAGAGGTCGGAATCCGTTATATGCATGTGTCTCAGGATGCATACGACAATGGATTTGTATCGTCTGATGAACTGGATGGGGATTATCTGTCCGGGGTTGCAGGGGTTAAATATGCATTTGATATCGCAAACGACTGGGGCATGATGTTGCGTCCAGAACTGCGTGCAGGTGTGACATATGACTTCCTGTCGGATGCAAATGACATCACAGTTGTTATGCCAGGGGCACCGGCATATGTGTTGGCGGGTGATCGACTGTCACGTATGGGTGGTGAATTTGGTATCGGTATGACAACTGAATACCGTGGTGTTCAGGTGTCGTTGAACTATGACCTGACGGTGCATGAAGATTATACTTCACAAACAGGTATGGTTAAATTCAGATATGATTTTTAATAGTTGTATCGAAAAAAATCCCCCGAAATGGGGGATTTTTATTTTGTGCGGTCTGATGTAAAACCTTTTAATGTCTGGTTTGTGCGGTTTAGCAACATTGCGTCTATGCGTTTGCCCAATGTGTCACACAGTTGACCATATTTTGGGTGGCCGGCCAGACGTTCCCACAATATGGGGAAGTTGGCAGGATTCTTGTTTTGCTGAAATTCAGATAACATTGAGCGGACAGCAGGGGGTAAATCGTCCATTAGGGCTGTCTGGGCATGAATCAGGCAACTGATGTCAAAATAGCGATTTAGACGATTTATCAAGGGCAGGTATTCGTTTAAACTTAAATCGCCCTTGAAATTGCGTGACAGTAAATAGCCCGCACGTTCAATTGGAATTATTTGTTGAAACTGTTGGCGGTTTTCAGTGTTTAGGCACGCAAACATATTACACAAATTGCGTTCAAATTCCAGAACCAATAATTCCACTGGAATCTGGCGGTTGTCGATTTTGATATAGTCGGAACCCTGAAACAGGGAACGATAGTGTTTGGTCATGGTGTCGTTTGCGTATGATTCCAACCACCCGTGATTTAACAGGGCGGCAAATATCGCATTTGGCAAATATTCCTGCAAACTGCTTGGTTTTTTGCCAAATGGACGATTAGAGTTGTATCTGGCGGATGCAAAATTTATCCACATGAACATCATAAGGGTTGTTCGATTGTTCATGAGCAGTATCGGCAATTTGTGCACGTTTGTTGCCAGAATGCTCTCGAATTCTGATATATTGGTATCAAATGAGTGTGTAAATACGGCATCTTCTATCAGGCCGTGGGTCAATGTGTCGGCCGATATGTGTGGATGCCCAGATGAAACAGGTGTTCCAAATTTGTTTTCTTGGTTTTTCATTTGTATGTTCCCATGTTTAGTCACACTTATTTTATCAAAAGTTCTTTATTTTGTCAATAATTTTGTCAATTTTTGTTGAAACTGCTTGCATATAGTAAAATAAAGTAGTAATATTATGTTGTTGACGTTCGTTGGCGAGTATGTAAAGCCGGAACGTGGAAGAAATCCCTGTGTCTTTATTGAAAATAATAAAATACCATGGGGTATGTCGCATGGCCACAGATTCACTGCCAATAAATATTGGTGTTTATTTGTAATGAATTGGGTGGCTGTGCATTGGAATAACGTAAAAAAGGTAAATTATAAATGGTAAAAGTAAAAGAAAAGAAAAATGTGTCCCAGGAAAAGGGGACTAAACCAAAACTGCCCACAAAGATTTCGGGCAAAACAAAACATGAAGCAGACAGCAACGACGATAAAATCTATTTTATGGCGTTGGGCGGATTGGAACATATTGGCCAGAATATGTATGTCTATAAATATCGTGGAAAATTCTTGGTCGTTGATTGCGGTATGGGATTTTTAGACGAAGAAATCGGGGCAGGCGATGTGCAGTACTGTGACACAACCTGGTTGGAAAAACGTAAAAAAGACGTGGTGGGATTTGTTGTCACACACGGACACGAAGACCATATCGGGGCATTGAAGTATGTTTGGCCAAAATTCAGAAAGCCAATTTATTGCACACGATTCCCAGCAGAAATTCTGCGTCGCACGTTCCGTGGTATCGAAATGGACTTTAACGAAAAGACCGATATTGTGGAATTTGATCATAATGGGGCAGAATTAAATCTGGACCCATTCACGGTCGAGACGTTCCACGTCACCCACAGTATCCCCGAGGCACAAATGTTGATTATCAAAACGGATGCAGGAAAAATCTTGCATACGGGGGACTGGACGTTTAACGAAGATATTCCAATCGAAGCACCAACGGATTTTGCACGGTTGCGTGAAATTGGGGCAGATCCGAAATTGTTGGCGTGTGTGTGTGATTCTACTAATGCGTCCAAGCAGTCCGTTCAGGTCACAGAAACACAGGTGCGGGATACGCTGACCCAGATTATGAAGGATGCACCGGGACGTGTTATCGTGACGGGGTATTCACGCAGTTTGGCACGTATCAAAATGTTTGCCGAGGCCGCTAAAAACGCAGGACGTATTGCGTGTATCAAAGAACGCAGTAATCCAAATCCTGTGCCGTATGTCGGGTTGCCAGAATTTCGTGAAATTGGTATGGATTTGGGATATTTGGGACGTGATGAAATTTATACTCATGGGGAAATCAAAGATTTACCAGCAGAAAAACAGGCAATATTTATGACAGGTTCCCAGGGGGAAAAGTTCGCAATGCTGACACGTCTGTGCCGTGGTCAGGTCAAGGAATTGAAACTGATGCCGACAGATACGGTGCTGTTCAGTTCTATTATTATCCCAGGACGTGAACAGGATGTGTCGTTCTTGTATAATAAACTGGCACGGATGGGAATCAAAGTGCATACGATTTTCGATACAGATAATCTGCATGCCAGTGGACACGCAGGTCGCCCAGAACTGGAAAGATTCTATGATATGGTGCATCCGCAGGTATCAATCCCGATGCATGGGGACTATATCAATGAAATGTTGAACGGGAAAATGGCCATGGAACGTGGTGGGGCCAAGCATATGATGGTGGTGCATAATGGTGAAATGATTGCTATGCGTGATGGTGAAGAACCGTATGTAGCAGAAACAATCGAAACCAGTTATGTCGTTATGGAAGGTGAAACAGAACGCAGTGCCGATGACCAGGTTTATAAAAATCGTCGCAAAATTGCGTCTAATGGGGCGGTGTTTGTGACGTTGCCAGTAGATAAACGTGGATTCTTGAAGGGCGTGCCAGAAGTATCCAGTGCAGGTATCTTTGAATCGGATACAACCGGATTTATGAAACGTCAAATCCAGATTGAAATCACACGTGCCATCGATGCATTGAGCAAAGCCGAACGTAAAGATCGTGATAATCTGGTTCGTGCGGTTCAGGTGGCATCAAACAAAGTGGTGCGTGCATCACTGGGGGCGGATAAGAAACCGCAATACAGTGTGCATTTTATCCAGAAATAAAAAAGTCCCCCATTTCGGGGGATTTTTTTGTTGCACGAAATGGTGGGAAAAATATAATAAAATCAGTGGGATAATTCGGCGAAATTGGTAAAAAAAACTGCCTAATCCAAAGGGTCCTTTGTATTAGGCAGCTGTCCGTATGCATTTTACCCCATAAAACGGGCGGTTGTCAATGCTAAAAAACTACCGAATCTAAAGGACCATTTGGGTTCGGTAGGGCGGAAAACCGGGGGAAAAAAGAGATATGGGACAACTAAATCTGGGTTTTGTTAAAAGGGTGATGTTCAGTGTTTTGGTTGGGTTGCTGGGGGTGGTGTATGATGTTGATACCGCCCAGGCACGTTATTGTGCAGGAACAACTTCAACCATAACTGCCAACTGTGCAACGTATTGTAAAAACCGTGGATATCATACAGGGTATATTGGTGGTGCGTCATGGTTTACTGATGACTTGGGGTGCACAGGTGGTGGTGCTTGTTTGTGTCTGTCATCATCTACGTATAGTGCGGCATTGAGTTGTTATAATTCTAAGACGTGTGCATCATATTCGCCGATATTTAGTGGTGGAAAAATGAAATATTTGATTGGGGCATATGGTTGTTCTGATACCAGTGCGTGTCATTGTGCACCGGGGTATTATGGAAATGGGACAAATTGTGTTGCATGCACGGTTGGGTCGTATTGTTCTGGGGGACATTACGCCACTAATACTGGGTATAAAACTGCCTGTACAGTCGGGCGGTATGCATCAACAACGGGGCTTAGCACGTGCACGGCATGCCCGTATGGAACGTATGGTTCAACCACAGGGTTAAGCACATGCACGCCATGTGGATACGGTGCGTATAATAGTATATCAGGACGTAGCACGGCATGTTCTAAATGTGCAGCGGGTTATTACAATAGCTTGAATTCACGTGCATATGCATGCACTGCGTGTTCGGTTGGATATTATGCGTCGGGGACGGGGTCTTGGGCTTGCACACGTTGTCCTAGTACCTGTGGGGTTTATGGGACAACTGCGTCAACAGGCAGCACGTCCGTTACGGCATGCTGTCTTAGCACACCGGTGTCGTGTTCAGATGATTCAGGTGAATACGACATAACGGGGACCTGTTGTGCATCATGATGATGTGGGTATGTGAATAGATGAAGGTGGTGAGAGATATGAGACAACTAAAACTGGGTTTTGTTAAAAGGGTGATGTTCAGTGCTTTGGTGGGGTTGTTGGGGCTGGTGTATGATGTTGATACCGTCCATGCACGTTATTGTACAGGATATGCTTCAACCATACTTGCCAACTGTGAAACGTATTGTAAAAATCTTGGCTATCATTCGGGATATAAAAATGCAACATGGTTTGTTGATGACATGAATTGCATAGGTGGTGGTGGTTGTTTGTGTCTGTCTTCGTCAGTGTATGACAGGGCGATGAATTGCTATACTTCTGGGGTGTGTTCGAATTATTCGCCGATATTTAGTGGCGGAAAAATGAAGTTCTTGATAGGGGCAATGGGATGTTCTGATACCAGTGCGTGTCATTGTGCACCGGGGTATTATGGAAATGGGACAAATTGTGTTCCTTGCACGGTTGGGTCGTATTGTCCTGGGGGATATTACGCCACTAATACTGGGCGTATATCTGCTTGTACAGCCGGGCGGTATGCGTCAAAAACGGGGCTTAGCACTTGCACGGCATGCCCGTATGGAACGTATGGTTCAGGCACAGGGTTAAGCACATGCACGCCATGTGGAT
>JAFYUU010000009.1 GCA_017549445.1 Alphaproteobacteria bacterium | reverse complement strand
GGTTTGCGCGCAAAAGATCTGACGGACGAAGATGTAGTTAAAATTTCTAAATACATCGAAGAAAACTTTAAGGTAGAAGGTGATGTTCGTCGTGAAGTGACAATGAACATAAAACGTTTGCAGGACTTGAAGGCGTATCGTGGTATCCGCCATCGTAACCGCTTGCCGGTTCGTGGTCAACGGACGCAGACAAATGCACGCACACGTAAGGGTAAACGTGTTGTGGTCGCAGGTTCCGCAACTAAGGGTAAATAAATTTAATATAACGTCACATCTGCTTGTTGTTGGCTCGTTCATGTAACTTTTGTACACTACACTCGCCAACAACGGTGCATCTGTAACGTTCTATCAAATTTAATAATAAGGTAGAGATTAACACCATAGTTAATTGAAGACATCGAAAAAAGGTTAAATAAAATGGCAGTAACAAAAGCAAAAAAGAAAGTCGTAAAAAAAGTGTCGCATGGTATCGCACACGTCGTTGCGACAAATAACAATACTCGTATCACAATCACAGACCAGTCAGGGGCCGTGTTGACATGGGCAACCGCTGGGGCAAATAATTTTAAGGGTGCAAAAAAGTCAACACCTTATGCGGCAACAGTTGTTGCAGATGCAGTGGGTAAAAAAGTCGCAGAAATGGGTATGAAGACAGTTGATGTGTTGATGCGTGGTATCGGACAGGGACGTGAATCTGCAGTGCGTGGTTTGGCAAACGCAGGTTTAATCGTTCAGTCAATTACAGACACAACCCGTATTCCACATAATGGTTGTCGTCCAAAGAAAGTCCGTAGAGTGTAATAAAAATACCGCCCGTTTGGGCGGTTTTTTAATATCATATCCCATAAAGTGGGGTGTTTTTTTACTAATATAAATATTGACAATATAAAATATTTGTGTAAAATTCGTGGTGGTAAAATGGGTGTAATATGAGTAAAGATAATGTTTTTTATAAAATGAGCAAGGCCGATTATGATGCGTTAAAGTCCAAGTTGGCTGAAATTCAAGGAATCTTGGAACGGGCGGTTGTGATTGATGAACCCGTGGTGGAAAAGTGCGAAGATAAAAAGCCCCCAAGGGCCCAGTTGGTAATGACTGTGAAACCCGATAATGACGAGAATATCTGGCCGGGCAAGCAGATTTTGGGGCCTGATTGGGCAAATGTTGCATATTACAGTTATGACACTGGGCGTTGGTTGAAAGAAGAGTATAACGGGCATCGTATTGGTGAATCTGCGTCTGATATGCAAAGTGCCAAAAAGGTAATCGAGGCAGAAAAACAATTTTGTAATATGACTATTGCGGGAATTGCGTTTATGTCGGTGTCGATGAAAAGGTTTTCCGGGGCTGGTCAGATTATTGAAAAACCACGCTATGATAGAAATGGATTTGGGGCGGTTGGAACGGTGGTGTTCCGTGATAAAGACAGTGGGCAATTAGTGTCTGTGCCAAATCAGTGGGTTGTGATTGATAAATACAATGCAGGTTATTCGTTGTCTTGGTGGGCAGGAAAAAGATTAGCAAGTTTTATCGGTTGTGGCTGTGCAAATGTGCTGAATTCAATTAAACAGATTTACAGCAAGGAGAGATAAGATGCAATATCAGATTAAACTGCAAGATTATGAAAGTTTGGCAGGCCGAATCGACAAAGTTCAAGAGTATGTCGAAAAGGAAAAACGTAGGGATGTCAGAAAATCTTATATGGATATAAGTATTGCAGAATTAAGAAATATTGTTCGTGGAATTAAAATTCCAACGTCAGAGCAAAGTGCCCATCAGAAAAAGCATTGGAAACCAGTGATGTGTTCAATTGATGCATCAAAGTGTGAAAGGGCGATTGATATTATTGAAAATGAGTTGTTTAAGGGGCTGGCGTCGCATTTAGATGTGTGTATAAATTTGGATCGCATGCGTGGGGTGTTCTTTGGTGCCCAGGTGCCACATCGTGAAGTGCTGAATGATGAAAAGATGAAGGTATTGTTCGGGGCAAAATATCAAAATATTGTGTATTATAATTTTGATACAAGGCAATGGAATACGGATAAATACAACGGGGTGAAATTAAAGTTTGGCAAACATGCGGGTGATGATCGTGGCAGGGTCAAACGTGAAATAGAATCCCGGGGTGGGGCGTTCTATGAATGCAATCCAATGGTTGGGTCTGTTGGTTTCCGTAATAAAGAATTGGTGGCGGTGGCTGTGATGCAGGCACGTGATAATGTCGAGGGGTATAGACCTGCACCGTTGATAGAACCTGAATTTGATGCAATGGGTCGTGTCATTGCAGGGACGATTGTATTGCGTGATAAGTGGACAGGAAAATTGATAAATGTGCCAAATCAGTGGGTGGTCTTTGGGCGTATGGAAGCAAACAAGGTGTCGCAACAATGTGCCGACAGGGTTGTGGATCAAATTGCGATGAATGATTTGTATCGCAGACGCTTGTTGGAAATATATGGATTGGGACGGTAAAAGATTATGATAAACTGGTCAGAAATTTATCAGGTTTATGATAAAAGAAATGGGGGATATTGTTGTCGCCCAGGTTTAAACTTTGCAAAATGGTCGCCTGCGTATGTGTCAACCAATGAAGATGTGCGTGAAGTGTTGCGTATTTTAGAACCCGGGGTCAATGATCGGGTGCTGACCGTGACAGGCAGTGGGGATCAAGCATTGTTCTATAAATTGGCCGGTGCAGGGCAGGTGGATACGTTCGATATCACATACAATGCCAAGATGGTTATGGATATTAAAACAAGTGCGATAAAAAATCTGAGTCACGAGGACTATGTATCGCTGGTGACAAAGATGCGTAAGGTGCCAGGAAGTATCAATGATATGCCAGAGTATGAGGCAATTCGTTATGGTTTAAGTCAGCAAATGCAAGATTATGTCGCAGGTGTTCGTGGATTAGGTGTTTGTCGGACCGGACAGTCAAATGAACAGATGTTGTTTCGTTCAGAATTTGATAAATTAAAGAAAATGCTTGGTGGCGAATACCCATTTATTTGGACGGATTTATATTCTTTGGCTGAAAAGTTAGAGGGGAAATATAATCAGATTTATCTGTCGAATATTTTGATGTATGAAAAATCAACAGATAAATTTGTGAAAATAATTTCTGATTTGGGGCAACATCTGGTGCCGGGTGGTAAAATACTGGTAAATGTTGCACCGTGGTTTGATGAAAAAGATCGCGAGCATATCGAGGCATTGCAGGGTGCGGTCAATCAATGGGCACGGGTGCGTTATCTGAAAATGCACGATATGTCGATGTGCATTTTGCAAAAAAATTTTTAGGGTGATATTTTTTGGCTTTTCATTGGGGGGCTTTTGTGTTAAAATTTAGCACAAGAGAGAATATGAAACCGATTTCACGTATCTTTATCGTGCTGATGTGTTTGGCAACCAGTGTGGCTGGGGCCGAGCCAGTTGCAACAACACTGGGCAGTAATTTGACCGCTTTTAATGGAAATACGGGGTCCACCAACAATAATCAATGGAATACGTTGATGAATAATCGTTCAGGTGGGGTGGTAAATGCACCCGTTGCGGACTTTGGTAATTGTAATGCGGTGATAATGCGGTGTGCACAACCAAAATGTGCAACGGGGGGGTGTTCTTCGTTGGAAATTGCACGTCCAATCGTTCGGGGGTGTGTAAATGACAGTGCGGCATGCAAAAAGCACGGAGATGATTTGGTCGAGGCGATTTCTGCACAAATTGTCGCTAATTCTAATGCCAAAAGTCAGCAGGCCATGATTGATGCTCAAAACAGTGCAGCACAAATGGCGGCACAGCAAAGTGCACAGCAGATGCAACAAATGCAAATGCAGATGCAACAAATGCAGACCGAAATGCAACAGCAAAATGCACAGACGGTGGCACAGTTGCAATCGGCACTGGACGAACAGAAACAGTTGACCGCCGATGCAATCGCAAAAATGAACGAACAGCAACAGCAGATTCAGGAAACACAAACGCAAGTGGCGGGGGCCGAACTGACCGATAGTCAGGTGCAGGCCGCACAGCAGGGGGTGGATGCGGATCTGTTGGTGCGTGAACAAATTGCAGGGCAGATTTTATCGAAAATTGAAAATGCAGAAGTCGCAATGAAGGAACTGGATGCAGTTATGCAAAAGACCTTTGACTATGCAGGGTGCGATCCTCAGGGGGATAATTGCCAGGGGCCAAAACGTGTCAAAGCATTCAAGGAATATGCACGTGAATTCTTTGATCCGTATGAAACGGTTTTAGATGAACTGTATGATGCGTTGATTACTGCACAGGCCGTGGGGGTCAATATTACCGATATTTACATGATGCTGAATGGATCGTGCAATATGTGGGGACAATATTTGTGTTCTGATGAAGTGAAACGCTATGACGAAACAACGTGTCCGGCAGGGGTGTCCAAGGCATCGGGATATGTTCGTGGGGGGCACCCGTGTGTTGATGGTGGGGTGGTGCCACCAGAAGATGATGCACGTTGCACGTTGCACAAATCCATGGGTAGCGAGGACGAGGTTTATGAAAACTGGCTGTGGGCGGAAGAAAATGGTGATTCCAATATTCGTGTTGGGTGTATGAGCAGTATTTTGGAAAATTCGCCTTTGTTCCGTGGGCGGAAACAGAATTCTTCGATAAGTGTTGATGTGTTAGAACGGATTATTCAACAAGATGCACCAAATGTCTTTGGTTCGTCTAGTCGCAGGGGCGGTGGTAATACAAGTCCGCTGGAAGATGGGGCGGTGTTCTGTGCAGTGGCGACATCGGATATGGAACAAGAACTGCAACAGTTGGTGTCAATGAAAAAGTTGCCGGCCAAGATTTGTGTGTCACGTAGTGATTTGGACAAAAAATTTGCATCACGTGACCCAGATATGTCCGATGCGATTAGGGCATGTCAAGGCGGGGCTTTCCCTGGAACATGGTCGTATGATTTGAATAAGTGTGTGTGTCCAAATGGTGCGACATTGTATGGCAATACTTGTCTTAATATTGGATTTTTGGCTAAATATATTGGGTCTGGTTATGAAGATACAAATAAACCCCTCGAAAGTTTACTAGATAAGGTAGGTGGTAGGCCAAAACCCGTTGTGTTGCCTGAATTTGTCGAGGTGGTAGAAGAAGAAGTTGAAGAACAACCTTTGCCAAAGGTCACTGAATAAGAGTTAAATCGTGAAAAAATTGAAACTGATTTTCGTAATTGTCTGTATGATGACCTGGGTCGGGGGTGGGGCATTTGGTTCCGTGTCCACCAATAATGGTTGTGATACAGAAGATTATGTTGATTCTAAATTGGCATTGTGTTCAACGCATGTCTTTAATATCGGTATGGATAAAAATCCAGAAAGTGATGTTGATAGACAATTTATGAAAGATGTTATTGCGTTAAAAACAACAATTATGACACAACAAATGAAAAAGCAATATGACTATCTGGATGCGATGGTGCGTCGGTTCAAGACACAATTGCAGAAGTCCGTTTTGCAGACAAAATTACAGGCATCTGGTGCCGGTGGTGGTTCGGGAAGTTCGGTTGATGTTTCGGTTAAATCAAATGACAGAAATATTCATATAACAGGGGTGTCGAATTGTAATAATATGGCGACAACTGTCGAGGTCTTTCAGTGTTTGAGAACAAATTATAATGTGATTTCTAATTTGGCCAACAATAAATCGTCAATGGATCAAAGTATTCGCAAACAGGTCGCAACAGATTTTACGATTATGTGTGATAGTTATCCTGCGACTGTGGCAAAGCCAACACAGTGTTCCAGTAAGGATTGCACGAAGGCCGAGAATATGTCTAATCGAGAGAAGTTTAGGAATTGTTTGGATGCGTTGAATGGGGGAATTCGCACCGGATACGAAGCGGCGAATGCACGTAATAATCAAAATAACCGAAATAACAATGGTTGGGGAAATTGAAAAAACGTCCGTTTGGACGTTTTTTATTTTGATAATAATTCTGTGATTTCTTCTGGGGTGGAAATAACAACAATGCCCATTTCGGTCCAGGTTTGTAATTGTTTGTCCAATTCCAATATGTTTTGTTCGGCCAGGTATAATACAGGTATCAGATTGTTTGACCGGGAAATTTCCAGTAATTGTTTGATTGGTGATGGACGTTGGGTGCCGGGGGCAAACCATGTATCGGTATCGGCAATCCAAAATTCGGGGTCGGTGTGCGATGCGATCGCCAGATTGTCTGTGATGATAATGTCGCCGTCTGTGTTGTATGGGTAATTGTTCTGGGTTAAAAATTCGGTCAATGGATTTTGTGGTGCGGGGGTTTGTGGGTTTGGTGTATCAAATGTTATGTCTGTAAATGTTGGGGCAGACATAAATGGTATGGTGTCGTCTTCGATTTCGGTTGGGATTTCTATGTCAAAATCACTGGGCAGGGGGATGTTGTCGTCCAGTGAAGATGGTTCTTCGACGGGTAATTCTTCTGGGGTGGTGGGTGCGGTGTCTGGTGTGGTGGGGATGACAGATGCACTGGCCGAGGGGACGTTCGGGGCATTGACTAGGGGGGTAAAGCCACTGGCGATATTTACACGGGCACGGATATAGGCGGTGCGTAATTCACTGGGCAATTCTTGGGGCAAGTTGTCCAGGGGACTGGGGGGTGG
>JAFYUU010000008.1 GCA_017549445.1 Alphaproteobacteria bacterium | reverse complement strand
GTGCATCGTCAATCGTGTATTCGGCAACCGTTGGTGCAACAACCAGGTCAACACCACGTCTGACCTCGCTTAAAAACGTGGCGTCTTTGTATCCAGCCATTGCCAGTGTTGGCAGTGCAGTCAACAAAGTCGCAGTAAAAATATATTTGGTATTTTTCATCGCTGTTATTTCCATCTATAAACACTTATAAAAAATTTTATCACAAATTGCAACTTGATTCCAGCGTCATTTATGCTTACCATTTATAGCATGAAGAAAAACGAAGACAAAAAAATCGCATTGATTGCAGGGGCATTGGACCTGCCGTTCTTTACACTGGACGCATTAAAGCGTGCGGGATGGGACGTGTTTGTGGTGGGGTTGAAAAACTTTTGCGATATGCGATTAAATCCCGATTTGGTGGTGCGTGTTGGTAATGGCGGACGTGTTGCACGTGAAATGAAAAAACGTGGAATAAAAAAACTGACCTTTGTCGGGGCATTGGGACATGTAAATCCATCTGATATACGGCCTGATTTATGGTCGGTGTGGATTTTACTGAAAGTTCTGAAAAATCAACGGGGGTATGATTCTATGGCGGTGACATTTAACAAAGAACTGGAAAAACTGGGATACGAGGTTTTGGCCGCCCAGGATTTGGCACCAGAACTGACATTCGAAAATGCCGGGGTGCAAACAAAAACAAAACCAACCAGTGCCGACAAAAAGAACATTGAACGTGCAATCGAGGTTTCACACACAATCGGCAGCGCTGACATCGGGGCATCTGTCGTTGTAGATAAACAAGTTATCGCAGTCGAGGCAGCCGAAGGAACCGCACGGATGCTGAACCGTGTGGTGGAAATGAGACAAAAGCACAAAAAACAATCCGGTGTCTTTGCCAAGATGACCAAGCCAGGTCAAGATTTACGTATCGATATTCCTGCAATCGGGGTAGATACGGTCAATGCGGTGGCAGATGCAAACCTGCGTGGGATTGTGGTAAATACACGCACATGCTTTGTCGTGAACAAGCCATCCGTTATCGCCCAAGCAAACAAACGTGGCATTTTTATTGTCGCAATAGACGAATAAAAAGACCGCCAAACGGCGGTTTTTTGTTTGTAAAATTACTTTTAAGAAAAAAATAAAAAAAGTGCTTGCATTTATTCCCGCAAGGATATATTATACATAACGCTTTAAGGGGTTGTAGCTCAGCTGGTTAGAGCGTCTGCCTGTCACGCAGAAGGTCGCGGGTTCGAGCCCCGTCAATCCCGCCAGTATTTAGCACCGTCATCTGACGGTGTTTTTTCTTGGCCTGTGGAATAAATTGATATTTACAAATGGGGTTGGCGTGTTCTATACTGATGACGAGTTAAAACACAAGGAGAAACATATGACACTGAAAACTTTTGCTTCTATCGCAGGATTGTTGGCATTGACCGCATGTGGCGACAACGCACAAAACCCTGAATTGTTAAAGGGTGCAAACTTTATCGCCGAAGGCCCAGATGCAACAATCATCCTGACATTTGCACCAGATGAAATGCGTGTAAATGGCAAGGTCGTGAACCTGTATAACGGTGCATACACGGTCGAAGGCGACACAATCAAATTCGATGGATTCGCATCAACAATGATGATGGGCGAACCAAATGCAATGGCCGTTGAACAAGAATACTTTCAATTTATGCCAATGGTTAAAAAATATGAATTGGCCGATGGCAAGTTGACACTGATTGCAAATGACGGCAAAGAAATCGTCTTTACCCAGGTTGACGTTATCCCAACAGATGCACCCGCCGAAGGCGATGCAGTGGCAGAACCAGCCGTTGAAGCACCAGTTGCAGAATAAATACTTGACATGGAATAAAATTCCAGTTATAATCTGCCGGCGTTTTGATAAAAAAATCAGAACCCGGCAGTTTTGGCCCCATCGTCTAGAGGCCTAGGACACCGCCCTTTCAAGGCGAGAACACCGGTTCGAATCCGGTTGGGGCTGCCAAAAATTAGAAACACCCTTTTGGGTGTTTTTTATTTTTGTTAAAGCAGACCCAACTGGATACGCCAGAGTGCCGATATTGGTGCGTATGCCCCATATGACAACGCAGTTTTCGTGGGCAACGCCCACAGGCACGCATGGCGAATACGCAGACGAACAATTAGCAAACCTGCAAAAACGGATATGACTAATATTGTTTTTTCATTTCAGATTCCTTTACTTTTTTTGACCAGGTATTATATCACAATATCTTGCTAATGATTTCTCATTTCTTTCCAGAATGGCAACAAATCGCACAGGGCGGAGGTTAGTGGGTCAGGCATCAAATATCGTTTAACGCCACACAGTGGGGATAGAACGGTAGTCTGATAATTTATTGCAACTGGAATACATATCGCCGACCTGTGCAGACGTAGCATCTGGCCAGATTTCATACAGGTATTTACCATTTATCTGTGCAGAATATCCTGTCAACTTTTTATCCCCGTAAAATGTTCTGTAAAACATGTTGGGCTGAGGGTCACCAGAGATATCGCCAAAGATATTCGCACCCAACGCACTTAGTTTAGAGCAATTGGCAAACGTTTGATTAAACATTCCTGGGGCTGGTGCACCTGAAATACCCGAAAACACCCCGTCTGAAACTTTCCCACGTAATTTTGAAAGGCCATAAAATGTCCCATAAAACATGTTTTCTGCAGGTGCACCTGTGATGCTGGAAAATAGTTTTTCTGAAACACTGCCATTCAACTGTGATACACCTCTAAACGTTTCATAAAACATGGCCTTGGCTGGGGCACCAGTCATCGTGCCGAATAAACTTTCCGGTATGGTACCACGAAAGCCGTTGCTACCATAAAAAGTTCTATAGAACATGTTCTCTACCGGTGCACCCGTCAAATCAACAAACAAATTCGCCGGTATCGCACCCGTAATGCTGGTTCCTGCAAACGTCTGATAAAAACGCGGGTTTTTACCGTTCGCCAGCGTTGGGAAAATCATGCTCAGATTCCCCTGTATTGTAGAAATGCTGGAATTATTATAAAAACTGATTGTCGCTGTGGTCACATCGTCATTGTAATCGGTCGCCAGTCCGGCCAGACGAACCAAATACCCCTCGTAATTAGAACTGGAATAAGAATGAGAATATGTTTGATTCGTAGTATCCGTTTTTATAATTGTTTCCTGGCTTCCATCGCCCCATTCAATATAAAACTCACCCTGTGCAGAAAGTGTAAAAGAAACAGAATCGCCCGTCACAGTCATTTCAAATGGAAAATCGTGATTAACTGCTTCTATTTCTTTTAATAGGGTGTCAAATGCCTGCTTTGTTGCGATTATATCTGCAGCATCGTCTGTTGCATAAACCGAAGAAGAATAGTTTGTGCGCCCCCCTGTGACAAATTCATTTGCAATATCCACAACATACAATAAATATTCCATATTCGCTGGGGTATCTTTGTCAGCATCAGTTAAGGTGTCATTCATTGGCACGTATACACCATAGTTATGCTCTAATAATTCGTGAACATATCCAATCGTGGCAATTTCTGCCGCATTTGATGCAGACATAAATAATCCAACCAAAAAGCATAAAAATCGTTTCATTATCCTGAACTATTCTGCGTCTGGATTGGGCAAAGGTGGGGTTGGCACCTTGAACGCACCCGTTACAGTAAATGAACCTGCCACCGTGTAATCACCATTTAAGGTTTGCACCGTCCCCGCCGATACATCAACCTTGGTTTCAGTTTTTTGTTCGACCACTTCGGCAACATGGTTGTCAACATAGTTTTTTGAGACGACATTAGCCACGCCCATAAACGGTATACATACAATAATAAAGGCCAATATTCCTCTTCTCACCCTTTCAACACGATACTTTCTCTTGAATCCTAGAAAATAAATGCATAGTTTGTAAAGCAAATTTTTTTTATCAAAATCCAAAAACGCATAATATTTCTATGCTATTGGGATACTATCTCAACCAACAAACAAATTATGTAGTTTGTCATTTCTATGAATTATACAAATTAGCAAAGAGCATATAGCACACAGGGGCCTTTTTTATTGACAGCAACAAGTTTTTGTGCAAAAATATCATTTACAACAAAGGACATGTCTATGCACGCATACAGAATTTCACAGGTTTATGATATTGCTGAATCCTTTATCACAGACAAAGCAACCCAGATGGTGGCCGAGAAAAAGTATTATGGATTCAAATATACTTTTACAAAGAAAATTTCCAAGGATACAACATACACGTTGGCAATTCATCTGCCGGTGGGTCAGGTTATCAAACCAGAACCTGGTGTGCGGGACTGGGAAGTGAACTATCAACTGGGCAAATTGAGTTTAATGTCTGATGATACATATCTGGTGTTCGCACAGACCAGACACAGTGTTGGCAGGGCAGGATTAAACACAACTTCTGATTTGCAAAAGGCATTTATTCGGTTAAAATCACGCAAGTTCTTTGATTTGATTGATATGTCAAACAAACGGTTGCGTGGGGAATTGAATTTAAGGGATAACTCGGCCGAGATTTTCAATGTTGTTTATCGGTTAAGCCAAATACAAAAATAATTAAAAACCACCCAGACGGGTGGTTTATTTATTTCCTGCGGGTTCGCAGATTCAATCGCTGAACACCAATACCATATGCAACCAATGCCAGCGATATCAATACCAGATACCAACGCAACCAAGAATAATCGCCAAATGTGCCAATATACATTAAACCTACAAAACCAACCCAACGGCCCAAAAACAGTGCAAAATCACGGAATACAAAATATTCTATTTTGTGATTGGCGGTGATACATTTGGAATGAGACAACTGGAACATCTTGGATTCACAGATTTGATTCAGCATTACTATCGCCGTGGCATAAACAAAGTTGTAAATCAAGAACGTCCCAGGGGTTGTCCAACCGACAAAAATCGCCATACCCAGTATTATCACCCACATACAACCACGAATTATGTGACGTGTTTGAGATTCTTTACTGAACCGCCCCATAACATAGGATGCCACAATTGACATAATCGCAAACAACGTTGTGAACATACCAAGATTTAAGTCCGTCTTGAACATATAGACCGTGAACATTGGTATTACTGTGTCCAGCAGTCCGATTGCAAAACCACGCAAGATTTCTATGCCAAACATACTCTTGATAACGGAAAAACGCATCATGCACCGAAAGAAACCTGAAAAATCCAGTGGGGCACGTGTCCGATGACGTGATGGGGTCAGCATAAAAGACAAAAGCAATTCAATACAACTGATAACCAGTAAAACACACGCCATACCCGTATAAGACCCAGCCGTAATAAACAGACCCAATGTAATCGGAGCAACAATTTTTACAATGTATGAAACTATGTTCTGGGAACTGATAAAGTGGGGCATTAAATCACTGGACACCTGTTCGCCGACCATTAAATTCCGGGGCAGATGATACATTGCCGATCCCAGACCATAAATAAAGCCCAATGGAATAACATAATCAACAACCCTGTCGCCTAGATAAACAATAGATGCCAACAATATAATCTTGGGCACGATGTTCAGGGCAAAGACAGATACCTTGTTATAACGCTTGCACCAGTGGGCAAAGGCAAAAAAACCAAAGCACACAGCCGTGAAATGGAACAACTGATACATGGAAACAGACACAATCTGGTTCGTGGCACGTTGCATAATAAATGAAATCAAAAATGCACCCAGAAATAAATCTGTGATATTACGCAGGCCCGTAAATACAATCAAAAGACGTTGAGCACGGATTAGTTTATTGTCCGACATCTGTTCCCCCAATGCACAGATTTTTGCACCCAAGGAATTATATCATATTTTACGTAATCTTGATAGTTAGATTTGACTTTTACGCATTTTTATATTTATAATTGCGTTATGAAAAAAGTAATTATTGGTTTTTTAATACTGGCAATGTTGGCAATGATGGCGGGATGCGGGGTTAAATCCGATTTAGATTATCCTGATCCTTCGTTCCCAAGAAACTATCCAGTATATTGATATAAAAAAATGCGGGTATGGCGAAATTGGTAGACGCACTGGATTTAGGTTCCAGCGGGGCAACCCATAGGAGTTCGAGTCTCCTTACCCGCACCAATGTGCTTTTTATTAAAAATATTACTTGATTTTTGGTAAATTTTAACCTAAAATCGGTCGCAGAATAATTAAAGGGCGTATAAAATGGCATCTAAAAAAGGAAATAAAATAGTTGTGCAGTTGTTGAATGCCGAAACAGGGACATCATATATCACAACTAAAAATACCAAGTCAGAAAATACAGCGGGCAAAATGAAATTCCGCAAGTATGACAGAAAATTGCGTAAGCATGTCGTATTCACAGAAGCGAAAGTTTCTCACTAAATTTCACATTTTGGTGTTTGGAAAAAGCCCCACCGATTGGTGGGACTTTTTTTCGTATGTTTTATTGTTCCTTGGACAATAATTTCTTTTTTATGCCTTCGTATTCGGCACGGGATATTGCATGCGATTTGTAAAGACGTGATAACTTGTCCAATTTGTCCAGATTACTTTCACGCATTCCACACTCGCCACGCCAAACCAGTGACAGTATCAACGCAACAACCCACGTAATCCCAAACAGTATCCCAAACCACGATAAAATTATAATTGCAGTTCGTTCGCCACCACATATTCCACGGGCATTGGCAATCATTATCGGGATATAAATCAGACCGACCAGTAATGCCATCGCCAAAAACATTATTCCAAATACTATTAAAAATTCACCCATTTCGTCCCCCTTGATTGTTTAATCAAATGATACAATATGGGAACCGCACAAACCAATAGGATTGATTACATAAAGTTCACAGGATTGACATCTATCTTAATCCGAACGCCAGACGGAACACGCACCGATGACAGCCAAGACGACACAATCGGTTGCAGATTTGCATTGCGACCGCCGGACACCAGAAAACGCATCCGATACCAATTTCGGATTTGATATATCTGGGCGGTGATTGGGCCCATAATCTTGCCACCGTGCAATATCGGGGCAGTTGCAGACAGGTCTGCACAAAAACGGGCAAGGGTTGATTCTTTTTCAGATTCCACAATCACGGCTATCAACTGGCCATAGGGGGGCATTTGGGCCAGACGGCGACCAGCCATATCGGTGGACATAAAAGAATCACGATCATAATTACAAATAGACGTTATGACGGGATGATCGGGCTGATAGGTCTGTAATAAAACCCGTCCCGGGATACGACCACGGCCCGCACGACCTGCGACCTGAAACAGTTGCTGAAAGGTATGCTCGCCCGAGCGGAAGTCCGTTCCAAACAACCCCATATCACTGTCAACAACACCAACCAGTGTCAGGTTCGGAAAATGGTGACCCTTGGCCAAAATTTGGGTACCGATTACGATGTCGATTTCGCCCTGCTCCATCTGATGAACCAAACGCTCCAACGTTTGACGGGACAGGATTGTATCACTGGAAACCAATGCGGTGCGGGCAGATGGGAAACGCACGTTCACCTCTTGCTGGATTTTTTCAAGGCCGACACCACGCATAGAAACAGGTGCGTCACACTGGGGGCATTTGGTGGGCAGTGGGGCCGTGCGACCACACATGTGACACAGCAACTTATTCACACGTTTGTGATAGGTCATACCGACACTGCAATCGGGACAGGTTGCCGTCCAGCCACACTTTTTACACTGAACAATCGGGGCAAACCCACGGCGGTTGATAAACAGCATAACCTGTTGACCACCTGACAGGGTTTGCGATATCGCATCACACATTGGTTCGGACAAATAACCCGTCTGTTCCGTGTCATCTGCCATATAGGGTTCGGGGCGATGTTCACGCAAATCTATGGTTTCTATTTTTGGCAGGGACGCACCACCGTATCTGGACGTTAAACGCAGGTGGTTATATTTGCCCAGATTTACATTTTCCAACGTTTCTGCGGACGGGGTCGCACTGGCCAAAACGATGGGAAAGTTCGCAATACGGGCCCGCAGAATTGCCATATCACGGGCATGATAGTTGCCCATATCTTCTTGTTTGTATGATGTGTCGTGTTCTTCGTCAATGACAATCAGACCCAAATCCTGCCACGGCAGAAACAATGCACTGCGTGTGCCGACAACCATACGGATTTTACCCTGGGCCACGCCACGCCAAATTTGACGGCGACGGGCAGATGTTAAATTACTGTGCCAGACGACAGGGGGGGCACCAAAACGTGATGCAAAACGATGCATAAACTGGGCAGTCAGGGCAATTTCAGGCATCATCAACAATACTGATTTGCCCGCAGAATATGCACGCCAGGCAGAATCAAAATATACCTGGGTTTTACCACTGCCCGTGATGCCGTCTAATAAATGCACAGAAAAACCGCCACCCGATATTGCATCGCCAATTACATTGGCGGCAGATTGCTGTTCAGCATTTAATTCTATGTCACCAGAATCCATATATTTATAGTCAAAGGCACCTTCGTCAACCACACGCAGGGCAGATGGCAATAAAATCCCGTTCTTTATCATTGTGCGAACAACCGCTGATGACACATGCGATATATTCTGGATATCAGATGTGGTCATGGGTTCATTATCGTTGGACGCAAATGCATCACATACCGCCAGACGGTTTTCCGTCATACGTGCGTTGTTATCAAAATTGTATGAATACAACTGTTGGACAGGTGGAGGCAAAAACGCATCAGGAACATTTATAATCAATCGCAAAACAGCCCCTGGGGCCATCAATGTCCATTCCGACATACGGCGAATCCACTGCAAATCCGTCAGGGACAGACCAGTATCAAAAATCTGGGATACGTTTTTAATCTTGGCATCGGGCAGACCACTGTCACCAAAGCCATAGACAACACCGATATACGGACGGTTCATCACAGACACCGCAACAAAAGTTCCCAAATTCGCAGGCCCAGTCAGGCGGTAATCATATCCCGTGTTCACAACGTTCGGTATTAAAACTTTGACAATCGTGCCTGCGTTAAACATACAGACAAAATACTTGTTTTTTTTTATCTTTTCAATATCATTATTTTCAACAAGACAGGGTTTTTATATGTGGAAATTATTTTTTGAGTTTTGTAATGCAATTTCTTATCTGATTCCGCTGAAAAATATGCGTGACTGGTTCAGACGGGAAATGCTGTTCGATTATAAAAATAAACTGAACGCAATTAAACGGGCCTGCCCTGATTATAAATGGGGTAAAATGCGTATGGCCAAAGGCGGGGGCAGTTTGGCTTTTATCGTGGACGATACTGTGTTCAAGGTTCGCAAATATCACATCAAAGACAACAGTCGGGAAAAATTCGAACGTGAAAAAAGAATTACTGATGCAATTGCACCGGTCTTACCAGTCAAGGTGCCACATATCGAACTGATTGAGACAGGCGGATACCTGTTCTATAAAACAACATTTATACCAGGGCGGGTATTGGTTGATTTGCCGTTGAAAAAGATACTGGAACATAAAGAAAAAATCGGTCAGCAAATTGGAAATGTTATATTTACCATATTCAATGCGAAATTTCCAAATCTGAAAGATTTAAAAGACAGCAAATGCGACAAAGACGATTGCGGTCTGGTTCATGGCGATATGTGCAGTAATATCATTGTAAATCCAGATACAATGGATGTGGTTGGCATTATCGATTGGGAATATGCGGGATTTGGATCTTTGAGACGGGAATTTTTCGGCATTTTCTGGGTTCGCAGAAAAATGAGAAAAACAGATATTGCACCGATTGCAATGTGGACTTATTATGAAAAATATCGCAAGTTAGAAAAATCTAAAAACTAGACAACCAGTTCGATGTCGGTTTCGGTTGGCGTGTAATCAATTACTATATCGGGATTAAATTGTGTTCTGAACCAGGTGCGTTGCCGTTTGGCATACTGGTTCGTTTTGTTTATCCAATCTGTAATGCAGTCCTGTTGACTTTTTTCGCCACGCAACAAAGCACACAGTTGCCCTGCCCCGATTGCACGACGTTCATCCCAGCCAGAATCAATTATACGCTGGGCCTCGGTCATGGCACCGCCAGATAACATTTCAGGAATCCGGTTCGCAATACGATACCGTAAAATATCCGTGGGCGGATTTATCAATATTCTGAACGCATTTGGAATAACCGCACCAACACGTGGCATATCTTGAAATTCGGTCAGGTGGCGGCCCGTTTGTAAAAACACTTCGACTGCACGGGCAACACGCTGGGGGTCGGTGGCGGTAAATTCCACCGGCAACATAGAACGTGCAACGTCTATGTTTTCTGCGACCATTTGTCTGGCACGGATGCGATTTTCCGCACTGACATCAGGCATTGGCGATATACCGTTTATCAAGGCATTGATGTAATATCCCGTTCCCCCCACAAATATCGGTGTGCGATTGGCAGATATGGCATTGTTGTATTCGTGCCGTGCCATATCCAGATACTGGGCAACACTGATCTGTTCTGTCAGTGGCAATATTGAAAACAGACGATATGGAACGTCATCAATACAATCCGTGATGGGACGGTTGGCAAAAGGACTGGCCGAGATGTTTTCAATACCACGATATATCTGGACACTGTCGCAATTTATTATGGTGCCGTCAACACGACGTGCCAAATGGTGGGCAAAGTTCGATTTGCCAGATGCAGTGGGACCGGTGATGATGTATGCACTGTGTTTCATATCTTTCAGATTATAGCCCAGAAATGCGGATTGTAAATAAAATATTGTTTTTCTGAAAAAAATGTTGCACGATGTTAGGGTCCAATAGATAAAAAAGAAAGGAAATAATTATGTCAAAAGTAAGAGTAGCAATCAATGGATTCGGACGTATCGGACGCTTGGTTTTGCGTGCAGTTCTGGAATCTGGACGTGATGATATCGAATTTGTCGCAGTAAATGATTTGGCACCCGCAGAACAAAATGCATATTTGTTGAAATATGATTCTGTTCACGGCAATCTGCCAATGGATATAAAATTAGAAGGTGATTACATCATCGCAGGCAATCATAAAATCAAATGTCTGTCGGAACGTAATCCAGAAAACCTGCCATGGGGCGAAATGGATATTGATGTCGTTATGGAATGCACAGGTATCTTTACCGCCGCAGACAAGGCACGGGTTCATCTGACCGCTGGGGCAAAAAGGGTGTTGGTTTCCGCACCATCTGCCGGGGCAGACAAGACAATCGTATTCGGTGTAAATCAAGACACACTGACATCTGATGATTTAATCGTGTCAAACGCATCGTGCACAACAAACTGTCTGGCACCTGTGGTCAAGGTTCTGAATGAAAAGTTTGGTATTGTGTCGGGATGGATGACAACGGTTCATGCATATACCGGCGACCAGCAATTGTTGGATAAAAACCACAAGGATTTCCGCCGTGCACGCGCGGCAAACCTGTCGATGATTCCAACCAGCACGGGTGCTGCCAAGGCAATCGGACTGGTTCTGCCAGAATTGGCGGGCAAATTAGACGGTATGGCAATTCGTGTGCCAACACCTGACGTGTCCGTGGTGGAATTGGTGGTCAATGTTGAAAAAGATGCAACGGTTGAAGAAATCAACAATGCTATGAAAAACGCACAAAGCGAAACATTTGGATACAATGATTTGCCATTGGTTTCAATTGACTTTACCCACGATGCACACAGTTCCGTGTTTGACGCAGGACAGACCAAAGTGCTGGGGGACAAATTGATTCATGTGACGGCATGGTATGATAACGAATGGGGTTTCTCGAACCGTATGAGTGATACCGCCGTTGCAATGGGCAAGTTGATTAAATAAAAAAAATCCCCCAAGCGGGGGATTTTTTTTAATCTTTGGTAAATTTACCACTGCGTGGGAATCCGACCGGTATGGTTCGGCCCTGGGATGCACGTTTGGCAACCCATGGTTTCCAATCATCCAGTTTCGTTGTGCCACGGCCCGTTGTCCAACCAAACCCATTTACTGCATCAAAGAACATTACGTCCAAAACATAGGTTCGTTCGGCATTATATTTTTGCAATATTACACCCTTGCCCCGGGTCATCTGCGGGATTTCAGCAGTTGCAAATATCAGCAATTTATCATTTGACCCAGACATAGCAATCGTGTCACCCGTGACCGGCACACACATTATCGCAGGATTCTTGGCATCAACGTTCATTATCTGTTTTCCATTGCGGGTCTGGGCCAGGCAATTATCACCCGTCACCACAAAGCCCGTTCCATGACGACCCACAACCAAATACTTGGCATTGATATCCAAAACAAATGCACGGACGATTGTTTCGTCTGCACCAATGTCCGCCATCATACGAACAGATTCACCAAAACCACGGGCAGACGGCAATTCGTTCGCAGGCAATGTGAACATTTTACCGCCAGACGCAAATAAATTGATTTTATCCGTGGACATTGCATGGAACGCAAATTGTAATTCATCGCCTTCCTTGAACTTCATATCCAGTGCAGACAAATCCAGATGCCCCTTGGCCGCACGTATCCAACCCATCGTGGACAAGATTATGGTCAAAGGTTCTTTTTCGATAAATTCGTCTGCATTGACAACGACTTCTTCGGTTTGTTCCGCCCAGGTTGTGCGGCGACGACCCAATGTGGTCTTTTTATCATACATCTTTTTGATGTCCGCAAACCAGACCTTTAACTGGTCGTTTTGCATTTGTTCGCTGTCCATCAAGGCCTGTAATTTGCGTTGTTCTTCACGCAGGGCGGAATCTTCACGTTTGATTTCCATTTCTTCCAATTTACGCAAAGAACGCAGGCGAGTGTTCAGAATTGCTTCGACCTGGATTTCGGTCAGGTTAAATTCCGCAGTCAACACCGCCTTGGCATCGTCTTCGGTGCGGATAATCTCGATAACACGGTCCAGATTCAGATACACAACCAGCAAACCACCCAGAATTTCCAGACGACGGGCAATGTTATTCAATCGCCATGTGGTGCGACGCTGTAATACAGTTTTTTGGTGTGCAATAAATTCACGCAGAACATCACCAATCGGCATTACACGGGGTGCCCCATGCGAATCAATCACATTAAAGTTCATATTAAAGCGGTATTCCAAATCCGTCATCGCAAACAGATGGGCCATCATCTTGTCCGCAGGGATATTACGACTTTTGGGGGTGATGACAATGCGAACATCCGTTGTGGATTCATCAACGATATCGTCAACCAAGGGTAATTTCTTGGCATCAATCAATGTCGCAATCTGTTCAACCAGTTTTGATTTTACAATACCGTATGGGATTTCAGATATTACGACCTGCCAACTGCCACGTTCCAGTTCTTCGATTTCCCATCTGGCACGGATGCGAAATGCCCCCTTGCCGGTTTCATAATTTTTAACAATCGTGTCAAAGGAATCTATCAGGATACCGCCCGTTGGAAAATCTGGGCCAATCATCTTCTTGATAATTTGGGCGGTGGTGGCATCGGGTTTATCAACCACCAGTGTCAAGGCATCGCAAACCTCGGCCACGTTGTGGGTCGGGATATTTGTTGCCATACCAACCGCAATCCCCATTCCGCCGTTTGCCAACAGGTTCGGAAATGCACCAGGCATTACAACAGGTTCAACCGTTGTGCCGTCAAAGTTCGGCATCATATCAACACTGTCTTCGTCCAGTCCTTCCATAATCATCATGGCTGCCTGGGTCATTTTAGATTCTGTGTATCGATATGCCGCCTGGGGGTCACCGTCAATATTACCAAAGTTTCCCTGGCCATCAATCAAGGGATAACGAACGGAAAAGTCCTGGGCCAGACGAACCATGGCATCATAAACAGAACTGTCCCCGTGGGGATGGTAATGACCCAACACGTCACCAACAACGGTCGCACATTTACGAAACGCAGAACTGGGCGACAGTTTCTGACGCAACATTGAATACAATATACGGCGATGAACCGGCTTTAACCCGTCACGAACATCAGGCAAGGCACGGGATACAATCGTGCTGACCGCATAGGACAAATAACGTTCAGACAATGCGTCTGATAATTGCTGGGAATCTATTCTTTGGATAATTTCTTTACTCATAGTATCCAAAATTTAGAACATTTGAAAAAAAATAACAACCAAAAAAAGTTTATTGGACGCTTGAAATGTGCGTCTGTTTCCGATATAATCGGGATACGAACTTTGGTTCCCCATTTGGGGCGGGCTGTCGATAAATTTAATGACAAGTCGGGACAAAAATATAACACATATATTTGTCTGAATGTACGTTGCATCTTTTGCGTTATTTGCAACGAACCAATCAAGAAAAACATACTGATATTGTTGCGGTTGCAGACGTGGGTCTGTGTTGATTGCAAAGGGGTGGTGTATTATGAAATTGAAACGTATTATTCCTTGGTTGATTCTGGGGGCAACGACTGTGGCGATGTCGGGGGGACAGGCAAAAACAGAAACACGCAATCCACAGTTCGAACAGAAAGATTCAACACACTATACTTTGACACAAACGCAGGATATGCGACAAAAGTTCTTGGACCAAAAGGCCGATGATTTGTGTGCGACATATATGAAAAATATGTTAGATGCACAGAAAAGATTAGCACCACTGTTGGGCAAGCATGGATACCGCAAGGCAGTCAGAAATGAATTACCAGGGGCACCGGTGGGATTACACTGTGTCTATGGGCAATATACGCAGTTAAATCGGGCATTAAATGAAATGGGGGACACCCTGACCATTATTCCAGATGGGGCGAAAAACGCCTGTTGGCAATTCAAGCATCAAATGCGAGAAAAATATTCCGCCCCCGAATATGCGGGTTGCATCGCCGAGGGCCGCATGTTCGAAACAGATTCTGCGTATAATCAGGCACTGGCAAAATATATGACACAAAAAGGGGCAAGTGTGGAAAAATTTGCGAAACGCAATTTTTCTGCCCAGAAATTGACCCCAGGGACTATTTTGGTGGTGCCACGAACACACGGCAGTGTAAATGAATTTCATGCAATTTTACTGCTGGGACGGGGCAGATTGGAAAATGGTGAATTTGTGCCAGATTCAACCGGACGGATTATGTATGCAGGACACAATCGGGAAACAATTGGCGACCTGTTCAAGACGTGGGATACACGAAATGTATTTGCAACAGATACCAAGAAAATCGCAACAATCGGATATGATAAAGAACTGACCGAAATTGAAAATATGACAACACAGCAGTTGGTGGAATATCTGAACCAAGACACACCAGCGAATACGGTTTTGCCGTTTATGTTCCTGACCAAGGATGCACTGGTGCAAATGGCACGCAGCAAATATTTTCAGAAATACATACAAAATGATTGGCACAGCCCAATAAACGTTGCCCTGTTTTGCGGTCTGCATAACCAAAGACAGGCATAATAAAAGGCCCATATGGGCCATTTATTTTTATTGCTGGGAAATCTTGTGCTTGATTTCACGGATTCGGGCCAAAATCTCACGCAGGTCGGCATCAGATACGGTTGGGACGGGTTTTGACCGAACCTCGTCTGCAAGGACGATGCAAAGTGTAGCCAACAAAGAACTTTCCGGCAGGGGGCCGATTTTATCCAATATTTGACGGGCACGAGCATCAATCATCTGGCCCAATTCTATCAGACGACCTTCTTGACCATCTTCACAGCCCATGGGATAGTTTTTGTTCACGATAGATATGGAAACGACACTCATGCCAACCTCTTTAATATCTCTAACGATTTGTCAATCATATCAACCGCACGGGCATTCTTGTCACGAAGGGTGCGAACCTGTTCGTTTAAAATGGCCACTTCTAAATCTGTTTGACGAACAGATGCAACCGCCGTGCCACGAAGACGGGCGGCTGCCTCTTCCAAAGAGGCCAATTCTTGAAAAATTTGTTGTTTTATGCCTGCCATATTATGCAGTTTAAGATATTTTTTATATGCGTTCAACCCTAAAATGTGATATAATGGTCTGGTAAGTTGCAGGGGTAGTGTCTATGAAAACAAAAATCATCTATATTTCGGGAAATGAATTGTTCGATATGCGTGAAATTCGTAATGCTTTCGAAGAAGTGCGTCAAACATTGGGATTGGATAAAAATACTATACTGTTCGGGGTGCCGGTCGATAATGACGATGCACTGGCCCAGCCGGCAGAACAACCCAAAGACGTTGTTATGCGGGTGACTGAACCAACGAAGAAAGATGAAATCGACACAACGGCGGACACCTATGAAATTATCAAACCTGCAATCCCAGAAGAACCTGTGATTCAGGATATTCCACAGACGAAAAAGGTTCGTAAATCCCAAAAGAAAAAGGAAGAGATTGTTATAGCAGAACCAGAAGTGGAAATCGCAACAGAAACAGCCCAGACAAAACCCGTCGTTCAAGAAGAAGTGGCGACAGTGATTCCTATTATCTCGGTATTGAGTGTAAATGATAACGAGCCAGCAACCACCGAGGCAGTGGAAGAAAGCCAAATTATTGAAGAAGCCGAAGAAATCGAAGAAATTGCACCTGTAATTGAAATAAAAGAAGAAAACGTTATCAGTGTTGACACAATCGTCGAGGCCGATGTTCCAGATGTTGTGCAGGATGAAAACGATGTTGCACAACGGGTATCGATTGACGAAGTTGGGGTCGAAAATTATCAGGTGGCCGAAGAAATCCCAATGGAAAAAACACTGGAACATTTGTTAGAAAGTATGGCACCGTTGGGCGAAGATATTGAAGACAAAGTGGAAACAAACGACACTGATGATGACGATCCAACATATCCAGATGATGATCCAGAACCGGACTTTGATGCGGTGGATATAATTGATTCAACACTGGATACTGATGCGACACTGGAACTGTTGGCGAACGAGTTTGCACAGGCACAATCACAAATTCAGGAAACACCAAAAACAACCACGCAAGGGAAAATTGCAAAACTGAAAGATATTTTGCCTTTCAAGAAAAAGCACGAAGAACCAGGCCTTATGGGTGACCTGTTCGGATGGGCAGGAATTGCTGCAAACGATGACGATGTTTCAATCCCAGGGTTCTTTACCAGTGCAGTGGGCAAAAAATAATAAAATCAATGGATGCGGAAACAATTGTTCTTTTACTGACCAATAATGGATTCCATGGTGTTCAGGTGGTAAATGGAACACTGGTCCAAATAGAAGACCCAACGTGTCTGGTGCGAACATTTCAGACGTTTTTGGAATACGCATGGATGATACTGGTCTTTATTACGGGGATTTTGTTGGCAGCATGGGCGTGGGCGATGATTCGTGGTGGCAAAAATGCATCACTGGCATCGATTATGCACAATCTGAAAAACCTGCTGGTTATTTTTGGAACTTTGTCGGTGGTGGGACCGGTGGTCAATTTCTTTTACGGTGAAGATTTGTTCGCAATGGGGTGCAGAACAATATCACTGGATATCGAAGATGTGAACAAGGCACTGAATCTGCGAAATGCAGAACTGACCAACACATCGGCATATGATATTTACGAACAGATGACAATCTTTGATTCTGGTGCGGTGCAACAAGATACCACAGACGTTCCAGAGGCCGCCGCCGTGCAAAAAAAAGTCACAATACCATCAGACGAAGAATATACCGAAGTCAAAGTCGCAGACGAAACCGAACACGAAATCATCGACACAGGCACCGCACCAATACAAACCAATACAGAAGATGCCAATCTGGCAACACCAGTTCAAGCCGTATCTGGGCCAAAACAGGGCACAGAACGGGTGGTTATTTATACCACTGGCAATGGCAGGCAATACAAGAAAATTGGTGGAACAGCTGCGTGGCGACACAATAACCCAGGAAATATGGAATACACCAGCATCGCCGTCAAATATGGGGCAATAGGTCAGGCCGGCCGATGGGCAATCTTTCCAGATCGTAAAACAGGGGAAAATGCAATAAAAAAGTTATTAAAGTCAGAAAACTATATCGACAGAACCCTGGCCAAGGTAATTGAAAGATATGCACCACCAAGTGAAAATGATACAGAAAACTATTACAACACGGTGGCACGAAATACAGGCATATCAATACATACATTGATGCGTGATGTCACAGACGAACAACTGGGGCAGATTGTAAAAGAAATTTCCAGAATCGAGGGATGGAAACCAGGCAAAATTGAATATATCGAGGATTGAAAATGAAATCACAATGCGGAAAAATTTCTGTGAATATGATTCTGGTTATAATGATTGTTATAATCGGGGTTTTGATGGGGATATTGATATTCAACAAAAAAGACGCGAATGTTTCACAAGCAGATTCCGTGACAACCAGCACAACACCTGATTACCAAAATCCTGATGTTATATCAACAACAGATGGATTTGACGATGGACTGGGACGGGCAGATAATATTAAAACCCCTGCCCCAAATGCAGACAGTGATGTTGATAATATTGCCGTATTTATGCGGGATATAAACAACGATGGAATTACAGACCGCATTACACGCACGCATCACGCAACGGGAAATGCACACGACTGGGACGAATATAAAATCGAAATTAAAAAGGACAATTACTTTGACAACATTACCCCAGATGGTTTCAGGACGACAATGGGGGCGGACTGTGCATTGCGTAAAATTAAATTCAGTTTCAGACCACAATTTTCAGTTGTGATTATTTCCAGACCTTTTCACGATACGTGGAACACACCTTCGGTGGCAGAAAAGACAACTTATTCAATTAAAGACGATAAACTGATTCACGGAACACCACAACCGTTATCTGCCGTCTGTGACGTGGCAGAATTATTCTGATGCCACATTATCAATTTCATCAAGTATGTGATAGTTTCGCATACTGTGCACCGTGCCGTATTGATTTACAACATAGTGGTCGTATAGTTTTATTCCCAAAACACGCAATAATTTCCCCAGTGATATTGTAAATGATATGTCGTCTGTTGAAAAAGACGTATCGCCCACGGGATGATTATGATACAGGACAACATGTGATGCACGCAGGCCCGTGGCATCTGCAATAATTTCACGTGGATAGAACACCGCATGGTCAACAGATCCCTTGCTTATCAATTTATCCATTATCAAGTGGTATTCATTATCCAGATACATTGCGTGTAATTCTTCGACTGGTTTGCCCATTGTTTGGATACGACAATATTCTTGAATCAATTTAGCGTCATGATATATGCGATTTTGTGCCAGATGATTCTTATAACCCTTGGTAATAATTTGACGCAATAATCTGAAAAACGTTATTGAGGACGGCCCAACACCTTCAACACGACGCAGTTCTTCTGGGTCCGCCAGAACAACATTGTATGCCGAACCGAAACGTTTCATCAATGTTCTGGACAGGATGCGAACATCTCGACGGGCAATAACATAGGTCAACAATGTTTCCAATTCTTCGGCATCGGTGGCCTGGCCATTATCTACCTTGTCACGCAGACGAGAACGATGACCATTATGAAATTTTTCGTCCGTTTCAGACACAATTTACGCCATTTTTTCTGTGAATATTATTGCACCGTCTTCGGTAATGCCAATCGTGTGTTCCCACTGGGCCGACAGACCTCCATCAACCGTGCGTGCTGTCCAACCATCGTCATCTATTTTACATTCTGGGCGACCCGTGTTTATCATTGGTTCAATCGTAAATACCAGACCTGGAACCATTTTGACACGATCCCAACGCTTGTCATAGAAATGATAAATCTGGGGCTCATCATGCATAACCTTGCCAATGCCGTGACCAACAAAATCACGAGAAATAGAAAAACCATGTGGCAAAACGACCTGTTCGATAACACGACCAATTTCCGACAACGGAACACCAGGGCCACAGATAGATATTGCGGTATTCAATGCGTCCTGACAGACATCAACCAATTTTTGTGCCTGATTAGATACCTTGCCAATCGTGAACATACGTGATGCATCGCCGTGGAATCCCTTGAACTCGGCCGTCAGATCAACATTTACAATATCCCCGTCCTTTAATATAACATCATCGCTGGGGATACCATGAACGATAACATCATTGACAGATGTGCAAATACTTTTGGGATAACCATGATAACCCAAATCAGATGAACGGGCCCCGTTTTCCTTTAAGAAACCTGCAACCAGACGATCAATTTCACCCGTTGATACACCTGCATGAATATGTGGGGTGATAAAGTCAAAACAGCGGGCAACCAAATCGCCAACAACACGCAGACGCTTGAAATCTTTGGGGGCATATACAGATGCTAGCATTTTTCAATTCCTTCTTTTTATTGCCAAACGTGCAGAACGCACAACTAATTTTAATGCAAAATCACGCAGTAATATTTCCTGGGGCATACCGGTGGTTCGCAACTGCTGTTCCAGTTCGTTCAGACGAACCAGCACATTCGTTATTTCGTCCGCAGGCCAAATCTTAATCGCATTATTAAAACGTTCGGCCACCTTCCAGAACAAATGCTGGGGCAACTGGCCATCAACAACGGCAACCATTAAACGCTTGAAATGTTTGACCATCATACGCAACAACATATTAGGTTCCGCATTGCCGTATAACAACCTGTCCAGTGCCATCATCGTTTGCTGGATATGACCCGCAGTCAAAGAAAACAGAAAGTCGTCAATGTCAACCGCCGCAGAATCAGGCAGACATTTTTCAACATCTTCTAATTCAACGGTCTTTTTATCATCAACATAAATCGCAATTTTCCGCAAAAAACCACGGGTGATACCACGGTCACCACCCAAATGAGATGTCATATACGCCATTGCATCGGGGTTGATTTGGACAATGCCTGCTTCGGATAATTCCTTGCGGATAAGGGTTGCCAAACTGCGTGCATCATCGGTATAACACGGCAAGGCGGCAATATTATCACCACCTTCGAACAAAGAACGCAATCCACCACCGGCACGCAATTCACCACCCGTCACAATAACAGTGGCACATAACCCGGGATGAGTTATCAATTCTTCGACCTGTTTGGCACAGCCATCGCCCGCATTGGATATTATTACCATCTTGCGACCACCGAACATGGACGGGCTGCAACTTTCGGCGAACAAAGCATCTTGTTTTTCACGCAATTCGTCCGAATCCAGTGCAAACATATTATCTTTTTCTATACCCAGTTTTTCTATGGCACGGTCGCAAAACTCGTCAACCTGACCAGCATCGGGCCCATATATCAAGACCGCACGAACCGTTTCAATTCCGGGGTTAAAATCTGATTCCTTCCATTTCATTTCTGGCCGTCCGTGTCTGATTTATGAACCGCAAGATTATGCGTAGATGACAGAACATGGGTGCTTATCTTGTCTGCCAGGACAAGCAAAGAATTTCTGACCGCATTGTTATATGATGCGTTTGATGCAACCAGATAACGAACAAATGTATAGGATTCTGATGCAATGGCATTACCGGTCGTAATTACACGGCCCGTTTGGGTGTCTGATAATTTATAACTGGCACGTAATAACACCTCTTGCCAGGTGGCATCGCCCGTGCGTTCCAGGGCCTTGTATTGTGTGACAGGTTCGTTCAACGTCACCGTCAAGGTATAACGGGCATCCGATTCGTGCGAACCACCAAAACGACCATTTAATGCATTTCTTAATTCAATCCCGTTGATACCACTGATTGGTGGGATATAGATATCTGTGTCCTGGCCCACGAACATCGGGGTAAAACCACAGCCACACAATAACATAAATATAAGAATTTTCTTCATCAGATTACCACTGTTTTCCTGTTGCAGTTCACACTTATATTATCTATACTTTTAATAAATCGCAAGGGGGAATGATGAATATTTTTATCATGATTTTATCAATACTGTTTATGGCGACTTTCTTTATGATGGACAGCCCCAGCCAGCGTGTCGCAGAACAAGAAACACAGTATGCGGTCGAACAATCTGACCTGCGGGCGGTCGCACAGTGTGCGGTCGCCGTGCATAATGCACAAATGACCAATGCGGTGTTCGATGATATTTGCGTAGAACAAAACCAAATAACCAGTCAATATATTTGCCTGAATACTAAATTCGAGAAAACCAAGTGCGATGTCGTCAGAAATAAAAAACCTGCGTTCAGTTATATTATTACAGCAACAGGAATCCTGCCAGACGAAGCATTTAACAATATGATGGAAATATTAGAGGCCGAATATGCAGATGCAGGAAACTTTGGCATATTCCAGGACGGGGTCATTGTCGCAGGTGGAACCGCCAGCAAACGCAAAGTCCCACGGGGAATCATAGAAGAATTAGAACTGACCAATGGGCAGTTGGTTTATCTGACACAATATGAAATACCAGATAACCAAACCGAATACACAGTAAATCCCGTCAGTGATGTTGTATGCCCCGTAGGCACCGCCAAGATTTTCCGGTTTGGACGGTGGCAATGCACCAGTATCAACACAAAAACCACATGTGGTGGGGATATGATTTGGGATTCTGATTTGATGGAATGTGTGGCAGATGAATCCAGAAAACCACTGTGTGGCGGAAATCAAACGGCCGTTTTGGTTGATACGGTGTGGGAATGTATCAGCCCGTTCCCTGAAAAAAACTGTCCAGATAATATGGTGGCAAGGTTGAACTATAACACACTGGAATGGGAATGTGTCGAAGACCCCAAAGATATTCAGACAACCAATAAATGCGATCATATACGAACCGGAACAATTTATGGTGGGGTGGGTAAAACACTGCGTGTGGTGCAGGCAAAGTGTAATGACTGTGAAAAAATGATTACAGATTTCGAGACGTGCACCACCGTATGTGTGCCTGATACGTCTAAATTGACCGATACACGATGTTATCCAGGGTCAGCGGACGAGTGTAGTGGTCCAACACGTGCGTTCTATTTTGGTTTTCCAAATGCACAATATGCAACACATATCCAAGATATGAATATCAATGTGCCAACAGGCGACCAATATTCACGAAACAGAAAATTTAACTGTATGGATTGTGGTGAAGGGGTAATAGATACAGAAAAATCACAACCACCATACGTTGCAATTTGCAAATAAAAAACGCCATTTCTGGCGTTTTTTATTACTCGTTCTTGACAATAACCATCATATCCCCTGCCCCATCAAACCAAGGGTCGGTCAAAAATTTTTCTACACTGGTCCCCAGGGTGATACAACCACCAGAACTGGCATGATCGTCTTGGTTGCCGTGGATATAAAAACTGGACCGGTCGTGAACATCTGTCTCGTTGGCAGGAATCAATGGCACACGGTGACTGCCCCATAAATCCAGATTTTTTTCCATTTTCTCGATTGCAGATGAACGCATCATATACACACCCCCCGGCAAATTACCACGTGCAGGCAACATTTCAAATGCACCACCACGGCAATTCTCGTTTCCAGAAAAGGCACGTGATGCAACCAATTCCGCCCGACTGCCATTACACGCAATCAATGAAGTCCCCGTAAACACCAGATATTTTTGAGGATTCATATTCAAATGACTGTCAACATCCAGATTAAAGGAATATGAACGTCCCCAATACAAATCATTTAACTGATTCTTGACCGTTGCCAGGGAATCTGGTGTCGTCAATGTCGGAACCATGGGACAACTGTTGCCAGACGTGTCTGCATTTTCGTCAATGATAATTGAATTTATGCACGCATCCGCATCATAGGTAAAGGTTGCAATCTGAACATTTTTCTGTTCCATACGTGCCAGGCGTTTTTGCAGGCGTTGACGTGACAACTGACATACACGCAATTGTTCTGTATATGGCCCAGGATAATATTTGTTCATTGCATTATGGGCACCGGCACGGGCTTCGATCAAAGGTTCATTGGCATTTATTGCCTCGGCCAGGGCAACTACATTTTCACGACATGTGTTCAGCAACAATTCGGCCAGGGTATCAAGACGGCCCTCGCTGACCGAGGCCAGACAGATACTTTCAGAAATTTCTAATAATTCTTCGAATGCCTCTTGATTGTCGATAATATATGTTTGTCCGCCATAATCAAACACAACTGGTGTTGATGTTTGAACAGTTTGACCCCCAGGTGCAAAAGCACCAGACGTTGTGCGAATAGGTGGATGTTCGGCAAACAGATTGGTTGACACAACACACATGCCCAGTAAAGACAAAACGGACTTATTTATATTCATCTAAAACCCCCATACAGTGCTCAACAATATCCGATGCAGAATTTATCGCACGTATTTGTGATGCGTTAAATATTGTTGCCGTGGTGCCTGCAACAGTTGCACCACCCGCCATAATATTTGCAGTGGTGTTCAATTTCTTTTCCGTGGTCTGACCAGATGCAGTAATGTCGTTGCGGACACGTTGGGTGTTGGCCAAGGCACTGGTTATCGTGCCAACCGCACCAAATGAAGCACCGACAACGGATGCACCAGTGGCACCCGATGCACGGCCATCGATTTTCGCCAAATCTATCCTGTCCACCGCAGAACAGGCCGAAATAATATCCCTGACGGATGATAAATCAATGGTTGCGTCTGATGAAATGCGGGCCTGCATGTATAAATTTGATAAATCTTTGACCGATGCAATGCACCTGGATAAATCTTGCCATAATAGACCATCGGATTTATTGTTAGTGGCAATTGCGGCACCTGCAACATTTGCAACCGTCGCACCCGCCAATAAACCTGTGCGGACATTGCCCAGTGTCGTGGATTTAGCAATTATTTTATCACGTTTATCTTGCAGTGCCGATGCAGCAGTTTTAACATTTGGCAATTCAGTAGAACGCAGAAATTCTGCAATTTTATCAACCGCTGTGGACGTGTCAGAAATTATTGTAAATCCTGCATCTGTCAATCCCTGGGCCAATTCATTGTCAATTGCAGACAGTTTGGCATCTTGCTGTGCCTTGGCAATTCCTGCCCCCAGCCCCGCACCAGATGCAACCGCACCAACCGATGATATAGCGGTGTTGATTCCGGCCATGCGTTTTAACGAATCTAAATCATTTGCAACATGAGAGCAATTATCACGGACTGCATTTACGGCACTATCAAAATCTGATGCAAATGCGGACAACGGTGCAATTAAACACATCATCAAAAATAATCTTTGCATAAAAAAAATCCCCCAACATTTGGGATTATTATAACATATTTTAAGTAAAAATAAAAACGCCATAATTGGCGTTTTTATTGGGACTAACGTTGGTGGGGCTGGGCAAAAATTTTTTTCTGAATACGACGTATCTTGTCCATGTCATATTTAGATGTGTCGATAACATTCTGGGTCGCAATATGTGGATAGCCCGCATCATAGAACCATATACTGTCGCCCAAGGCATTGTCTTGCCAGACGGCAGGGGCACGGGTTTTATCGTCACGCTTTAACATAGGCAAGTGTTCACCGTTCACATCAACAACAATTATATGCTGGCGGTTGCCATCAACCGTTTCAATACCAACAACACGGCCACCAACAATATGACCCTGGGTTGGGACACGGGGTTTGCATGCGTTCATCATAAAGCCCGACAAACCCAATAAAAAATAGTATTTAGCATTTTTCATTTTTATCCTTTTCTTACACACTGTATTATAGGACAAAATTTACAAACGTCAAGATTTTATGCATTTTTCTAACACGTCCAAAATTGTCGCCTGATGGTCTTATTATGGAAATATACAAGGAAAAGGACACAAGATGAAAAAGCATATAAATGATTTCGCAAACTGGCTGGCAAACAAGACCGCCATGACACAACCAGAATTTAACCCAGCCGAATATCGCCTGTTGGTAAAGGTCGCAATCAAGGCCGGAACCCACGATATTTCTGGTGACTGTATTCGCAGAATACTAAACGTGGATATGATGCGGGCAAATATGTATCGCAACCGTATGTTGGCAGATGGTTTTTTGTATTAAATACTATTCACGCCAGATGACGGACGTGAACATTGAATCAATTTGTGAACGTAATTGGTCGTCATCAAAAAACTGATTACGTTGGGCGGATGTGGTGGCAGAATCTGCGTCCTCGAAATGAGGGATATATTTCTGAATTGCAACTTTTTTTACACCACGAGCATGCAATATATTTGCAATCTCTAATAAATCTGCACGATTTACATAACGTGGGTCGCAGGTTATGCGAACCTCGAAATCACGGCCTGTGGCCAGCCATACATCCAGAGAACGTATCATATTGTCATAGGCAATACTTTGCCCGGTTAAATCAGGATATTTTTCCCGGGTCGCCTTGAAATCCAGACCAATCCAATCAATCAGTTCGGATGCACGACGAAGCGTTTCAGGATAAAACCCGTTTGTATGCAATCCTATCGCAAACCCCAATTCACGAACACGACGCATATATTCGATTGTGGCATCGCCTTGCATTAGGGCCTCGCCCCCAGAGAAGACGACGGCTTCTAATTTACCCACACGGGAACGAAGCCAATCGAACACCAGTTCTGGGTCATATTCCCCCGACCCAACGGGTAATAAATGGGGATTGGAACAATACGCACATCGAATTGGGCAACCCATCAGGAATAATACTGCCGACAGTTTGCCTGGGTAATCGATTGTGGTAAAGGATACCAATCCCCCAATTTGTATTTCACCCATGGTGATTTATGCCGCCTTTTTCAACAAGTCAGCATGGCGTTGACCCGCAGTCAAACTGTTGTTTTCTGTAAATGTTTTGCGTTCACAGAATTCTGAATATTTGCCAATGTTAAAGTTTGATACAGGTCTGATGAAACCCATACTGCGTGAAAATACTTCGCATTTTGTTCTTTGGCAATCGTTAGTCATGGCGTGTCTCCTCCCTTTTTCTTTCTTGTTTGCTGACTGTTAAATTGTTGTTTGATTGTTATGCCTGATTCGCACCGTTTTCGGCATCGCATTTCGGGCAATATTCGTGTTTCCCCGGCAGATAACCGTGCTTGGGACAAATCGAGAATGTCGGTGTCAGTGTCATGTATGGCACCTTGTAATTCTCGAATATCGTGCGAACGATTTTCTGTGCCGCGTCCCCAGATGATACAGGTTCGCCCATATACAGGTGCAACATTGTTCCGCCCGTATATTTACGCTGTAATTCTTCTTGGTGTTCCAGGGCGACGAATGGATCGTCGGTGAAACTGACCGGCAGTTGGGTCGAATTTGTGTAATACGGTGCGTCCTTGGTCCCAGCAGTGATGATGTCTGGGAAATTCTTGACGTCCGTTTTGGCAAAGCGGTATGAACAACCTTCGGCAGGTGTTGCCTCTAAATTATACAGGTTGCCAGTCTGTTCCTGGAAGTTGGCCAGATTTTCACGGATAAAGTCCATCACATCCAGAACCATCTTCTTGCCAAAAACAGTGGCAATGTTGTCCGAACCATTTGTAAAGTTCATAACCATTTCATTCGCACCATTTACACCAATGGTCGAGAAATGATGATTCCAATCACCCAGATAACGTTTCGTAAATGGATACAAACCACGTTCCAGATTCTTGGTAATTATTTTGCGTTTGATTTCCAGTGATTCACGTCCCAAATCCAACAGACGCTTTAATTCACGGAACAGACCTTCACGGTCGCCTTTGTGGATATAACCCAGACGCGCCAGATTGATTGTGACAACCCCGATAGAACCCGTCTTTTCCGCAGATCCGAACAGACCACCACCACGTTTCAGCAATTCACGAACATCCAAACGCAGACGGCAACACATAGAACGAACGTCCGTTGGGTTCAAATCAGAATTCAAGAAATTCTGGAAGTTTGGAATACCGTATTTCGCCGCCAACTCGAACAATGGTTTTACATTTGGATGATTCCATGGGAAATCAGGTGTGATATTATAGGTTGGAATTGGGAACGTAAATGGACGACCCAATGCGTCACCTTCGGTCATAACCTCGATAAAAGCACGATTTATCATATCCATTTCAGCCTGCAAATCACCATAGGTAAAGTCAACCTGTTTGCGACCAACAAATGGACGCTGGGCACGCAGATCCTGGGGGCATGTCCAGTCGAACGTAAAGTTGATAAATGGTGTCTGGGTTCCCCAACGGCATGGCACACCACAGTTAAATACCAATGTCTGCATTGCGTTTTTCACATCTGCATAGGACAGATTGTCAATGCGAACGTATGGTGCCAGATATGTGTCCACAGACGAGAAGGCCTGGGCACCGGCAAATTCATTCTGCAATGTTCCCAAAAAGTTCACCATGTGGGAAATCGCCGTGGCCATGTGTTTGGCAGGTTCACAATGCAAATAGCCAGGAACACCGTTGAATCCTTCGTATAACAATTCACGCAAAGACCAGCCCGCACAATAGCCCGTCAACCAACCCAAATCATGGACGTGGATGGCGGCGTTCTTGTGTGCTTCGGCAACGGCACGTGGATACAAACTTAACCAATATTCGGCCGTGACACGTTCACTGGTGCGTAAAATCAGACCACCGATAGAATAGCCAACGTTTGCATTTTCTTTGATACGCCAGTTGGAACCGCCAACATAGCCCTCGATAATATCAACGGCATCAACCATTGATTCGCGAATTTCGGTTCGTTTCTGGCGATAGATAATATATGCCTCGGCTGTTTTGTAGGCACGGGCATCCATCAATGTTTGGATTACAACATCTTGTATTGCCTCGACCGATGGGATTTTGTCTGCAAACTTCTCGTCCAGAGAATTCAATACATACTGGGTTATCGTTGCAACACGTTCATCGGTCAATTCGGTTGTGACATCTACGGCACGTTTAATCGCATTATAGATTTTCTTGGCATCAAATGGCACAGTTTCACCGCCCCGCTTTTGCACAGCGACCAAACGGGTCGTCAATGTTGGTATAACTTGAATTTTTGTTTCATTTTGTGTTTCTGACATTTTATTACTCCACCGTTCTAAAACACAACATATAGTGATTGTTTTGTCGATTTGATAACAATATATTGTTTTTCAGCAAAACTATCAATGTATAAAAAAGTATTTTTTTTGTATTTTTTGCTTTACTTTTATAAATGCCGATTTTCTGCATATCACAGCAGGTATTCAGAATCGGTGTTTTCATACGAAATACTGTTTTGTGTCGTAAATTGTCAAAAATTCCGATGGGAATCGAATCGTAAAACAAACTTTTTTACCAAATATTGATTGTTTTTTACGATTCGAACACAAGATATTGATTCGTTTTTATCATGACCGAATTCATATTTAGGTTGTTTTTCTTATAAAAAACAGGCATAGTGTGCATATCTGGGGCAATGGTGCCACAGATTAAACCTAACATACAAACAAAGAGCATATTATTATGGTTATGAAAAATATCTATGAAATGTTGCATCAGGTTTGTCAGCAGAATAAAGATCGTATTTTCTTTGTCAGACAAAATGAAACCTATGCGGACTTGTTGAAAAAGGTGAAACAGCGTGCAGTGTTATTGGCACAGCGGTTCGGTATCAAGAAAGGCGACACGGTCGCAATTCTGTCGGGTAATACACCTGAATTTATCAAATCGTATTTCGCAATCACTTCACAGGGGGCCAAGGTCTTGATGCTGGACACGGGACTGCAAACAACCGAACACGTCAATATGATGAAACGGACAGATTGCAAACTGGTGCTGGCACAAAAGCATTACTTTATCGAAGATGCACCCGCACAAATGTTCGATATCGAAAACGTTGATGACACAACTCCAGATGACTTTGTGCCAGCAGACGTTGTTCCAGAAGATATCGCACAGCTGTCGTTCACATCGGGTTCAACCGGAACCCCAAAGGTCGTTGGTTTAACACACAGTAATTTGTTGGGACTGGTCGAAGGGGCACAGTTCTATAAACCCGTAATTTTGCCCGGATATACTTTCTATGGGTTCTTGCCGTTGTATCATATCTATGGTGTGGTGATAAATATCATCGTGCCGGTATGTTTGCAGGGAAAACTGCTGTTGCAACCAGTGCTGAAACCACAAGAATTCTTGAAGGACTTTAAACAATACAAGCCCGAGGTTATACCTGCCGTGCCACGGATTTGGGAAGTGTTCTATAAAAAGATTGTGGATGCCGCTAAGCAAAAGCATGCATGGACACTGATGCGTGTGGTCGTGTCATTGCGTCATGTGTTGCGGGCAATTGGATTGGGCTTTGTCGTGGACAAGGTCACAAAACCAATTCACGATTTGTTCGGTGGTAATACCAAGGTGCTGGTGTCGGCAGGGGCAACACTGAAACCATCTATTCGTAAATTCTATGAACGATTGGGTTTTGTGGTGGGCGACTGCTATGGATTGACAGAAACAACGGGGCCGGGAAACTTTAACTTTGCGTTCCGCAGACCAGATGGTTCTATGTATTATGCGGGACCACTGACGGGTAACGAAATCAAAATCCATAACCCAAACAAAGAAGGAATCGGTGAAATCTGGATTCGTGGCAATATGGTTATGCCGGGCTATATCGATAATGACCAGGCAAATGCCGAAGCATTCGAAGACGGTTGGTTCAAGACAGGTGATATTGGTATGCTGGACAGAAAACGTCGTCTGATTGTAAAAGGACGCCAGAAACAGGTTATCGTTCTGGACAGTGGTAAAAATGTTTATCCTGATGAATTGGAAGACCTGTATCTGCAAAATGAAGAAATTCTGGCGGCGGCGGTGTTCGAGTATGTCATCAAAGACAAAATCGTTCCATATGCCGTGTTCCAGGTAAAACCAGGAACCAGTATTGAACGTGTGGAATTCTTGATTAAAAAATCAAATCTGGCAATCGCACAGTATAAGTGGGTAAAACACTTTGCGATTACCGAAGAAGAATTGCCACAAACATCTGCAAAAAAAATTAAACACTTTGCAGTTCGCAAAATGCTGGACGATGGTGCATTTAAACGTGCAGATGCATAAATAAGTAATCAGAACATTGGTCGGGGGCAATGGTTGTCCCCGACCGTTTGTGTCTTGACAATTCGTAGTATTGTATTATATTACCAATGTGGTGTGGCAAGAAAAAGGAGTTGAGTATGACCAAGCGTGCGAACACTGATTTATTCCGTATCTTAAAGGGCATTGTTGATGTCAAGGCCCGTGCCAACTATGGAACATGGTCCCAGCAGGCCCAGCAGGCAGATATCGCACAGGCATCAATTGGGGCGATTGAAAAAACTATTGCAGGGCTGGAAAGATATGCTGATCGGGTTGCGTCATATGATCCAGCGGACGCACGTGAAACACAGCAAATGATTCAAGATGAACAGATGAAAATCGTTGATGCTCAGAAAAAAATAAAAATTGGCGAACAGGCCAAAGAGCAAATTCGTGCCATCAGAAAATTTGATAATATTTATAACGAAGTGGTAATCGAACCCCAGGTGCGGATTCTGGAACAAAAATATAACGAAGTGGCACGCCGGGTGGATCACCTGACAGATTTGATATGCAAATGTGAAATAAATATGGATCCAAATGAACGTGGCGATGAAATTTCACAACAGTATGCAGATGACAGAGAACAATATCAAAAAGAATATGACGAAGCAATGGCACAGATGGTTGAAATCTATGCCCAAATTCGTCAGTTGAAACACTAATGAAAACCCGCCATGTGGCGGGTTTGTTTATTCGATTCCCAATATTTCTTTGGCCTCGGCAATGTTTTCCGCACGGGTGCGTTTATCAAATTTGTCCTTGACGTGTTGCAAATCATCCGCCAAGTTCTTTTGCCACCAACCAAGGCGTGGACTGTTATTATGACCATCAAAGGCATCGCGAATATTCTGCAATGTTCCCCGTGGACACCCCAAAACACGTGACGCAGTTTCAAATGCAATTGTTTGATTCAGATGTGGATACAGTGCCGTGTGCTCATATTCACTGAACACATAGGCAACCTTGTTTATGTGTTCTTTGGTGATTCTATCATATGTTTGTCTTGCACCTGTTGAGGGACGTTTGATAATCGATATGTTTGTGGGTTCTTTACCGGATGGATTTTCCTGAATATACTTTTTACCCAATTCACACAACTGTAATGAACGCAGGAACAATTCCGATGTATCGGATACATCTGACATACATTCCAACAGTGGTGACAGCACATGTTCGGCAAAGGCATCATTGCCATATAAATGAAAAACAAATTCGAACCCAAAGTTATCCATCAATTCTTGGATTTCTGCGACACGACTATTCAGCGGTTCAATATCACGGTTATGAATTTTTGGTGCAATGAACATAACATCGCCCTTGTGAACACCAAAAACCAAATTCAGAATCATGGCGGTGCGTATCAATTTCTTGGTGACCACTGATAAATTATCTTTATACAGCAGACCGTTTTCGTGAAAAGCAACCTCGGCCCCATAATAATAGTTTTCTGATGCACCAACGCGGACACCCAATACGTCCAGTTCGGCCTGCTTAAACATTTGTTCGAAACTGTTATGACCGAAAACTTCGGGCCACTTGGTCTGCAACACGGTCAATGCCGAACGCATCTTATCAGTTATTGTGTTTTTCCCATAGTGGCGATGTTTTCCAATTTGTTTGAACGATTTGACAGCCCTGACAATGACGTAGCCATGATGCAACCGCCGATTCACCCATTTCTATTTTCATATTCTTATCCCCCTGATATATTTTGCTTAGGTTCTTGTTTTGTGTCAGTGTGAACTATACGATACAAAAGATATAAATGAAAGTTTAATTTATTGGTTGATAAACATTTCCCATTCTTGCCGGCGACGACGAAGCAGACCCGGGACAGTGCGACCACCACTGTTACACCATGACAGCCAGGCAGACATCAGGGTGGGATATTTTTTACTGACAAACCCAGGGATATTCAGATATTTAAGAACGGTGGATTTTCTGAATGCCCCTGCCCCGATATTAAATGCCAATATGACCAGGGCATCATACTGATACTGGCTCAATTTGGTATGCACATTATGACGGACAACATCTTGGGCCTGGGTCAGGTCTGATTGCAGTAGTTTTGTCGCCTGTTCTTCGGTCAGGCCACGGGAAAAATCCTGACCCGGGGTTATCAGGTGACCATATCCAATTGTCGCCCCAGGGGACAATGGGGTGCCATTTGGCACGGGTTGCCCCGTGGCATCATCATAGATAACATGCCGATTGTTTATTTTTACACATCCCTCGAATTGTTTCAGGCGACAAATACCACGTTCACTGATTTGCATATTTTTATTCATTTGTTGACTCCATAAAAAAACACCCACGCAAGGTGCATGGGTAATAAAAAAAACGGCCAGTGCCGTTTGATTGATTATTTTATTATATCATAAATTGCAATTTTTTTCAATATATCTGACAACTAACAAAATGATTCACAAATATTAAATTGCTTTTTTGTCTTGGGCTGTATTATACCAACATTCACAATTCAGAGAGATAACATGTATATTTTTGATAAAATTTATGGGGGATGGTGAGGGATTGTCTGATTCCCATTGCACCACGTTGGTGCAATGGGCCCCTTTCGCTACGTAAGATTCAAACTTCGCCAAAGGGCTCGTTTTCATCAACTGACGCCCCGAACCCCGGGGTTCTCATCCGACCATCGCATCATAAAAATAAAACCCCCACACGGGGTGTTTGATTTTTATGGCGGATGGTGAGGGATTCGAACCCCCGGAAGGGTTGCCCCTTCAACGGTTTTCAAGACCGCCGCATTCGACCGCTCTGCCAACCATCCGAAACTTTATT
>JAFYUU010000007.1 GCA_017549445.1 Alphaproteobacteria bacterium | reverse complement strand
GAATTACTGGATTGCCGTGGCGATGCCACGCAATGATAAGGGGTGGGAAAAATATAATAAAATCAGTTGGATAATTCGGCGAAATTGGTAAAAAAACTGCCTAATCCAAAGGGCCCTTTAGATTCGGCAGTTTTTTAGCATTGACAACCGCCCGTTTTATGGGGTAAAATACATGCAAACAAATGCCTAATACAAAGGGCCCTTTGGATTAGGCAGTTTTTTTACCAATTTCGCCGAATTATCCAACTGATTTTATTATATTTTTCCCACCCCTTATCATTGCGTGGCATCGCCACGGCAATCCAGTAATTCCATCATTATTATTTTGTCATTCCCGCAAAGGCGGGAACAAGGTCTCTTAACCCTATTACCAGCCCACCAATTCTCGGCTCTTCCCCCCTTTCGTGCAACAAAAAATCCCCCGTTTTGGGGATTTTTATTTCACGACACGAACATCCAACTGGGGATACGGAAACCGCACACCCTTTTTCGGCAACGTTTCATAAATCTTTTCCAAGATATCAATGTTTGCACCATACATATCTACATATTTCACCCAATACCGCACGGTCAAAACAACCGCACTGTCCCCCAGGTTATTTATAAACACAATTGGTTCTGGCTCGGTCAAAACTCGTTTATCCTTTTTCAGTATTGCTAAAATCGCCCGCCGTGCATCCTCAACTTTGTCACCATACGAAATCGAAACGGTTAAATCCGCCCTGCGAATTTCCCCCTGTGACATATTTGTAATTTCACCATTTGCCAATGCCCCATTTGGCAAATAAATCACCTGGTTATCAAAAGTATGCAATTCGGTTGTAAAAATCATAATTTTCTTTACAACCCCTGTTTGCCCAGATGCGGTCTCGATTGTATCTCCCACCTTGAACGGCTTGAATACCAGCAAAACAATTCCCCCCGCAAAGTTCTGCAACGTCCCAGACAATGCCATACCCACCGCCAAAGATGCCGCCCCCAAAACCGCCACAATTGATGTCATTTGCACCCCGACCGTGGTCAGAACAATCACAACCACAAAAATCTTTAATAGAATATTCAAGAACGAAATCAAAAACGATGTCAGTGATGCTTCTAATTTACGCTTTTCCATTACACGTTTCAACGACCGCACCAACCGATTAGACAACCACATCCCCACCACTAAAATTGCGATTGCCGCCAACAGTTTCATTCCAAAACTGATTGCCCCCTGCCCCAGTGTGGCAATAATGGACTCGATACTATCGGTTTCAATTTTCAATTTTTCTGTTGCATCCAACATGATTTTTTTCCTTTATCTAAAAACGGGGGGCGATGCCCCCCAGTTTATACTGTTTTACATTTGTATATCTTGACAATTTTCAACCGGTTCAGATTCCGTGCAAGATGCCTCATTCTTGGCACCAATCCCCAGGAATCCTTTGGTCACCTTGCCCTTACAACTCTTGGTCACGGTTGACGTGCAGAAGTGGCAAATACGGGCATCACGGTTAAATATCGCCCACGATTCACGTGTTCCATTACCGATATTTAATTTAGATTTCAGACCACCCAATCCAGTAAATGTTTCAACAACACTGCCAAACTTGGTATCTTTACGTCCCGTCTCGACACTCATACCCGTCCCCAGTTCCATCGAACCATGTCCACCCTGGGTCAACATTGTCGATTCCAAACCATCTGCAACATCATAACTGATAACATATGGTGCATTCAAAGGTGTCGAAACATCAACATCTGTATCGGCCGTTCCTGGAACCACCCCACCTGTTGTTGGCAACATCTGACACAGATATTGTGCAACATCTGCGGATGCATCCTTGGCGGCACTGGTCACCATATCGTTCAGTTTTTTGTTGTAATTCAATTGTGCCTGACGCAAAGCCGCCGTTGCGATTTGCATCTTCACCTGGTTCAACATATTTGGGAAACGTGCCTGTGTCTTTTCCCCTTCTTTACCCGTGATATGTGTCAAATCACGTCCACTGACACAGTATTGAATCTTTGGATCCATTTCAATCATTTCAATTGTTCTGTTGATTGAACCGGCCAAATTATTCAATTCTTCTTCAATGGTTGCGATGATATTTTCAGCATTTGGAACATCCTTGTTCTTTTCACGCACCTGTTCCAAATAGTCCGCAATACCAATCTGTCCAGGTTTCAGCAATTTGTGATTATCTGTCACATTTGTCGAAGCCATACCCATTTTGATACTGCCATACGAAATCATACCCGTCACACGATACGTTGTTCCATCTTTCTGACTACGCAAAGAACCTGTCCCCAGCAAATCGTCCATCACGAACGAATTACAATCTGTTGTGCTGCCACAAACCTCCATCATCTTTGCATCAATCAAATTCTGACAGTTTTCAACGAACGCATTATCTATATTCAGATACAGCCCCATCAGCATAGAATCCAAATCACTCATCGAGAAGTTTGGATTATTCGCCTTGCATACGACCAACGTGTCGATTGGGCAAATATCGTGGATATAGTCATAGTCCATACCGATACAGTTCGAGAAATCTTCCCCACAACGTGTATCTGCTGTAAAACATTCCTTTACTTCTTGTGTGCATGCATCGACACGCATACCGGCCAACTTGTCAACTACATATCCCAAAATCATTGGTTCCATACGTTCACAGCGGTCAATTTCCACCTTACAGAAACTGCGTGCCATATCTGGACGAGACAAACACGAATCCATCGTATCCACCCCTTTGCCCTCGATATCATCTTTACATGCCTTTTGGATACAGTCCGAAATATCGGTCAAGCATGCCTGACGCATTTTTGATTCTTCGTTCAGTTCCGCCACCTTTAACGTTGGCGCAATCTCACGAATAAATGCGGGCCAGACCTGATTACGCACGGCCACACACTGACTTAAAACATTTTCACAGATTGGACGCTTGGATTCCAAAATTTCCATTGTTGATTCTGTGATATCATAAACATCAACGGTTTTGACCTTGGTTCCGGCGACACTTTTTGTTTTCTGGTTTTGCATATTTTCAGATGCAATAACAGACACACAATTCTTCCAATCGGTTCCACACGCATCATCGGTCAGCATACAATTCTTGAAATTGACCATACATTGGCCCAGATCGTATTTATTCGCCTCTTCCAACGATTCCTTCAATGCCATCCTTACCGCAGATTCTGCCGTCAACATCAACTGATCTGCTTCAACAGATTTAGTCGCAATCAAATTCTCAAACGCCTTGCAATCTGAAACAATTTGACGCTCATACAGCTGTTCCAAGAACTCCATATCTTTACCACAATTCTCTGGCATCTGTTCACGGCATACTGCTTGTGCACTATTCAACAAATTATCACCCACTAACTCTGCGATTTCTTCATCTTCTTCCCACAATTCATCATCCGCATCAAGATCTGTCAGATTGTCTTCAAACAAAGCCAACAAGTTCTTACGTTCTTGTTCTTTTTTTTCTTGTTCTGTCAGCTCACCAGTCCCAACAATATTACCCTTTGCATCATATTTTCTTTCACCCGAGAAAATAATATCTGCATTTGCCCCTGCATTTACACGTTCTACCTCTTCTGTTCTTATACGTTCGGCCTCGATTACCTTATCTTGAATTTGTGCAAACTTCTTTTCATACTCCAAGGACTTATCACTACAAGAACAGGTCCCACCATTTGTATTATCCGTTATGCAAAACTGATCCATACAACCAAAATAGTTATCATAACATGCCTGATCATACAGCCCCTCGGGCATTGTGCGTGTCCGAACGGTTGTTCCACGTTGCAATACGGACTGCTTTTTTGGCTTGACCGTTGCGGTTGCCCCAAATGCACCAAAATTATATGCACACAGACACAACACGCCACACAATGCAACATATTTTTTCATATTCTCTATCCCTTTTATCTCTGGATTACATATTCACGTCTTCACAGGATTCAATTTCCTGACAGAATTCTTCCTGACCACCGGCAAAATATCCACCAATACCTGCCCCCACGGCCCCAACAATTCCACCGATTGCGGTTCCCCATCCTGGCGACACCATTGTTCCCATTGCGGCACCACCCGACAGACCACCTGCCGCCGATTTCAACGCAGACGATCCCTTGGTTTCACCACCCGTTTCGCAAACACGTTGCATACGGCACACATGGCAATTACGCAGTTCTGGTTCGAACACTACACTGCGGATATAAGAATAACTGTTTGTTGTTTTCTTTTTACCATCTTCTGCTTCTGCGTCATCCTGTGGATTTTCCACCTTATACAACGCATAGCAGTTTTCTTCGGCCTTTTTCAGATCCTGTTTACGTGACAGTTCTGCAATTTTTGTTTCCAACGCACGCAGTGCACGATTTTCTGCACTGATACGTGCAATCATTTTTGCCGAATTGAACACACTATCACCCAACGAAGCACTGCCGGTTGGCTTTTGACTATCCTTACACGCATCAACGGTAATATCGTTCTCAAACTGCGTAAAGAACTGATTTACCGCAACCTGAGAATTTGCGATAACCTGATTACGCAAAGCGACAATTTCTTCACCATCTTCTGGCATTTCGGTCAGCCCTTCAACCGCCACATCTGCCGGCAAACAAGACATATCTGTCCCACACACACGTCCCAACTGTTCGCCGAAATAGTTCACACACCCCTGCATCATCTGATAATCCATACGCAACAGGGTCGCCTGCAAGATAATGTTGAACTGCGTTTCATTTTTACATGATGGGAACATATTTTGTGGGCACAATTCTGCAATTTCCAGTGCGGACTTGCCCACACATTCTGGTGCATTAAAGTTCACACCACATTTATCCATCAAACACACATCAATATCATTTTGACAGAATTGAGTTCTTAAATATCCCAATTTGTCATTTACTGCCACCTTGATACCTGGCACCAACGCATCACACTCGTCAATAATTGGACAGATACCCGCCGCAACATTAACGTCTGTCAAACACGCCGAATTTGTTTCTGTTGCACAACCATCTTCCAAACATGCCTGAATTTTTGCCATACATGTCAAACGTTGATTTTTATCAGAATACTTTGCCGCCTCGACCAGAATCATTTCTGATTCATCAGCCCAGTCATCTAATACATACTCACGCGATGCCATACATTGTTCCAGAACATTTTCACACGCATGCGAACGACGTTCCAACAAACTGGCATCCAGACAGTTCTCGAAATTCACACCACAGCCACCTTTGTCTGCAATACATGCCTTGTATGCCAACAAACATTCGCCACGGTTATATTTATTGGTCGTATCCAGCATTTCCAAACGTGCCTTACGCACAGCAGATTCTGCCGTTCTTTTATTCGCCTGTGCATTGATCTTTTGTTCACGTAAATATGTTTCGAACCCTTTACAGTCAGCAACGATTTGACGTGAATACAGCAACTCTTCCATTTTTGCCCGACTGCCACAGGCATCTAACTCTGCCTGACATGCCTCGACCGCCATAGAATACAACCCATCACCAATATCAGAATCGTCCCCCAGGGAACCTTCCCCATCGTCCAGACCACTGTTCAACCAATCCGTAAAACTAATCCCAGACAGTGCCGAACTATTTTTTGCAGCTTCACTCTCACCGAATACCAGTTTTGCCTTGGCACCTAATTGTTCACGTTCGACCCCTTCTGTGTATAACTTATCTGCTTCTAATTGAATATCTTGAATTTCTTGGATTAAACTTTTTGACTTTTCTATATTAGACGAACACGCACATCTATACCCTTCGGACTCATCTAACATACAGAACGCATCCATACACGCCCGATAATTCTCACGACACTGTTCGGGTGTAATATTTTCTTTATCATCGGTCGTTCCATTTCCCGAATCGTCCCCACCATCATCTGACGGATTATTTGGCACACTGGGTTTGCCCGATACAGCCACACTATTTTTTATTGGTGTTTTCACGGATGCACTTACCCCATTTGTGTTTATCGTCATACTGGGCATCCGACTACCTGCATAGGACACACGATTGACACTAACCCGTGACTCCAAGGAACGTTCTGCACCAAAAACAACACTTGGCACAACCAGTAATAAAGTTGCAAAACTAGTAATTTTCATAACTTTCCACCCTACGTAAATTACTCTAATTTTATCAAAACCGGCCCATTGTCGCAAGCAAATAAAAATTTCTTGCAATTTTTTATTGCACGCAATATCATAACCGTCAGATTTTTAGGCAAATCATAAGGATATAAAATATGGCAAAAGATGACGTAATTGTTTTTACCGGCACTGTCGAAGACAAATTACCAAACACAATGTTCCGTGTAAAATTGGACAACGGGCATGAAATCTTGGCGACTGTCTGTGGCAAAATGCGTAAAGCACGCATCTGGGTCAACGTTGGCGAAAAGGTTCGTGTTGAAATGACACCATACGACCTGGACAAGGGTCGCATCACATTTGTCGAACGCAATCGCCCTTCCCCAGAACAAGGCAATTAAAAAATCCCCGTTTGGGGATTTTTTTTTTACGAAAAACACCTTGCCCCTTTGGGGGCAATTTTGATAAAATAGACATTATAATATAAGGAATGAAGGGAAACTGGCTCTTTACTGCACTTTTTTTGGCCAGCATCGGCACCGCCGATGGGGCTGTTCGTGATGCAAATTCTATAAACCGTGCAAACACCCCACCCCAAACCGTGGTTTCCCGTGCAAAACCCCAATCAGAAAAAGACACAACTTCTCGTGAAAACACATCTCGTGCGACGGTATCTCGTCCAACAACACCACGCAACGCAACCCGTGCCGCAACCCAATCCAGAACCCAAAACGCCCGCACGGCAACGCTTCGTTCCACAACCAACACGACACGTCCATCACGTGCGACCAACAACCGTCCATCTGTGACAACCGCCCGCACGGCCCGAAATGCAGTCCAGAAAACGGTTGAAGCAAACTCTAATTTCGGCAACGGCTACAACACATGTCGTGACGCATACTTTACTTGCATGGACCAGTTCTGCGCAACCCAGAACGACACATACCGCCGTTGCGTATGCTCGACCCGTATCACTGAAATCGAAGACCGTGAACACTTGCTATCCCAAACCGCCGATCAATTACAGGACTTTGTTGACTTTAACATATCCGTAATTCCCAAAACCGCGGACGAGGTCAAGGCAATGATTACCGTCTCTCAGGGCGAGGCAATCGCATCCTATACCAAAGACACCACCACCGCCGGGGAACAGTTGAAAAACATCGGCGATGTTCTGGCATCTACTAAAAAGAAATCGTTATCAACAGCCGGCACCCTGGACATTGCGGGCGACATAAATCAAATCTGGGCAAACACAGAATTGGCATCTGGCGTCAACATTGCCAATCTGGTTGGCGAACCACTGTATAATGCCGTCCATGCCCAATGTTCTGATATGGTTCGTGAAACCTGCCAGTCACAGTCAATATTGAACATGGTCGTCTCCGCATACGGGATGTATATTGAAAACGATTGCACCACCTTGGCCACGGGCCTGGATAAAAACATCACAAATGCCAAGGGAACCGTTCGTGAAACCGAACGTCAAATGCACCAGGCACGTTTGGAAAATTACAATGCCCACAACTCGACCAATATCAACGACTGTGTTGCAATGGTTCGCACTGATTTAACGGCCGACACCGCCTGTGGCCCTGACTTTGTTCATTGCCTGGACGTATCTGGCCGATACCTGAATCGCATCACAGGTGCCCCGATATATTCACCAGAATTTTACCAACTTGAATATTCGACATCGTTATCTGGCGACCTGTTGACCAACAAAACCAACCGTCTGTTGGTTGCAGAATTAAATCGTATGCGTTCCTTTGCAGAAAACAGCATGAAAACGTGCCAAGATTTATCGGACCAGGTCTGGGACGAATTTGTTCGCCAAACAATCGTTGAAATCCATCAACAGCAGCAGCAACGCATCCGCCTGGTCAAAGATGAATGTCTGGACGTTGTCACATCATGTTATGACGAACAAACCCAGTCATTACGTGACTTTACCAACGTCAAAGACCAACTGTTATTGGGGGCACGCTTGGAATTGTCTGAACAAATGTGTGCAGACAAATTGAACGCATGTTCTAACCTTTACGGTGGTGGTCCGGTTGGATTTCGTGAAATGCTGATTGCGATGGACAACATCACTGATCAAAAGATTGGAAAAAATTGTCGTGCCACACTGACCGAATATGCCCAGGATATTTGTGCGGTTCCAACCACAGACACAATCCACGCATACCCATTTGCGTGCCGTGTTTATAACCCTGGGTCCAAGGAATTTGCATCAATAAACGAATGTAATACCATCTTATGGTCTGCCAACATCAGCACTAACCCCATAACATCTGCCAACTGTTATGGCCCCGCCTCGTCACGAGCCCCAAAAACGCAGGCATACGTCTGTCCTGTCGCCAGCACCCGCTACATTGACTGTGCAAATAACCACTTTATGGCCATCACTTCCAACGGTCAACTGTGCTATGATTCCACTGGCCCAAACTTCGGAAACTTCTGTGCTGAATGCCCCATTGGATACACGTGTGCAGGTGGCACCAGCGAACCCATTCCAAAGACCAGCGGAAGCGAAACCACCACAAACACTGCCATTGACTGTGATGATTATCCCGGCAGTTTGTATCAAAAACTGGTCCGCTATGCATTACAGGCCTGTGTTCGCCCATCTGCCGTCACCAACGACGACACCTTTACAATTCCAACCGATGTCCTGGAAGACGTGAACAGTGTAATGGATTCAATCCGTGCCACCATGGGCAAAGAATTGGCCAAAGAATGTGAACGTCTGGGCGGAATATGGGTCAGTGCCGAATGGGTCGATAAAATATCTAACGAGGATTGTTCCATCAAGGGATATTGCACAAATGCCGCTGTTGACGGTTGGCATGATATCACATATCAACAACTGTATAAAAAATTCTATGAAGAAACCGGTGCTAATACCGACTGGGGATTCTGTGCCGACGAAATTACATTGTATGATATCGAAGAAAACCAAGACACCACCACTGGTGGCGAAGAACCTGGCGGTGAAGAACCAACCGAAGAAACAACATAACAGATTGCTTGCCCTGTGACAAAAAATCTGATAGAATTACAAAGAACAAGAGAGAACACATGAAAAAATTATTTATTGCATCTTTATTGGCAATTATCACCGTTCCAATGGCACACGGTGCGGTTCCTTGGTGGGAACGTCCAACAATTTGTCGTTTGGATCCAACCAACTGCTATCCAAATATGACTGTTGGATACGATTCGGGCATGTGGGATGCAGATGGTAATTGCTGGGGTCTGAAATACATTTGCCCCGAAGCATTGACCAACGGCAAAACTGATGCTGTCCTGATGGAAAAAGACGACATTGCCACCAACCGCAATATCAGTGCTGATTTTGATACTAACGTCCTAAACGGCGATTGCTTTGGTGTTCGCAAAACCGCATCCAATGGTGCCCAGGCATCTTTGAACGGCAAATACGTCAACGTATGGTGCAATGGGATTCTGGAAAATCCAGACGAAGAATTGCAATACGGTGAAATCACATACGGTTCTGCCCCAAATTGCAAAACATTGGCAGAAATCGGTTATGTAGGCATCTTAAACGGCCGTTGCTATGGTAAATATTATGACCCATCTCAGTATTATATTGACTGCGGTGCAGGGTCCAACGAATTACCAAACCAACTGATTGTATTAAACGGTGCGGATTATCTGGCCCCAATGAACGGTGCCCCCGCAACCCAGGCCGAGGCAGACAAGTTATTCGATCGTATGTATTCTGTTTCGCAAACCCAACGAAACAACTATGATCATGAATAATAAAAAACGCCCAAATGGGCGTTTTTTTTTTACATCTTGTAAATTCTAAGGAACGAAGTATTACTGCTTCCTGTTGAACCACTACCCCCGTTTCCACCATTGGCATAATACAAAGTAGAACCTTCGGCTAAAACTGCACCACCGCCACCGCCACCGCCATATGAGATTGCGGTTGTCCCACCACAAGAATACGAAACATTTGCACCACCCGTGCCACCCGACACAGATACCACATCCGAACAGGCAGTTGTTTTACACGATGTCACATCTCCACCATTACCGCCACTGTTATCACTTCCATTTTCACCTGCACCAATGGAAACCTGGCTATACGAAGAAGTATTATTATATTGCCATTTAGACCCTCCCACATCATTTGGGGCTCCACCACCACCGCCACCGACACCAAAGGTATCCGTTTTATACACACGAAACGCACGATACCCGTTCTGATTGGTCCCCAACCCAGATCTACCCCCAAATCCATTTCCAACTGCCACGGCGGTTGCAGAATACAATCTGTTCACAACACTGTTATTTGATGAAATTGTGCAGGTATTACCTACCCCACCTTCGGCACGCCAAACCCTGTCCCCCACAACCAGAATCGTATCCACCCCAGATGCACCACCTCCAAACGTTCCATATCTGGACGAAGATTTATTTACCCCACCTGGTTTTCCATCACCACCACGCAACGCATACACCGTTGTATCTTCTGACAGTGAAAACAACGCAGACGCAACCGAAGATTCCGCCGGCGACACAAAATCCAAACAATTTGCATTTGCCGTTCCCACCCCGCCACGCAATTCCGCCCGATAACATCCCGGTGACAAAACAATTTGATTACACGTATTGAAATTAGTAATTTCTGCCACCAACTCTTCAACACCTGACATCACACAGGCCCCTTCTGGCACCTCGTTTGCGGCGACATAAATATCCCCGCTGGGCCCAGCGATATACAACGCCTGTGTCAAAAGCAAGATTGGTATCAGCATAGAATTTATTTTATCCTATCTTGTATATTTTGACATAACTGTCCGAACTTGTCCCTGTCGATCCTGTTCCACCATCGCCCCCGTTTACACAATCTTCTTTACACCAAATATTCGACTCAGTGCAGTTTGATTGTATTACAAAAAAGCACATTGCACCACCACCGCCGCCGCCATACGATGTTGCCGTTGCCCCACCGCACGAATAAGAAACATTTGCACCACCTGCACCACCATAACCGGTATTAGATGTTTCTGCATTTCCATTTTTATCTATGGCATTTCCGCCATCACCACCGCCCGATGACGTTCCGACCGCCCCACCCTTGATATAACTGGGATAAGACGAATTGTTGGCACTGCCCTTGCCACCACCTGCATCATTTGACCCACCGCCGCCGCCGGCACAATAGGCACGTGCCTGATATTTTGTGGGCGAACCATTATTGATTGACGCATCTGGATATATTCCACCCCCACCGCCATAGCACGAATTAAACAACGCATATCCACCGCCACTGATACCACTGACCGAACCCGTGATGCAACGTGTTCCAACCCCACCTGTTGCCCGCACGACACGACTGCCAATTACCAACAAACTGTCCACGCCGGATGCACCGCCACCTGAAATCTGCGAAGCCGAAACCTTGGCACTATTATTACCATCGCCACCACGCAACACCGATACCGTTGTTTCCTCGTTTAACTTGAAAATAGTTGAAACAACATCCCCTTTGAACCTTTGCTTTCCCATACCAGACCCACAGTTATAAGGTCGTCCCCCGGTTCCGCCACGCATTTCCGCACGATAAATACCCGCCGTCAACGTCACCTGTTGACACGTATTAAACGCACTTTCTTCATACACCAGTGTTTCTGACGCATCATAAATCCCCCCGTCCACAGGAATCAGGGCGACATGATAAATCTCGCCCGCAGAATTGCTGATATGTATCGAAGGCGACGTTAATTGTTGTGCCTGTGCAACAATCTCGACACCCTGCACGTTTATAACAGGCATAAACCTCCCCCGTGAATACTGTAATTATGATAGAAAAATCACCCATATCTCGCAAGACAAAAAATATTATTTCAACAACGCCTCTTTTATATCATCATTACGTTGTTCTATCACACCCAAGGCATTTTTCACATATCTGATATATGCTGTGGAATTATCTGGTAAAACATCATTTCCTGGCAACAGATTTTTAACTTTATACTCCCCATCGACCCACGCCCCCAAATAAAAGAAATCCACAAACCCCTTAAAATCGACAAACAAATCAAAGAACTTTTTATCCCCGACCAACACATCATATAATTCTGATGTTTCACCACTGTAATACTTCTTTATACAATCCAAGGTTAAATCAAATCTGTCACAAATTCCTGGACAAGTTCCCCGAACTTGATTTATAGAATTATTATGCTTGGGCCATATAATAAAGTTCCCAATTGTATATGCTTTACGGACAAATTCCTCTACGAATTGCCGATAGTTTGGCACATCCTCTAACACTTTTCTTATCCGTTCATAACGTTGCCCTGTAATCAAAATGTCGCTGGCGAATCTAAAATCCCCCCACCCCAGATAATCGCCATTATCTGCCAGTTTCATCACCTGTCCATTTGGCAATTTCCTTGACCACAAGATACGATGATATTCTTTCAGCGTTTTACTGATTGCATCTGGATCGCTATTATCACAATGGTTCCCCAGTCCGCTGTCCCAAAATCCGTCCCAGAACCCTGATATATCTGTTGTAAAATTGAAATTCACATCTATTTTCATTTACATCACCTATAAAAATCCCCCCCAGGAAGGAATGGAGGGGGGATTTTCTCGCCACAGGTCGCATTTATGCGGCCTTTTTGGCATCTCTCAAAATTTCCACAGGTGCTTTTTTTCCTGCGACCACATCCTTATCGATAACGATTTCCACTAAATCTTCGTTATCGGGTGCGTCAAACATCGGTTGCATCAGAATTTTTTCCAAGATTCCACGCAACCCACGTGCCCCTGTTTTTCTTTCCACCGCCAGACGTGCAATTTCCCGCAAACCATCATCTGTCACGGTCAACTTTACCCCGTCCATTTCCAGCATTGCTGTAAATTGCTTTACCACGGCATTTTTTGGTTTTGTCAGAATCTGCACCAACGCTTCTTCATCCAACTCCTGCAACGCAGTAATCACGGGCAATCGTCCAACCAGTTCTGGTATAATACCAAATTTCACCAAATCTTCTGGCTGAATATCACTGAACTTGGACTTTTCTTCGCGTTCTTTTTTGGATTCCACCACGGCCCCGAATCCAATCCCCTGTCTTTCACAACTGCGACTAGCGATAATCTTTTTCATACCATCGAACGCCCCGCCACAGATAAACAGAATCTTGCTGGTATCCAACTGCACGGTTGCCTCGCCTGGGTGCTTGCGTCCTGCACCACCTGCTGGCACATTTGCAACCGTCCCTTCTATAAGTTTCAGCAACGCCTGTTGCACACCTTCGCCCGACACATCACGTGTCAGTGATGGATTTTCGGATTTACGTGAAATCTTATCAATTTCGTCAATATAGATAATTCCCCGACTGGCCCGTTCCACATTAAAGTTTGCATTTTGCAACAAACGTGTCAGCACACTTTCCACATCATCACCAACATATCCGGCCTCGGTCAACGTGGTCGCATCTGCGATTGCAAACGGCACATCCAAGATTTTCGCCAACGTCTGTGCAAACAGTGTTTTTCCTGTCCCGGTTGAACCAACCAACAACACATTTGACTTTTGTATTTCCACATTGGAATTTGTTGCCACACTGTGCCGTTTATAGTGATTATAAACCGCCACCGACAGGGTGCGTTTTGCATCTTCTTGCCCAATGATATAATCGTTCAAGAAATTATAAATCTGCTTTGGCGTGGGCAGTTTAGTCGTATCCTTGTTCACATCTGGTCGATTATCATCTGCCATAATATCATTACACAGATTGATACATTCATCACAGATGCAGACATTACGTCCACTGACCAATTTTTTCACTTCATACACGGCCTTGCCACAGAAACTGCAAAACTGATTATTATTGTCCATCTGTGGTGGGACGTTTGTTGTTTTATCTTCGCTCATTTTTGGTTCCGTTTATTTCCGTTCCAATATACCGTCTATCAGACCAAAATCTTTTGCCTATTGTGGGCACATCCAGTTATCACGTTCCATTGCATCAAACAGTTCTTTTTCTTTTTTGCCTGTAAATTCAGCCATCTGTTTGATTAAAGTTTTTTTATTTTTCTGATACTGGGTCATCTGAATTTCCATATCAGTAATCTGTCCCTGTGCACCGGCCAACGGCTGATGAATCATAATCTGTGTATTTGGCAGAACAAATCTTTTACCTTTTTGCCCTGCTGCCAACAGAACCGACCCCATAGATGCAACCAGTCCCATACCAATTGTTGACACAGGTGCCTTGATATACTGCATAGTATCCATAATTGCCCATCCGGCCGACACATCCCCACCTGGGCTGTTGATATAGACCGAAATATCTGCATTTGGGTTTTCTGATTCCAAAAACAGCAACTGTGCCACAATACTATTTGCCATATTTGGTTCAATTTGTCCGTTTATCATCACGATACGATCACGCAACAGTCGTGAATAAATATCAAAAGACCGTTCACCACGTGGACTTTCTTCAATTACCATAGGTATCAATGCCATACCACAATCCTTATGTTTTACTCTTAAAATTATATCATAACGAAACCCGATTCGCTAATTTATGATAGATATAATAAAAAAAGCCAAAAATTCAAGAATTTCTGCCACAAAAATTATTCATATTTGATTGCGGAACGCAATACCGGCACCCCGAACAAGAAAATAATCTTTCTAAATTTATTTTTTCGTATTTCCATAAACTTAAATCTATCAAACACAAAGAACTCTCTTTTTTCCCACACTGATGCTTTTAATATTCCCAACACCTCGTCCACATTTTCATCTGCCAACGCATAGAACAACCGTCTATCATTCGCATACAACACCGTTGCCCGTTGTTTTTTGGACAATTTTATCAGTGCTTCGGCTAACTGCCTTTGCAGTTCTGGCCCCCTCAATTTTGTAAATACACCCTCATAGAAATAATTAAAGTAATACAGTGCCCCTGCAACATACGCTTGCACCGGAAAATCCATATCAGAATTATTAAATTCATCAAACACCCGATTGATTGCCACGATATAGTCATCCAGTTGCTTTTTCCCCCACCTGTCATCCCCCAACGACCCCGGCCGCCTACAATAGTGATATGCCACCCCCCGCACATGCAGTATTGGCTTTGGGGTTCGAATTTTGACCATTGTTTCGAACACGGTATCTTCACCGATACACAAACACGGATAACAGATATTGAAATAATTCAAGAACTCTCGATGATAAACTGCACTGTAATGATACTGGAACGAAAAATAATTTCTCTTTACAAACCTTTTCAGTTTTATTGGTTTTTTGCCAAAAGGATGTTCTAAAACCTCGCCACAAACAACCGGTGTTTGTGTTTTTTCCGCCTTATCTATCAACTTCGCGTAAAAATCCGTATCCACCCAGTCATCAGGATCCATAAATCCAACAAATTCCCCCTTTGCCAAATCAATTCCCCGATTACGAGTATATCCAACACCTTTATTTTCGTCATTCTCGAATACTTTTATTCTCAGATCGCATTTAGCAATTTCTTTCAACTTTTCCAACGTATTATCCGTGGACTTATCATCAATACAAATAATTTCTATATCGGTCAGGGTTTGATTGGTCAAACTAGTCAAGCCCCTTTCTAAATACGGTGCCACGTTATAGCACGGAACAACAATAGATAACTTCATAACCCTATCCAAATATTTTAACAAACAACCATACAATCAAACGTTTATACCAAGACAAATATTTGATTGGAAACGCATCTGTTCCATAAACTTCTTTCAACACTTTTGCACCAACACTCATCAAACGACCACGTGTGACAGTTCCAATAATCACATCATAAATTATCAGTTCCAAGTAATTTTTGTAAAAGTGCTTTTGATAAACCTTGGGATAGAATGCATCCATAATCCGCCTCAATCTTCTCAACGTTGGCGGAATCCACGCAAAAGTTTTCTGATTATACGGTGCGGCGGACACGGCCCGTCGTGCGACCCTGTGATACACCACCATTGCCTTGCATTCGGCAATACGTCTTACACGTGGCAATACTTCATACATAAAGCACGTATCTTCACCTGGATATAATTCTTCATCGAATCGAACATCTTGCAAAATTTCACGTCTAAACAGCCGTCGCCACACCCACACAAATCGGTGTGTTTCGCCCAAGAATTCCATTTTTATCACATCTCGAACATTGAACCCCAGAATAAAGAACGGTGGATTTACGAACCCCTCGGTCGGTGCATCCTTTAATTGAAAATCATCAGGCACACGCACCCCACCGCCACCAACGATATCAACATTATTCTGCTCGCCACACTCATACAAAATCTTCAATCCATCCGCACAAAAGCAATCATCGGCATCCAGGAACCCAATCCACCGTCCCCGTGCCATATTGATTCCAACATTACGTGCATGTGATACCCCATGATTTTTTTGGAAAACTGGGATTATACGTTTATCTTGCTTGGCCCATCGTTTAATAACATTGACCGATCCATCGGTCGAACCATCATCTACAACAATACACTCAAAATCTGTGAACGATTGCGACACGACACTTTTCAGACAATCATCCAAATAAATATCATTATTATAGTTTGCGACAATAATCGAAATTGCCGGTTTTTTATTTACATTGTTTAATTTCATTGCTTTTCAACCTGTTCCATGGCATTTTCTTAAAGACCTTTTCTCCTCCGCCATATCCCCCCATTGAATCACCTAAATTCGCCCACAAAAATTCCTCGGCTAATTTTTTCAGTTTTTTCTTTCGCATTATCCTAACCTCATCACTCGACACAGCACTGACCTGTCCAGGTCCATTTGCTACCATCTTCATCCTCGCATTCCAAACCCGATGGCACACAGCATGCCGTAACGGACGAGCTACCTGTTGACGCAGTTGTCCCAACAACCCCACAGATACTAGGACAACTTCTGCAAGTATAAGTCCCCGTCTCCGATGCATAATACCCAACCGGACACGGACTGCATGAATATGCACTCATACTCGAGCTGTAATAACCCGCTGCACATTTAGAACATGCCGTGCTACGTCCTGTTGTATTATTATACGCACCGTATCCACATGGCGTGCATGTGCTTAACCCTGTGCCTGAACCATACGTTCCAT
>JAFYUU010000006.1 GCA_017549445.1 Alphaproteobacteria bacterium | reverse complement strand
CGGTGCAAGAATTCACCCCCGACACATTAAAAATAGACACGTCTATCGCCCCCACTGCCCAATCGGGTGGTTGGATTTCAGCTGACAACATCACCGCAACTATAAACCTGCGTAATTTATTTGGCACGCCTGCCCAAAATCACATGGTCCGTGCCACAGCCCAACTGATTCCAACAAACTTTACATTTACCAAATATCCAAATCACATTTTCACCCCCAACTTTATATCTGGCACAGGTCTGTCCGACAATGGCGACATTACGGGCAAAACCCAAACCTATTCCACCACGGATATGGATACCGATGCAAATGGTTTCGCAACATTTGATGTGACATTCCCATCTGCCACACCAACCGACACATATTTACTGACCCTGAACGCATTTGGATACGAATCAGGCACCGGTAAAATGGTTCAGTCCACCACAACCACCCGTGTATCAAATGCCCAATATTTAATCGGCTACAAGGCGGACACTAATCTTGCCTTTATCAACCGTGACAGCAAACATTCAATCAATCTGGTTGCGGTTGACCATAACGCCACCCCAACCATGGCAGACAATCTGACCGTCCGCCTGGTTCATCGTCAAAACCTAACCAGTTTGGTCAAGTCCTATGACAACTATTATAAATACCAAACAACAACCCGTGATGTGACGATATCTACAACCGACCTAAAAATCCCAGAAACAGGTCTGGACTATGCATTAGACACCACCAATCCCGGAACGTATTTCCTGGAAATCACAGACAACCAAGACCGCATCTTGGCCCACATTGAATACTTCATCGCTGGCGACAAGAATACATCTTTGACCACCGACACTAATGCCGAATTGGAAATAAAATTAAACTCGGACAAATATGCCCCCGGCCAAGATATTGAAATCAGCATTACCGCCCCCTATACCGGCAGTGGTCTGATAACAATCGAACGTGATCGTGTCTACACATACAAATGGTTCCACACGAAATCCACCACATCTGTCCAGAAAATCACCCTGCCATCTGACTTCCAGGGGACAGGATACATCAACGTATCATTTGTCCGTTCAACGTCATCTCGTGATATCTTCACCACTCCATATACTTATGCGGTATCACCATTTCAGACCGACACATCATCACGCACAATATCCGTAAAATTAGATGCCCCCACAAAAATAACGGGCGATGATTTAACGGTTGAATACACAACCAACCAAGATGCCAAATTGATGATATTTGCCGTCAACGAAGGTATTTTACGTGTTGCCCGTTATCAGATTCCCAACCCATTATCATATTTTTTCCAGAAATCCGCCCTATCTGTGACAACATATCAGATATTATCACTGTTGTTGCCCGAATATAAAATCTTGCGTGAATTTGCCAAGACCGGCGGTGGCGATTGGTATGATGAATCCGCAGAATTATCGTCCCCCCTGACCAACCCATTTGCCCGTCGCAATTCCAAACCTGTTGCATTTTATTCAGGCATCTTGGATACACATGCCCAGGAAACGGGACATTTTACCTTTAACATTCCCGACGACTTTAACGGCAACATAAAAATCTATGCGGTTGCATCAAATGATTCTGCAATGGGTGCCACCAACACTGAAACATTGGTTCAACGCCCCTTGTCTATGACATTGTCGGCACCCACCTTTGTTGCACCGGGCGACAAATTCGCAATCAATGCCACGGCAACAAACCTGACCGATGCCCAATCTGCCACGGTCACGGCAACGGTTGCCACAACAGACAGCATACAAATTACATCCCCCGAAATCCAGACCGCAGATATTACCCAAAACTCGGAACACCTGTTCACTTTTACCGCCACCGCAGACACACCATCTGCCACAGATATCACAGTCACAACATCTGCCCCAGGCATTCAAACCACAATGACCGCCCCCGTATCTGTTCGTCCAATTACCACTTATACCACGAACATTCGGGCCGACATTTTAGATACAACCCACACCACGGTCCGCAAATTCCACGTGGATATGTTCCCTATGTTTGCAAGTCGCAAAATTTACATATCTAACAACGCATTTGCCCTGTCCACACCATTGTTCAACTATTTGGAAAAATACGATTTTCCATGCACCGAACAACTGGTTTCTCGCACTTTGCCGTATATTTTGCAACCTGACAATTCCGTCTGGGAAACAACCTATGAAAAATCATCAACCCAGATTGCCCAAACAATTGCGACCCTGCAAACACGTCAAAATTCAGACGGTTCTTTCGCCCTGTGGGACACACGCACACCTGATTACTCTGACGGTTTTTCATCTCGGACCGCCGAATTGACCGCCTATGTTGTCCAAATGCTATTACTGGCACGTGAAAATGGCTTTAATGTCCCCGACAGCATGCTGGCCCGTGGCACAGATTTCCTGCGAACCTTTTTATCGTCAACCATTGACACACCTGAAATGGCCCGTTCTGCATCCTTTGCAACATATGTAGTCACAATGTCTGGCTATGTCACCACCGCCTATATTGACAAGATTCAGGACTATGCCGACCAAAACATCAATAACTGGGAATCAACACTGATGGGTGCATATATTGCGACCTCATACCACCTGATGCACCAAGACGATTTTGCGAACGATTTAATTGCAAAATACAACACATCTAAATCAAACACAGCGGACAATGCAATCTATATGTTCCTGACATCTAAATACTTTGACATTGCCCCACAACCAGACAAATCGACATTAAAATACCTGAACGATGGCAATTACGATTCTTACACATCTGCAATGATTGTTCTGGGATTAAATGCGAAACTGGGCGAATTTTCTGCACCAGACATCACAATCACATCTGACGATGGCACCACCCTAGAAACCAGCACCACAGATAATATGCTGATTGCACAGATTCCGGACAATGTCACAAAACTGAACATAACATGTGCCACCTGCGACAAAATCCCCGTATTTTATGCCCTGTCCCAACAGGGATACCCCACAACCCCATCATACAAATCCAATGGCATTGAAATCACACGCCAGTATCTGGATTCAAACGGCGAAGAAATCAGCTCTGCGAAACTGGGCGACACCATCACGGTAAAAATCATTGTCCATGGTGCGAACAACATCCCCAATGTTGCAATTGTTGACCTGTTGCCGGGTGGTTTTGTGGCATCTGACACCTCGTCAAATGCTAATTACTCGGAAATTCGTTCAGACCGTGTTGTATTTTACGCAGATTTAACCCGAGAATACACAACCCTGACCTATTCTGCCCAGGTCACCACATCTGGCCAGTTCCAGGTTCCGCCATCTCATGCCCAGTCAATGTATAACCCCAACATTTATGGCAACGGTCGTCCAACCCCCCACACCTTTATAGTTCATCAGCCAAATGCAAACTAGGCCCCACCGACTATCATCATTTTTTCATCGTCACCGCACATGGTGCCTGTCTATTATATTTTTGATATCCCTGTATTGGATTATCCGCCTATTTTTCACCCCTGCCCTGCTGTCTGACACCTACTTTTCCTATGCCTATTACGATCGCAACGGAACCCTATTGCGTATGACCCTGACCCCGGACGATAAATACCGCCTGTTCACCCCCCTTGACCAGATATCGCCAGACATCTGCCAGGCAACAATTTTATACGAAGACAAATACTTTCGTTGGCACTTTGGTGTAAATCCAATCTCGCTGTTTCGTTCAACAATAGATTATTTCACGGGTCGCCCCCACCCAGCGGGTGCATCGACTATCACGATGCAGGTTGCCAGATTAAAATACGGATTAAACACCACGTCCCCTTTGGGAAAACTGGAACAGATTGCCTTGGCTATTTACATTGATGCCATGTATTCCAAGGATGAAATTTTACAGGCCTATCTAAACCTTGCCCCCTATGGTGGCAATATCGAAGGTATCGGGTCTGCATCTCTGATATACTTTGACCGTCACCCATCTGATTTAAGCAAAATAGAATCCATCACCCTGTCCACGATTCCACAAAACCCGGCCAAACGTGGTCTGAACACAAAATCTGGTTTGCAACACATGTCGCACATGCGACGTGACCTGACCCAACGTTGGATTGCCCTGCACCCATCGGATAACAAGTTATCAACACTTGCACAAATGCCCTTGCAGGTTCGCACCTCACGACAATTACCATTTTTGGCCCCGCACTTCACAGATTTTCTAATCAGCACCCAGCACATTCACCCCGGTCCCCACCCCAGTTATATTTACACCACCCTGGACATAGACCTGCAAAAACGTCTGGAACAAACCCTGCACAACCAGGTCACGTCCCGACGATTATCAGGGGTAAATAACGCATCATCGATACTGGTAAATTACAAAACAATGGAAACCATTGCCTATATTGGTGCAGTCGATTACTTTGACGATTCTATATTTGGTCGCAACAATGGGGTTCTGGCTCGTCGCAGTCCTGGTTCAACCCTAAAACCATTGATATACGCATCTGCCATTGACCGTGGTTTTATCCACCCCATGACATTGATGCGTGATGCCCCCATACACTTTGGTGTATATGCCCCAGAAAATGCGGACAATGAATTTTACGGTCCGATATTGGCCCGTGATGCCTTGACACATTCCAGGAACATCCCAGCCATTACATTAGTCCGCCAAATTGGCACAGAAAACTTTTACAAACTGCTGTCCGATTGCGGTGTTGCGAATCTGAAATCACCGTCATACTATGGTGTATCTATTGCCCTTGGCGGTGCCGAAGTGTCAATGTTCGAGTTAGCCCATATTTATTCAATGTTGGCAAATCTGGGCAGATTTAATACAATTCGCACTACCCTATCTGCCCCCAAGATTTCTGGCGACCAACTATTATCCCCAGAATCCGCATTTTTAACCCTGGACATGCTGGGGCACCAATCCGTTCCCACCACCCGAATAAGATTTGCATCCCACCAACCTGCCACAATCCGCCATTATTGGAAGACCGGCACCTCGTCCTCATACCGTGATGCCTGGACTGCTGGCATATTTGGTGATTATGTTTTGATTACATGGGTTGGCAACTTTGACGGCACCCCCAACAATGCATTCAGTGGTGCCAAGACCGCATCCCCGATATATTTTGCCCTGTCAAACACAGTTGCAGAGTATCACCGCCACAAAAACGCCCCCATCCAGAACAACAATTTTCTTCGTCCAGATATGAACATAACCCAACTGGACATGTGTGAATCAGTGGGCGGATTGGCGGGTCCACATTGTCCACAAACGGTTAAATCATACTTTATCCCCGGTGTATCCCCCCTAGACACATCCCCCATTTATCGCCAGATTCCCATAGACAAACAAACGGGTCTGCGTGCATGTTCTGCCAACCCCAAAACAACCACCATGCGTGTTTATGAATTTTGGGACGCAGAATTTCTGGAAATGTTTCGCCGTGCAGGCATACGTCGCAACACCCCACCCGACTTTATGCCGGGCTGTGCCATATCAGAAACAGTCACGAACACATCTGCCCCCATTATTCTCAGCCCCCTGGCCGACACCAAATACATAATCACAGATTCAACCGACACCACCACAATATCATTTCAGGCAATTAGCGAAAAACCATCTGCAAAGATATTTTGGTTTCTTGATGATAAAATGCTGGCCACGACCAAGTCGGGCGAAACAACAACACACAAAATCCCAATGGGTCCGCACACAATCCGCATTTCAACCGATACATCCCCTGGCACATCAATCAATTTCAGTGTTATAAAATAAAAAAAGTGGGGGGACAAAAATTTTGCCCCCCGTATTTACTATTTATCGCCAATCAAACCAAACTTGGTGATATAATTAAACGATATTCCGATAATAAAATTACTGCCATATACATCTGCCCCACGTGCCTTGGCCCGGCGATACTGTGCATATGGCCCCAACGTCAAATCACCCCATAAATTGGTATCCAAACGCACAACGGCACTTAAATCACGTTCCAGATCTGTTGACACATAATCAGAATAACTTAAATATTCACGATAATACCCATTGGACGAGAATTTAACCCCATCACGAATATCATATTCCAAACGCCAACCCAATTCAGCCGCCAACTTGGATGTTTTTGCATCAGAATACGTAAAGTCATATTCATACACCCCGGTCAGATACAAACTTTTAATAACCTTGTTATCGAACAAAGAAATACCTGCATTGGCACGACCGATATTTTGCCGTGGTGCATCGCCACTTGCGACAAATTCCGTATCATATGCGGCACGAACAGTTGGCCCGAACTTAAATCCAGAAAATTCCCAACAACCATACTCCAAATTACTGGACAGCAAGATATCATCAGCATTTTCACTGGACGTTTCTGGCTCATCATATGGTTTCAGTTTTGTTTCGCCGTATTCCATAAACAATGCGTTATCCCACTGCAACCGTCCCTTTTTATATTCCAACGCAGTATCAAATACCCCTTTGATAAAATCTTGGCTATCTGCATTCAACGCAGACACGGGCGAGTCCTCGTATTTATCTGCATGTCGCACCTGGGTTTTAGACAACTCCAACCCGATACGTCGCACAGACAGCACCAAACTGGACTTTTCTTGTGAATTATCTGGCACCACTGCCTCGTCAGCCATTGCCATACAAGGCATCAAAACACCCAACAAAAACAAAGATACTTTTTTCAATTTTTCCCCCTTGAACAAATCACCAACAAGATACAATAAAGTTTCTGGAAATCAAGAATATATTCCCACAATTTTTGCACAATTTATCTAGAAATTTTCAGCACACCATCTTCATCTGCATACCGCCATCCGTTTTCCCGCACCGCAATTGTAAAGTTCTTGCGTTTAGATGCCGGAATTTCAATCAAAACCACACCATCAAAGATATTTTTCGTGGCAAATTCGATACCTTCCTTGCGTGCAATTGCATTTATATTTGCCCAATCACGCAATCCGTTCTTTATCACAACTTTGACCTGGCTAACATTCACTTCTTGACCGTTATTCAGCCAATTGTGCACCCCTTTTTCGTCCAGCCATTTTTTAGCCACCTCGCCATCCAACGTCATTGTAATCCGTGCCGAATAAGTTGTATCAGATGTCTGTTCCCCTTCAATACTGGACGATGCGATTAAATCCATCAAACCTGCCGATTTTGTTTCCCGCACCGCAGTGCGTAATTGCGACCGGTCTGCATAATTACCCAGTTTATCCAAGATAATCTGACGGCGTGCCTCGTCAAAGGCCATATTTTTTGCGGTCACCGCCGTATCACTGGTCACATTCACATTTGCAACCCCCGTCAGGTCTGCACCAAACACAGCCCCGACAAAAAACATCGGGGCAAAAATCACAGATAACAATAATCCAACTTTACGCATTTATACCATCCAATTTTACATCAGAATCTGGCATTGATACCAACACGAATCCCCATTGATTTATAAAAGGATTCAATCTCACCTTCATCCTTACACACCCAACCTGGACAATCCGCTTCCAATTCTTTAATCGCCAGTGCAGTCGGGTCGCCTGTTTCTTCGTTCAACATATCACTTTCGGTTAAGCCCTCTTTTTCCCACTGTGCCAACAACGAATTATATTCTGCCGTGTAATACGCACCGTTCAAATATGTTGTCGCATCTGCATCACCCACCGTATAGTAATCATAGGTCAAACCAATTGACAATGCAACACTATCTGTAATTGCCGTTGACCAATTTGCCCCCATTCCAAAATGGAATGCAGAACCAACACCTGCCTTGTCTTCAACTGATTTCGGATGTGCCCAATCATAACGATATGGCTGATCGCCGGTTGCGGTATATGCAGGCAATCCCAATTCCAAACGTGCATTGACTGCATTATTCTGATTGATTTCATACAACATATCCAATGCCAAATACGGCCCAGACCACGTCACGTCATATGAATGTGACACCCCCGGCTGTGCATAATAATATGTTCCTTCATTGTTGACGTATTGTCCACCGGCATCCGCTGGCAACTGAATCAAACCCGTTCCACCTTCTGTATTATCACGCAGAATCAATGTCTGACTTTCAATCGCCCCATTGCCATCTAACTTATAGATAACCAACACAGGATCACATTGCATTTCGCCATTGACTTCGATGCAACCTCCATCTGTATTCAGTGTATCAACCGCCAAACCATAATTCTTTTCTGTTTCCAAATTATAATTCAGATAACGCCACCCAACAGACGGTGTCACCTTGATACGTCCCCATGTGAACACATCGGTCAACCCAACACCAACATTAAATCCCAACATATCGCCACCAGAACTGGACCCAATTGACAGGGCATGCCCATATTGATCTGCGATATACTTATTGGCTTCATCTCTCCATTCAACAACATGATAACCACCACCAGTAATATCATCGTCAATCATTGTGGAATCGCCTGACTGCATACCATACTTGAACCCGGCATCAACCTGAACCTGAACCGTTCCTGGCTCAAAAATATATTTTGCGTTTGCATCAAAGACCGTCCAATCAACATTATCATAATGCAAACTGGACCCTGCATTTGCCATATCAAACTGCCACATAGACGTTTCACGACTCAGCCCTGCATCCAAATAAAAGCCCGCACGACTATTGCTTGACGCACGACTTGTGCTTGATGCCGATTGTGCAGATTGCAGTGCTTGGGAACCTGTTGCTGTCCCGGAACGGGTTGCCGTGTATCCACTGTTCCCATAGCGTGCCTGGTTATATGCCGACACCCCACGTGAACGTTGCGTTTGCGAATAATATTGCTGATTATAGCGTGCCACCTGTGGCGATTGATAATTACCTGTATAATATGTTCCCGCCCCGTATGCTGTAAATGGCAACAAAGCCAAGAAAGAACACTTAAACAAAAACTTTGGCAAATATTTCATAACCCTTCCTTTTTTCCTTATCGAACTCATTGTATCACAAAAAGGTTGAAAAAAAAACACAATATTGCAACAATACCTATCGTCTTTTGCGACCATGGCGGAATTGGTATACGCGCAGCACTAAGGATGCTGTGGATTTATCCTTGTGGGTTCAAGTCCCACTGGTCGCACCATTTTTTAATATTTTCTTCTTGCCCGAATTTTCATAAATTTGCTAACATACCCATATCGGAATGAAGGGATTAAGATTACTTTTTGCTGTATTGCTTGTGCTGACTGGCTTTTCGGGTGCACGGGCGACTGATGCGGACGACACTGCACGTGCCGCCGCTCGTCGTGGTGCAACAAACACGGTATCTGGCACCACCCGGCAAAAATCAAATGTTTCCACCCCCACCCCATCATCTGGCACATCTCGCCAAATCACGGGCACGGAACGTGCCACGACCCAACGCACGGTCGGCACACGCACCAACACCACTAAAACAACATCTCGTTCCCCTCAAACGGACACCCGCAACACATCGGCACGCACGACAACAAACGTTTTGCCCCGTGCGGTATCCACAACCCCAACTGTCGAAGAACGCACACCCATCACCGTTCGTTCTGCGACCCGCACCCCCACATCAACACGCACGTCACGTTCGGCGGTCCGCTTGCCAGCCCGTTCATCAATCTCTCGCTCTGCCACATCAGCCCCAGACACCACGAACACGGCCCGTGCAAATGTAATGTCTGCAAACTACACCAAATGTCGTGACATTTTTTACAGTTGCATGGACGAATTTTGTGCGAACAAGGATTCCCAGTTAAAACGTTGTGCCTGTTCCAGCCGTGTCAACGAATTTGACGGTGTCCAGGAACAATTAAACACAGCCGAAGAAAAAATGTTAGATTTCAGCCAACGCCTGCTGACGGTCAACATGGACCGAGAAGATGCGGCCGCCCTGTTCACTGCGACCGAAGGCGAATTGGCATTCAACAAACCAGATACATCTGCATCGCAACGCACACTGGATAAAATTACCAAGAACCTCAGCCAAAGTTTTGACTCATCTGTATTTGAACAAAACCTCAGCCCCATATCTCTATCCCTGAACGAAGATTTGGCCTTTGACACGATTGATTCACTCCAAGGTGCGTCCACCACATTAAAAACGGGTCCTGGCCTATATTCGGCGGCCCTGCCGGTATGCCGCGAAATGACCCTGGAACAATGCACCCAGGACGAATTAGACCTGGCGGAAAGTGGTTATTTAATGGCGATTGAAAAGGACTGCAACACGGTTTATAAAACCTATGTCACCCAAACGGACCAGGCCCGTGAAAAAATCCGTGAAGGCAGTGCATTACTGGACATGGCCCGCCTTGACATACATCAAAAACGCAATTCTGACGACATTTTAACCTGTAAATCCAAGATGTTGGATATGTTGTCAAACGAATCGGTCTGTGGCACAAACCTGGGCAAATGCTTGGACACAACGGGCCGTTACATTGATCCATCTACGGGCGAAGTATTCTTGACACCAAACCTGGCCCAGTTGACAACCCTTATTACCCGTCCAACAGGCGACACCACCTGGACAAGTGCCAATCCAAACTTTGTAGAATACCTGAATTCCAAAAAGAAATTCTTGGATCCTGCAACTGAAAAGTGCCAGGACATATCAGATTATGTCTGGGATGCATTTATTGAAGATGCACTGGCCCAAATCAAACTGGCCCAGGATGCAAAATTAGAAGAAGTCCGCCAAAGTTGCACCACCCTGACTGCACAATGTCTGAACAAATCTGCCGAATCGCTGGCCGACTTTGATGCCCGTGCATTATCCACCTTTGGTGTGATTGCGGATTTGACAGTAAATGCCATGTGCGAAACGGTTCGTTCATCTTGCACGGCCCTGTTAGATTACACAGGCGAAACAACCAATGACTGGGAACAAGGTATCACCGACATCACAACCGACAAAACATACGACACTATTATGAAGACCTGTCGTGAAATTGGTCGTGCCTGTATTATTGAAAAATGTAAATCTATATCTGGTAATTTTGGTTTGTGCGAAAATATTGATACATCAATCAATCGTAAATCAATTATCAACCGTTCCGCCTGCTGGAACGAGGTTGAACAATGCGTCCGCAGTGCGAATCGTGACGCCCTATTGCATTCATTTGAACTGCTGGCCCAACGTGGCACAATCAACACCGACACCAACACTAATTTCCCCACAAACTCATTCTACACCCATGTTTATGGCAACTACTATAATAATGGCCTGGCAAAAACACTCTATTCCACCACCAAAGCTTGCACCACCCCGGGCAACGAAGGCAAATGCATCAACGACATTTGTAGTGATGATTGCGATAAAGATGCGGAAACATATGATTGCAAGGCCTGTCGTATTGCCGAACAAATCTGGGGCAATTGCGAGGCACCACCCGAAACCCAACTTGCCGATTCCTCATCCAGCAGTGAATCCAAACAACACAACCAGATATTGACCCCGACAAACACGTCAACCGACACAACCACATTATTATACTGGTTTGCGGTCAACACTGGCACCGCCAACAGCATCGACAGTTGTCGTGACACCTCATGCGGGCCGGGTGCCACTATGCGTGAAAACGGCGATGGTTCATTCACATGCATTCCAAAAACAGACCAAACCGATGACGGCGAATATTGCCCCAATACGCAGTCGGCTGGGAAACAATACAAAGCATACGGCAACACACGAAATTGTTGCACAAAAAGCACCTTCGACAGTTATGGCAACTGTTGTGCAAATGGCACGGTCACAATCAGCAATACTACATTCTGTGCACCGGCCAACACAACCACCACATCAATAGATGTTTTAGAGGTCACCAACATATCCGACAACAACCACTACCTTGATGGAACAAATTATCTGGTATGCCTGGGCACCCTGGAACCTGGCAATGCAAGTGATGCCACAGACACATACCCAAGTGGTCGAACCATGACATGCACCGGTCGCTTTGTTGTGGCCCACCCATCTACGGGCATCTATTACGCACCAAACTATAACATAAACGTTTCACCCCAAACATACCCAACCCTATCGTTCAAATTCAATAACGGCAACAACACATGCACCCTGACGCACAATGGCACAACATGGGCCCCAGGAACAGGATGCCCCACCGACATCAACCTTGCAGACACAAACTGGTTGGTCACATATTAAAATAAGATTAAAGAATCAATCACACTTTCAACTGCACTCAACTGCTGTGCGGCAAAGCGTCCCAACACCCAATCCGCAGGTTCCATTGGCAAACCCAAATCTCTGGGATGTCCGACACCAATTCTGATACGTTTATAATCTGCCCCCACGGCCCGATCTATTGATTTAATACCATTGTGTCCGGCACTGCCCCCGCCGATTTTTTCACGCACACTTCCCACGGCCAAATCCATATCATCATGAATCACAATTACGTTTTCCAATGGAATTTTATAATACGCCATCAGAGGTCCAACTGCATCGCCACTGTTATTCATAAATGTCTGCGGTTGCACCAAGATTACCCGCCGTCCACCAATATCCACCGCACACGTCAGGGCATTTTTTTCTTTTTTCCATTTTGCCCCATCACCTGCGAAATGATTCACGGCCATAACCCCGACATTATGACGAGTATTTTTGTATGCTTCGCCTGGATTTCCCAAACCGACGACTAGAACTGGTTTATTTTCTTGCATAATTACAACTCTTTTTTTTATTATAATATCACACAAAGGAGCAAAATATGAAATTAAAAACAACAGGCCTGATGGCAATTCTTCTTGCAACGGGTATTTCGTATAATGCGAATGCGAACATGCTGTTTGACACCTATGCTGGTGCAACTGCTGGTTTTGGTGGCATCACCTATAAAATGGACGACCACGACAAATCCATGTCCGCATACAGTTACGGTGCCTTTATCGGTATCGACATCCCACTGGTTCGCATCGAAGGCGAATATTCACACATCTCGGCAGATACAGTTGACCTGGACTTGGCCATGGTAAATACCTATGTCAAGATGCCAATTCCTGTTGTTAAACCATACATTGGTGCGGGTATCGGTATGACATTTGACGGCGAATATTCGGACGACATTGTAAAATTCCAAACCCAGGACTCAATCGCCTATCAGGGAATGTTGGGACTGACCTTGGATATACCAGTCCTGCCATTTAACGTTGACGTCGAAGGTCGTGTTTTATACGTTCCTGATGCATTTGACGTTTCCACCAGCGAACTGGACGTTTTGCACTACGAAGGTCGTGTAAAACTGCGTTATGTATTTTAATCGGTTAAACCTTGGGTAAAAATCAGATGCTGACACTAATTGACGGTAATTCATTGTTGTTTCGTGCATATTACGGTGTGCACAGTCGCCTGACCCGTTCCGATGGCGCCCCCACTGGTGCGGTATATGGCTTTCTGAACATGATATTACCTGTGTTGGCATCTGCCGACCCAAGTGATGCCTTTGCATGTATTTTTGATGCATCACGCATCACATTCCGCCAAGACATTTATCCTGAATACAAGGCCAACCGTCCCCCAACCCCTGCGGATTTAATAACCCAGGGTCAAATGGTTCGTTCTGCCTTGACGGCATTGGGTATGCCTGTTTTATGTATCCCCGGGGTCGAAGCAGACGATGTCATCGCCACCCTGGCACATGCCAATTGCACCGCCCCCCGCCAAACCAGAATTATCACCAGCGACAAAGATTTAATGCAACTGGTATCGGACTGCACATTCTTATATGACGGCATGAAGAACCGTGAAATTCACGAACCCCAGGTTCTGGAAAAATTCGGTGTAAAACCCACCCAGGTAATAGATGTCCAATCTTTGATGGGGGATTCATCTGACAACGTCCCTGGTGTCCCCGGCATTGGCCCCAAAAAAGCATCAGAACTAATAAACCAATTTGGCTCACTAGATAACCTGTATGCCAACCTGCCCCTGGTAAAAAACGACCGTATCCGTGGCCTGTTGGCAGACAATCGGGAAATGGCATTTATATCACGCCAATTGGTCACCCTGAAAACAGATGTGCCACTGCCGGATTTAACAATTCCGCCATTTACATTTAATACGGCAGAGGCCTTGGATTTTGTTCGCCACACGATTGAGAGTAATTCCCTGGCCACAAAAATCGAAAAAATGTTTCCGCAATCCAAACAACCATCAACCAACCCCGATATATTTTCTTACTCGGTATCAGAATGTAATGCGGAACCGCCCCACAAATCACATCAACAATCCCAGACGAACTTCTCGTTTGAAACAATAACCACCATTGATGGATTAAAGAAATTTCTGGCCACCGTCCAAGACGTTATCGCCCTGGACACCGAAACCACCGGTCTGAACCAAATGTCAGACACGCTGGTTGGAATTTCATTGGCCACCGATACGACACATGGTGTCTATATTCCATTGGCCCACCGCACAAAATCAAACGACCTGTTTGGCACAGATGCCCCTGCGGACAATCAATTACCACTGTCGATTGTATATGAACACCTATGGCCAATTTTAACCAACGAAAATATAACCAAGGTCGGCCACAACCTGAAATATGATTTTCATATCATGTCAAATCACGGTTGGGACACCACAAAAATCCGCCCAATTGATGACACAATGTTGTTGTCATATATCCTGCACGGCAGTATGCACGGTCACGGTCTGGACGAATTGGCCAAGTTATATCTGGGCCATGAAACAATTAAATTTGCATCGTTATTTGCACCAAAAACACGTGATGCGGACATGCACTTTGCGAACCTGCCAATTGACGTTTCAACCCCCTACGCTGGCGAAGACGCAACGGTTTGTATGTCTTTGTATAAATTATTCCGTCCCCAACTGGATGCGGACGAAACCCTGCGTTCATTATACGAAACATGCGACCTGCCCCTGATGCCGATATTGTTGGACATTGAACGCAACGGAGTAAAGGCGGATCGCCAAAAATTACAAATGCTGTCGGGCGTTTTTCATGACCAGTTATCTGAACTGGAAAAACAAATTTGGGACATTGCCGGCCACGAATTCAACATCGCCAGCCCCAAACAACTGGGCATTGTATTATTTGACGAACTGGGCCTGCCTGCAAACAAAAAGCGTTCAACCGATGCGGACTCACTAAATGAATTACTGGACACCAGTCCAATCATCGAAAAAATCATAAATTGGCGTTCAATTGCGAAACTTGCGGGAACATACGCGGACGTATTGCCTCGGCAAATTGCATCTGACGGTCGCATACACACCACCTATTTGCAGACCAGCACCAACACAGGTCGCCTGTCCAGTCGTGATCCAAACCTGCAAAACATTCCCATAAAAACCCAACTGGGCGAAGAAATTCGTAAATGCTTTATTGCCGAACCTGGTCGCACCTTGATATCAGTTGACTATTCCCAAATTCAATTAAGATTACTGGCCGATTTGGCAAACGTTTCCACGTTCAAGGAAACATTTAACAATGGCACCGACATTCACGAACAAACCGCCCGTCGCATTTTTGGCATTGCCCCCGATGCCCCCGTATCCAAGGATCAACGCCGTTCTGCAAAAACTGTAAATTTCTCGATTATTTATGGCATTTCATCTTTTGGTCTGTCGGCCCAACTGGGGCTGTCCCGTCACCAGGCCCAAGAAATCATAAATTCATACATGGCGGGCCTGCCTGAAATACGTTCATACATTGAACGCACCAAAGAATTTGCATCGGAACACGGCTATGTGCTGACCCCTTGGGGCAGACGCATAGAATTACCTGGTGCCAAAAATCCCCGTATGCGTGCATACGCAATGCGTGCCGCCATCAATGCCCCAATCCAAGGGTTCGAGGCCGACCTGATGCGTCGTGCGATGATTGAAATAGACAAAACGATAATCAATCCCAATTCGGACAAAATCCGCATGATATTACAGGTTCATGACGAAATCGTATTTGAATGTGACACCGCATTGGCACCTGACTTTGCGAATCGGATTAAAGAATCCATGGAAACCATTGCCCCCCTGTCTGTCCCATTGGTTGCCGAATATGTAATTTCACCCGTTTGGGGGAAATAAAAAAACCCGCCGATGGCGGGATTTTTTTTCAACTGTATCAGAATTATTCGGCATCTTTTGCTTCGGCTGTTTCTTCAACAACTTCGGCAACTTCTTCTGCCTTTTCTTCTGTTGCTTCTGCAACTGGTGCTTCTTCGGCAACTTCTTCAACCTTTTTCGTTCCAAAGGTCAAAACTTTACCAGCCACCAACGCATCAATTTCGTCCTGGGTCTGTGCGACATAAATCTTCACAGGAACAATTACATCTGGATGCAATGCGATTTTTGTATCGAACGCACCAACAGATTTAATTGGGGCACCCAACATAACCTGGGCGGATTCAACAGACACACCTGCGATTTCTTTCAACGCACGTGCAATGTCACGTGTGGACACAGAACCATACAGCTGACCTGTATCACCGGCCTGACGAATCATGTGCAGTTTTGCATTCTTCACTGCATCTACAAAAGATTCTGCCTTTTGTTTGGCGGCTTCCTGACGTGCTGTCAATTCTGCCTTCTTTGCTTCGAACAATGCGACATTTTCACGTGTGAAACGCATTGCCTTGCCGTTTGGCAACAAATAGTTACGTGCAAAACCTGTTTTAACTTCGACTGTATCGCCGATATTACCCAATTTTGCAATTTTTTCTGTCAAAATAACTTTCATTTTATCTGTCCTTACATTTTATAAGTTAGGGATTATCCCAGATTGTTGCGAACGAATGGCATCAGTCCCAAATGACGTGCACGTTTGATGGCGGTTGCCAACGCACGTTGATCTTTTTGAGAAACACCACTGATACGACTTGGCACAATTTTACCACGTTCTGTGATATAGTGTGACAATGTCTTGATATCTTTGTAATCGATAACCTTGCCCTTTAAAGGGTTAGATTTTTTACGATAAATTGCTGCACGAACTGCCATTATTCTGCCTCCTCAGTATTCTTTTTCATCATAACAGAAGGTGTCGTTGCCAACTGTTCAACACGAACGTTCAAGAAACGAATAACGTCTTCATCGATACGTGCACGACGTTCCAATTCTGCAATCTGCGCACCATCTAATTCGATGTTCAACATCACATAGTGTGCCTTGCGATTTTTACGAATGATATAAGCCAGATTTTTCAGTCCCCAGAATTCTGTGGATTTCACATCACCACCCAATTCTTTTATGATTTCTGCGAACTTACCCGCTTTTTCTTTAACCTGCGGTTCGGTCAAGTCCTGGCGGAAAACCAAGACACTTTCATAGTAAGCCATTTTATTTTCCTATGGTTTAATCAGCCGACGGCACCATTGCCTTCGGCAGGAACGGCACTAATTATGGACTTTTTTTCACAAAAATCAAGTATTTTTTAACTAACTATATCTGCCCCAACGGAATTCCAAACAAACTTACTTCATTTTTTGCATTCAATTGCAAAAAAGGTATGTGTGTTCGATTACCTGTATAGTGGCGTTCATTTTTTTTGATAAAATCTTCTGGATAAAAACCAGCCCGCCGTGCTGTATCCATAAAATTCACATACACTGCACGTGACACCTGGTCGAACAAATAGGGCTTTAATGCATAAAAGTGTGCAATTCTAAAATCATCAATCACCCCCTTTGCGATTTCTGGGGAAAATTTATTAGAAATCGTCACATCTGGCACACAGTTATATTTCAACGGTAATTCGTAAATCTTGCCATCCAGTGCCACATTTATAATATCTTGGTCAGGGAACGTCAATTTTGCCTTAACATCTGCCAATGCCTGCTCATAATTTCCCATCTCAGCCAGATTCAGCAACAACACCCCCGAATTGATATACATATCGTTTTTCAGATATCTTTGCTTAAACTCACGCACATACCTGCCACAGTAGTTATCTGGCAACTCGGTATGAGCCATATCACGCACACCCCCCAACGCATATCCTGTTAAATCCAGGTCGAACAAATCTGACACATCCGCATAAACCAACGTATCAGAATCCAGATACAGCATTTTTTCAACACCTGGGAAAATTCTATGTGCAAACAATCGATAAAAAATAACCGGCGACCAACGTTTAAAATCATAATTACGGAACGGATTTTCTTTTGGCCTAATCTCTCGCCAGATCAGTTTTCCACCCCCTTCCCTAACAATTTTTTCTATATGCTTTCGTCCGTGGGTTTTTGGTGCCACCATACAATATACATTTACCCGCACATCATCTGCCTTGTTATGCATCAGCGAGTATATGGACACCCCTGCCATCTGCCAGAATTTTGTATCAAAGGTCCAAAGAACATTTATATCACGCATTTGAAATACCAACATAAAATTTTGTGTTTCGTTGACAAGAACCGCAAAGGGATTTGTCTGCTTGCCTCTTTCAAGATTCTTTTTCCACTGTCATGGAACATATCAACGGTTCGTGGCCACATTATTGTTTCACGCATCAGATATATGAACAAAACCCGATACATCCGTTTTATAAATTCCACCGAATAATTCGGCACAATTTCTTCACGCATATTCTGGAAAAAAACAGGAAAGAACGCAAATCTGTGTGGTGTAAATTTACAGTTCATAATTGATTTATCATGTATTCTGTGCATCACGGTCACCCGTTCCAATTCCACCAACTTTTTAATTTTATAACAGATTTTCAACATAAACCAAATATCTGCCCCCGCAGACGTTATCTTTGGCAGAAATGGTGACACACCCAACAAATCCCGTTTGTATATTCTACGCCACACGCTGTGCCACATTGGCAATCTGGGATTAAACATCAAATCCTGCGGATTATCTTGCACGACAAATTTTTCATCTGAACTTTCATCTATATCTCTCAAAGAATCATACCGCCACTTTGTCGCAACAGGAATTGTCTGGCTCCCCACGACATCGGCCCCTGTTTTTTCTGCCACGGCCAACATTCGTTCCAACGCATCTTTTACCAAACAATCATCAGAATTCAGAAACACAATCCATTTTCCCTGTGCGATTTCCAGTCCCTTGTTTCGTGCCACCGACAAACCAACCGGTTCCTGACATTTAATAAACTTGAAACGATTGTCATCTTTTATCATATCTTCGATGATTTTCACACTATCATCAATTGACATATCATCAACAATTATACATTCCCAGTTCGTGAACGTCTGATTTTTAACAGACCTGATTGCATCGCCGATATATCCTTCATAACAGCGATTAGGCATAATAATACTAACGTCTGGAACCTTACTCATATCACATCTGACTTTATGCTATCTTATGATACTTGTCAATTTTTTCTCTGATAATCTCTATTGACACGATTTATAAAATTTTACTAATATCACAGTATAAGACAAACCCCAAGCGAGAGATTACATGACACCACAGTTTCACAGACCATTGAACCGAATGTCTTTCTTCACAGCACTGCTGGTGGCTTTGCTTTTGCTGTTTTATCCTGAATTTCTATCAGTTGCGTCATCAAATATATGGTTAAACGGGGTTATTTTGGGAACAACTATTTTTGGCATTGGGCTCTGCTTTGCCGAGATGTTCCGCCTGCTACCAGAATACAAATGGCTGCACGGGTTCATTACCCGTCGTCGTGGCTCGCCTGCACTGCCGCCACGCCTGTTGCGTCCTGTGGCATTGATGCTGCACGCCAAGCCCAAGCAAATATCTGCAACAACATTAAACAATATGTTGGACATCATCTTACTGCGATTCGAGGACACACGTGAATCAATCCGCTATATCACCAATACATTGATATTTTTAGGCCTGCTGGGAACATTTTGGGGGCTGATTTTGACGGTTGGTGGTTTTGCCGATTTAATTGGCAATTTAGATTTTGCAGACGAATCGGTTCTGCTAACTATGCAATCTGGCCTGTCCCGTCCATTATCTGGCATGGCGACCGCATTTACCAGTTCGCTGATGGGTCTGGCGGGCAGTTTAACCATTGGTTTCTTGGGCCTGCAAGTGCAACTGGCCCAAAATGCCATCTTTAACGAATTAGAAGATTATCTATCGGCACACACACGGGTATCAACCCCATCACCCGAAGATATCGTCCAGGTTTTGCCCCAAATAAATCTGGCAACCAAACAATTGAGCAAAAGTGTCCAAAAACTGGCACAAACCGTATCTGATACAACCGACGAGATATAGCGGATTTATATCAAATACAACCACAGAGAGAGAGGTAGCAACAATGTTAAACACACGTTTTCGCAATCAGACCAATGCCTGGCCCGGTTTTGTGGACTTGTTTTCCAACCTGGTAATCATTTTAATATTCCTGCTGATTGTATTTGTGTTCTTGTGGACCACCACAAACGTATTTAATAACAAGACCACAGCCCAGTCAATGGCATCGCTTAAACAGACCAACTTGGCCCAGGCGGAACAAATCGAACAAATGGCCATAGACGAAAAAGAAGCCAAACGTCTGTTGATTTTGGCACGCAATCAGTTAGAGGCACTGGAAAAAAGCAACCAAACCCTGACGGCCGAAATCAATGAAATGGATTTAAGCATTGACGACCTGGTCTCCGCATACGAGGCCAAGGTTATCGACCTGCAAAACCAGGGCGACCAGATGCAACGCATGGTATCTGATCTGACCCGGCAATTGAACCAGGCAAATCTGGACAAACAACGCACAGCCGAACTGGAACAAGAACGCCGTAAATTACAAGAAGAAATGACGACTCAACGTGCCGAATTGGCTGAACAGTTGGCAAAATTGCAATCTGCCCTGGATTCTGCCGAAGAAAAATCTCGGGCCCAGGCAATTCAATACGTTGAAATGTCCACACGTCTGAACCGTGCCCTGGCGGACAAGGTTGCCGAATTAAACGATGTTTCCAAATACCAGTCCGAATTTTACAAATCTGTAAAATTGGCCATGGGCGATCGCACCACACTACAACCAGACGGCGACCGTTTTATCGTATCCAGTGATATTTTATTCCCCAGCGGTTCATATCGGCTGTCGGCCGAAGGCAAAAAGCAACTACACCTGATTGCCAACGTCATCAAGGATATGGAAGAAAAAATCCCAACCAACATCAACTGGATTATTCGTGTTGACGGCCATACCGATAACAAACCCGTTATCCCAGGCACGCCTGGATACCGCAACAACACCCAACTGTCACTGTTGCGTGCATCTGCGGTCGCTGACGAATTGGCCCGTGCCGGTGTATCAAAACGCCGTTTGGTTCCATCGGGCTTTGGCGACACCGCCCCTGTGGCCCTGGGCAACGACCGTGACAGTTTGCAACAGAACCGTCGCATAGAACTGCAACTGACCAACAAATAAGCAAAAACGGGAACTTTTGTTCCCGTTTTCATTTATAAAAATATTCCTAGACAAAACATAGTTTTCATATGATATACTGTTATCATAAATAAACAAAAACCAAGGGGTCAAACATGAAAAAATTTTCAATTATGGCAATTTTGGCAATTGTGGCATTTGGCACCGCCAACGCTGAATTCCAACCTGCAACACCGGCCCAACCAAACGGCGGATTTGTCTCTGGTGCGGAAACAATTTCAACCGTTAAACAGATTATGGAAATGCGTGACGATGTTCCCGTAATTGTTCGTGGCAACATTATTCAACGCATGGGCGATGAAACATATCTGTTCGAAGATCCAACGGGTTCAATCACAATTGAAATTGACGATGACGACTGGCGTGGTCAAACCGTATCCCCAACCGACACCGTCAAATTATATGGCGAAGTCGATCGTGGTCTGTTCACCACCGAACTGGACATCAACTACGTTGAAAAGTTATAAAAAATCCCCCAATCGGGGGATTTTTTAATGTTGTTTATCAGAATTTTGTGCTGTAATTTCTTTTGCCTTCTTTTTTGCAAACATTGACTTGATTTTATCAATACCATCCATACAGACATCAATAAAACCACGTTTATTCAGCAATCTTTCTTCACGTTCTTCGGCCTGACGCAGTTTTTCTGCCTCATACTCTCTTAATTCCTGACTCATTTTATCGCTCATTGGTTCACGATAATTAGAATCTATCACCGAAATTTTATCTTCATCCATTTTTATATCCTTTATGTTATATGTTAAACTACTTCGGTCACTGCACGCAACGCCCCATCTCGTGACAGTTGCACCACCCGAATTTTCTTTTTCATTTCTGCGATTAAATCAGTTCTATCATACGCAGGTTGCGTATGCAAGATTCTATCTGCAAAAGCAGAATATGCTGCCTCGGCACTTTCGGCATGAATTGTGGTATAAAAATGATCATGCCCCGTCCCCAACATTTCCCACAGCACAGACGCATTATCCGTTGAAATTTCCCCCCCGATAATCACATCGGGTGTCATACGCACCACCAGGTCCAACAATCGTGCATAGTTAAAATCATTTGTCTGTTCTGTTCGTGACAGCACGAAATGCACCCTATTCTTTTGTGGCACACGAATTTCACGTGCATCTTCAACGGTAATCACACGACTGTTCTGGTCAATCAGTGTCAACATATGATTCAAGAAGGTTGTTTTACCTGTTGCGGTTGCCCCACTTATCAGAATCGGACTGCCATCATTTATTGCGGACATTAAACGTTCATAGGGATCATCTGGTCTAACGTTTTCCCTGGGTTTGATTTTTATCAACTTTTCCCCACGCTTCAGATGATAATTCTCGAAACTAGTTGTTGCGACCCCACCGCCACGAATATTCAATGCCACCCCACCCGTCACATCTTCGTCATCGTATTGCACATTTGGCCCTGCGATTGCGGTAAATCTGTGATTCCCCGGCAGGGTTGCATACACCACAGGCATACCGTGAATTGGGTCAAATGGTCTTTCATAGATATTTGCGACCGTATGAATCAAATCCACCAAATATTGCTTAGACAGGACATCTGCCTGATATGCGACCCACGGCACCCTTGCCCCATGCAGTCGCAACCACACCTCGCCTGCGTGATTGATTGCGATTTCTTCTACGAACGAAGGTTTGTAGAATTCTTCCAATGGTTTTAACAAAGATTCCAAGACAACATTTGCCATATTGATGATTTTATCATAAATCCCCGCTTGAATCAAAACTGTTTATTTGTTAAAATCATAAAAAAGAGAGATAAAGAAATGAAGAAATCACTTGTTTTCGCATTGTGTTCGGTATTGTTCCTGGGTGCCTGTGGTGGTGGCAAAGACGCACCATACAACGAAACGGACTTTGTTCAGGGGGGCGAAGACGCACCATTATACAACGAACGCACCAGCGAATTTATGCAATCGGACAATCCATTTGCAAACATTGATTCATTCAAGCCAAAAACATCCGCCGAAAAGGAACAGTCGGCAAACCGTTGGAACACATCCCGCATGGAAACCCGTTGGCAGGAATATCGTGGCACGATGGTTCGTGTCCAGATATTATTGGGCAACAGTGACCTACGTGAAATGCGTCTGCGTTTGATGCAAAATGCGGACGGGATGGACATTGACGGCGATGCCCGTTCAATTTTGGCAACCGTTGCAGATCACGAGATGAAACGAATCTGTGGTCGCAACGCAGACAGCATTGTTATGGTCTACGACAAACCATCATTTGATGTGATGCGTCCAACACCATACTATGACTATCGTATCGAGGCCGAAGGATCCACCATGCGAGAATACGGTTTTCGTTGCGTGTATTACAAATAGAATCAAACAACAAAAAACAAACGGGGGTAAATCATGAAAAAATTGATGATGGCAATTGGTGTATGTGGTCTGTTGGGTGCCTGCGACAGCAACGCAGGGGCCAAGGTTGGCGACACAGTTGTAATAAACTTTGCTGGTTTCTTGGATGGTGTCCAGTTCCCAGGTGGCACAGCCGAAAACTTTCCATTGACCTTGGGCAGTGGCCAGTTCGTTCCTGGCTTTGAAGACCAGTTGGTTGGTGCCGTCGAAGGCGAAGAACGTGACGTTAACATCACATTCCCAACGGAATACGTTCCAGAATTAGCCGGCAAAGACGTTGTGTTCAAGGTCAAAGTTATCGACATTGTCGAAGCCGAATAATCCATCGTAAAACGAATCGAAAAATCCGCCAATCGGCGGATTTTTTTTATCAATGCTTTATCACAAACCCCACCGCCAATGGCGGTGGACAAAAAAATCCCCCAAACGGGGGATTGAAATATTAGAATCCGAAAACCATACGCTGTTTTGATTGACGTTTCTTTTCGTTACGCACGGCTTCTTCTTTCAAACGTTTGCGTCGTGTAGTAGGTTTTTCATAACGCTGACGTTCTTTCATTTCACGATACAGGCCTTCTTTTTGTGATTTACGTTTTGCAACACGCAATGCCTGTTCAACGTTGTTATCGCGAACCAGAACTTTCACCATCGGTCATTCACCCCCTTTACACGTTTTATCTTTGTTTCACCTAAAAGGGGGATTGGCATCCCCCTTCGTTTATTTTGGTGGAGCCAATCAGACTCGAACTGACGACCCCCTGCTTGCAAAGCAGGTGCTCTACCAACTGAGCTATGACCCCAAAACTTTGCACTTTCACATCTGAAAGCGAACGAATTTTATACATTATTAAAATAAAAGTCAACAAAAAAAATACAAAACATATTATTTGACAATCTGTATTTTTGGTCTATTATATCTACACTATGGCACAAAGAATACAAATTCCGGCAAATTTCCAAGAAATACTGCCCGAATTAAAAGAAAAAACTTTTAAATGGCGTTTCGAATACAGTTCTCGCACGGAATTGTCGTCTGTTGGCTATATCACTCATTTCAGTCCCGTATCCACCCGCCCCATCAACGGCAGTATTATTTTATCCCCTGGCCTGGCCAGCAATTGCGATACCGAACCCCTTATGCAGGCAATCACATACTGGGCCCTGACCAAGAATTTCAATGTTTACACAATCACGACATTTCTGGGCGACTTCAAGCCCGAAAATTCGTCTGAATTGGCACATCGCCATACTTTCCCCGAATTTATCAACCTGATGGAAATGGGCCTTGGCATAATCGAAGAACAATGTCAAAATCAGTGGACATGTTTAATTGGCCATTCTGTGGGTGGTCTGGGCATAATTGAATTTCTGAACCGCCGAATTCAGGCGAACAAACCGCTGAACTTTTCTTCTGCAATATTATTTGCCCCATACGTCACGCACCAATGGCTGGATTTCAGCAAGACATTTTATCGTGAACGCAACTGTCCGCCTGAAACAACCGATGCAGAATTTGCCCACACCCCTATTGGTCTTATCAGTCCACACGATGTCTTCACCAACAAACAGGTTCGCTATATTTCCATTTTGCCATCATTTTACGATGAAATGGATGCGGTTGAGTTTCGCCCAGACATGATGAGCAAATACCAAATTCCTGTCACCTTTGTTGCCGGGGGCCGTGACAAGAAATCCCCGACAAAAATGTTGCAAGAACGTGTTCAGACCCTGCAATCAATAACGGGCAACCACCAATTCAAACTGATTGAATTTTCCAACAGCAAACATTCATTTATCGACCAGCATCGTGACTATCGTGCGGTCATAGATTTAATCAAAACCCAACACGTCCGACGTCGCCGTCGCTAGTGTTTTTATTCTGGACAGATAACTTTCTGCAATTTATAATGGAACGGCTATGCTAAAAAAGATAACCAAAAAAATTGAAAAATTTATCAAAGGCGACGACAAAAACGGTCGCATTGCTTGGTCTTTATATGGTCGTGTCTGGCGTAAGATTGGCCGTCCCTATTTTAAATGGTTGCTGTTTGGTATCATTTTCACTATTTTGGCCGCTGGGGCCGAGGCATACACCATCACCCTGGTTCAACAGGTTGTTGATCAGGCATTTATAAATAAAAGTATGAACGCCATCTACTTTCTGGGTGGCCAGGTTATCATTGCATTTGGTGCCAAGGGTGCATTTACCTATGCCAAGGCCCTGATTATGGCCAAGGGCGGTCTGTTGGCCAGTGCAAATCTGCAAAAGAAAATTTACAATCACATGACCCACATGAACCTGTCACGGTTCTATGGTGACGGTATTGGCAAAAATCTGAACTATTTCACGGTTCAGGCGGGTGCGGTATTGAACCTGGTGACTGGCACGGTTGTAAAACTGGTTCAGAACGTTGCAACACTGGCAATGACATTGGCCCTGATGTTTTACTATGCACCACAGATGTGCGTTGTTCTGTTATTCTTGACACCTGCGATTATAATTCCAATGGTCGCCATTATGCGTAAACGTCGCAAATTATCACGTCAATCATTTGGCATCGCCAACGACGTTGCCCAGCATTTAAATCAAACCCTGCACGGGATTAAAACAATTCAATCATTTGCCAACGAAGAACGCGAGGCAAAAAATTTCCACAACGTCCTGAACGCATCTATGGTCAACGCATACAAAAGCACCCAGGCCAACGCCCTGCGTTCTCCGCTGATGGAATTTATGATTTCAATTGGTCTTTGTATTGCGATGATTATGGGTGGCCACTTTATTTCCAGTGGTGCAATCTCAACAGGTGATTTTACGGCATTTTTGTTGGCCCTGACTGCGGCATATAAACCGGCAAAATCAATTACCGGCACGGGCGATTCGGTCCAACACGGTTTATTGGCGGCGGAAATACTGTTCCAATTCCTGGACAGCAAACCCGAAATCACCGATGCCCCAGACGCAGTTGAATTGAAATCTGGAAACCTGTCTGTATCATTTGACGATGTGTCATTTGCATACAATGCAGACAATCCCGTATTACACAACGTGTCATTGAACGTTCCGGCCGGTTCGGTCTGTGCATTGGTTGGACCTTCTGGTGGTGGTAAAACCACAATGTTCAACCTGTTGCAACGTTTTTATGAACCAACTTCGGGCAAAATCACAATCAACCGCCGTGACATTCGTAAATATACATTAAAATCCCTGCGTTTAAACATTTCCGAAGTATCCCAAGACGTATTCTTATTTAACGGCACAATTTCGGACAACATCAAATACGGCTGTCCAGATGCCACCCCAGAAATGGTTATCGAAGCGGCCAAAATGGCAAACGCCCACGATTTTATTTCGGAATTTCCAAACGGATATGACACAAATGTCGGGGAACGTGGGTCACTGTTATCTGGCGGACAAAAGCAACGCATTGCAATCGCCCGTGCGATATTAAAGAACTCGCCCATCCTGCTTTTGGACGAGGCCACATCCGCCCTTGACACACAAAGCGAGAAACTGATTCAGTCCGCCCTGACCCAACTGATGCGTGGCCGCACCACATTTGTGATTGCCCACCGCCTGTCAACAATTTTGGACGCAGACAAAATCTGCGTTATCAAAGACGGCCAGATTGTTGAATCTGGCACGGACGCAGAACTGTGCGAGTTAAACGGCGAATACAAACGCCTGCGTGACATACAATTTCGCACAGAAAACAAATCAACCAAGGACAAAAAACAACAATAAAACAACAAACAACGGGGGGACGCACACACAGAACACTGATGTGCGATGGGGGAATAACCACTAAAAAAACAACCAAAGGTAAAACAAAATGAACAACAAACCAGAAACCCCATTTGTCAACGTTATGATTTATCCAGGTCAATACGCATTATATTTCGTCCAAGAAAATGGCAAACTAATACGTATTGAACAGGTCGCTACATCAAAACGCCCATACGAAATCTTTTTTGATTACGCCAATCGCCCATATTCCATCATCAAACGTTTTGATGACAGATACACCAATGGCAATGCACGCCTGTATTTGGTGAATAACCGTGATGGCTCTGTCCCAGCCGAATGTAAATACGGGACAGAAGAAATCCGCTATTGCACAACATTTGGCGACATTTATTTCTGCCCAATTTGCCAAAACGGCAAATCCCAGTCAAAAAACGTTGTCCACATGCCACGCTTTGGTGCGGTAAAGACAGCGGAAAAATTACCAAACCCATTACTGGGCAACATCTTGACAACCCGTGCGACCATGCGTGCGAAACCACTGGAAACCACAACCATCACACCACACACACCAAAACGTGGCACAACACCTGCCCGCCCAGAATATGTTATCACTGGCACAATTAAACCAGGCAAAAACCATCACTATGCATCCTTGAAAAAGGTATCACACAGTGAACAAAACAACGCATTTTATGATGTGTATGTAAATGGCGAACGTGTTGTGCAAAATCGCATGAACGTCACCGCAGAAACATTTATGGACGACAGTGTTTTGGTCGTCAAATATACAATGCCAGATTTGTCTGGTCAACGTTGCTTGGTCTATTTACCAAACGGCACCGAATGGACATTTGAACGCCAAAGCCGTCTGGATCGCCGCCAAAACACATATATCTACGATGTCACGATGACCAAGAAACGTGGTCTGCGTTTAAAGACCAAGTATGGTTCTGATGTATTCTTGTCTGCTGCTGACATTGCCAAATACAAACCAGCGCAGTATATCATCGAAAACGCAAGTCAAGACACAAAATAAGAAAACGGGGCAAACGCCCCGTTTCTTTTTATCCCACCGTCAGTTCTTTACCTTTGACATCAACATAAACGGTTCCGCCCTCTCGCACGGTATCAGACAAGATTAAATCAGCCACCTTGTCTTCAACTGCGGACGTAATCAGGCGTTTCAATGGTCTGGCCCCGTATGCTTCATCATACCCATTATCCCCCAGCCATTTAATCGCCTTGTCTGTGATATTCAATTCGATTCTGCGTTCCGCCAATCGTTTTTCCAGACCTGCCAACTGAATTTTGACTATATCTACCATTACATCTTTACCCAACGGGTTAAAGAAAACGATTTCATCAACACGGTTCACAAATTCTGGTCTGAACTGGCGACGCACCGCATCCATATCAGGCAAATTACTGGTCATGATGATGATAGTATTTGTAAAGTTCACCACATGTCCCTGCCCGTCTGTCAACCGACCATCGTCCAGTATTTGCAAGAACACATTAAACACATCTGGGTTTGCCTTTTCTATTTCATCAAACAACAGCACCTGATACGGTCTGCGTCTGACACTTTCAGTCAGCACCCCACCCTGTTCATATCCGACATATCCTGGGGGACTGCCGATTAAACGTGACACCGAATGAGCTTCCATATATTCACTCATATCGATTCGTGTCATGGCGGTATCATCATTAAACAGATATTCAGCCAATGCCTTGGCCACCTCGGTCTTACCAACACCTGTTGGCCCCAAGAACATAAAACTGCCCGATGGTCTGCGTGGATCACTTAAACCTGCACGACTGCGACGAATCGCCCGTGCAACGACACCCAACGCATGATCTTGTCCCACGACACGTTTCCGCAAGGCATCTTCTATGTTTAACAGTTTAGATTGTTCTTCCATTGTCAATCTGTCTGCTGGAACACCTGTCCACTTTGACACAACGGCGGCGATATGTTCTGGCAACACCGTTTTATATTCACGTGATTCGGCATTCATCTTGGCAATTTTTTCTTCCAGTTCTGGGATTTTCCCATACTGCAACGCAGATGCCTTTTCATAGTCCCCATTTCGCATGGCACTGGCCACCTCGGCCTTGGCAGAATCCAATCTGGCCATCGCATCGGACAGACCACGCATTTTTTCTTGTTCTGCCCGCCAATTTGCGGTCAATTCTTTGGATTCTTCTTCGTTCTGCTCAATCAACTTTTCCAGGTCCGCCAGTCGCTTTTTCGATTCGTCATCTTTTTCTTTTTTCAATGCCTGCTGTTCGATTTTCAACTGCATCAGATGTCTGTCAACCTCGTCCAACTTTTCGGGTTTTGACGCAATTTCGATTCGCACACGTGCGGCGGCCTCGTCAATCAGGTCAATTGCCTTGTCTGGCAAGAATCTATCTGTGATATACCGATTCGATAACTTTACCGCAGACACCAGTGCCGAATCAGCGATTCGCACCCCGTGATGCCCTTCGTATTTTTCTTTCAACCCACGCAAAATCGATATCGTATCATCAACCGTTGGCTCATCTACATACACCGGCTGAAAACGTCTGGCCAACGCAGGATCTTTTTCAATATATTGGCGATATTCGTCCAAAGTCGTTGCCCCCATACAGTGCAATTCCCCACGTGCCAACATTGGTTTCAGCAAATTCCCTGCATCCATACTGCCTTCGCCCTTGCCGGCCCCGACCAGTGTATGCAATTCATCAATAAATAAAATGATTTCCCCATCGGAATCCTTGACGGCCTTTAATATTGCCTTTAATCGGCCCTCGAACTGGCCACGATACATGGCCCCTGCCATCAAAGCCCCCATATCCAACGACAACAATTTTTTCCGCAACAAATTTTCCGGCACATCCCCTGAAATAATGCGACGTGCCAGTCCCTCGATAATTGCAGTTTTACCAACCCCAGGATTACCAATCAAAACGGGGTTATTTTTTGTTCTGCGTGTCAACACCTGAACCGTTCGTCTAATTTCATCCTCACGTCCAATCACAGGGTCCAATTTTCCATCCGATGCCAATTTGGTAAAATCGGTTGTATATCTTTCGATTGCCTGCTGTGGCGTTTCCTGCATTTCTTCTGGATTCATCTATATGCTCCTGTTTTTGCTTTTCCCTAAATATAGTGCCATAATTTTAACTTTCAAGACACAGGAACTAATCCCGTTATCCCCTTGCATATTTGGGCTTTTTGTATTATGGTTGAACTGACAACAGGGGGCAAATATGACTAATTTTTCCACACAAGATATAGAACAAATCACATCACACGGCCTGACACCAGACACCGTGAACACCCAAATTCAGAACTTTATATCGGGCTTTCCCTATTCCGATATTACATCCCCTGCATACGATGGAAACGGCATTTTGGTCTTAACGGACGAACAACACGAAAAATACATATCAATCTACGACACAAACGGCAACCAATACAGCATTACTAAATTCGTTCCTGCATCTGGTGCGGCCACCCGTATGTTCCAAGATTTGTTCACCTACCTATCATCAGGCGAATCCAACGACAAAACCCAAACGGTCTTGGACAACATAGAACAATTTGCATTTTGGGACGATTTACAACAGTTGTTACCACAAAACGCAACAGATGCCGACAAAATCAAATACTTGATAACCGATGCGGGCCTAAACTATGGTTCCCTGCCCAAGGCCCTGCTGAAATTTCATAAATATGATGACGGCGAATCTCGCACAGCCCTGGCCGAGCATTTAATCGAAGGTGCCCTGTATGCCCAATCAAACCACACAGTCAATATGCACTTTACCGTATCGCCCGAACATATAACCGCCTTCCAAACACATCTGACTCAGATTTTACCCGAATACGAAACCAGATTTAATACAAAATATAACATATCAATGTCCACCCAACGTCCACAAACCGACACCATTGCGGTAAATATGGACAACACACCATTTCGCAACCCAGACGGCACATTATTGTTCCGCCCCGCCGGTCACGGTGCATTGATTAAAAACCTGAACGATTTAACATCACAAATTATATTTATCAAGAACATAGACAACGTCTGCACCGACAAAATGCGTTCCGACACGGTTCACTATAAAAAATTACTGGGCGGCATTTTAATCGACACCCAACGCCAGGTATTTAATTACCTGCACCAAATTGACAATGGCACGGCAAACATATCAGAAATCACCGAATTTATCGGCAACACACTGGGATACCGCTTTGCCAACACCCCCGACCTGTCCACCCTGCACAAGATATTAAACCGCCCAATCCGTGCATGTGGCATCATTCGCAACACCGGTGCCCCAGGCGGTGGCCCATTCTGGGTCCGCACACCAACCGGCGACACGTCCCTGCAAATCGTAGAACCGGGACAAATTTCACCTGATAACATATCGATACTGCACAATGGCAAATATTTCAGTCCCACTGACATCGCCTGTGGCATATTTGATTACCGTGGCAACAAATTTAACTTGTTACACCACATTGACGAAACGGCTGGTTTTATCAGCACAAAGTCCAAGAACGGTGTTCCCCTGCGTGCGATGGAACGTCCCGGCCTGTGGAATGGTGCAATGTCTGACTGGAACACAATTTTTGTAGAAACCCCGAATACAACATTTACACCGGTCAAGACAATTATCGACCTGATTACGCCCGATCACACAACAAAATAAGAAAAAAGTGAAAACAACACTTGACTTTTCTGTATTTTTGTTATAAATTTGGGTTCGCTAATAATTAAAGGTAAAGTATTATGCCACGTATATGTAAAGTTACAGGTAAGAAGACAGAAGTTGGGATGAACGTTTCCCACTCTGAACGTCATACAAAACGCACATTCTTGCCAAATTTGCAAAAATTAAAATTCCACAGTGAAATTCTGGGCCGTGATTTTTCATTACGCATTTCGACCGCTGGTCTGCGTACATTGACCAAACACGGTGGCTTGGACGCTTATGTGATGTCCAAACCAATTTCTCGCCTGACCGAAGATATGGCAAAAATCAAACGTGCCATTGACAAGAAAATCGGCAAAGCAGAAGCCCCAGTGAAAAAACCTGCACACAAAGCGAATCGCAGTGCACGTTTGGTAAAAAAAGTTGAAACAAAGAAAGTCGCCTAAATTTTGACTTTCGATGCATCATGGCCTTGTGGCGGAATTGGTAGACGCGCTTGACTCAAAATCAAGTTCTGCGAGGAGTGTCGGTTCGAGTCCGACCAGGGCCACCAAAATTAAATCCCCTTTTGGGGATTTTTATTTTGGTCTGGTTGGACGAAGAACCGACCGGTTCGGAACGTCAGTTGGTGAAAACAAGCCAACGGCGAAGTTTGAACCTTACATTATATTACCCCCTTGCCATTCCCACACAGGCGTGAATACCTGCTATAATAAATCCACCCAAACACAATCAAAAAATCCCCCAAACGGGGGAATTTTTATTTCTTTCCAAAGATACGTTCTGGCTCATCAAAACTGCACAATCCAATAACAAAGTCCACGAACGCCCAAATCCACACCGCAATCCCCGGCAAAATCAACAGCCAACCAATCGTCCCCATCAGCAACATTGCCGTTCCCTGGCCAGTTTTCCCAGCATAGAATTTATGCACACCCCAGAACCCCAAGAAACATGCCAGCAACACATATACCAACACCGATTTATCCATATCACTGCTACGCACCTGATATCCACACTTTGGACATGCTTTTGCCTTATCCGAATGCTTTGCACCACATTCACGACAATAAACCATTACCATTTACACACTCCTTTGATTTACACACCACAATCTACCATATAGATTGGAATAAATCCACCACAAACAAACCCCGCCATTTCTGACGGGGGTTGTTTCTGAATGTTCGATTACGATTATTTCAATGCTTCCAAAATTGTATCGGCTGGGATTGCACCTGGGAATGCCTGTTCATTGATGATCAAGAAAGGTGTTCCTGTGATTTCGAATTCCTGTGCCAAATCACGAACGTTTGCCAATTCTGTTGCAACAACTTCGCTGTTCATGTCTTCTGCCAATTTTGCAGTATCCAAACCTGCTTCTTCGGCAAATTTCATGATATTTTCTTGGATTTTTTCAGCCATTTTGTCCTGTGCCACATCACCTGCTGGGCGATATTCACGTGTCATAACCAAATCAACAAATTTTGCTGCCTTGGCATTGTCCTGCATTTTTGCAGCAATCATTGCACGTGCTGGGCCATCAGACATCACGCCATGGATGCTAAAGTTTTTGATAACAACACGAACGTCGTCACGGGCCTGCAATACACGATCCAGTTCACCGTGAACACGACGGCAGTATCCACAAGAAGCCGCTGTCCAAACATAGATTGTATTTTCCGCTTCTGGATTACCCAAAACAGGTGCATTTACAATCATTTTATCTGCATTATCACGAACGAACTTTTTGATTTTCTTTGTTTTTTCTGCATTCTGCTGTTCTTCCATACCCTTGACCATTTCTTGCAAGATAGCAGGATTCACAGATGTCAGATACATTGGTGTGTACAAACGGCATACACAACCTGCAATCAGCAACACGCCAACCAATTTCAGGCCTGTGCCTTTTTTGCCATCGAACATAGCACCGCCGACCACAAACAATGCAATCGCCAGCAATAATACTAAGATTGTCCAAAACATGATTTTTCTCCTTATTCTGTTGAACACGTCAACAGTAGCAAATTTTCCAAAAAGTGCAAGTGATAATTGAAAAAAATTTATGCGATATTCAGCATCTGTCGCATCACAGGCAATTGTGCCCCCTGTTGCACACACACATTTTCCAAGAAACGCCGTGTCACCGCCAAATTCAGTGGCAACTTATACAGTTTATTCACATATGGCTGTGCACATTTATCACATACGGCTCGCCCTGTCCGTGGCGACAACCAGTTCAGATTCTCGTCCCCCCCACACCCTGAACATTTTGATAAATCCAACGCATATCCCAATTCTTGCAACAGGTTTATTTCCCAATCCAAATAAACATCTGAGACATTTTGTGTCATCAACAGCCCCAGCATTTCCAACGTTTCTTCATATAATATATTGTATGCCTCACGCTCGGGCAACAGTGCATCCAACAACGCAAACCCTGCATTCATTGCCATCAACGCATCGGCCCGTCCAATAATCCCCGCCACCAGATTTTTTTCCGCCTCCCAGTGAAAAACCCCCAACTGTGAATCCAGCCGTGCATTCCACGACACCTGCCCCACCTGCCCGACCAAGGGTTTATTCTTTTTTGCCACCACCGCCCCACGCAACATACCACTCAACACCCCATGTTCCCGTGTAAAGACGTGTGCAACCGCATCCCGTTCATTAAAGGGACGCAATCCAATCAAAATCCCACTTGATTCCAATTTCACAGCGATTATTCCAAGACCTGCTTTTGCAAATCAATCAACTTCATACAACCTGTCTTTGCCATTTCCATCATTTGCATAATCTGATCTGCTGTAAACGGATGCTGTTCACCGGTTGCCTGAATTTCTATAAACTTGCCATCCCCTGCAACAACAAAATTCGCATCCATTTCCGCACCGCAATCCTCGTCAAAGTCCAAATCCAATATCAATTGTCCATCACGCATACCGCAACTGACCGCCGACACATAGTCCATAATTGGATTTTCATTGATACGCCCCTGTTGCATCAACCACCGCACCGCCATCATCAGTGCCACGAATCCCCCTGTAATTGATGCACATCGTGTTCCGCCATCGGCCTGAATCACATCACAATCAATTGTAATCGTGTGCCGTCCCAGACGTTCCATATCAACCACGCTACGAAACGCCCGTCCAATCAGTCGGGAAATTTCAGCACTGCGATGATCCTTCATCAGTGCTTCACGTCCTTTGCGTGTTCCAACGGCACGTGGCAACATAGAATATTCCGCCGTCACCCATCCGCCTGTTTTATTCTGTTGCCGTTTCCACAACGGCTGATTGAAATCTACCGAGGCCGTGCATAAAACATGCGTCCCCCCCATCTTTATTAAACAAGACCCTTCGGCCCATTTATTTATCTGTGTTTCTATTGAAACTGGTCTCATTTGATTATTCTGCCGTAAAGATGGACGCACCATAACAAATCCTTTTTATTTAATTGACTGCCCCATTATATCCTGCCCCCCGATAAAAGCAATTTTTTTTAAGTTTGATTTTTTGTATAATATTGTTATCCTAACACACTTGAAAAGGATTTATATGTCAGCCAAAACAAAACGCCTGATTAAAAAGGTAATCAGTTATTCGGGTGTTTTCTTTTTTGCACTTGCCATCGGTATGCTTTACTGGCAACTGCGTGATTATAAACTGATTGATATCGTTCATGCGATTACAGACATTCCACTGACGAACCTGTTTTTGGCATGCTGTGCATGTTTGATGGGGTATTTAACATTATCACTGTATGATTATCTGGCCTTGAACTATGTTGGGGGTCGTGTGACATGGTGGAAATGGATGTTGGCGGGGATGTTGGGCTTTGCCATCAGCAACAATGCCGGCAACGCCATGGTCAGTGGCGGTGCGATTCGATATCGTCTTTATACCCGTTGGCGTATTCGTGGTGGCGATATATTCAAGATGTTAACACTGTCTGGTCTGACATATTTTCTTGGTGCCGCCGCAATCGTGGTAATCGGATATTTTTTAATTCCGCACGACCAACTTGCAAATTCAGCGGGTCTGTCTATTGGTCTGGGCTGGCTGTTTGGGATATGCCTGACAATGGTGCTGGTATATTTTGCGATAACCATCGTATTCAACAAGAAAAGCATCAAAATCGGCAACATAAAATTCCAAATTCCCACCACAAAAATGGCGACATTTCAATTACTTCTGGGCATTGGCGACAGTGTTCTGGCGGGTTTGGTGTTGTATTTCTGCCTGACACCATTTGTCCAGATACCTTTTGGCACATTCATCGGCCTGTATGTAATTGCCCAGGCCACAGGATTATTCAGCCAGGTTCCAGGTGGCATCGGCGTATTCGAGAGTATATTTTTGGCCGCCCTACCCGACACCGTGGACAAGGCCAACGTATTTGGTGCTTTGTTGGCATACCGCATAATTTATTATGTTTTACCCCTGATTGGTGTTGGCGGTCTGTTTTTCATCTACGAACGTTGGCTTCGTTCCAAAATGAAATACTGGGCCAGCCAGGTCAAAGAAAAAATCCCCGAAAAGATTAAGAATCTAAAATCAGAAATCCAGCACAAAAAATAAAAAAATAAATACCTTGCACACACTATAACGGCATGTTAAAATTGCATTTGTGTATGAAAAATCTAAGGGTTATGCAAGTGTTTATATTATCACTGCTTTCTGTAATTCGGATTACGCTGATGCTTATCGTGGCGTATTCCCTTGGCATGGGCATGGACGCCCCATGGGGACGGATTATACGGCTTTCATACGCCCCAAAAACAAAAGGATTATTAAATGTCAAAGAAAATATATGTGGATGCAGTCCACCCGGAAGAAACACGTGTCGTCGTTGTAGATACTGCTACGAATCGTGTTTCTGATTTTGACGTTGAAACAACGACAAAACCCCAGATTAAGGGAAACATCTACCTGGCCAAGGTTATACGTGTCGAACCATCATTACAGGCGGCATTTGTTGACTATGGCACTGGCAAGAACGGATTTTTACCATTTTCTGAAATCCATCCGGATTATTATCAGGTCACCCCTGAACAAAAGAAAAAGTTATTAGAACTGGCCCACGCCAACATTGTTGATGACGATGACGATCCCAACGATGATGAAGACGAGGTTGTTGAATACGACGACCACAGTGCCGGCGAAGACAATAACGAATTTACCAAACGTGCCCGTGAATTCAAGATTCAGGATGTAATCAAACCGAAACAAATCCTGTTGATTCAAGGTGTCAAGGAAGAACGTGGCCAAAAAGGTGCCTCGATGACGACATACTTGTCATTGGCGGGTCGCTTTGCGGTTCTGATGCCCAACTCTCGCAAACGCAACAGTTATGGCATTTCTAAAAAAATCTCGGACAAATCCGAACGTGCCCGTCTGCGTGAAATCCTGCACAATCTGAAAATCCCCAAGGGTATGACGGTTGTTCTGCGAACGGCGGCATTTGGTGCATCGCCTGCGGATATTTCTGGCGACTATGACTATCTGGTAAATCTGTGGAACGAAATCCGCAAGACGACCCTGGAATCTGTCGCCCCTGTGACAATTCACACCGAAGATTCATTACTGCGTCGTGTTGTCCGTGACTTCCTAAGTGACAAAGAAGACACCCTGATTATCCAGGGCGAAGAAGCATACGATGCGGCCAAACAATATTTTGTTCAAATGTATGGTCGTGCCCCACGAAAACAGTTGATCAATTACAAGGACAGTGCCGTTCCATTGATGGTCAAGGCCGGTGTTGAAAAACAACTGGAAGGGTTGCATGGTCCATACGTTCAATTGCCATCTGGCGGTTCATTGGTTATCAACCAAACCGAAGCCATGGTCACAATTGACGTGAACTCTTCCCGTGCGATTAAGGAAAAAGACATCGAACAAACGGCCCTGAACACTAATTTAGAGGCCGCCGAAGAAATCGCCCTGCAATTACGCCTGCGTGATTTGGCCGGCATTGTTGCGATTGACTTTATCGACATGGAAGAAGAAAAGAACAACCGCAAACTGGAACTGAAAATGCGTGAGGTTATGAAACGTGATCGTGCCAGAACCCAGGTCGCCAAGATAAATAATTTTGGTGTATTGATGCTGTCCCGTCAACGCCTACGCAGCAGTTTTATGGAATCATCATACGTCGCCTGTCCACACTGTATGGGTGCCGGCGTTGTTCCATCAATCCAGACATCTGCGATTATTCTGTTCCGTCATTTGCAAGAAAAATTACTGGCCAAATCTGCCCAGAAAATCATCATGACGGTTCCAACCGATGTTGCGGTATATTTGTTGAATCACAAACGTGCCGAACTGGCAGAAATGGAATCTCAGTTTGAAACAGAAATCGTGATTGTCGGTGACGACAGTTTGATGAATATCGACCAGTATTCAATCCAACGTGTCGCCCCTGAACAAAACAAGACCGAAGATTTGTTGGGTGCCTATGCCCCATCAACAGATGCGAAACGCAAAAATGCCCAGCACGTGGATGCCAAGAAAACAACCATGAATGCCCCACGTCGCAAACGCAAAAAGCAACCTCAAAAGAAACAAAGCATCTGGAAAAAAATAATCGGATAAAAAAATCGCCCAAACGGGCGATTTTTTTTAATCACGTTTCTTTTTCTGTTCTTCAAACCACTTTTGCATATCGGCAACCTTGCGTTTAATACTTTGCATCGCCTTGTCAAAGTTTTCACGTGTGGCTTCCTTTTTAACTTTTTCAATACCAGCATCCACGCTGTTTACCACTGCACGCATTGCTTTTTCAAATGCCTTTTGGGTATCTGCCTGCAATTTCTGCACTTCGGGCTTTTGGGCAAATTCATCCAGTTTTTTACCAACTGTGTTCAACCCCGCCTCGACCTTGCGTTGCCATACCTCGGCACGACGCAACAATCTGTCGTATGCATCTTCTGGTGTTTCGTCTTTTCCTGGCTCTTCCTGTTCTACATCTACAACCTCAACAATTTCCTGGTCGTCAACCCCACCCGGTTCATCTACAACAATAACCTCTACATCGCCTGGATTTTCCTCTGGTTTTTCTTCGCCTGACTTTTCACCCTTTTTCTTTTTCCCTGCACCGGCTTGCTTTTTCTTACCTGCTGGTTTCTTTTCGCCTGTTTTTTCTTTACCCGGCTTTTCACCTGGCTTCTTTTCACCAGTTTTCTTTTTTCCCCCCTTGGCATTTGGTTTTTCTTCAACCACATCAGCCAAGACCACATCGGGCTTAAACATCTGTTCTATTTCCGCTGCACGCTTTTTCGGGCTTACATGCTGTGCAAATTTTATCGCATATTCACAATACACCAAGATTTGTGCTTTATCTGGCTTTGACTTGCCTTTTTCTGCATCTATCAAATCTTGCAAGATACTAAATATTTCCTTGTTCCATGTTTTCCGTCCCGTTGAATAGTGTTCCATTTGCAAAAATTCATCCATATCAGACAGAACCGAAATAACATCCTTTTGTTTAATTTCTGGATTTTTCAACTTTCCAATTTCTATTTCAACGACGGCCCGTGCGATATCGGCATAACCCTTATTTTTATTTTTTGCGACATACTTTTTTATAAAATCAGGGTCTGTATATTTGGTTTCCAGCACATCCAACACACTGTATTGCAGTTTATGATTTTTAATTTTTTCCCAATAGGATCTGACTGGCAAAATATCGTATTTATTCGGGCTCAGCATACAAGCAATTCCCCACACTTCGTCCAAGAACTGCCTTTCATTGCCGTCAACTATTTGATTTATCAGTTTAATAGTATCGGGTCTTTTACCTTTACGAACCTTTGCGACCAAATCCGTATCCACCTTTCCTTTACCTGTTTGCATAACCTTGGCCACTTGCTCGATAACTTGAATAATTCCATCAACATCCGCCATCGGCTTGTTTTTTTGTGTCATCAGTGCCTGAAAGATTTCATTAGCATCCATAAACTGTTCCATATCTAAAATCCTTTGATATTATTTATAAAATATTATAGCACAAACCCCCACCAATAAAAAACAGAAAAAAGCCCTATACACACAAAAACGCCCACACGGGGCGTTTAAATCTTTGGTTGGGGCAGCTGGATTCGAACCAACACTGACGGAGTCAGAGTCCGGAGTTCTACCATTAAACTATGCCCCAATGCGTCGCAGATTATAGGACTTTTATTTCCCCAACGCAAGCACAAATTTTTCATGTCTGAAAATTCATACAAATATTTGATATAATCTGCAACAAAATATGATATAATTCACAGTATGGCGGTTTCTGCAAAAACAATTCTGGATTTTCATCGCAAACGCACCCAGGCACACATTGATTGCCTGAACTATTTTGCGGGCCTGTTGGGATACCATTTCCCCGAACATGACAATGACAAGAATTCTGGCACAATCCAAAATGGATATGCCTATATCAACTATGCCAATTACCACCCAGAATGTCATCTGACCGATGCCCATCGTGATTTATACGAACACGCACATTCCGAACATCACCGAACCCAGCCACATCATATTGAACACTATCCAGACGTTTGCAATTTACCTGATTTAACAATTATCGAAATGGTATGCGATTGGCACAGTGCGAATTTCGAACAGATTTTTATTCTGCATCAAATTCCCCCCACCTCGTCGGTCCAGTTGTTTTTTGACACCAACCTGCGTTCTCGTTCCAACTTGCATTGGACCGACCATCAAATCGCACTAATTACCGAACTGACATCGTTTTTAGACCTTTACACAGATTTTGATGCAGTTATGGCCATCTGGCGACCATTACTGGCCCTTTAATCCTATCAAAACGTTCCTATGGTAAAACAGCCCCAAAACAGGGATACTTTTTCATATACATTAAACCAAAGGAACCACCAATGAATAAAATAACACTTTGTGCCACCATAATGTCATGCCTGGCCCTGATTCAGGGTGCCGATGCCTGCACTGGCATCACATTAAAAGCCAAAGACAATTCTGTTGTTGTTGCCCGAACGATTGACTGGTCTGGGACAGAAATGAACAACATCTATACGATTGTTCCCCGTGGCCACAACCAACAATCACTTTTACCCGATGGCAAAAGTGGTGGTTTGGACTTCACCGCCCTGTATGGCTATGTTGGTATGGCTGTTGAACAGCCCGAATTTGTCGTTGACGGCACAAACGAAGCCGGCTTATCCGCCGCCCTATTTTACTTTCCCCGTTATGGCGAATACAAACCCTATAACGAAGACGACCAAGACATTTCCCTGGCGGACTTTCAGGTTGTATCCTGGATACTATCTCGCTTTGCCACCATTGACCAGGTCAAATCCGCCATCAACGATGTCCGCATCATCAACATAGACCCAACTGCATCCACTGTCCACTGGCGTATTACCGATGTCACCGGTCGCCAAGTTGTAATGGAAATTGTTGATGGGATTCCACATTTTTATGAAAACGAAATCGGAGTTCTGACCAATTCACCTGGCTTTGAATGGCAGATGACAAATCTGAACAACTATGTAAATCTGCACCCTGGCGGGGCGGGTCCAACCGAATTTGGCGACATAGACCTGCGTGCATTTGGATCAGGTTCTGGATTTTTGGGCTTACCGGGTGACTTTACCCCACCGTCTCGTTTTGTCCGTGCATCATTTCTGAAAACATATTCCCTGCCCCAGGACAATGCCAAGTCAACCGTGATGCAGGCATTTCATATCTTGAACAACTTTGATGTTCCACTGGGGGTCCAGTTTGCCGTTGGCAAGGCCCCGAACAACATGCCATCTGCGACCCAGTGGACGGTTGCGACCGATTTAACGAATCGCACGATTTATTATCACACGATGTATAACCGTTCGATTCGCAGTATTGAAATGGACAAGATTGACTTTGCCAATGTCCAGTTCCAGTATCATCCCCTGGACGTTACAAAGCAAGAAACCATTACACCCGTTAAAATTGATTAAGATTCCCCCATTTGGGGGAATTTATTTTTGCCTTTTTGCCAAAAGGGTTTTATAATCCCATCACAGTTTATTATCCAAAGGAGAACTTATGAAAATCAAACCATTTGCAGGTGTTCGCCCACCACGTGAAATCGCTGACCAGGTTGCATCTCGTCCGTATGATGTTCTGAACTCGGCCGAGGCCAAGGCCGAAGCCGGCGAAAAATCATTACTGCACATCATCAAACCAGAAATTGACTTTGACCCGATTGCAGATGAACACAGCGACCCTGTCTATGCCAAGGCAGTCGAGAATTTCCAACTGTGGCAGGAACGTGGCTGGCTGGCCCAGGACGAATCCGAAATGTATTACATCTATGCCCAAACGATGGACGGACGCACCCAGTATGGTCTGGTCGCTGCTGCAAATGTTGACGACTATATGTCTGGCAAAATAAAAAAACACGAACTGACCCGTCGTGACAAAGAAGACGACCGTATGATTCACGTCCGCATCCAAGATGCAAACATTGAACCTGTGTTCTTTGCCTATCCTGACGTTGCGGAAATGAACGAAATCGTTGAAAACTTTGTAAAAAACAATGCCCCAGAATACGATTTTGTTTCCCCCGATGGATTTGGACATACCTTTTGGGTAATTCGTGACAACGCAATCAACCAACGCATCACAGAAATCTTTGCTGAAATTCCGGCCCTGTATGTTGCCGACGGTCACCACAGAACCGCCGCCGCTGCCCGTGTTGGTGCCGAAAAACGTGCCAACAATCCAAATCACACAGGCAATGAAGAATACAACTATTTTCTGGCGGTTATTTTCCCAGAAAGCCAGTTGAAAATCATCGACTACAACCGTGTTGTGCGTGACCTGAACGGATTGACCCCGGAACAGTTCTTGGAAAAACTGTCTGCATCATTTGACGTTGTTGAAATGGGCAACGAAATTTACAAACCAAACGCCCTGCATAATTTCGGTATGTATCTGAACGGCAAATGGTATTCCCTGACTGCACACGCAGGCACCTATAACGACAATGATCCAATCGGTGTTCTGGACGTGACAGTTCTGTCTAATCTGGTATTTGACCAGATACTGAATCTGGGCGACCTGCGAACCAGCAAACGCATTGACTTTGTTGGTGGCATCCGTGGTCTGGGCGAATTGCAGAAACGTGTTGACAGTGGCGAAATGGCGGTTGCCTTTGCCCTGTATCCTGTCACAATGCGTCAGATTATCGACATTGCGGATTCTGGCAACATCATGCCACCCAAAACGACATGGTTTGAACCAAAATTACGCAGTGGTTTGGTAATTCATAAATTATCCTAAACAAAAATCCCCCGTTTGGGGGATTTTTGTTTACAGACGCTTTAACACAAACCCATACAGTGTTATCCGATTATTATAAACCCGCAACGGCTTGAACAGTTTAGAATACTTGTTTTTATATCGTTTTGCCAAATACCTGCGTTCCCATTCCATAAAGTCATCAGGATGCATTCCAACCGCCATACAGTATTTATAAAACATTGAATACAAATCCCGAGATGTCTTATCAAAAACATATGGTTTTATTGTATAGAAATGATAAATCGCAATTTTTTCATTTTTCTGATATTCCTGCTGAAAGTGCTGTGGAATTACCACCCCAGGTGCAAAGTTATACCGCATTGGCAAAGGATAAATTTTACCCTTTAAACCTGCATTTAACACATCTTGATCTGGATAGGTCAGCGGTATATCCACCGCCCGCAAATCTTTTTCATATTCCCGCATTTTTTCCAGATTCAGCAACAACACCCCTGAATTGAAATAAGGTCCATTATCCAGGTATTTTTGTGCAAAATCCTTGACATACTGTCCATTTTCATTATCGGCAATTTCAATTGGTGCCATATCCTGAATTGCCCCCATTGCCCAGTCACTTAAATCTGTATCAAACAGTTCGCCCAAATCATCATTGACAATCGTATCCGAATCCAGATACAGCATTTTTTTTACATTTGGGAAAAATTTATGTGCATTCAATCGATAGAAAATCACCGGCGACCAACGGGAATAATTATATCCTCTGTATGGGTTTTCATATTTTCTGACCACCCGCCATACTAAATCAGCCCCAAATTCTTGCACTGTCTTTTCAATTTTTCTGTATCCCCGTGTTCCTGGTGCGACCATACAGAATATAGTGCATTTTGCATCCTTATTTGTCCTATTTTTCAGCATGGACACCATTGAAACCAGTGCCAGTTTCCAAAACCTGGTATCAAATGTATAAAGCACATTTATTTCAGACACGCCAAGAACCTGCATAAAATACGTTGTTTCAATGTTAAATATCTGCGTGGGATAAATTTACAGGCCTGCACTACGACCTGCTTTCCTTCTTGCTGATATTTGTTTAACTGCTTTGGTTTAAACACCGCCTCGACCAGCATATATGAGAACGATGCCCGATAAAATATCCCCCAGAATCTGGAATTATACTTATCCAGCAAATTATCATGAATATATCTGAAATACGTTGGGAACCAGTCAAAATAGTGCTCGTCAAATTTAGACCCTGTCACCGCCTGATTGTGCACACGATGATAAACAACCGCATTTTGTGTTTCCGCCACCACATTCGCCCGCCAACACAGGTCCAACATAAATGTCAAATCATCACCAAACGTTGTAAAATCTTCATTGAACCGCACATCGCCAATCAAACTGCGTTTATAAATTCTCCGCCAGACCCAGCACCACCTGTGTGCATGTGGCACAATCAGCATTGCCGCCGGATTTTTTTGCACCGCATTCAACCCTGCATGCCACACCAACTTATCTGTTGGCATAAACTTGAACGTCTCGGGCACATTATTTGCGGCCCCACCGACCATATCCGCCCCGGTTGTCTGTGCCAAATGCATCAGCATTTCCAATGCATAGTCCGTATAACAATCGTCCGCATCCAGGAACGCAATATATTCCCCCTGTGCCAGATCCAGCCCCTTGTTTCGGGCAACACACACACCGGCATGCTCTTGCTGAATCAGTTGAAATCGCTTATCTTTTTTTACGAATTTTTTGATAATATCAACACTGTCATCGGAACTACCGTCATCGACAACGATACATTCCCAATTTTTATACGTCTGGTGCAGTATTGATGACAAGGCCCCATCCAGATACCGCCCATAATTATAATTAGAAACAATAATTGAAATATCCGGTTTCATTTTTTATTCAGTATAGTTACACGAATCTAAAAATTGATACGACCCTATAGCATCTGTAATACTAACCGCCGATTTAACAAAACAATCCTCTATCGCATTCACATGTGCAGAATTATACCCACTGCAATCAACATAAATTTCATACATAACCAAAGTAGGATCATATCTACCGTTAAACGGATGATAATTTGAACAAACATAAATCGTATATTCCGAAAAAGCGGCCCCACCAAAACTGGTCATGTATGACACACCGTTTGTAGTTCCCGCAACACTGTTCAACCCAACTGTTGGACAATTGTTACAAACTGGGTTAAAACCGCAATAGCCATTTCCCGTATATGGCTCCGTTCCACAATACGACACATATTGTCCCTCGCCACACACCTGTTTATAATCTACCTTGTCTTCAAATTCTTCAAAATCTCTACGCCACTTCCCTCGACACGATCCACCACAAAGTGTCGCCCCACTACACACCATAAATCCATTCGCGTCATCTAAATTTATATTAGATAATGTTTGTATTTCCACCAAACTATACGAACACCCTGTGATAGCCGCCTGCAAATCTGTTTTATAGACCAAACAAATCACCGCACTGATTGCCGACCATAAAATTTTATTTATTTTGTTCATATTTTCCCCCATTTCTCCGCCTGCCGAACCCAAAGGGCCCTTTGTATTAGGCATTTGTTTGCATGTATTTTACCCCATAAAACGGGCGGTTGTCAATGCTAAAAAACTGCCGAATCTAAAGGGCCCTTTGGGTTCGGCAGGCGGAGAAATGGGGGAAAATATGAACAAAATAAATAAAATTTTATGGTCGGCAATCAGTGCGGTGATTTGTTTGG
>JAFYUU010000005.1 GCA_017549445.1 Alphaproteobacteria bacterium | reverse complement strand
TTTATCAATTCCAGAACGTGAAATGGTGCCAAAATATTATCGTTGTTGGACAGGCAGGCCTCGCCCCCTTGGTTGCCGGGACAGATGATGCCAAACCCGTGTTGTTTGGCCCAGACACTGGCCGGTAAAACCGCATCGGTCTTGACGATGGCACCACTGAGTCCAACCTCGCCCATGATAACATAGTGCGACAATTCTAATTCGGGCAAGACACCAATCGCACACAATATCCCACACAATATCGGCAGGTCAAAATGAGAACCGCTTTTTTCCACGTCCGCAGGCGATAAATTTACCGTCAATCGCTTGGGTGGCAATGATAAATTCAATGCAGATAAAACATTGCGTATGCGTTCGGCAGATTCTTTGACCGCCCTGTCGGCCAGACCAATAATATTAAACTCGGGCTTGGAAAAACCAGATGCCAATTGAACCTGGACATCGATGTGCGTTGCGTCCATGCCATTAAAAATTACAGAACTTAGTGATATCATGCGATAAATATTAGAACTTGCACAAATCTAATTCAAGTTCTAAAATACCCAAAACAAAAGAAGGATTTTGCATCATGCCAGCCAAGAATAAAAATACTGCACGAGAATGGTTTAACACGATATTCTATGGGGGGCTGATTGCTATCATTTTCCGCAGTTTGCTGTTGGAACCGTTTAATATCCCATCGGGGTCAATGATTCCGACTCTGCATGTGGGAGACCACATCTTTGTCACCAAGTGGTCGTATGGATATTCCAGATACTCGTTCCCATTTGGATCGTGGAAACTGTGGAACGGACGGTTCTGGGCGGACGAACCAGAAATTGGTGACGTGGTCGTTTTCCGTAATCCAACCGATGAAAGTATGGATTATGTAAAACGTCTGATTGGAAAACCAGGTGATACAATCCAGATGATTAGCGGACGGTTGCATATCAATGGGGAACAAGTTAAACGTGAAAATCCACGTCCGTATGTGTGGGCGGTTCTGCCAAAAGAAGCAAAGCGTGGCGAATATGAAAACGGAACGTTCGAAATAGACGGAAACAAGATTTATGTGGATAACAAACCCGCAGAATTCAACTATACAATTCAATACAGCGATATGTGTCGCAATGAACATAAAAAGGTTATAAACCTGTATATGGGAGAAGATGGACAATATCTGCCAGAAAGTCAGGCGAACTGGAAACCGTCTGAAATCCCATGCGGTATATTCATCATGACAGAATATACAGAAACGTTGCCAAATGGTGTGCAACACAGTATTATCGAAACGTCAGACAACGAATACTATGCGGACGACACAATGATGTTCACGGTGCCTGAAAATCACTTCTTCTTTATGGGCGACAATCGTGACAACAGTGGTGACAGCCGTATGCACGTGGGGTATGTGCCACGTGATAACGTTCTGGGACGTGTTTGGTTCACGTGGTATTCACATAACTATTATGCACCAATGCTGGCCCTGTGGTCGTGGGGCGACAAAATGCGTTGGGACAGATTTGGAATGGATATAAAATAAAATGCAGATATTGAATTACGTTTTTACAGATAAAAATTTGTTGACACTGGCACTGACACAAAGTGGTGCAGATGCAGTCAACAACAACGAACGTCTGGAATTTATCGGTGACCGTGTGTTGGGGTTGGTGGTGGCAGAGATGCTGTTCAATATGTTCCCAGGCGAGGCCGAAGGGGATTTGGCACGCAGGCATGCAATGCTGGTATCAACAGAAACGTTGGCACAGATGGCATCTAAAATTGGCCTGACCAAGCATATCAGGCACGGACATATGACCGGGGGACGGCTGCAACACGTTTGGGCCGATGCGATGGAGGCCGTGCTGGGGGCAATCTTTGTTGACGGCGGATTTGATACCGCACGAGAAATTATAACAGCACTGTGGTATGAAATGGCGTCCGAGATGTTGTCGGCACCAAAAGACCCAAAAACCGCACTGCAAGAATTTGTGCAAAAACACGATGATGGGGCATTGCCTGTGTATGAATATCTGGAAGCAAACGGTGCATCGCACAACCCAACGTTCAGTGTTCGGGTCAGTGCAATGGGAAAATCTGCAATCGGGACCGGCACATCTAAAAAATCTGCAAGTATTTCGGCGGCAGATACATTGCTGAAAATCCTTGCAATTTAGGTTCAGGGAATATAAAATCAAAATCAATCAACACATAAGGAATAAAAATGTTTTCAATTTTACTGGTTTTACTGATTATCGTTTCTGTTTTCATGATTGGTATCATTTTGTTGCAAAAATCCGAAGGGTCAGGTATGTCAGGTTCTTCGGCGGCGACAATGTTCGGTGGTGCGTTGACAGGATCGGCAGCAGGAAATTTCTTGACCAAGTTGACCGCATGGTTGGCTGTGTTGTTCTTTGTTCTGTGTGGGGCATTGGCACTGGTTGCATCCAAGATGAACGTGACCGCACAACAAAGTGATTTGCGTCAGGAAATTATGATTCAAGACGCAACCGCACAGGCAACAGAACCCGTGGCAGACGTGCCTGCGGAACCAACACCGGTGACGGAATAATTTCATGTAAAAAATCCGCCAAAATGGCGGATTTTTTTGTTCCTAGAACTCGAACCGTATTCCCAGCATTACATTTGCATAGAATACATTTTCGGCATTAAACCAACTGCGATGACGGGTGTCGTCTGCGTTTGATAAATCCCATTTGATACGTGGCAGATATGTCAGGCGTGCACCAAAATCAAAAAACGCATATTCGGTTATACCATACGAAAAGCCCAAGGCCAACAAGCCAGCCAAATTAGAACTGTCGGTTTCGGAACGATTAAACTGTAAAACGCCGGCGGTTTCGCCCTCTTCCCCATAGTGTTCACGCAAATCAACATCAGATGACAGGTCGCCATAGGCATCAGTCAATGTCATTACCGTCTTGGAATCAGCATAACCAATACCGAACCCAACATACGGTATAAATTTGCCAGCAGGTTTGGACAAACCATCAAAGAAATCATAAAACGCCATGGCACTGATGATGTCCGTGGTCACATTTGAATGGACCGAGCCAACCTGGGCATTGATAATAACCTCTTCTGCCAGGGTGCCACCGTATAATGGCACATCGCCACTGAACAGTGGGGTGGCGTTATACTGGGCCTCGCTGATATGATCCCAGCCGATTTCCATACGCCACTGCGGACGATTTGGCAGGGTCATACCGATACTGCCACCGGCAGAGAAAGAAAAACTCTCGTAATTTTTGTCGGCTGGTAATTTATCCAATTCCGCAACACCTGCATAACTGTAATTATCACAGTTTTCACATGCCAAATACACACTTTCCGATATGACCTGGGTCAAGGTGTCGTCAATGTAATAGGCCGATGTCAACGGTGCGGTCTTGTTCTCAATCGAGCCAAACCCAAACGCACCACCGCCACGAAATGACATCACAAAGCGGGCACCGTCATCTTCATACCAACCATCGCCGATAAATTCCCCATCATACTGCCAATTGGCGTATGACGGCATTGCCATCAAACATGATAATATGGGCAAAAGTGTTAAATTCTTTATTCTCATACCCGATATTATATCATAAATTAGGGGCAGATAAAAACACATTTTACGGGGTGGATATTATTTGACGGAATATCTCGGCTGGGATTGTGCCACCCGTGACAGACGAATCCATCGGGGTAAAGTCATCGTTTCCTGTCCAGACCCCGATTATCAATTCTGGGGTTGCACCAACGAACCAGGCGTCACGGTTTTCATTGCTGGTTCCCGTTTTACCGCCCAGAACATTGTCTGTGCGGGCCCGACCACCCGTGCCACCAGAGGCGACAACGTCCAACAGCATTTTCTGCATAAATTCCACCGTTTCAGGCGACAATATTTGTATTGTTTCAGAAGGATTACGTTCATACAACACATTACCAGACACATCGGTTATCTTGGTAATAGAATATGGGCGAACCGAGTTGCCGTTATTCCATATCACGGCATAGATGTTGGTTAAATCCAACAAACTCATTTCCGAGGCACCAAGAACCGTCGAATACTCACGACGAAGTCGGGTTCCAACCCCCAAACGGCCTGCCATATTCAAGACGGATTCTATGCCATAGGTTTCGGTCAGTTTCAGTGGAACGGAATTTACACTTTTGGCAAAGGCGGTGGCCAATGTGATATCGCCATAATATCTTTCGTTGTAGTTACGGGGGCTGTAATCCCCAATCGCAAATGGGGAATCATTGACGTATGAATCTGGCATCATACCGTTTTCAAGTGCAACCAGATACACAACTGGTTTAAACGCACTGCCTGGTTGGCGGGGGGCGGTGACACGGTTAAACTGGCTGGCTTGGTAATCAACACCGCCAGACATCGCACGCAATGTTCCATCGGGTTGCATTGCGACAACCGCACCCTGATATGGTGGTGTTTTTTGTGGTAATATTTCGGCAATACGTTCCTGTAATCTGCGGTCGATTGTGGTATAGACATACAAATCGGTGTCATAATCGCCAAGACGAGATTTAACCTCGTCTATGACATAATCGGTCCAATAGCGATACATATTGGTATCTGGCAATGGGGTGGCGGGGGCCAATTGCTGGGCGGATATACGGGCCTGATTCAGGGTAATATATCCCTGGCGAACCATTTCCTGCAATACAACACGGGCACGGGCAATGTTTTTTTCTGGATTTCTCAGGGGACTGTATGTCGTTGGGGCCTTTAACATCGCAGATATTTGTGCGGACTGGGCAATGGTAAGTTCCGTGGCAGGAACCTGAAACAAAACACGAGATGCCGCATCAATACCACGCATTCCACCAACCAGTGACACACGGTTCATATACAAATCCAAAACCTGATTCTTGGTAAAGCGATTTTCCAACCAATAGGATAATATAAGTTCTTGAACCTTGCGGGTGATGGTTTTTTCACGTGATAAAAATATGTTCTTGGCCGTTTGCTGGGTTATTGATGAACCGCCGGCCGTTATGCGACCATGACGCAGGTTTGATACAATCGCACGGGCAATACCACGAAAGTCCAAGGGACCGTGCTGAAAAAAACGTTTGTCTTCAATGGCAACTATGGCCTGCCAGACGTGTGGGGGCAACGTTTCGGTGGATACCGGTGTGCCCATTATGCGACCCGACGAACGGATTTCGTTGCCGGCAGAATCTAATATCATTATCGCAGGAGAACGTGTTTCGTTTAATATAGAATCCAGCGATGGCATACGCAGATAGACATAGCCAACATACCCCAGAACACCCACAACACATATTAAACACAGGTTAAACAGATATACAAAAATACGCCGACGCAACGATGGACGTGGACGGTCGGTCGGATTGACATTTTGGACATTGTCACGACGTGCCAATTGAAATCTCCTTGCCTTGGGTGGTATATTGCAACTATAATAAGTTATGCACGAAAAGGAAAGCATTATATGAAAAAATTTATTTTGATGGTCATGTTGGCAACCGCCCTGCCCGCTGTGGCGGACGAAGAAATCTTGTGGGACGATTATGCCACAGCCGAAGAACAACAAAAATTCGATAACTATGTCGGGATTCGCCTGCATAAAAACGAACGCATATCGTTTAACTATGACATTCGTGATGGGGCCGGAACAACCATCAAGGACGATAATCTGGGGGTCGGGGTTGTGGTTGGAAATCGGCTGGCCGACTTTTTAAGAATTGAATTCGAGACAATGTATAATGGTCTGGACGACAGTAAACGTGGTATTGATTTTGACTATGACATTTGGGCAAATATGATAAATGTTTATCTGACACGTGAATATGAAAATATTGTCGCACCATACGTTGGGGTTGGCATCGGTTTTTCAACAATCTGGGCAGACGTTGGTGGGATTGCACCGCATACATCAGATACAGTTTTTGATTTGTCTTATTCAATAATGGCAGGGGTCAGTTTTTCTCTGAACGAACGGCTTGATTTAGATATGGGGGTCAAATATCAAAAGTATGGCGATATTGACCACGAAACAAACAACGGGACATACGCAACAACGGACGCAGATGCGACCGAGTTCTATATCGGGGCCGTGTATCGCTTCGGATTAAATGAATAAAAAATCCCCAAATGGGGATTTTTTATTTTGACTATTTCTTGATGTTGCGTGGTTTGCCGTAATATATTTCCAATGCACGGACGTGGGCAGATGCAATCAAGTTATGAACAAACATCCAAAACAGACCCACACTGGCCACCAATCCGACAAGCGTGAACAGCATAAACAATGCGAACATAAATGACATACCTGAATACAAAAATGCAAGGGTTGTAAATCCCAAGAAATATGTCAAGGCAGACACCGCCACCGACTGGGCCAACAGCCAGCCCCAATGCATCATAGGTTTGATTTTCATTTTTCATCCTTTTGGTTTTGTTGTTGAACTAAATTTTCTAAATCTGCCTCGCCCCAGATCGTTATGCCCAATTCGTTTGCACGGGTCAATTTAGACCCTGCGTCCGAACCCGCCAGAACATAGTCGGTTTTGGCGGACACACTGCCCGTGACGGTCGCACCCAACGATTCCAGAATTTCACGGGCACGTTCCCGGGTGTAATTTGCCAATGTTCCCGTCAGAACAACACGACGACCAGACAGTGGACCAGTTGAATCTGGCTGGGCAACCGTGGATTCACGGACAGAAACCTGGGCTAACAATGCGTCCAGCGCAGTTCTGTTATTTTCATCGGCGAAAAAAGATACTATTTCATCTGCCATCACATCGCCAATACCATCGATTGTGGTCAGTTTCCATTTCGGTGCAGTGCGAACCGCATCCAGTGTTCCAAACGCACGGGCTAGCAATTTGGCCGTGACCGTGCCGATAGACGGGATACCAATCGCAAACAAAAACCGATGCAGGTCAATTTGTCTGGCACGTTCAATGGATGCGTTCAGGTTCGCCACTGATTTATCACCAAAACCGTCCATATTTTTAATCTGGTCGCCATGGTGTGATATCAGGGTAAATATGTCCGCAGGTGTTGTAATCCAGCCACGTTCTATGAACAATTCCAACTGACGTGTGCCAAGACCATCAATATCAAACCCTGGACGTGATACAAAATGCTCTAACTCGCCCAGACGTTGTGCCGGACAGGACAAAGCATTTACACATCTGCGGGCAACAGCACCTGATTCTTGGACAACGGCACCGCCACAGACGGGGCATACCGTTGGAAACACAAAGGGCTGTGCCGATGAATCTGTATCTGCCACACCAACAATTTGTGGAATTACGTCACCGGCACGTTGAACAATTACACGATCGCCAACATGGACATTCAGACGTGCGATTTCGTCCGCATTATGCAGGGTTGCACGGGACACAACAACACCGCCAATGTTTATCGGTTCCAGTTCCGCCACAGGGGTCAAGACACCTGTGCGACCAACCTGGACCGTTATATCACGCAGGGTGGTAATGGCACGGGCGGCGGGGAATTTATAGGCAACCTCCCACCGGGGGGAATTTGCACGTGATCCCATACGTTCCTGGGTGGCAATATCGTTCACCTTGATTACCAGGCCGTCTATGTCAAACGGAATGTCGGGTCGCATAATCATCATTTCGTTATAGACGGCATCTATTTCGTCCATATTGTGGGCATGACGAGCCCAGGATTTCGTTGTCTTGAATCCCCAAGATTCCAGTTTCTGGAAATATTCGGACTGGGTCGTGAAATTACGGTCTGATATTTCGCCATAGGTGTATGCAAATGCACTGAGCCGGCGGGTCGCAGTTATCGCAGGATTCAACTGACGCAGGGAACCAGCCGCCGCATTACGGGGATTGGCAAAGGTCTTGGTCGATTCTTCGTTCAGGGCAAAGAAGTCACTGCGAAGCATATACACCTCGCCCCGGATTTCAATAACAGGTGGGAAATCCCCCGTCAGACGGTGCGGTATGTCGGGAATCGTTTTTAGATTTTCGGTGATGTCTTCGCCTGCGACCCCACTGCCCCGGGTAAGGCCACGAACCAAAACACCATTTTCATAACGGGCAGAATATGATACACCATCAACCTTTAATTCTATGAATACGTCGTGGGTGGACAGTTTATTAAACCAATCCGCAACGTCCGCAGATGAAAACACATCAGATATGGACAACATTGGCACACTGTGATTATGTGACACAAAGCCGTTTGCCACAGGTGCACCAACACGGGTTGATACCCCATTGTTCGCCAAAGATGGAAATTGCCGTTCCAATTCCAATGCACGATGTTTGGCACGGTCATAGGTTGCATCATCGACCACAGGGGCATCTTGTTGGTGATATGCAATGTCCCATTCGGCCAGTTTCTTTAACAGTTCTGCGTGTTCGGCAATGATAAATAAATCAGGTGTATTTGACATATCGCAATTATAAAAAATTCCCCACAAATACACAATTGAAAAATCCCACAAGGTGTGGGATTTTTTTGCTTACTTGTTATCCAGACCCTTTAACAAGATGTCTTTCAAATCGTTTGGTATCATACCCGTTGTGGAATAGCCACAGTCAACATGATGAACCTCGCCGGTGACGGCAGATGACAGGTCACTGAACAAATAAACGGCAGAACCGCTGACATCGTCCAGGGTCATATTACGACGTAATGGTGTTTGGTCGGCATTTAAACGCAACATTGCCTTGAATCCGCCAACGCCACTGGAAGCCAGGGTCATAATTGGGCCTGCACTGATTGCATTTACACGGATACCGTCACGACCCAGGTCAGATGCCAGATAGCGAACACTGCTGTCCAGGGCGGATTTGGCAACACCCATTACGTTATAATTTGGAACAGATTTTTCCCCACCATAGTATGTCAGGGTGACTATACTGCCCCCATTGGTCATCAAACGTGATGCACGACGGGTCAGATCAACCAAAGAATATACCGATATGTCCATCGTGTTCTTGAAGTTTTCACGGGTCGTGTCAGCATAGCGACCTGTCAATTCGTTCTTGTCTGAAAATGCAATGGCATGCAACATTCCGTCCAGATGCCCCCACTCGGATTCTATTTTACGAAACAGGTCGTCCATCTGTTCATCGTTTTGGACATTACATTCCTGGACAAATTTGGCACCAATTGATTCCGCCAGTGGACGAACACGCTTTTCCAATGCAGGCATCGCATATGGCATCGCAATTTCTGCCCCTAATTCATGTGCACGCTTGGCAATTGCCCACGCCATAGACCAATCGTTGGCAACGCCCGTGATTAAAATCTTTTTCCCTTGTAATAACATCTGTGATTCCTTTTTGTTATTTTCTATTGGACAAGTGAAAATATATCACTAAAATATCCATCCCGCAATTAGAAAAAAGTTTGACAAAGGTATTGACAATTTATTATTTCTGTCTATAATACAAGTGTAAAAATAAAAAAATACGTAAGGAGTATTAAAATGAAAGCAACAGTTCAAGACGTTAGCGACATGCTGACAACGGGCAAATTGCCGGCGTGGTTTGATACCATTTCTGACGACAGTCAAAAAAAAGAATTATGGAGACGGTTTAACGATACAATTATCACAGACCAGGGCACTGTTGAAGGCAATTCATTTGTGAACCAAGTGACCTTTGTGACCAGTGCCCGTGTAAATATGGCAATAGGGTTGTTTAAGATATTGCTTGAAAATGGTGCATTGGCACAATTTAATAAATACGATCAATTGGAAATCTTGTATCTGAATTGCAATACATTGGAATTCTTGAACAAGGCAGACCGTGAAACCGTATATCAAGCGATGGTAAAATCTGGTTTGCTGGCCGATTTGGCAAAACGCAAATATCAAGCAGAAACACTAAAAAAAGAATTTGATGTTTGGGCACAACTGGCATTACACCGTTGCAGTTTTGCTCAACGCAGCAATGCAACTTGGTTGACCGAAGCAACTGATGGAAAATTGCTGAAAATATTGAATTGTGTCAGCGAATTTGATAAAGACATCAAAGTTGCCCGTGACATTATTGCTGCGAACATCCAAGCAGCCAAAGAAAAAGAACGTGCAGACGAAGAAGCACGAAAAAAGGCAGAAGAAGAATTCAGACGTAAATCATTAGAAGCCGAACGTCAAAAACGTGAAGCACAGGCAAAACGTGAAAAAGAAATCATTGCCGCTTTGCGGGAAAAGGTTTTGCAGGTGGTAAAATCTGTTGACGAAGGCAAATGGACGATCCCGGTAAAATTTACTGTAAATGACCAAACATTTGGCCAGGGATATGCGTTCAGCAATGCACTGTCCAAAGAAGAATGGACAACGCTGGTGTCAAAAATCTTGAAACTGGCACCAACCATCAAGACAGAGGTGGACTTGAAACGCTATGCCCAGACATTAAAGTCAATTGACAACATCAGAATGCACACCAAAATTCCAACACAGCCCGTATCACGTGCATTGAACATCAAGGTAAAAAGACAGTTCTTGGATATTTTGGGCATTAAAACAGATGAACTGGACGACAGTCGCTATGGCAAAGACACAGCGTCCATCGCACGCAAGGCACAGGTGCGTCAAATACTGAACGAATATGACTGCGTATTTGGTGGGGTCAAGACACTGCTCACAGTGAACTATACAAATCATCTGGAACGTGTTCGCAAAAGTTGGAACAATGACCTTGCAACGAAACGCAGTAAATTTGTGCGTAAGGTTGGCGATGTGCTGGTTCCATATGAATTACCACAAGGACTGGCAGCGATTGAAGCAAAAATTGCCGATATGCTGTATAAACCAGCCAAGGTAAAATAAAAACATTAAAATACCGTCATTTGGCGGTATTTTTTTGTGGAAATTGGCGTTTTTATCGGTAAAATGTAAGTCCAATAATAAAAAACTATAAAAATAGGAAGAAGTAGATATGAAAACAAATAACGAATTACATGCAACATTCTTGCAACTGATAAACAATGTGCCGGTGCATCGCTTTGATGTGTTGCGTGACGGTGTGACAAAAAACGTTCGTGACTATGCATATGGCAAGGGGCACTATTCCATCGGCAATGATTTCAAGGCAGAAGTGACATTCACAGATAAAACCGAACAGGTTATCAAGAGCGTAGTTATCAAAAACAAAACATTTAACACAATCGTTGCAGATTTCCAGTCAGCCGAACATATGGCATCTATTGCACACGCATTGGATACACGTGTTTTGACATCTCGTGTTGCAGGTGCAAAGGGAATTCAGCAACAGGCCGAATTAAACCGTTTGGCAAATGCACGATAAAAACATTTGTTTGACTCAAAAAAAACAACGCCGATTGGCGGTGTTTTTTTTATTCTTAATGTTGGGGTGGCAATGTGCATATTTGCGTCAATATGTTCTGGGTTTTACGCAGTGATTCCTTGATTTCTTTATCAACAGTGGTCAGTTTTAACGCAGTGGCTATCTTTTGCTGGGTCTGGGCCAACAGGGCATCGCCATCGTGGGTCTGCCAATATTCACTGGTGCAAAGGGGAACACCACACCACGATGGATAAATATCATCGTTTATTATTAAACTTTGCAAATACAAGTTTTCTTTGTTTTCACGCCAACGGATATTATAACTGACGACTTCGTGAAAGACATTTATTACCTCTTCGGCCTTGGATTCTTGAAAGTAATCCGTCATAACAAATTCTGTTGCCTGTTGGGCCAGGGAACCCTGATACAGGTGGCGATATTCAATAAATTTGTGTGCATTGTCCCCCAATGCCTTGGCAGTGTCATTTTTTGGACCATAAAACGCATTATACTGACGGGGGCTTTCCTTGATACCATGGACGTTTTCATTGTGGGCAACCGCACACAGCATAACCGCCAATTTGGCAGGTTGCAAAACCGCCATAAAGAACCGACCACCACGGGCACCGGCATCACTTTGTGGAAAAAACTCGAACATAGGGACACCACCACGAGGTTTCTTTTGTCCACGGATAAATCCGTCCGGGGTGGTGGAACCTTCGATTGCGTCAAGAATTGGTTGCAGACCGTTTTTGGAATTTACGGCCTTGTGAACCGCCATGGAATCATATACTTCCTGTTTGGTTTGCATTTTGCTGATTAAACTGGAATCTAAAAAACGTTCCAGCAAATCGATAAATTTATGCTCGGTGCCAGTGGCATCAATAAAACTGCTGTCTTTATAGACAACAACAAAATTATAGTCAGACAGGTCCGGTGTTTGGACGGACGCAGTTGATTGTTTTTTTGATTTAGTTGCCTTGGCCATAATAAAATTCCGTTATTTTTGATGCAGTGTGATAATCGTTATACTCTCTACCAGTTCTTGGCGTTTTTCCAGCAATCTTTCAGTTGCGATTTTCATCAGGTTTGCACGCTGGGTCGCAGTCATTTGTGACAATACAGACAGTGTTTGTTCCGCCACGGCATAGTCGTTTAGCATTTGGGCTATTTGAGAGTTATTAAAACTGCGTTGACCATCGATGATGTCACGGCAGACCCGTTTGATTACAACGGGCACATAGATGTCAAACGTGCGACATACCTGGTCTATTTTTTGTTCGGTCCCCAGGCGGGTGTTCTGCATCATTTTAACCGTCTGAATAAGCCACATTACAATTTCTTCGTCAGATGCAGTTTTCAGATACGCCTGAACCAGTTGTATTTGTTGTCTTGATTTACTTGAAACCATTTTGTTCCCTTGTTTATTCTACTCTAATTTTAGGACAAAATTCCATAAAGTCAATAGAAATTGAAACTTTTAATCCCCTGCCCTTTACAAATGATGAAAATGCACTATAATAGGTGCGTTGGGTGATGAACCAACATAATCAAAGAAACTATTTCCATTTTTCACAGATTTCGGACGACTGAATCCATCGATTTGATGGTGGCGGTGGTGCGTGCGTGGTATGGAATAAAACAATAGGGAGAATATCAATGAAAGCAAATATATTTGATGCGTTGCAATTTGCAACAAATGCACACAGCGGACAATTTCGCAAAGGAACAAAGATTCCATACATTGTCCATCCGGTCACTGTTATGCAGACACTGATAGAATATGGGGCATCGGACGATGCGGTTATGGCGGGAATACTGCACGATACATTGGAAGACACACCGACAACAGTCGCAGATTTAGAACAGAATTTCGGAAAACGGATAACACAACTGGTTATCGGGGCATCGGAAATGGATAAATCTTTGTCATGGGAAGAACGCAAGGAACACACACTGGACACATTGGGCAAGTGTGACGATTTAGATTTGTTGATGGTGACGTGTGCCGACAAATTCAGCAATATTCGCAGTATTATCGCCGACCACAAAAAATTCGGAGATGATGTTTGGACACGCTTTAATCGGGGATACGATTTGCAAAAGTGGTATTATGGGGGACTGGGCCAGATATTTGTGCAACACATCGACAAATCACGTTTGTTTGCGGACTATGCCGATGCAGTGCAACAAATATTCGGGAAATAAAATCTTACTTCCCGGCAATCAGCATTACCAAATACGCCAGATATATCAAAACGAACACAACCCCTGCCCCACGGGTCAGACGGTGATGACGAACCGTGAACAGCCACAGCAATACAACCGCCAGTAATGCCACAAGGGTATCAAACCAGAACGCAGGATTAAATGGTATTGGCAATATCAGACCTGCGATTCCCAACACAAACAGTATATTGAATATGTTGGAACCGACAATATTACCAATCGCAATATCTGTCTGACCATGACGGGCCGCAACAGCACTGGTGACCAGTTCGGGCAAACTGGTTCCAATCGCAACGATAGTCAATCCAATAACACGTTCCGACACACCGATATAACGGGCGATGTCTGATGCGGACGATACGGTAATTTTACTGCCCACAACCAATGCGACCAACCCCAACAAGATGAACAAGGCAATTTTAACGGCACCGATATCTTTGTCATCGGGCAATTCACATTCTGTTCCACGGGATACAATAAACAGATACACCAAGAACAGTGCAAAAATACCCAGCATAATCCCTGCCCACAATTGCGATACGTTGCCAAAGTGCATTCCAACCCAGCCCAACAGCACGGTTATCGCACCCATAAATGGAATTTCATAACGAACTGTATTTTTCTGAACCGCCAAGGGCGATAAAATCGCACACAGTCCCAAAATAAAGAAAATATTTACAATATTTGATCCCAGAACATTACCTATTGCAATGGCATTAGAACCGTTAAGTGCAGATGCGATGCTGACCCCGGCCTCGGGTGCACTGGTTCCCATGGCGACAATGGTCAGACCGATAACAATCGGCGGTATGCACATACGTTTGGCCAACGCAGTAGATCCTGCGACAAAGTAATCCGCACCCTTGATAAGAAACACAAATCCCAATACCAACCATACAATATTCAGCAACATTTTATTTCCCCCTGTTATGTTTTTGCGATGGGAATTATAGCATTATTGGAACTATAAGAAAGAAGTTTTTTACCTTGCGTTGCGATTATCGTTTTTGCTAGCATTTGCGTATCAGGGGGCAGAATGCGTAGATTTTCACTGTTTTTACTGGCAACACTGATGTGTGGTGGGGCATATGCCGGCACCGGCACAGTTGATAATCGTGAATACGTGAACTGGTCTTCGGCCCCGTATAACAAGATTGTTCGCATTACCCGTGGTGGCGGATTATGCACGGGTCAATATGTTGCCCCTAATTTAATTTTGACGGCGGGGCACTGCCTGAATATGAGTGAATCCTGGTCTGGTCGTGGTCGCATTGGAAAATCGGATATTGAAATACACCTGGCCGATGGGCGAAGCACGATGGGAACCATTGTTGATTATGGTCAGAATATTGACTATGACTGGGGGATGGTGCTGATTACGGACAGTGCATTTTATCACGATGGGCCGTTTGATGTTTCGGGGGCAAACGTTCTGAACACCACCGTCACAAATGCAGGATTTGGATTTATGCGTATTCTGGCAGACAATGAAATCAATGTGTTGCGTGATATCTGGACCCAGACCATGGCGGAAAACCCCGGCATAAAACGCAGTGATTTTATGCAAATTTTCTATAAAGCATCCGAACGCATAAACCAGGCAATCAGCCAGGGAACAATTTCCAAAGCATTGGTCGAACCAAAAACATTAAAGGCACACATTGGGTGCAGATTGAAAAACTGGGCATCGGGGGGCGGTTCAACGTTGTTGGTGGAAAGTGACTGCGATACGTTTAACGGCAATTCGGGTGGTCCGTTCTTTCGTGACAATACCATTTACGGAATCAGTGCGTTGGGCCTGCACACATGGGACAACGACAATAACAGTGCCGCAACACCGCCCAAGCAATTCTTTAATGCAATACAAACGTTAAAACGCAAATACCCCATTGGAACCACCGCAAGCCAGGTAAATGCATCCGCAGATAATACGACCAGTGGGGGGCTGCACATATACGGCAGGGACGACACACCACCACTGTTGCGTGGTGCAGAACGGACCGCTTTTTTCGCAAATAATCTGGACGGTAAATTCAGTGAAAATAACACCGTTGACTATCAACAGGTGGCTGATGATGGAAACACACATAACCCAACCAAAACGTCTGATTATTTGCAGGGTGGACTGCACACCATAACAACCAGTGACAGTCCACGGGAATATGAACAGGCATGTGAATCTGGTGGGGGCAAGCCCATAACCCGGATTTCTGATGCGGCGATGCAGACCGTGGGGTGCATCAATCCGTTCGATAAATGGTTGCCAAACACAAACAATACAAGGGGTATTTACAGTGTATCGGTGGACAGCAATACGCCACGGGTGCTGCTGGATGAAAAAAATCCGAAACAATTTAATCTGGAATATAAACAGATTTGGCAAGACCAGTGTTTTTCAATGGGACTGTCCACTAATTTCGAACATGAACAGTATCAGTTGGCTACATCAACACTGACATGTGGGTCGGTGGTCGCTGCATCCGGTGTCACAGGGGTGGTAGAGGATATTGGGGCATCTGATACTTATTACTGGGACAATGTGGACCCAACAAAACTGAAAGAATACAAGGAAGATGGAATACACTTCCTAATCGAAAAAGGTATAGAGGCAAAATACAGTGCCGCATGCAAAAAAGGTGGTGGGGTTTATACTTTCCGTGACAATATAGAAGAACCCTTCTCTATCGGGTGCATAAACCCAGATGGGGACTGGTTGCCAAATAAACGCAACACAAACGGACGGGTTCATACGGTCGAATTTGGCCTAGATACACCATACGTGCTGAAAGACGAAGATGACCCAACGATATTTGACTGGGGCTATGGTAATTATTGGGTCGAATACTGCGAAAAACTGGGTCTGTCGGCCAGTTCGGCAAATGGCGGACGGATGCTGTTCTGTGGGTCGGTGACAAATGTCGCCGATGGCCAACGGACTATGTTCAATATGGCCGATATGCAACGGCAGGCAGAACTGGAATCCAAATTGTTAGCGGATGCAAACCAGATTGATAATATGTCAGATAAAGAACTGATGCAATTCCTGGGCAATACAGCCGAATATCAATACCTGTTGGAAAAATACAATCTGTATCAAGATGCGTTGGGACAGGAAAATTCCCTGGCTAACCGTATGTTGGGGGCGATTGGTATTGGGGCCGGCGGTATCGGTGGAATGATGATTGCATCGGGTATCGCAGAACAACAGGCCGACAAAGATGCCCAAATCGATATGCAGGCATATCTGGCAACATTCCGTTGTGACGCAGGAACCGGACAGCAATGGAAAGGTGGTGAAACAAATATCGAACTGCCTGTTGCTGATTTAACCGCACTGAAAACAGAATACGTCACACTGGCCGATAGTATAAAGTCACTGAAAGAACAGTTGGGCATGCAACCCGGCATAGAAAGCGAAACAATCGCAGACAGTGTCAATATGGGACTGTATGATAATGTGGCGGCAACACCGGTCGATGGGGTCTATACTTCGATTGCAAATGCAATTCTGGACGAAAACAGCACCGATGCGACCGAGTGGGCCGAACAAAAAGAAAAAACAACAACAAAAATCCAAACAGGAACAACAATCGGCGTGACTGGGGTTGGGGGTGCCATGATTGGTAATATGGTGATAAATCGGGATATGTATTTCAATAGTAATAAAAATGACGATACTGAATCTGACGATGTCGATACCGATACGTCCCGTGATGTGACACGGCGAACAACACGAAAAACAACAAAACGCCAGTAATTCTGCCCCCCGAAATCGGGGGGATTTTTATTGTGCCGACAACCTATAGCACTAGGACAAAAATCTTGCAAAAAACCCTTGATTTAGACACTGAATACAATCATAATGAGAAACATATTTATTTTTCTAAATTTCTTAAAAGGAGAGAACATGTTGCAACATTCCGCCGTGTGGGGTGCCATTGATTCATTGGCAATCAACAATAATTTTACCCGATCTGGGCTGGCCAGATTTTGCGGACTGGACGCAACAACGTTTAATGTCAGCAAACGTTTTGAGCCATCCGGCAAACCACGTTGGCCAGCAATGCTGACACTCAGCAAGATTTTATCCGCCACAGGCACAACAATGACTGAATTTGGACGACTGTGCGATGAATATAAAAATCTGCACCAAAATCAGGATGCAGGCACAAATGCTAAATAACTGCCGTTGGGGGGGGCACAGTAATGCACAATCATGATAAATTATGGAATGAACTGGTAAAATATGCCGATGAATATCGCCGGCGGATAAACCGCCCCACCCCAGCCCCTAAAAACATAAAACGCCCCCCGGTAAAGTAAAACGCAGGGGCAAGTATTCTTATTTTATTTTGTAATTGTCGCAGTATTTAACAATTTCGTGTGCCAGTTCAATTGCCTGCTGTATTGCTGTTTTGGGACCTTCATCAAATCGGCAAGGTTCGATTCTGCTGGCATCGATTATTTGGGCATTTGGTCCCTTGTATTGTTTGATTGGTTGACCATCGATGGTTGGGCAAAACCAGTCCGAAAGAAAGTGCGGTTCATTACGATAGAAATAATAAATACCAAATTTGCAATGCTTGTCACAGCCATCGCAAATTGTTCCGTTTGGCCCCGTATGCAGGTTTGTTTCTTTTTCCTGTGTAAATGACATTTTTGTTTGCCTTTTATCTGTGTTTGCACAATTCATCTGGCTGGGGCAGGAAATACTCTTTCTTGAAATCATCGGCCGTATATGGACGGGGTATTCTTTTCGCCTTGGTTATAAACTCGTAGGCCACAGAGTCCAAAAATTTTCCTTTTTTCTGCTTGTCCATTTTGGTCATTTTTTTCCTTATCTTGTCTTGTAGTTATCGCACAGCTTGGCGATTTCACGGGCTTTTTGTAAAATCCGTTTTTCGTATTCTTTGCGTTTTATCACATCATCTTGATGCAGTAAATCCACATCAAACACAACGGTATTCCAATGACCGTCTTCGTCATAGTAATCATTGATACGATGGTCGGCGATTGTTGGATAGGCAAATTGTTTGACTTGGCCCAAATTTTTGCTTTTACGTTTTGCCTCGGCCAAGGTTTCTTCATAAATGCCCAATGTGCACCTTTTTTCGCAACCGTTGCACACCTTGATATTTGTTTTATTTGCCTGAGAAAACGACATCGAACACCCCTAGCGTTGCTGGCCCTTTATCATTGAGTGCAATTGGTGCAGGTATCCGATTATCAATTCTTCACTGCGGGTCGGACTGGCCAGCACACGAAACTTACATGGAAACTTCTCGGGATTGCGAATGCACGTGCCCGGTTTTGTCACTGATTTAGATTTACCGGGACAATCCTCAAGTTTGATGCAATAAAAATCTGTCATATTTACCCCTTATACTTTAACTATATCGTAAATTTAGCACAAACATACGAACAGTCAAGCATTTATACCGCCCCTAACCCAGCACATACAAGTGCCACAAAAGATATAAAAAAACACCAAAATTATTTCGCAATAACAGGAACAACAATATTTGCGTCATAAGTGCACATATTGCCTGCCATACCGTCAACAGCCAAACCTATCAAGCCACCAAATACGATATTGCCAAAAACCCATGGGTTCACACCAGATGACACAATCGCGTTGGACTGTTGAACCTTTTTATCTTCCATAACATGAACCGTCACCGCAGAACATGATTTTGGCACACTTATCAATGTTGGCAGTGTCAATTCTTGCACTCCTGCCTTGGAGATAACCTGTGCATTTACCTTGGCCCCGTTACTGGTCATCAAATTTATTGTATCAGGCCCTCCATCAACAATCGTGGCACAAGCCCCCAGACCCACTGCGGATAAAACAATTAGTTTTTTCATTTCTCCCCCAATCAAGCAAAAAATTAAACCGCCATGGGATGTTAGGCGGTCGGGGAGTTGGTAATCAGTATATCATTGATTCTGTCGCCTTTGGGTTGCCCCTGTTGTATAACGATCAGCCCCCCGACCTGTTTGGTCAGGGATAAATAACGACACAAAACCACAGGAATGACATCAGATAACGATGCCATACGCAATTTTGCACCGGATATACTGGGCCTACCACAGCCCCGAACCCATATCCCTATGGATTCAATTC
>JAFYUU010000004.1 GCA_017549445.1 Alphaproteobacteria bacterium | reverse complement strand
TGTCCGCATGCCATGGTCGTGGCCCAGAACCTGCCACTGGCCTGTGATGGGGTTGATTGATATTAAAAATGCGTGAACACCACGGTTGCGAGAAATCCACCACACGGCACCACACATGCCCAATATCAACATCAATATTGCCATTATCCAAATACCAACCGTGCGGGACAACGCCAATGTTCGCCCCGCAGGAAATGTTGATATGTCAAAATCGTCTGGATATTGCAAATGTCCCCCCGTTGTCCCCCGTGTGTATTAAAACAATACTAGGCCTGATAGACCATAATGCAGGCACATGGACTGAGTTTCAATTCGTTGTTGTCATAGCCAACACCAACAGGTTCACGATCATAAACCTGGCCACAGCCAGCCAATGCCAGTGCAACAAATATGCCCAGTAATATTTTTTTCATGTTTATCTCCTTCCTTTGTTATTGCAATTATAAAAAAATTCTGTGCAGACCGTCAAGATTAAAACTGGGTTTCAAATGACAGCAAGAATCTTTGTTCACGGTCGTATTCAGTCATCTTTAACGGCCAGCCCCAACTGAAATTCATTGGACCCATTGGTGTATTCCAATATATCCCAACACCAACAGATGTGCGGATAGTGTCGTCTATGTGATTAGGTTTGCCATAGAACATGTCTTCTTGGGCGGGTGGTTTGCCCAACACACCATAGTCCGCAAAAACAAATCCTTTGACCTGATATTCATCAGGGATAAAGATAGGAAAGTTTAACTGGGTCGAACCATTGACCTTCCACAGCCCCCCCAAAGAATACGTTGTGTAATACCAGTTGCGTGATCCAACACCTGCAACGTCAAATCCACGCAGGGATTCCCCCCCCAAGAAATAACGATAAACACGTGATATGTAATCCCCATCCAATGGTTGGATATATCCCACCTCGAGCGAGGAACGCAACTGCCATCGGTCATCCCAGAACTTTACCATACCAATAATGTCACCGCTGTATCGCATAAAGGATTCTGAACCACCAAAACCGGTATATGCCACACCCAGATTCGCAACAATACCTGTATGGGTATTCTGTTGGAAATTGGTGTCCAGATTATGATACTTGAAATTCGTGCTGAGTGTGAACAGGGTTGCATCCTGCCAGCCATCGGGGGACTGTAAATCATAGTTCTGGTCAAATGAGGCAGAAAGACGCATCGTCTGTGTCCAATGATCCGTTAAACGCCAGCCCAAACGACCCGCCAAAACCAACGAATCACGATCATATCCAAACCCACCCAATGACGAATAGTCATACATCGTATAGGATATATCAAAACCACCAGACAACTGGCGACCAAATAGATAGGGTTCGGTAAAACTGAACAAGGCCTGTTTTTGATATTCAGCAATTGATGCACGCAGTTGGACAATCTGGCCACGACCCATAAAGTTATTTTCGGTAATACCTGCATCAACCATAAATCCGTTTATATTTGACCAACCAAATCCACCGGATAATTCACCCGTGGGCTGTTCTTCGACCCGGATATCCAGTGCCATCATATTTTCACCCGCAATTCGTGATGGAACCATTTGGACGTCCTTGAAATAACGGGTTCGCATCAGTTTCTGACGGCCCTCTTCTATGGTTTGCAGGGAAAATGGATCGCCCGCACGCATCGGTATCAACTGTTCTATTACACTGTCAAAGGTGCGAACGTTGCCCAATATGTTTATCGAGTTCAGATAAATACGGTTGGTTTTCTGAATCTTGAACTCTAAGTCCAATGTGTTGTCTGTGGTATTTTTATTCGGCACAGGATCAACATTGATAAACGCATAGCCATAATCCGCAACAACACCACGTAATTTAGTCATCGTTTCTTCGACCAAGTCAACGTTATAGACATCACCAGATTCCATTGCGACAACGGATTCCAATGCATCATCTGGGATATCGTCAAAAGGGTTGTCTATTTTGATTTTGCCAAATTTATACTGGGGCCCTTCGTTCACGGTGAATTTGACCGAATAATACTGTCTGTCGGGGGTAAAACGACCCGCAGAATCTGTCACCATAAAATCAACATAGCCATTACGCAAATAGAACTGACGCAACATCTGTTGGTCATATTGAATACGGTCTTCGTCAAAGACATCAAACTGGGTCATGATACGCCACCAGGCATGTTCACGTGACAGGATTTCGCCACGCAAGGTGCGATCACTGAATTTTTCATTGCCGTCAAAATCAATATCCGTTATCCAGGTGGGGTGACCTTCGGTTATTTCATAGACAACATTCACACGGTTGTCGCCCAAATCAATTTTCTGGGGTTCGATTTTTGTGCCAAAATAGCCCTGACGCTGATAAATGGTCAGCATGCGTTGAACGTCCGCACCAATTACAGACGTGTCATAAGAACCACGTTCACGGGTGCGAATTTCTTTTTTCAGGTCATCGGTGGAAACCTTGTCATTACCTTCGACAGTGACGGTGGATACAATCGGAGATTCTGTGATGTCTATCTTTAACACATTGCCAGACATACGGACGTTGATTTTAGAAAAGTAGCCACTGGATTGTAATTTCTTGGCAATCTCGTTCGTGCGTTGTGTGCCAACGTTGTCGCCGGGTTTAACGTCCGCCAAAATGCGAATAGATTCTGCATCCATACGGGTATTGCCAGATACATCAATCCGGGATACGGTCGCACCCAAAACAGGTGTTGCAGAAAACAATAATCCAGCCAGTAAAAATCCAATCTTTCTTGTCATATTTAATTCCACCCAAATACACGTGATATATCGTTCCACATCGTATACATAAATAATGCCAATATCAATAACCAACCCAGCATTATTACAAACTCCATCGCACGGCCCTGTAATTTACGACGGGTAATGCCTTCGATAATCAATATCAGCAGATATCCACCATCCAAAACCGGCAGTGGCAACAAATTGATTACCCCCAGATTCACCGACAGTAATGCAATCAGGGATAAAAATGTAAAGAACCCTGCAACCATTGCACGACCAGAATATTCGGCAATCGTAATAAATGAACCCAACTGTTTAGAAGAACGTTCGCCAGTTATCATTTGTTTTAATACTACAACCAACGTCTTGGATTCATAGTATGTCTTTCTGGCACCAGAATACATGGCACGGAATATCCCCTGGCGTGCGGGGTCGGCACGTTTACTGCCATCGGCGACCATGCCCCAACGTTCGGCAGGGGCCAATGTGACACTGACCAATTCTTCGCCACGCACAATCAAAACGTTTGCGTCACGGTTTGATGCCAAATCTTTGGCCATAACCAATTCGCCCCAGTTGGAAATCTTAGCATCGTCAATGCGGACAATTGTGTCGCCTGGTTTTACACCTGCATTAAATGCAACCGATTCTTGGATAACCTGCCCCACGACGGGTAATTGAGAATTCGCAACCAGACGGGGCTGAAACATAAACAAGGACGTATAAATAAACCACGCCAGAATAAAGTTCATCGTCACACCAGATGCAATGATTATGAACTGTTTCCAAGCGGGGGCAGACAAATAGTGACCACGCTTTTCATCATCTGGCAGTTGGGCATATTTCTTGCGATTAAACATGTCTTCTTGGCCGTAAATGGACACGTATCCACCCAGTGGCAGGCAGGATAATTTCCAGACCGTGCCGTGTTTGTCCGTCCATTTGAACAACGCAGGACCAAAACCAATGGAAAACGCATCAACACGAACACCTGCCCAACGTGCAGACAAAAAATGCCCCAGTTCGTGAACAAATACAACCACACCCAGAACAATCAGCAATGCAACAATCGTTACCAAAATTGTCATTTCTTTTTCCCCTTTTTAGCCCCGTCTTTTAATTACAACATCGTCAGCCAAACCAATGGCAGTGCATAAATCCAACCGTCAAATCTGTCCAGCATACCGCCGTGCCCCGGCAAGATATTTCCAAAGTCCTTAATTCCCATTTTGCGTTTAACCCAACTGGCCGTCAGGTCACCATATTGGGACAACAGGGCAATACTGATTCCAACCCAAATCATATCAATAGCATACGCTATGCCATTGCCCAGCAAAATAAAATACGCAACATAGACAACAGTCGCACAAATAATACCGGCAATTTGACCCGCCCAGGTCTTGTGTGCCGACAGACGTTCCCACATCTTGTCCCCCCCCAGCATACGACCAAACAGCCAACCACCAATATCAGCACTGCAAATTATCAACAGCAACTGCAAAATCAATTCAGGATGACGACCCACACTGTTGATGGCAGCCAACATCACAAACAGCAGTCCAAAAAAACACGCAAAAGATATACCGTGTTCCTTTAACGTAGCAATTTGGGTGCGTTTCACACATGATATCATTTCCAATATCATCATCAGAACAATGACAATCCCCAAAATACGGACCGCTGGGAAATGCCAATGATATTCGGCAACACCAACCATACCTGCAATCAATGCCATAATTGTGCCAACCAAAACTCTTTGTGTTGTATTCTTGGACATCTGAATAACCCCCGTTTACTTTTGTTTTTTGCGACCAGAATAATTTGCCTTTTTGCCGCCACCAAAACGGCGATTGCGTTTGGCAAATTCGTCCAGTGTGTGTTGCCACAGTTTTTTATCCTGGACAAAGTCCGGCCAATGCTGTGGCACGAACAGTAATTCTGCATACGCCAATTTCCACAGCATAAAGTTCGACACACGATATTCATTACTGGTGCGGACCATCAAATCAATCGGCAACAGGTCGCCTGTATCCATAAACGTTTCGAATGTTTCACGGGTGACAGGTTCGCCTGCACTGATTGCCGAATTTACCGCATCAACAATCTCGTCACGGCCACCATAGTTCAAGGCAAACACAACCGTGCCACCTGTATTTTCGGCGGATACTTGTTCCAATTCGTCACACAGGTCGGCCAAACGCTGGGGCAGACGGGTGCGTGATCCAATCACACGATAACGCAGGTTCTTTTTAATTGCGTTTTCCATATTCTTGGACAGTTCTGTGTAAAATGTATCCATCAAGAAATCTACTTCTTCGGTGGAACGATTCCAATTCTCGGTCGAAAATAGCCAAAAAGTCAATGTGGTGACACCACGGGCCATAAACCAATCAACCAAGTTCTCGAAATTTGCGATGCCTGCACGATGCCCCATCAGTGGTGGCAGACCACGATTTTCCGCCCAGCGACGATTCCCATCACAAATAAACGCAATATGTTGAGGCAATGCCTTGGGATTGTTATTTAATTTATCTTTTTTCTTGAATAATCTGAACATACCTGTTCCCCAGTTTATAAAGCGACAATTGCTGGCCCAGAAAACTGGGCCAGACATTTTATTTTTATCAATTTAGACCGCCATAATGTCGGCTTCTTTTTCCTTGGCGATGGCATCAACCTCGGCACCACGTTTGTCAAAGACCTTTTGCAGGTCGTCCTCAAACTTACGTTGGTCGTCTTCGGAAATTTCTTTGTCTGCAACCGCACGCTTGATTTTATTCATTGCGTCCTGGCGGATATTACGCATGGAAATCTTGGCTTCTTCTGCGTATTTACCGGCAACCTTGGTCAATTCACGACGACGTTCTTCGGTCAATGGTGGCATATTCAGGCGAATTACACCGCCCGCCGTCATTGGATTCAGACCCAATCCAGAATCACGAATTGCCTTTTCAACCGCAGGGGCATTGGTAATGTCCCAGACCGTCACAGATAATGTCTGATTATCAGGGGTTGATACAGTCGCAACCTGGTTTATTGGCATTTCAGAACCATAAACAGGAACACGAATTGCGTCCAACAAATGCACCGATGCACGACCGGTCCGCAGACCTGCATACTCGTTACGCAACACGTCCAGTGTTTGGGCGGTTTTCTGTTCAACTTCGGCCTTTAAAATTTGATAATCCATATAAAAACTCCTTGGTAATCTAACCAGAGATTAGCAAATTGATTTCGCACTTGGCAAGTAGAAATATATCGGCATGAAAATACTTTTATCTGGACAGGTTTTGTGATAGAATTATAACGATAAAAAGTATAGGGGGAAAAGACAATCATGCCAAAAGCACAAGAAAACAAAAAACTTCAACTGATGACACCAACACAAATCGCCCAGGTTGTCGCAAGAAAGTTCAACTCGTCTAATTTGGAAAGAGTTCTGAGGTTCGTCTTGCATGACATCCTGGTAGATCCCAAAAGGTTGTCAGACCAAGTGAAGGCAAACAAAGACAAGCCAATGGACGAAGATGCAAAGGCAGTATGGAATTTGGCAGAAAATCTGGTATATGCACTGGAACACAGTGATGAACCTGAATCACAAGCATTTATGAACTCGGTTAAATTTATGGCACAATATCGGGATGTTGTAGAAAACAGGGCAACAACCGCAGTTTACGCAATGTCTTTTATATCCCAAATCGATAAATTAGTGGAAGACAAACAGGTCAAATTTGATTTGCTGAAACACATGATAGATGTAAATCTGCAAAGCCCCGAGGCAACAAAACTGCTGATTCAATTACTGGTTAAAAACGGCGAAAATGCCCCAATCGAAGCGTGGCAGGCAATGCTGGACCGTGTGCCAAATCGCCCCGATATCGAGACCGCTTTTACATTATTCGAACAAATGGAAAAGGCAGCCGCACGTGAACTGCAAAATGAACTGGGTAAATTGCCATACGACATCCAAAAGATAAGCGATATTTGCCAGAAAATGGCCAGAACCGCCGGATACATCGCACAGTCCGCGTGGGCTGGCACAGACAGAACAAGCGTCACAGAATGGCAGAAAAATATTCGTGAAAAATACGATTTGCAACGCATTATTGCGGCCAATATGGAGCAAATTGAACAACTGCCACAATCTGGATATGTTCGGGCAGACAAACTGGAATCACAGGTTGCAGAACAGAATAGAAGAATTGCGGAACTGGAATCACAGTTGCGTGCAAAAGAACAAGAAATACAACAAATGTCGCAACATCACGAACAAGCCATCAAACACAAAGATGACGAAATTCGTGCAAGCCAGGAACAGGCAAATGCCCTGCGTCAGCAGATATCGGGCCTGCAATCCCAAAATGCGGATTTGGTTGGCAAATTTACAGCATCGAAACAAAAACTGAAAAAACTGGCAGATGCCGCATCTAGTATGCAGGTTGGGCCACTGGCCAGTCGCAGTGCCAAAGAGGTGCGAGAATTGGCATCAACCATGGTGATAGAAGAAACCCAAGAATCACGATAAACATGTCCCCCGTGTTAAAACGGGGGTTTTTAATAAAAATTAAATGAAACTGATTGACTTTTACAATAATTCGTTATAGAATAATGCCCTGCATGGGGTTGTAGCTCAGTTGGTAGAGCACTTGCATGGCATGCAAGGGGTCGTCGGTTCGAGTCCGATCAGCTCCACCAGAATTAAAGGTTGGTTCTGGTTGGGACACTTGATGACATGCAGCACGCATCTCGTCGGTTCGAGTTCGATCAGCTCCACCATCGTTTTTGATGGTTTCAGTATGGCGGATATAGCTCAGTTGGTTAGAGCGTTGGTTTGTGGTACCAAATGTCGCCGGTTCGAGTCCGGTTATCCGCCCCATATTTGACGATACCCCTTCTGGACCATGTCTATGAAGGGGTATCTTATTGATAAACTCGCATTTTTATTGTCCAGAAAAAGGTTCGAACTTATAAGTGAATAATTTCCACATTTGGAATTATATCGGCGATGTATTCAGCAGCCAGACGTCGATGACACATATCTGCGGTCTTTTCTGTACATAACAAACATATGCGGTCCAGGTCGCTTGGCGATACGTTTGCCAATGGCCCACGTTCTGCAATCGTTTTGCGATAAATCGGCTCGGCATCTGACCATGTCATATGTTTGTCTTTGAACGATGTCAACATTTCAAATGTCGGTGCAAATTCTGGGTGATACTCATATCTTTCGCCAAGAACTGATGCCAGGTTATCACCGCTGTAATACGGGACATATTTGCTGACCCGCCACAGACGAATATCCCATACGCAACGAATACGTGCAGCGTCTAAAACCTCCAGAAATACTTCTGGCTTTTTACCGCTAAAACCAATCGTGAATATCTTTGTCATATCAATATAAGAATAGCCCATTAAGCATCAAATAGCAATGATTTTCCTGAATCAAGAATTTACGTGCCAGACCAATTCTGCAATGTGCATATTGCGATTTGGCAACCATGATATTCAATATATCAACATCTTTGTTCCTTTCAAAAATATCTCTCAGGTATTTGCAACTGACCTTCATATCATATTTTTGTTTAGAAAAATCGGTTATGCTGACACGCAATTTGCCATCTTCTGTAAAGAAGTGTATGTCATGTGCGGAAATCACAATTACACCCAATGATGGGCATTTCGTATTTTGCAGAACATAAGAGTTTTCCTTTACACGATGTTTAAAGATAGATTGAACATCTTTTGATACGCTATCTTTTAAGCAATCGGCTAATTCTTTGCCTGGCTCAAAGTTTTTAATAACATTGATTGAATTATAATTTATGTTCACATCTTCTGTTCTGTGCGGATAATCGCGTGGTTCTTCATACGGCTCGTTTTCAACAATTATTTGACAATAATTTTTTGGAATCTGGTCTTTATCCCAATAGCAACCATCAATCATCAATCTTTTCATACGATTTTCATAAGTATCAAAACCGGCAATACAATATTTTTCTTTCATACAGGTTATATCAGAAATAATAATATTTGATTTTTTCATATAATATTCCTTTGTTTATAAAAAAAGACCCAGACATATGCGTCTGGGAAAATAAAAAAAGTGGATGAATCCACTTATGCTCACACATCACTATTATACCACAAAATCACAAAAAAACAATCATAATTCAAGCTATGTTTGTTTCGCTATCTCGTTCAAAAGTTCTGTCAAGTCTAGCACTTGTTGCACATTTTCGGGTAGAACTGTGTCAAATTCGGGGCCCCACTATAAGATGCCCCAGTCGGGGCATTTTTAGTTGAAACAAACACATTATTTTTCCAGTAAATCGCCCGACTTGATATATTCGGGGGTGTTCTTGGGTAATTTGCGACGGGCAATTTTGGCGTATTTTTTCATCTGTTTTTCATCGCCCTGCATCGCATAATATTCGGCCATGGCCCACGAGTGCAAACCCGTCTGTTCTTCGCCATAGGCACGGGCCAATGTCCAATATGCCAGTGGGGTTGGCTGGGTCAGGATAGAACGCTTGGCCAATTCAATCGCACGGGGGATATCATCGGGGCGACGACGTTCGGTCAGAACCACCGCCAGGGCAGTTTCAATCTGGGGGGCATTTGATGTCAGGGACAATGATTTTTCATAGGCATCTATACTGTCGTCATAATGGCCAAACTGAAATTCTATATCCCCCAGCAATTCATAGAAGTATGCGTTCTGGGGGTGGCGGTTTATCAGGGTCAGGGTGCCTGTGCGTGCCGTTTCTAAATCGCCACCACGCATATTTGCAATCGCACGGGCATAAAGGGCGGAATCTGATTTATCCACCCATGGATATCGTATCAAGACATTTTTTGGGGTGTCCAGACAACCAATCAATTTAGCACGAACCAATTCATAACGGGTGTTATAATCTGAATTATCTTTGCCAAGGACCTTTGGGGCGTTTTTTGCAATATATTCACGGGCGTTTTTCAATCTTTCACGGGTCAGTGGGTGATTGATGCGGTTGGGGTTGATACGGTTCTCCATCGGTTCGGTCATTTGGGCCATCTGTTCGAACACGGTGATAAAGCCGTTTGGGTTCAGACCTGCACGTATCATTAAATCAATTCCCAGGTTGTCTGCAATACGTTCTTCATCACGGGAAAAGGACAACATTGACTGGGTCGCAATACCACCAGAACCGGCCAAGACCCCTGCCCCCAACGATGCGTCACCGCCAACCGCCATCAACCCTATGCCCAGGGCCTGAATCAACATGGTGCGTTTCATTTCTGCATCTTGGCGGGCGGACAACTGGGCCATGTGGCCACCAATGGTGTGCCCCAATTCGTGGGCAATTACCGCCTGCAATGCATCGGGGGTTTTTATTTGCTGTAATAATCCGGTATAAACATACACGTCTTCGCCACCACGGACAAAGGCATTGAAGTCATTGTCGGCAACAATGTGAACCTGCAAACGTTCGGGCGAAATGTCCGATGCAGTGGCCAAGGGTGCAACCAGTTCATTTAGCAAACGTTCGGTTTCAGTATCGTTTATCAAGGTCGCACCTGGTGCAGGCAGGCACATCACACAAAACAGTAAAAATGCAAATATCCTACGCACCCAGATTTACCCCCCTGTCGAACATAAACATTAAATCAAATGTCCATTCGTTCATCTCATTGTCACGGGCAGAAACAGATGCCATCTTGAACAAATCACGGTGTTCACGATAATCAACAAAATGATATTGTATCCAGCCACTTTGACGTGTCCCCAGTAATTCGCCAACACCACGCATCATTAAATCCTGTTCGGCAATCACAAAGCCGTCATCTGTTTCACACAGCACGTCCAGACGACGCATACCATCTTCGGACAGACCGTATCCATGCAGCAGCATACAATATGATTGGGTGTCGCCACGACCAACACGCCCACGCAACTGATGCAAGGCGGCCAGACCAAATCGTTCGGCATTTTCAATCACAATTATAGATGCACGGAGGACATCTATGCCAACCTCGATAACGGTGGTGGCAACCAACAGAGACATATTAGATTCATTGTCGGCAAATTCAGCCATTACCGCATCTCGTTCACGTTTGTCCATTTGGCCGTGAACCAGACCAACATTGGAAAAGTGTTCCGATAACATCTTGTGTCGTTCAACAACCGCAGTTGTTTGGCTGTCGGTGTTTTCGGTTTCTTCGACCAAGGGACAGACCCAGAAAACCTTGGCACCAGATTCAATTTGCACACGCAGGCGGGCAACCAAATCGTTGATACGAGATATGGGCAGTTTGGTTGTCTTAATCGGTTTACGCCCCGCAGGTTTTTCGTTAATGATTGAAACGTCCATATCACCATAAACCGTCATAGACAGTGTGCGTGGAATCGGGGTCGCAGACAGAGCCAGTAAATCTGGATTTTCGCCCTTTTGTCGCAGAGATTCACGTTGCGACACGCCAAAGCGGTGCTGTTCGTCAATAATAACCAGACCTAGATCACGATACTCGACATCAGTGGAAAACAGTGCATGTGTTCCAACAACCAGACGTGTGCGACCAGAACGTAATGAGGTCAATTTTTCACGGCGAGAAACGCCTTTGTCACGACCAGTTAAAATATCACAGACAATGCCGATTTTATCGCACATAGGTTTTAATTTGGCGTAATGCTGTTGGGCAAGTGTGTCTGTTGGTGCCAGCAGTGCTGTGCATGCACCAGTTTCTGCCATACGAACCGCAGATGCCAAGGCGACAATTGTCTTGCCACTGCCGACATCGCCCTGGACCAGACGCATCATAGGAATTGGTTTGGACATATCTTCAAAAATTTCATTACAGGTGCGTTTTTGGGCCCCGGTCATTTCGAACGGCAGGGTCTGCCAGAACTTGTCCATTAAATCGTATTTTTTTGGACGCACAGTGCGACGATTGCGAACATCGGTGCGATTACGACGACTGATTACAATCGCCGACTGGTGTGCCAATAATTCATAGTATGCCAATTTCGCCATATAGGTTCCGTTTGGCATTAAATCTGTGCCAGATATGGGATAGTGGACGTGTTGCAGGGCATCAAAAAATTCCAAACAATTTTCATCTGTTGTTGAACGCAATTTATCCGGCAATATGTTAAATATCTGGTCACGGACGTTGGCAAAAACCTTTTGCGTCAGACCTTCGCCGGCGGGGTAGATTGCCTGAACCGATGGGATTTTAGATGCGTGTTCTAAATCTTCGATAAAATCAGGATGACTGATGGTGGGACGTGATGAACGTTCTAATTTCCCAGACACCATTCGCCATGTGCCAACGGGTAATTTCTTTAACCAATAATCCAGATAGTTAGCATTGAAAAACTGAATTATAACCGTGTTGCCCATCTTGTCGCCACAGGTTATCTGGGTCGGACGACGACGGCCACGGAAAACACCGCCACGTTTGTGTGATTTAATCTGTAATGGAATTGTAATAACATCGCCCGGGGTTGCAGTCATCACATTTTCTGTTATATCACGGGTGCGAACGTATGAGGGACGATGCAGCAGAAAATCCAAAACACGACGACCACCCAGCACGTCCGCAAAACGTGATGCAAGAACAGGACCGACACCCTTGATAAATTGCAGGTCGGTGTTTAGAAAATCTATCATTTCTTTCTTCATTACACATATAAATTTAGTGGAAAGACGACAATTATTCAATAACAAAAAAGACAAACCACTGCTTGACTGATGATTTTTTTGTAATAAAATATGTTGCCTATGAACAACAAACTGGATTTTTTACCACATACATGGCAATGGGACACGATGAACCGTGACGAGTTTTTATACTGGTCTACGTATGGATCGGTATCAACAAAGCTAATTAAACGCTGGAACTTGAACGCAGGTGGCAGTGCACGTGTGCTGGATTTGGGAACAGGACTGGGGCGAAACGCACGAAAAATGGCACGCTATGGGATGGATGTATATGCGTTGGATATAGATACAGATGTATTGAAAAAAGCAAATGAGATTACAAACAAAGAAGCATTAAATGTGAACTTTGTCAGCGGAGATATGCGACAAATGCCTTTTGACAATGACTTTTTTGATGCGGTATATGCAGAAAATGTCTTGTCGCTGACATCCTTTGCAGGTCTGAAACAAACACTGGGGGAAATTTATAGAACCCTGAAAAAAAATGGAGAAGCATTTTTGGTTATTGCCGACAAAAGTTCGCCAACAATACAAAATGCACAAATGATTGATGAAAATACTGTGCTGATTTCGCAACAATATGGAACAAATACAGGGGTCGCAACATTTGTTGATGACCAAACATTGAAAACATGCCTGGGGAAACTAGAAATTATTGATAAGTATGGGGCGATTCATGGATACTTTCCAGAAACATATAGACATATGATTCTGACAAAAAAATTAGATAAAACCGCCCGCAAATAAAATGCAGGCGGTATTTTTTTATTTTATGACCGCACCCTTGATAAGGTTCAGGTCTTCTTTGATATCGTCAATTTTTATTTGTATCTGGCCAATGCCAGTTTCCAATATAGTTGTGCGATTTTCCAGCGATGTTATGCGAACATCTACACGTTCCAGTTCGGATACAGAACAGTCCTGACGGGCGACCCAATATATCGCACCGGCAATAAAGGCAATTAAAAACCAACTGTTTCGCAGGATGTCCAGAAAACTGGAAAATGAAGCGGGTTGTGTGGTCATGGGGTTTGTCCTTGGGCTGATAATTTTTCAATTTGATGAACCAATGCACGCTGGGATTCCAGGGAACGCAACTGGGCATCTGTTGCATCAGGTGGCAAAAAACGTTCTATGGTTATTTTACGCAGGTGCATCAGCACCGCACGGCCAGACGGCCCAGAAAACACACGGGCATAATGTGTGGCAATATCAGACATCACGCACCCCCGTTTCAATCGATTCCAGCGCAACCATCTGGGCAATTGGGGCGACATATTTTAACTCGGCATCGCTGTGCAGGTTTATCTGGTCAATCAGACCACGGCGAGATAATATCTGCAATCCACGTTCACATAGGGGCCTGATAAACTCGTGCAATAAACGACCATAGGTCGCACCTAAAATTCGCATCATATCAGAATTGCGTGCCATGATTTCAGTGGCCGTCATTTCTTTTTCACTCAACAAGCCCAAACGGTCTGCCAGTAATGCGTGACGAATGCGTTCACGTAAATCCTTTAAGATTATTTGTGATACGTCAAAGTCGGCAGGACTGGCCAATGGGGTAAGACCTGATGAACCAACCGCCTTGGGGATTATGGTGCCGGGGGTCAGGTTGATATTGTTCAGGTTGATAACACCGTCATCATCGGCCTGCCAGATGCCTGTGACGGCAATTGTGGCATTCTTTAAGACCAATTCTACGACCTTGTTGGCGGTCTTGATATCGGGCAATGCACGCAGGACTGGGCCACGACCGTATAATTCACCACTGGCAACCGACCAGCGGAATATTAAATATGGATTCGTGTCAAAGGTGCCTGTGGATACGATATTGTTTTCTAGGTCGCCACCAACATCCAACCAGGCGGTAAATTTTGTGCCGACTAATGACTGGACCAAGGGAAGTGGTGTGTCGGGATTCTGGGCAATCGTGTCACGTAAATTTGCAGGCGGTGTCCAGTTCGGATAGCGATCCATAACCTGATGTGCAGGAAGTGTGGTGGTGTGAAATGTCGCGTCATTCAGTATCGCCAAATCTGTAATCGGTATCGCCGTAAAGGAAAATGCAGATGATGTGCCAATCGGGTTTTCTGCCATAAACAAACACGCTGTGCCATAGACAATCAAATCTAGATAGCACTGGTGGATGGTTGTGTAGAAGTTGGAATCGTTCAGGTGTGACCTTAATACATTTGTGGCGGTAAAGGCATCGGGGGACTGGTCACTTTCCGGAACCAGGGTCAGCCACAGTGATTCTGGTGGGGTCAATAATGTGTAAAGTGATGCAGACAAATTATCAACCGCATCAGATGCAGTGCCGTCAAATAATGTTGCCATTTCTTCGTCTGTTGATGGCATTGTGTATCTGCGTGCCGATTCCCAGCGATTTATCCAACCACTGCGAATATCAATCGCACGGCGATACATTTGTTGCAAATTTGTTTGTGTCATTTTTTATCCTTATGATGAATTAGGTTAAACAGAAAAACTGGTGTTGGCACGTATGGGACGTGTCGCAATACCATAGGGGCGAACAGAAATCGGGGTTGTGCATATCGCACCTGCAACCGCATCCAGACCATCATCGTGGGTGCGACATCCGATGGGCGACCAACCCAACATTTCTGATATCAGTGGTGTGTGTTGCAAACGGGTGTGGGCATACAGGCGACCAGATGTCAACAAAGGTTCAATCGAATCCAAGATTCTGTCCGCTTTGGGGGTGTGATTGGTTATCTTTAACACAGATGCACGGATACCACGACGGGTGGCGGTGTCACGCATTATCTCGGGCAAGGCATTGCCCAGACCGTTTGTTTCAATCGCAATTCGTGAAACGTGATGATGCGAAATAAAATCCAAAACCATATCACATTGGGACGACAAGGGGTGCGTGGCATCATCAGGGACGTGCATGTATAAAATGTCGTGGATAAATACACAATGCGTTTTATCATCACGGTAAATCAACACACAAACACTGTTGTCGGACTGACGACGGCCCGAAGATGGGTCCCAATATATCGAACAGCCCGTTATCTGGTGCGAAGAAATTCGGGCCGTGTGTGGGTCAAATTCAGTATTGTAAAGATTTAAGTCCCCAGGATCTAATCGCAGGCGGTTTGGCGGAACAAATTCCAACATCATTTGGGACGAAAAGTGTCTTTGACCGACCGTTTGACGTAATTGTTGGATTTTTTCAAGTGGGAATTTATCCGGCCACGTCGGGTTGCCGGCCCCGTCCAGTATGGGAATCCGCAATAATCGATATCCTGATAAAAAAGGCGTTGAAAAAGCATTTTTTTCATATACTATGGGCGATAAGGAAAAGGAATTTGACATGGACTTTACTCCCAAAACTATGCCAACCAATCTAGAAGCGGAACAGGCCATTTTGGCGGCAGTGCTGATGAACAATCGGGCATTGGAACAGGTTTCTGAATTCTTGAAGGCGGAACACTTTTCACATCCCGCACATCAGGAAATTTATAAACTGGCCGAAAAGCAATTCGCAGTCGGAATACCGTTCGATATTATTACCGCTAAAACATATCTGGAACAGCAAGGTGTGCTGGAATCGGTGGGTGGTATCGATTATCTGACACAACTGGCAGGGGCGGGTCCAACCGTGGTCAATGTCGGTCAGTATGGTAAAATCGTCTATGAAAATGCACAAAGACGCACACTTATCAATCTGGCCCAAGACATCATGGACAAGGCATACCAAGAAGATTTGGATTTCCCTGTCGGACGACAAATCGAGGTGGCAGAACAACGACTGTTTGATATGGCGACAACTGGGTCTTCGGAACGAGAAGGTGTGACAATCGCAACCGCTTTGCAGGCCGCACTGAGAGAAGCGGAAACCGCATACAAGGCGGACGGACAGTTGTCCGGTCTGACAACAGGGTTGACTGCACTGGACAAATCAATCAGTGGGTTGCACCATTCTGATTTAATCATTATCGCAGGACGACCCGCAATGGGTAAAACAACACTGGCAATGAATATCGCATTTAATGCGGCAAATGCAATTTACTATGGCCAGGCAAATAAAAATTATAAAGGGGCAGTGCTGTTTTTCAGTTTGGAAATGTCACACTCGCAATTGGCAACACGTGTGCTGTCGTCCCAATGCAAGGTGCCTGCATCTGTTATGCGTGAAGGAAGTATGACCGCAGAAGAAATGCTGAAAATGTCGCAATATGCAGAACCTATCAGCAAAATCCCGTTGTGTATCGATGATACACCCGCTATGTCCGTGCCAATGATGCGAACACGTGCCAGACGCTGGGCCAGAAAGTTCGGAGGTGTGGCGTTGATTGTGGTGGACTATCTGCAACTGATGACATCGCCAGGGGGCAAAAACAAAGACAACCGTGTCCAAGAAATTTCCGAAATTACACGAGGGCTGAAAATGCTGGCCAAGGAATTAGACGTGCCTGTAATCGCACTGTCACAGTTGTCACGTAGTGTGGAACAGCGTGACGATAAACGACCACAGTTGGCCGACCTGCGTGAATCTGGGTCTATTGAACAGGATGCTGACATTGTTATGTTCACGTATCGTGAAGAATACTATCTGGCGAACCGTGACCCAAATGAACGTATTTCTAATACGTCCAATGCCGCAATGCAGGAAACATGGCAGAAACGATACGAAAATTCCAAGGGCAAGGCCGATATTATCATCGGGAAAAACCGTCATGGACGGCCCGAGACCGTGCGAACTGCGTTCTTGGGCGATTACAGTTTGTTCGATAATCTGCCAGACGATGGCGGTTCGATGGGTCAGGAAGCAGTCAGCAAACCTGCACCAGCGTCAACCGCACCAATTGATGAAACGGACTTTGCACCAACCGCAATCGATATAGACGCAATCCCAGACGATATGCCGTTGTAATTTTTTCTTGCCAAGCAAACTAAAATTGACTATCATTTTGTCAAGATTGTTATTTTAAGGAGTTTGCAAAATGGCCCAAGAAGAAATTATTTTTCCAAATAATATCAGAAACATTCGTTTGGCAGCAGGTATGAAAATGACCGAATTGGCACGTCGGGCGGGATTGTCCCTGTCGGCGGTGTCAAAAATAGAAAAAGGTGTGCGTCGCCTGAATCAGAAACAGTTGCTGAATATCTGCAATATATTGGGTTGCAAATTGTCCGATATATTTATCAAGGAATCAGATGATGTCGCCGACCAATGGCAAAGCGAAATCAAACGCCGTCTGAACGATAATGAAGACAGCGGATTGAAAATCTTTGGCGGTGGTCTGCGTCGTATCCGCCAGAAAAAAGCGAAAACAATCGCACAGGCCGCAAAAGATGCGGGTATGACACTGTCGGTGTATCATAAAATCGAAGTTGGCCAGCGTGAGGTCTATGAAGACGAAATTGAACCGTTGGCAAAATCCTTTGGTATGACAACATCTGAACTGTTTGATATGGTGGCAGAACTGTATAAGTCAGGAGAACTGAACAAATACATCAACAAGGTCAAAGAACGTGTCAAATCCGTTTTAGAACCAGGTAGCCCAACATCCAGTATCAATATGAGTGGCGGACTGTATGGGGCAAAACTGTATGACAGTGCACGTAAAAAACTGGTGCCGGTGTTCGGAACCCCAGCAGGCAAGGCAATTGCATTCAAAAAGAACGATAAAACTATGATTGTTGCACCTATGTCGTTGGAAGGTCGCCAGGGTATCTATGCGGTTATGCCAAATACAAAACGGTTGGGTGGTTTTATCCCAGAAAAATCATACGTCTTTGCAGACATCGAAGCAACACCTGTGCCAGGCGATTTGGCGGTGTGCATAGATGCTGATTTTGATACGTTGGATCCAGATACAACCGTAAATGCACAAATCGTCAGTGTGCGTCAGGATTCCAAGGGTAAAATCTTTGGTCAAATTTCTGGGCCAGAAGAAAAGATTACGCCGGTCGTAATGCACAAGGTTATTATGATTGTCACAGAATAACCACAACCACTATCAGCGAGAGAGAACCATTATGAAACAGAAAGCCAGTGTGGTCGCACAAAAATTGTTGAACCTGTACCGCCAAGAACATGTGATTGTTGGCGGTTGGGCAACCGTAAATCCCGTCTTGATAAATGAGGCAGATGCAGATGTTATCAAGGAACTGAGGGAAATGCCAACTGGCAAAAATCTGATACGGCATATAGAAAATCTGAAAAGTGGCAAGACACCAATGGATTCGATTGATACAGACCTGATTCCATACGGTGGGTTGATGCAACAGACGAATATTACAAATATTATACTGAGCAAAAATGAAATGGCCGAACTGGAACGGGCGTTGGCACACTTTACACCAGATGAAGCCGGATTAGATATGATTTCTAAACTGGCATCCGTTCGCAGATTTGGCGAAGAATGGCAAACAGCAATCGGGGCAACACTGAAATCTAATCCACAGATGGCACGCCAGTGGGAGGTGGTGGTGCAAACCGCACGGGCATATCAACTGTGGGAAACGGCAACAGAAATTCTGACACAGCCACAAGATGACAGGGCACGTGCACAAATTCAGGCGGATATGCCAGAATATGAAACATACCTGCCAATGTTTGGCGATATGGGCAATCAGTTGCTGGGGCGGTTGCGACTGTTTATCAGCACCGCACAACCAGAACAAAACTAGATAACGGTATCGCTGCCCGTTTTGTATATCGAATCCAACGTATGTGGGGTGCCGATGTATATCATGGTGCCGGTCGGCGATAAAATAAAATCTAATTCACGCAGACGTTCACGAAGATTTTCTCGCTTTTGCGGGGTGTTGCAGGTGTTTGGAACCTCGACATCGTCACAGATTATTAAATCTGCACGCATACCTGTTATGTTGCCATAGAATACCCTGGCATATCATAGAGGGTTCTCGTATCCCAATCGGGCGATTTACGGTTATGTGGTCGGTCGCATTATAATTTTGCCCCAATTCATCCAGGGATAATTCACGAATATCCTGCAAACTGTGCGAAATGAAAATGGTGGCACCTTCTATCTTTTGCGGTGGCAGATAGCGTGATGCACAACTGCCGACAGACGTGTGTTGCTTGATATCTATGGCAGATGGGGTCAAGGGCTTGCTGGATACGGCCCATTCGCCAACTGATGTCAAGATTTGTAAATTTTCACTGCTGACAACGGTGCAAAGCGACGACCGTCATCGGGAACATCGTTTGTATTTAATACCTCGAGTGCAGACAAAACTAAATCCTTGGTCAGGGTGGTGGAATAATCACCAACCGATGCAGTGGCAGTGTTCATTATTGCAGACACAATCAATTCATCTGTCTTGCGACCCAGGGCATAGGCACCAGCAGATGCAACAACACGACGTTCGTCAATGTTGGTTTTCAATTCGTCTAAGGCATCAACCCAATCACCGGCATAGTAATCCTGCAAGATACATTCAACCGGTTCGTGATTCAGATTCATCACAGGAACAATCCCATGACGAGATTTTGTGCTGGCCGTGCCACGACCAACCTTTTGGAATGTTGTAGATGCACCAACAACACCACTTTTACTGCGAATTGTGGAACGCAGTTTTGTTCCCATTTGCTGATACGCCAAATGGACATCGGCCTCGAATTGTTTTACAAAGCCATTATCAATAGAAACGGACATATAAACTTTCCTTTGTTTGGTTTATGGTTAAATAAGACACGAAAATATCGCATCAGAATTTTATTCGGTGGTTGTGCATAAATACGCCACAGAACAAAATAAATACGGGGTTGAAGACAACTTGTCCGTATTAAAAAGATTCAGTCGGACTGCAAAATTATCCGACTGAAACTTTCCAAAAGAAAAACCCGCAATAATGCGGGTTTAATTTATTTTTATGCCAATATTATTTTTTCTTGGCACATGCTTTTTTTGCACAAGGTTTCTTGGCAACTGGTTTTTTAACTGCTACTTTTTTTGCAACTGGTTTTGCAACCGCTTTCTTTGCAGGTGCTTTTTTCGCAACTGGTTTTTTTACTGCTACTTTTTTCGCAGGTGCTTTTTTTGCAACTGGTTTTGCAACCACTTTTTTTGCAGGTGCTTTTTTTGCAACTGGTTTTGCAACTACTTTCTTTGCAGGTGCTTTTTTTGCAACTGGTTTTGCAACTACTTTTTTTGCAGGTGCTTTTTTTGCAACTGGTTTTGCAACTACTTTTTTTGCAACTGCTTTCTTTGCGACAGGTTTTGCAACTGCTTTCTTTGCAGGTGCTTTTTTCGCAACTGGTTTTGCAACTTCTACTTTTTTCGCTGTTGCTTTTTTTCTGAATAAACCGAATGCCATTTTTTCTCTCCTTGCTCTTTTTGTTTTTGGATAGAACAAATCCATTTTTGTTCTTGATACTTATTTTATCCTAATCGCAAAAATTAGTAAAGAAGAAAGTGCATAATTTTTACTGTGAATACAATTTTCTAAAACCATTTTCTATTTTACGAATGTATTCTGCATCACCATCACGCCAATATTTTGGATCACGCATCATACGTCTTAAATCAGAATCTGTTAAATTTTTCATATCAACACTGTCGGTATTTACGTGTGGTTCCATTGATTGCATCATTCGATAAACCCCTTGGATTCCCTAGGGTGTAGAACACAACGCGTCAAATGCGTCCGCAGGTAAAAATTTATTTCCAAATGTATTTATTTCTTGTAATGCGTCTTGCATTTTTTCACGACTACCAAAAAATTTTTCCAATTCAATCATCGCATTTTTTTCTGATTGAGTATTAAATAATTCTGATATCACAGGTGATAAAAATTCATTTGCAATTGAATTTATTTTTTCAACCTGGGAACTGGTCAATCCTATTTCTAAAAATTTTTGACGCAGATTTGCATCATCAAATACTGAATCAATTGGATATTCGTCTGCACTGGCAGGGACACCAATTGCACGACGAAAACGTGCATGAGTGTCTGCATCAGATTCGTCCGTTGGAATCGTTATCATTGTCCCCAGTTTTCTTTCCAATTCATAATACGATTTCATCAATGCGTCTGCGTTTAATGAACCGTCCGAGTTCTTGAATTTTTCTGGAATGTTATCCATATTTTTATCCTTTGTTATTATCGTTTGATTTTCGTAAAAAATAGATGCTGGCCAATGTAAATATTGCCTGGGCGGTGGAGAACAAATCACTGTCGCCTGCCAGATATGCACACAGTGCAGACAATATTCCCGCACCTGATATTAGATATGTGCGATAGCCTCACAAAAAACCACCTGTAAAAATTTTTTTCATTTTTATTTTCCCCTAGATATAAAACAGCAATCCATCAGTGTCCAAAATATAACCACGGGATGTGGCCCAGGTTGGCATTTCGTCCGCATCATGAAAACAGGTCGCACCAAAGCACATGTCTGGCAAATTGTTGTGCAACATTCGCCAGGCCGTTCGCAGGCATGTCTGAAACGCACGACAATTGGCCGGCACCGACATGCGGGTGTGATATTTAGAATCAGAACGCAGTGCAGAAAAAATATCTGAATCAGATATGATATCTGAAATTTCACGACCTGTTTTTTTTGATGCATTTGATATCATTGATGTCATTGCTTCTATCGCACGCAGTGATGTGGCACCTGTATGTGCATAGACAATACGTGCGATATCGTATGCCAACTTTCTGGAACAATCTGGATTTCTTATCAGACAAAGTTGCATTACCCTATCCCCCCCCTATTTTGATATAAAAAAATCCGCACATGATTGTGCGGACGATAAATAAAAAAAATCCCCAACTGATGTTGTGGATAGAATTTGTGCTGTTGATGGTTTTTAGTATATCATATTTTACACAAAAAGTCAAGCATATATTTTGTCTTGCCCAGTTTTCTGGGGAAAACTACATAGAAATTTCGTCACCATAGACCATCAGATATCTGGATTGACGGCGTAAAATCAATCCGCCATTTTCATTCATACCAACCAATATCGCAGGTTGTCCCTGATACGAAACCGTGCCGTTTAACCCAACAACATGATCCAACCAATACTGACGCACGGTCAGAAAGTCCGCACTTTGCCACTTGTCCAGATTTCGCATCAGGCGTGCCAACACATCCGTTGGCGTGGGGGGGGTGGATATATGCTGTTCAATCTTGGTTGTTTTATATGCATCGACCGTGGGGTTTGATTTGATATTGATTCCAATGCCGACAATCACATAGGGGCCGGAATATTCAATTAAAATACCACTGATTTTTTTGCCACCAACCAAAATATCATTGGGCCATTTAATTTTGCAATCAATACCATAAGAATTTAGTGTTTCAGACACAGCAACCGCAACAACATACGCCAAACGAGAATCACGTTCGGGTGCAGAATAAATAAAACTAACGTATAAATTGCCGTGATGTGACACCCATTTACGGCGATAGCGACCACGTCCGGCACTTTGTGCCTGGGCAACAATGGCGGTGCGGTCATCTGCCCGTCCGTCCAATATCATTTGGTGTGCGGTGTCTTGGGTGCTGGGGATTTTATCAAAAGAATGAACCTTATACCCTGCCAAGTTGATATACCCCCGATGTGTTGATTATAAATTCACGCCCATAGGTCTTGCGTAATTGGGATATGGCGGTTTCAACCGTGTGGGTTGATGCGTCCTGGGCATAGCCAAGGTTGTCCTTTAATTCGGCAACCGTCATACCGCCACTTTTATACAAGGCGACCACAATCTGACCATGCAGGCGGGGCAATGCAACCGACTGGCCAAATATCTGGTTTATAACATCCGTATTATCTGATGCACCCAGAATCAGCGTCTTTAATTCCAATGGGCTGATTGGTGGGGTGATATTGAAATCGTCAAAATTTATGTCCGCCGGGGTCGGTGCGTCCAGAACAGTCGCATTCAAATCTGATAAAATTTGATGCCATACCTGGTCAGATGCAAAAATCCGTATTCCATTTAACATTATATGCACAATAGCAAATCTGAACAATATGTCCAATAAAAAACCACAGCACGGATTCTGTGGTGACGGTGGGGAAAGAGAAAAAAATTATTAGCGACCATCGACAGGGTCGGGATTTTCAATAAATTTCGTAAAGTCCTGAATCTTGGCACCCGTAGATGACAAAATCTTGGAAATGCTGTTTGTTGATGGCCAGCGGGGCTGACCTTCTTTGGACCAACGCTTGCTGCGGTTAAAGGTGGTTGGATCCAGACCACTGCATTTTGCCAATCCTGAACAGGTCATACCGTGTTCCAGGGCAAAACGTTCAATGGCACGCCATACATCTTCGTGGGTCATTTTTTTCTCCTTTGGTGTGGTTGTTGCCAGCCGTTGTTATTTCGGGCCGACAAATTGATTTTATTCAACAGGTACCCGTTGGACAACAAGTACCATTTCCTAGTAAAAGTTGCCTAAAATCTGGGGTTTTTAGAAAAAAATAAAAATACTAAAATTTTTTTTGACAAAACACTTGACAAACCCAAATATCTGTATTATATTTCGATTCGTCAAAGGCACAAAAGCCGATGACCAGATGCGACAAGCACCTGTGGGGTCCGGGGATTCAGACTCCCTCCTACATTCTCTCTCCTCTGGACCTTGGACCCCAGACAATAAAGTTTAGAATGCCCAATTTCTTTTTCTCCTTTCCTTCCTTTCGGGGCATTCGGAAATACCGCCGGCAACGGCGGTGTTTTTTTATTTAATGTTAAATACTATTTCTGAAACACGGAAAATATTTCCCAGTGCGAACTGCCTGTGAACTGGTCAACGGGTATCAGGGTTTGCAATTTATATCCACCCTGATGCAATATTTGCATATCACGATTAAATGTGCCGGGGTTGCACGACACATACACAATACGGGAAACATTACTGCGGGCCAATTGTTGACACTGGGCCATGGCACCGGCACGGGGCGGATCCATTACAACACAGTCGTATCCGTTCAACATACCAACCGTCAAGGGATGGGTGAACAGGTCACGTTTGACGCCTGTGCCGACAATATCAAATCCGTCCGCATTCAATGCAAATGTAAAATTTCCCAAACCACAGAATAAATCCGCCGTTCGTTTTGATTCGCCCACCGCTTCACAGACCATTTGTCGCAACACGTCTGCACCATGTATGGTTGGCTGTAAAAATGCGTTTGGAGGATACGCAACACTGTGATTACCAAAACTGACCTGGGGTTGGGCCGTCTGTGATATGACACGGTCGTTCCAACTGCTGCGAATAATTGGCAGTTTCATTATCTGGGCACGAAACTCAGGTGTGACATAGGGAACAGAACTGGTGATACTGACATCGATTCCATTATCACATTCGGTTATCAGGCACGAACCTGTTCCCGCCCACGGTAATTGTGCCAACATGGGCAATATGTTATTGATTGCGTCCGTCATATTGGGACAATGTCGCACAGGGACAATGTTCTTGGTATGTTTCTGGAACAGACCGAACTGATTTCCGGCAAAGCAAAAATCACCACGACGACGAAGACCAGCCGGCACCCATACCGCCGGCCCCGTGGTGGGGATATTTTTTATTTCTGACAGTTTTTGCGTATGATAATCGGCGGATGCAAAGTCATATTTGCATCCGCCACATATCCCAAAAAATGGACAACGTTTGTTTGACATAGCACGCCTAGAAATGGACACGAACACCGGCACGGAACTGATGTGCGGTGGGGTCAAAGTCAATATAGTTCACACCTGGGTCAAACATATACAGATATTTATATCCAACGTCAATCGTAAAGTGATTGCCCAGTTCGAATCCAACACCGGCCAAAACGCCAAAGGCAGGACTTATTTTTTTGTCCAACTGAACCCCTGTGCCATCAACCTGATTCCAGGAAATACCAACACCGGCACCAACGTATGGAACAACCGACTGACTGCGGAACAGGCGATAAATGTTATCAATACGGGCATCAACCAGTGCATTTACAAATGCCATATCCCCCGTCAATTCGAACGCATTCCATTCGGCATTTATATGCGAATAATTCAATTCCACACGAATCATATCATTTACACGGACACCGGCGACAACATCAAATCCAGATGTGTTTTTCCCATCGATACTGACATAGTCATCAGAAGCATCTTCCCACATAGAAAAGTTATACGCACCCCCAATGTAATAACGATAGCGACGGGCCAGTGCTTCTAAATCCCAGTTCACTTCGGGGGCAGGCATTGTCACCTGCTCGACCCGGTATGGCATCATATCCAACGCACCAAAGGACGTCATTGGAATCAATCCCAAAATTGCACATAAAATAGATTTCTTCATCTTGTATTCCCCCATCAGAAGTTCACACGGAATGTTGCCATAATATTGCTGATGTTATCAACACCACTGGCAGGAATATCCCAGCCAAATCCGTTGCCTATCATCATCTGATACTGATAATAGATATCAATACCAATCAAATCGTTAAACATCACGTTAAAGCCCGCAACCGCACGTGGCATTGGTAAAACGATACCGCCCCTGCCCCCTGGGCCTTGGAAATCATAAACACCGATTCCGGCACCAATTCCAACAAATGGAACAAATGTGCGACGGTGGGTAATATCACCCGTCTGGACATAGCGACGTGCCAAATCAAAATTCAACATACCACCAATTGTGTTATAGGTCGCCTGATAATTATCCAAATCCGAGAACTTTAATGTTGATGCCTGGAAATCCACCTCGGCACGGACATAGGACGACAAATTCCACCCCAGACCAATTTGAGTGGTGTAACCACCAGATGCCTCGAACTTGGTATTGCCAAGGCGTGCCTTGTCCGTGGCAAATCCCAGATTCAGACCACCGCCCATGCGAACATACATCGATGCAGGTATAAACATACGGGTGTCGCCAGGATCTACAACATCAACCTTTTCATAAACCTCGAGTCCCAGGGCCCC
>JAFYUU010000003.1 GCA_017549445.1 Alphaproteobacteria bacterium | reverse complement strand
GGTTAGAATAAACTTATTAGCCCGATGCCAAGTATCGCAAATACTATGGCACCAAGTGTCAGGGGCCAGAAGTATTTCTTGACCATTTGATTGGCTTGTTCTTGAAAGTGATACAGCAGGTAGCCGATTATCGCAAATCGACCTGTCCGGAATATCGCAGATACGGACAGAAATATCCATAGGGGATAGCCGATAAATCCAAGCCATATAGCAAGTAGTTTGTAGGGAATTGGGGTGACGGCAGTCAATACGATTATCATTATGCCGTATTTGCTGAACATGGGTTTTATCGCAGTTTCAATCAATTCGGGATTGGAAAAGGTTTCAATAAGCCACATCCCAACAGAATCATATAGCCACATACCAATAAAATATGCAATCGTACCGCCAACTAGTGATCCAAGAGATGCAGATATTGTTATGGGCAAGGCACGCTTTTTAGATGCAACAATGGCAGGGGTCATGAATACTTCGGGGGGAATAAATAAAAATATTGATTCACAGACCGTTAAAAGAAATACTATCCAGGAATAGGCACGGCTTTTGGATTTTGTAAGAATATAATCAACAAACTTCATTTTTTCCCCCGTTAAACAAAAAAATTTACTTGATTGTAATTGAATATTTAATATTTTACAATAATAATAAATTGAAAAAACAGAGTTCGATTATGCAAAAAAAACAATTTAATTCTAATCGGGGCGAACGTATGGCATCAAAGGTGCAGACGTTGGTGGCAGAAATCTTGCGGGATAACTATGCAGAAGACCCAATTGTGTCGGGGGTGTCGCTGGTCGGGACAGAGCCAGGAGGAGGATTGCAATTCGTGAGATTGTTCTATTATTCAAGAAATGATGATAGAAGTGCTGTCCAAAAACGGTTGGACGAAATTACACGCACCGTAAGGTTTGAGTTGGCAGGACGCATGAATCAAAAATATGTTCCTGATATTAAATTCCAGTATGATGATACGCTGGAAAAAGCAATGAGAATTGATGAACTGCTGAATAATCTGTAAATGAAAGTGCTGGCACGGTTTTCTGGTGATGAATTAAAGTTCCTGGGGGACGAGGTTGCAAAACGTGCAGGGGTGATTTCTGAATTTACACGAGATAAATATTTCCAAGCCGTTAAATATGTGTTGAGTGGTATTGATAAAACTGTGTTGATGCCAGAGGCACAATTTGTGCAGACACAGCAAAGGTTGATGAGAGATAAAGCAAAACGGCAGGGGCTGGATTTTAATCTGTTTAACTCGGTTGATGTGTGGGCCTATAACAAGTGGACGCAGAACTGGGTTGGTGATGCAATTGATAACTTTGGCACGATAAAAAATCCAAAATGTCCCGTGGAATTTCAGAAATGGTTTGATGTGTATGCATATAATGGTGGGCATCCGTTCGAAATTTATCCTTATATTTGCATGTATGTTTGTAAAGTGGAGCAAGGTTTTTGCTTGGAATTGGCGGACTTTGGTGCGTGGGGGGTAGAGCCATCTGAAAACCTGTTGCGGATGTTTGTCGCAGGACGTAAGGCAGGGGTTCAGGTGAACATTCTTAATCAAGATATTTTGTTGAAAAAATTGCAGAATTACAACTGGACGAATCGGTAATACTGGGTTATCATTGCCGCATAAAGTATAGGTGTATTTTTATGAAGCAGGCAAATATCCGAAATTTCTCAATCGTGGCACATATTGATCATGGTAAATCTACGTTGTCAGACCGACTGATTGAATTTACAGGGGGGTTGGAATCACGTGAAATGAAGGCACAGGTGCTGGATTCCATGGATATTGAACGTGAAAGGGGGATTACTATTAAAGCACAGACCGTGCGGTTGAATTACAAGGCAAAAAATGGCGAGGTGTATCAATTAAACCTGATGGATACACCGGGGCATGTGGACTTTTCATACGAGGTGTCACGGTCGCTGGCTGCGTGCGAGGGGGCGTTGGTGTTGGTTGATGCAACGCAAGGAGTGCAGGCACAGACGTTGGCAAATGCTTATTTGGCATTGGATAATGATTTGGAGATGTTGCCGGTGCTGAACAAGATTGATCTGCCATCCAGTGATGTGCAATCAACACGTGAACAAATTGCAGATGTTATTGGATTGGATGCAAATGAAGCATTGGCGGTGTCGGGCAAAACCGGGGCTGGGGTGCCAGAACTGTTGGAAGAGATTGTGACCAAACTGCCGCCACCCCATGGGGACGAAAATGCACCGACACGTGCGTTGTTGGTTGATTCGTGGTATGATTCTTATCTGGGGGTTGTGATTTTGGTGCGTGTCGTTGATGGCACTTTAAGTCGTGGACAGAAAATTAAATTTATGGCAACAGGGGCCGAATATGTAGTGGATAAAATCGGATACTTTACACCAAAAATGGTCAATGTTGATGCGTTGCATACCGGGGAAATCGGATTTATTATCACGGGTATGAAAACTATTCACGATTGCAAGGTCGGGGATACAATCACTGATGCACGGAATGTGAGTGCAGAGATGTTACCCGGGTTTAAGCCATCGGTGCCGGTGGTGTTTTCTTCGTTCTTTCCGGTCGAGGCAGATGACTATCCCGCATTCCGAGAAAGTTCAGAAAAGTTGGCGTTGAATGATGCGTCTTTTATGTTCACGGTGGAGAAATCTTCTGCGTTGGGATTTGGTTTGAGATGCGGATTCTTGGGTCTGTTGCATATGGAAATTATCAGTGAACGGTTGAGTCGTGAATTTAATCTGAATCTGATAAATACGGTGCCAAGTGTGCTGTATAAAGTATATCTGCGTGGGGGCGAGGTGATGGATTTGGAAAATCCGGCGGATATGCCAGACCCAACAAAAATTGAACGTATAGAAGAACCGTGGGTGCGGGCAACAATTATGATGCCTGATAAGTATATGGGGGGGATTATGTCCCTGTGTTCGGAAAGACGAGGGGTTCAGGAAAATATTTCATATGTCGGAAATCGGGCGGTGTTGGTTTATCAGTTGCCGTTGGCAGAGATTGTTTTTGATTTCTATGACAGGGTAAAGTCATTGTCTTCGGGGTATGCGTCTTTTGATTATGTGGTGCAGGGGTATCAACCGTCTGATTTGGTCAAGGTTTCTATTCTGGTAAATGAAGAAAATGTAGAACCGTTGTCTTTTATGTGCCATCGGTCCTTTGCGGAAAAACGAGGACGGCAGATTGTGGAAAAGTTAAAAGACCTGATACCGCGTCATCAATTCAAGATTCCTTTGCAGGCCGCAATCGGTGGAAAAATTATCGCAAGAGAGACAATTGCAGCATATCGGAAAGACGTGACGGCAAAGTGCTATGGCGGGGATATTACTCGTAAACGTAAATTGCTGGAAAAACAAAAAGAAGGTAAAAAGCGTATGCGGACATTCGGTAATGTTGAAATACCACAGTCGGCATTTATCAATGCATTAAAGGTGTCGTAATGAATATAATACAAAAATGCAAGTTAAATATTGCAAAACACAGAATTACAGGGCGATACAAGGACGGGACCCCGTGTCGCAGATTATTTGGTCGGCAGTATAATTTCTGTATCAGAAAGCATAGATGGAAGACAATGTGGCCGTTTATGGTTGCACGTGAAACCGTTGTTTGTCGGGATATGAATAATGGTAATTGTGAAAATAAAAACTGTAATTGTTATGCGAGATTGCAGAGATATAACCAACTGTTAAAGCAAACGCAAAAGGTTAAAGGGGCATAAAGATGAATTGGGTTGTGTATTTGATTAAAACACCGGTTGTGCAGATGCGTCAGGACTGGGCAGAATATAAACAGTTGAAACAAAAGATTGATGTGGCAATTGAAGATGAAATGAAGGCATTTGACGAAATTGTTCGGCATGGGAAAATTGAACGATGGGATGCGTGTATTTATAAAAATAAAACAATTGTCCCAGGACAGGGAAAGGTTGAACAAAGGGTTAGATGTCCGTCTTTTGATGTGGAAAAACCGTGTAATAGAATCTGTCACAGCAATACTAAAAACCATATGTGGTTTAAGAAACGTGAACAGACGCAGAATTTGCAAATGGAACTGAAACATTTCTGGCGTAATAAATTCCAAAAGGCAAGGGGGTAAAAATGAACTGGGTTATGTATTTAATTAAAACCCCATTGGTGCAGGTGCGTCAGGACTGGGCCGAGTATAAAGCATTAAAAGGACAGATTGTGCAGGCGGAAAGTGATGTTTCTCATTCAAGGGGAAGGATTACACTGATGTATGATATTGATGATGATATTAGTTGGGGGGATGCATGTCTGAAACGTAAAATGATATTAGATCAGGGTGATGGTGCGTGTGACGTTGTCAATCCGCAGTTTATTGTTTCTCGGTGCAAGTATTTTGCACCAGAGGGAAATGAAGAAATTTGTGCATGTCGGGTGTGTGGCAAATGGCCTGCTAATAATCGGTATTGCACGGATTTGGCCCACTTGAAAGAATTGATGCACAAACGCCAAACATTTTGGTCGCAAAAGCACGCAAAAGTAAAATAAAAAATAAAGGGGTGGCCCATGGCACACCAGTTCTATTTTAATCCGTATATCTTGGACAATTTGCCCGCACCGCAAACCGGGTTTGATGTGGTGCAAGATATGTCTGATCCACGGTTGCGTATGTATATTACCAGTCGGGGGGTCAAGACGTTCTTTGTTCGCAAACGGGTCAATGGCAAGGACAGGCGTATTATTATTGGAAACTATCCCGATGTTGATATAGAAGATGCACGCTCGATGGTGGCAGATGTGTTGGCCCAGGCAAAGCAAAAGCCCGTGTCACGCAGACGTAAAACACCGTTGAAAAAATTTATAGATATGTATGTTCACAAAAGGGTCAGACGGGGCGAGGATTCACGTGTAAAATTGGAACGGGCAATTAAAAAGCATTTGGGCGAAATTCTGGAAAAAAATATTTCCGAAATTACAACGGGCGATGTGCAAGGGGTTATTGCAAGTATTTCTGGCAGGGCAATCGCAGGACGTATGCAGGAATTTCTGCAAAGTGTATTCAAGTATGCGCTGGATACGGGGTATGTGAAACAAAATCCAGTGGCGAATTTGCCACGTGTTGAACAAAACAGACGGGTCAGACCGCTGAATAATGCGGGACTGTTGCGGTTGGTGGATGCAATCAATCAAGAAGCAGATCAAAATATGCGGTCGGCATTTTTGATGCTGGTATATGGTTTCTTGCCGAAATCAAAGATTTTTGCAATGCAGTGGGAGGATTTGGACTTTAACCATGATATGTGGGGGGGATTTCCGTTGACCGACAGGGCGATTGTTTTGTTGCAGGATATGCCACAGACAGGAAACTGGGTTTTCCCAGGGCGGGGCGGTTTTCATATCATTGACCCAAGGGTCGCATGGCGACGGGTCGCAAAGCGTGCAGGAATACCAAATTTGACAATGGATGATGTTTATAAATTCTTGATGCGTAGGTTGAAATGGGCCCCAGATAAAAATGATTTTAGGGATAATATGAACGATTTGTTGGACGATGTTTTAATTCCAGCAGAAATTGTGTGATTGTTATCGTTTGTTATAATTTCTTGACATAGGGGGACTAAAATGATAGCTTTATGTAGTGACGTTCCCCAATGGGGCAAGAAATTTTAACAAAAAAAAGGAAAAAAAATGTCAACTACATTTGAAAAAGTAAAAGAACTTGTTATCAAAAACCTGGGTGTGCCAGCGGAAAAAGTTGTGGAATCTGCAAACTTTGTAAATGACTTGGGTGCGGACTCTTTGGACGTTGTTGAATTCGTTATGGAAGTTGAAAAGGTTTTTGATGTCGAAATTCCAGACGATGCAGCAGGTCAGTTGGTGACAGTCGGTGATGCAGTTAAATATATCGACGAACACATGAAAAAATAATTTTGGTATTTCGTAATTTTTTGCCACCGACACTTTTGAGTGTCGGTGGATTTTTTTTCTGTATTTTCGTCCTAAAAATGTTATTATTGCCTTGTATGTTAGTTATGTTAAACCCTGATAAAAGGATTTAGGTTATGAAAAGAGTTGTTATTACAGGTATGGGTATCGTATCACCTGTGGGAACAGGAGTGGATTTTGCATGGAAAAATATTCTGGCGGGAAAGTCCGGTGTGCGTAAGATTTCAGAGTTCGAGGTAGAAGATATTGCATCACAAATTGCAGGTGTACCAGAAAAAGGAACAGAGCCAGGAATGTTTAATCCTGATGCGGTGATTGAACCACGTGAACAAAGAAAAATGGATAAATGTATTATCTATGGAGTGGTGGCCGCAGATGAAGCAATTAAAGATGCTGGTTTAGATACGTTCGAGGGGAATCGTGAACGTATGGGGGTGTCGTTTGGCAGTGGTATCGGTGGATTCGATACAATTTATGAAAACTGTATTTCACTGCACGAAGGGGGACCACGTCGTGTCAGTCCGTTCTTTATCCCAAAGGGTATTATCAATATGACCGCAGGGCATGTGTCGATTAAATATGGGTTAAAGGGACCAAATATTTCCGTTGTGACCGCATGTGCAACAGGGGCACACTCAATCGGCGAAGGTGTGCGTTTGATTCAGCATGGTGATGCAGATGTGATGATTTGTGGCGGAACCGAAGGTGCGGTCAGTAGAATTGCGTTGGCGGGATTCTCGGCGATGCGTGCATTGAGCACACGCAACGATGAACCAGAAAAGGCGTCACGTCCATGGGATAAAAACCGTGATGGATTTATTATGGCCGAAGGTGCCGGTGTTTTGGTGCTGGAAGAATATGAACATGCAGTGAAGCGTGGTGCAAAAATTTATGCCGAGGTTGCAGGTTATGGTTTGTCGGGTGATGCATACCATATTACGGCACCTGCACAAAATGGCGAAGGCGGAAAACGTGCAATGATGGCTGCAATCAAAGATGCAGGTTTGGTGCCTGCGGATGTGGATTATATCAATGCACACGGAACATCAACTGGTTTGGGCGATGTTGGCGAATTGGCCGCTGTGCAGGAATTGTTTGCAAATACGGGGGCATGTATGTCTTCAACCAAATCGATGACTGGACATTTGTTGGGGGCGGCAGGGGCCGTTGAAACAATATTCTGTGTTTGTGCGATTCGTGATGGTGTTGTGCCACCAACAATCAACCTGGATGAGCCAGAAGATGCGGTGGGGGATTTTGATTTGGTGCCACACAAGGCCAAAGAACGCAAGGTTGATGTTGCGTTAAGTAATTCGTTTGGGTTTGGTGGGACAAATGCCAGTATCGTGCTGAAAAAAATTAAATAAAACGGCATATCTATGCTCAAACCCGCAACCTTATGTAGTGTCTGTACACTACGGTTGCGGGTTTTATCATATCTATACCATTTTCTTTAATCTTTTTCCCCAAGTGCTAGGACATAGGGGATTTTTTCTTATTTCTTTTTCTGAACAAAGTGTTTATATAAAAATCGTTGGATTTTTTGCCGTGGCCCTTCGCCAAATGCAAAGAAGTTTTTTGGTATGTCGGGATATCGATATATTTTGATGTACCCCAATTTTTCGCCACGCAGTAATTTTTGACCCACGTCTGGAATTTGGATTGCTTTGGTTGGCTTGACTGTTTCTGTGGAAACATATTCGATGACTGTGACAGATTTATTGGGATGCAGTTCTGTTAATTGAAATGATTCTGGGGGTAATACATAGATTACACCAGATGTGCCACAATATGTCTTTTCAAAAGAACCAGGAAAGGATTCAACTATTGTTGCGGTGTTGTTTTCAATGCCAAAATAATTATTGCCTTTGTTATAAACAGCATATCGCAGGGCGGATGCAAAATTTGGTGTGGCAAAAACATATGGCGTGGACAGATAGCCATCCAGATGCGGTCTGATTTCTGGTAAATTTTGAACCGTGGTTCCGTGATATAATTCCATAGACAAAATTTTATAACAAAGAATATTTGTGTCAACTTAAAAATCCCCCAGTTTTTCTGGGGGAATTGGTTATTTTTCAGTTTCGATTTTTTCTTTTTCTTTCTTTTCTTCGTCTTTGTTCAGACCCAATGTGTCACGAATTGGTTCGATAACATTTTCTTTAATCGGTTCGATGACGTTTTCTTTAATCGGTTCGATGATGCTGGTCTTGGCACTGTCCAGTGTGCGGATAAGGGCACGGCGAATTTTACCGCTGATTGTCATGGGCAGGGAATCTACGAATTCGATAACACGGGGGCATTTATAGTGGGCCGTGCGGGATTTTACGTGATTTTGTAATTGGCGTATCAATAAATCCGATGGGGTAAAGGTCTTGTTCAAGACAATTGTTGCCTTGACCGCTTGGCCACGGGCATTGTCGGGAACACCAGTGACGGCAACTTCACGGACAGATGGGTGTTCGATAAGAACACTTTCAACCTCGAATGGGCTGATGCGGTATCCACTGGATTTTATCAAGTCATCGTTGCGACCAACAAACCAATAATAGCCATCGTTATCACGATAGGCAACGTCACCGGTGTGGTAATAGCCGTCACGAAATACCGATTCGGTCAGTTTGTCGTTTTGGTGATAGCCCTGGAATAAACCAATGGGGCGATGGTCTGATATCTTGACACAGATTTCCCCAACTGATGTGTCGGTAATGGGGCGAGAACGGTCGTCCAATAACTGAACGTCCCAGCCGGCAGATGGCATTCCCATAGAACCGGGTTTGGGTTCGTGCCATGGATTGTTAAACAACATTACACAGGTTTCGGTTTGGCCAAAACCTTCGTGCAGTTTGATGCCTGTTTTGTCGTAGAAACGTTCATACACCTCGGGGTTCAGGGCTTCGCCTGCGATGTCGGCCTTTTTAAGGCAGGACAGGTCGTATTTTGACATGTTGGCGTGTATCATCATTTTGTATGCGGTTGGTGGGGCACAGAAGGATGTGACACGGTGGGTTGATATCGCAGTCAGCAAATCGTGTGCGTTAAATACGCGGGCAAAATCATATACGAATACAGTTGCACCTGATAACCATTGACCATACATTTTACCCCATGAACATTTGGCCCAGCCAGATTCGGACAGGGTAAAGTGGATGTCGGTGTCGTCAAGACGTTGCCAGAACATGGCGGTATTGATATGTCCCAAGGGGTATGCAAAATTATGTGCAACCATTTTGGGTAAATCGGTTGTGCCACTGGTAAAATAAATTACCATGGTGTCTGTGTTCCGGTTGGGAACACGTTGCATCGTGTCGGGATAGTATTCCAAGGCAGATGCAATCTGATCTGATTCAATCAGACGAACGTCGTCAGAACCGATGGCGGTGCGAATTTCGTCCATTATGTGGCCGTCGTCAAAGGCAATTATAGTTTTGACGTTGGCGGTATCTATGCGGTATTTAATGTCTTCTGATTTTAATTGGTTTGTTGAAGGAATTGGAATAACCCCCAGTTTGTGCATAGCCATCATTAAAATCCAATATTCCCAACGGCGACGCATAAACAATAATACTGTGTCGCCACGGATTAGACCCCGATCTGACAGAAAATTGGCCACCATTGTGGAATATCTGGACAGGTCACGAAATGTGAACTTCTTTGTTTCGTTGGTGTCGTCGGTCCAGATAAGGGCGGTTTTGTCGGGTGTTTCGTCTGCCAGAACATCAATCACATCATAGGCAAAATTAAAGTTTTCTGGAACGTTTGGCACACCATTTTGGATATAATCATCATAATTATCAAATTTTTCTTTGCTTAAAAAACGCAATGCGAACATATTTTTTCCTTTTGGTTTGCAAGATTAAATATGGAACCGAAAGGGTTAAATTACAAGGGAAAATGTGAAAAAAATACAATGGTTTGACAAAAGAAATAAATGTGTTATGGTTAAGTTCAGCAAAAGGATTTTATATGAATAATTGTAATGGTTGTGAAAAAAAATGCGAATACGGATATGTCAAATTGACAGGTGAGAAATATTTACCAAAACTGGGCGAAATGTTCGTGACGGCTTACTATAATGAAAGTGGCGACAGGGTTGTGTTGTTTCCTGATAAGATTAGTCCAGAGATGGCACGTGCCGAGGCCAAAAAAATTGCACGTGTGTGTGAACACAATCGTGCCAGGGTAAAATAAAACATATTGATTTTTATTTGCTTTGGTTGCATAATTTGCGTCGCAAGTTGATGGTTTGCGGAGTGTAGCTCAGTCTGGTAGAGCGCTACGTTCGGGACGTAGAGGCCGTGGGTTCGAATCCCGTCACTCCGACCAGTGTATGAAATAGCCCCGTGGGGGCTGTTTTGCTTTTTATGCTGTGTTGGATTTTGTTCCCATTTGTGATATCATTGTTTGGATAGGGTGGGGGAACAAAGATGGCTTTTCCAAAATCAATTACCAGATTTTATTTACAGGTGGCAAGACAGCACTGGTTTGGGGTTTCGGCTTATTTTGTTTTGCGGTCTTTTGTTAAATGCACCAGTTATGTTCTGCCAACGTTTGTGGTCAAGTATTTAGTCGGGGCATTGGAAAAATCTGATGGCGATATGAATTCGGTTGTGCCGGTTGTTGTGGGACTGGGGATTTGGATTGTGTGCTATATCCTGTGCGAATTGGGACGATTCGTTGTCGCAAAAAAATGCTATCCAGAAACTAAAAAAAGTGTTCATGTAAAAATCTATAAATATTTGATTGATAAATCTGTGGCGTTTTATAAGTCACATTCGGCAGGTTATCTGGCCGAGCAGGCCAAGCATATCGTGAACGGAACGTGGAAGTTGATGTTCTATTACCCAACGCATGGGTTTGCAGTTGTGATTGGGGTGTTGTTGAACTTTGGGGTTTTGTTCGATTTAAGTTGGATGTATGGAACGATTATTTTATCTGTGTTGGGTTTTCGGGTGGTTCATGCCAGTGTTCATATGAAACGGTTGGCCGATTCGTATGTTGATGTGGCACAGCATGCGTCCGTTGTTGGGGGCAGGAATATTGATATACTGTCAAATTTCTTGAATCTGAAAATATTTGGCAATCAGAAAAAAGAAGAGCAGTATGTCGGGGATTATTTTTCGGACTGGGTGGATTCTAAAACAGAAAATCTGAGGCAACAATTAAAGTTCTTTGGGTTGCCGATGTCGTTGGAATTTTTGTCGCTGATTTTAATTATTGTGTTGCTGGTTCGGGGGTATGGAATGGGAACCTTGGATTTGGCACAGGTGGCATTTGTGATAACTGCATTTTTCAGTTTAAGGACGTGTGTCACAAATGTTGTCTGGGAAATACCAACGGTGTTGGAATATTTCTCGTCTGCACAACAGGCATTGAAGATTATTACCGCAACACCAGATAAATTGTGTAATGTCAAGACAGGAAAGAATATCTGCAAATATAATAGTGTTATAGAGTTTAATAATGTTTCGTTCAAATATGATGACGAGTGGGTTTTACAGAATATAAATCTGTGTATCAGCAAAGGGGAACGAATCGGTATCGTCGGGGCCAGTGGATCAGGGAAAACCACGTTGGTAAATTTGCTGATGCATTTATATGATGTGACGCAGGGCGAAATTAAAATTGATGGAACTGATATTCGCCAATTTACGGCTCAGTCATTAAAGTCGGCTATTTCATTTGTGCCACAGGAATCTATACTGTTTAACAGGACGTTGGCAGAAAATATCTCGTATGGGATAACGGGCGTGACACGTCGCCAGATTATAGGGGCAGGGCGGTTGGCACAGGCACACGATTTTATTATGAAGACGGAAAATGGATATGATACCGTTGTGGGTGACAGGGGGGGTAAGTTGTCGGGCGGACAAAGGCAGCGTATCACAATTGCACATGCAATCTTGAAAAATTCTCCGATTTTGCTGTTGGACGAGGCGACATCGGCATTGGATTCAGAAACCGAATCGAAAATACAGCAGTCGCTGGATGTCTTGATGCAAGACAGAACGACAATTGCAATTGCACACCGGTTATCTACGTTGAAGAAAATGGACAGAATTATCGTGATGGATCGTGGGCGGATTGTGGAAATGGGAACGCATGCCCAGTTGATACGCAAACGTGGACGCTATTACAAAATGTGGAAATTGCAATACAGTGGTTTTATGTAATCTGCTGGGTTGATTTTGGGGTTTAATCTGTAATAATTTGCATCATGAAAATAAAAAATCGATTGAAAAAAATTTTAAGAAAGGTTGTGAAAAATAAATTCTTGCAGTGTTTTGTTGCAGGGGTTGCGGTTGTGTTCTTGTTGATGTTTTGGCAGTTTGGTTGGCAATCGCCTGTGCGGGAAATGCAGACGTTTGTTATTTCGTGTGGGACATCGGTGGGGGCAGTGGCCCGGGATGTAAAGCAAAGAAATTTGGTTGCGTCTGACAAGGTTTTCAAGATGATGGTGCGTTTGCATGGGGGCAAGGTGCAGTGTGGCCAATATGATATTCCGGTTGGCACCAGTGTGTGGCGTATCGCACGTATGTTCGCACGGGGCAATATTGCAACAACACAAATTGTTATCCCCGAAGGTTTGACCATAAAACAAATCAAGCAACTGTTGATGGGGACAGAAGAATTGGTTGGGGCTGTTGAGTGCAGTCGTGATAATAATAATGTGGCGGTCTGTAATCTGAAAGATGGTGATATCTTTCCGGATACATATCGGGTGGCACGTGGAACACCACGTTTGGCGGTATTGGATTTGGCACGAAAAAAGATGGTTGCGTTGGAACAAGAAATGAAAGGCAAAAAGTTGCCACGACCACTGAAAAACTGGAAACAGGTGGTGACGTTGGCATCGATTGTGCAAAAAGAAACGCCACGTGTTTCGGAAATGTCAACCGTTGCCAGTGTGTATCTGAATCGCCTGAACAAGGGTATGCGGTTGCAGGCCGATCCAACGGTTGTCTATGCCTTGACCAATGGTTTGGGGGATATGCAGGGCAAACCTTTGTTGCGGGGGCATCTGAAAACAGAAAGTCCATATAACACGTATATGAACAAAGGACTGCCGCCGGGGCCAATCGCAAATGTGGGCAGGGATGCGGTTGAAGCGGTGCTGAATCCAAAAAAGACAAATTATTTGTTCTTTGTGGCAGATGGTCAGGGGGGACACCGGTTCTCGGTTGACTATGCACAGCATCAAAAGAACCATGCTGACTGGCGTGAAATAAAAAAAATGAAAAATAAAAATTGAAAAGTCGGCAGTTGGTTATGAAAATATAATCATTATAAAAATATAACAAATTATAACAAATAAAAAAATGCCCGTGTTTACGGGTGTTTTTTATGGTTTTTGATGCAAAAATCCGATTCGCAACCGTGCAAGAGCATAGCATAAATATGAACGTTTTGCAAAAATCTTTAATCTTGCGGGTTGGATTTTTTACCTGATACAATGGTAATAACTAGACAAGCAAATCTAGTCCAGTTAACAAAAACGAAAGGAACAAATATGAAAAAATTAGCTTTTACTTCTTTGTTGGCAGTGTTGGCAGTGTCAGGTGCACATGCGGGAAATATTATTGATGGTAATCCATTATACCGCCCAGCCGAAGGTCGTTTTTACAGTATCACATCATTGGAAACTCATTCCAAGGCAGTTGATGCCGTGACACTGGGTGAAGAATTTGCCTATGGTATTACAGATGATATGGCCGTCATCATTGGAACAACAGCCGCACAGGCAGATTGGTTCGATGTGATGTCTTGGAATGAATTGTCGCTGGGTATCAATTACAGATTCCTGGACGAAGGTGCATGGAAGATGGATTTCTTGGCCAATTATTCAATGGCACCAGTTTGGGGTGATCATGAAGAATTTATGGACAAGGATTTGACCTTGTATGGTTGGACAGCCGGTGTCCGTGGTGGTTATGTTGGCGAAGGTTTTACAATCGCAGGTCATGTATTGTTTGACTATGTTGGTGATGAATCCTTTAACTGGGGCGATGATGGTCTGCATATGATGAGATTTGGCATCGATGGTCAGTTGGTTCTGAATGATTCTTGGAACTTGGTTGCCGGTGCGGAATATACTGCATATGTTGATGGTGATATGTGGAAACAGAATTTGGGGTCATGGGATTTGATGTTTGGTGCAAACTATAACATTGACGAAACCAAGTTTGTTGGTGCATACATCACACGCGAGGTTGACCACCTGGATGCAGGTGATTGGGAAATTGCCGACGGATTTGGAATGGGGGTCAAATTCGGAATCGACTTCTAAAAAATAAATTATAATAATTCATCTGTAAACGGTGCCGACAACTCATGTAGCGTTATGGACACTACGTTGTCGGCACTGTTCGTATCTGTATCATTATCTTTAATTTTCAATAAATTATGATGATTTATGTTGTAAAAAAATCCCGCCGTTTGGCGGGGGGATTTAGCGGGTTTTGTAATGAATACAATTTTTTGTGATTTCAATGGCTTTGTCCCTGGCCAGGTATGGTGCACCATAGATTAAGGTTTCTGGTTTGGTTTTGCCTGCGGGAATATAGGACAATATGGGGTTCCAGGCAATAACTGGACGATATAGGCGTGTTGCCTCGATTTCTTGGGTGCCGATATAGCATAGGCGGTCGCAACCATCACAACGGCCACTTGGTGAGTAATTTGTTATGTTTCTGTATGTCATATTTATATCCTTGTTTAATATGTAGTGTGGATATTTTACAAAAAGAATATAAGTTGTCAAGTTGTATTCGGGACGACAGAAAAATTTGTCAAAATTGGTCGGGGGAATAAGGTCCTAAAATTACGGGGGTTTCAAGCGGAAAACTTGTGAATTTTTGCCAGATTTTCCTTGACAATGAGGGGGGCGGAGGTTATAGTATGTTCGCTTTCCGGGTAAATAAGGAAAGCAGGAAAATGCAGAAACCGCCCAGATTTCACAGGGGTATAATCCGGCGTAAGTCGTTGATATACGTCTGTTAGGCGGGTTTTGTGCGGACTAAAAGAAACAGGTAAACAACAAAGAGATTTTGAATGCCAACAGTAAACCAACTGATTCGGAAACCTCGTAAAAAAGTCGTTGTTAAAAGCACAGCGCCTGACATGATGGAAAACCCACAGAAACGTGGGGTTTGCACTCGTGTTTATACGACAACACCGAAAAAACCTAACTCGGCGCAGCGTAAGGTTGCCCGTGTAAAACTGGCCAATGGCCGTGAAGTAACTGCCTATATCCCAGGGGAAGGCCACAATTTGCAGGAACACAGCGTTGTTATGATTCGTGGTGGTCGTGTAAAGGACTTGCCAGGGGTTAAGTATCATATCATTCGTGGTGTCTTGGATACCAAGGGTGTCGATGCAAGAAAACAAGGTCGTTCTTTGTATGGTGCAAAAACAAAGAAATAAGTAAGTTAAACCGCACGCATGTAATGTGCGTGAGTAATCTGTGAAAACAGGTGAAGTGATAAAAGGAAATATAAAATGTCAAGACGTAAAGCTGCAACAAAACGTGAGATTTTACCAGATTCCAAGTATAATAATCTGGTCGTTGCAAAGTTTATTAATAATGTTATGTGGGACGGTAAAAAAGAAGTTGCCGAAAACATCGTGTATGGTGCAATGGATAAATTGAAAGCATTGGCCAAAGACGGTAAAGATGAATTAGATCTGTTCTTGGAAGCAATTGATGCATTGAAACCGTCCGTTGAAGTAAAAGGTCGCCGTGTCGGTGGTGCAACGTATCAGGTGCCATGCGAGGTTAGACCTGCACGTCAGCAGACATTGGCAATTCGTTATGCGATTATGTTCGCACGTAAACGTGGTGAACGCACAATGACAGAACGCGTGTTCGCAGAATTGCGTGATGCGTTGAATGGTCAGGGTGGTGCATTCAAAAAGAAAATCGATACCCATAAAATGGCAGAAGCGAACAAGGCGTTTGCTCACTTCCGCTGGTAATAATTACAAAGGAAAAGGAAAGATACAATGTCAGTCGGAAAAACCGCACCTTTACATATGTACCGCAATATCGGCATTATGGCCCATATTGACGCGGGTAAAACAACAACATCTGAACGTATCTTGTTCTATACGGGTAAAACATACAAAATTGGTGAAGTGCACGATGGTGGTGCAACGATGGACTGGATGGCCCAAGAACAGGAACGTGGTATTACAATTACGTCCGCTGCGACAACTTGCTTCTGGCGTGACCATCGTATCAACTTGATTGATACACCGGGGCACGTGGACTTTACAATGGAAGTAGAACGTTCATTGCGTGTTTTGGACGGTGCCGTGGCCGTGTTTGAATCTGTGTCTGGGGTTCAGCCACAGACAGAAACTGTTTGGCGTCAGGCAGACCGTTATGCGGTTCCTCGTATTTGCTTTATCAATAAAATGGACCGTATCGGTGGTAATTTCTTCCGCTGTGTTGATATGATTCGTGAACGTTTGGGTGCAAATCCGCTGGTATTGAATTTCCCAATTGGTGCAGAATCCGATTTCCGTGGGGTTGTGGACGTGGTCGAAATGCGTGGTATCGTTTGGGAAGATGATATGGGTAAAGAACCACATATTATCGAAATCCCAGAAGAATTAAAGGCCAAGGCAGAAGAACTGCACGAAAGATTGATTGAAGAAGTTGTCACTTTGGACGATGAAGTTATGGAAGCATATATGGAAGGTAATGTGCCAGATATTGCAACCATTAAAAAATTATTGCGTAAAGGGACAATCGGCCAGAACTTTAATCCAGTTTTGTGCGGAACAGCGTTCAAAAACAAGGGTGTGCAACCATTGTTGGATGCAATCGTAGATTATCTGCCAAGCCCATTGGATATTCCTGCTATTTCAGGGACAAAGATGGACGGCGAAACGGTTGCAGAACGTAAACCAGATGCCAAAGAACCATTCAGTGCGTTGGCATTTAAGGTTGCAAATGACCCATTCGTAGGAAACCTGATGTTTATCCGTATCTATTCGGGTAAGTTGGTATCGGGGTCTTATATCTATAATTCTAACCGTGATAAACGTGAACGTGTTGGTCGTATGTTGTTGATGCACTCTAATAATCGTGAAGAAATTAAAGAAGCATCAGCCGGTGACATTATCACTTTGGTTGGTATGAAGGAAACAATTACAGGGGATACACTGTGTGATGAATCCAATCCCATCGTGTTGGAAAACATCCATGTTCCAGAACCTGTTATCAGTATCGCAGTTGAACCAAAAACCAAGGCAGACATTGAAAAAATGTCTTTGGGTTTGCAGGCATTGGCCAAAGAAGATCCTTCGTTCCGTGTTTCGGTTGACGAAGAATCTGGTCAGACCATCTTGGCAGGTGTTGGTGAATTGCACTTGGAAATTTTGGTTGACAGATTGTTGCGTGAATTTAAGGTTGATGTGAATGTTGGTGAACCACGTATCGCATACCGTGAAACATTCCGCAAACCAATCACAGAAGAATATACACACAAAAAACAGTCAGGTGGTTCAGGTCAATATGCCCAGGTTAAAATCGAATTTGAACCTTTGGAACCAGGGCAGGGATATGAATTCGAAAACAAGATTGTTGGTGGTGCGATTCCAAAAGAATACATCCCAGGTGTGGAAAAAGGGTTGAAGATAGCACAACAGACAGGTGTTCTGATTGGCTATCCAACGGTGGATTTCAAGGCGACATTGGTAGATGGTAAATATCACGAAGTTGACTCTAATGTATTGTGCTTTGAAATTGCGGCGCGTGCTTGCTTCCGTGAAGCTATGAAAAAAGCATCGCCAAAATTGTTGGAACCGATTATGAAACTTTCGGTCAATACACCGGAAGAATACGTCGGGGACATCATCGGGGACTTGAACAGTCGTCGTGGACAAATCAATGGTATCGAGACACAGTTCGGTAACCAGCAGATTTCTGCGTTTGTTCCATTGGCTAACCTGTTCGGATATGTCAAAACATTGCGTTCTTTGTCACAGGGACGTGCAAATCCATACATGGAATTGTCACACTATGATGAAGTGCCGCAGAACGTCGCAGATGAAGTTATCAAAAAGCTGACGAAATAATAACAAGAAGTTTACATAACAAGAAAAAAGCCCAAGGAGAAACAAATGGCAAAAGAAAAGTATGTAAGAACCAAGCCACACGTTAATATTGGTACTATTGGTCACGTTGACCATGGTAAAACAACATTAACTGCTGCTATTGTTCACTACTATGGCGTCGGTGCAGACGCTGCAAAGGGTGTGACAGAAATTGACAACGCACCAGAAGAAAAAGCACGTGG
>JAFYUU010000002.1 GCA_017549445.1 Alphaproteobacteria bacterium | reverse complement strand
TATAGTGCCGGTGGAACGAATACGACCTGTGGTGCGATTAGTGCAGGATGCTTTGGCGGTGCAGGTTCATCGGTGGCGTGTCCGAATAAGTGTAGTGCCGGAACGTATCGTTCAAGCACGGGTGGTAAGACCCAAGCAGATTGTTCAACGTTGAATGATGCATGTTATGGTAGTGCTGGTGCGACGAATGCGTGTCCGAATAGTTGTGATGACTTGACAGCACCTGCGGTGACTGGTGGAACATTTAGTTCTGTGACACCACGTAGTGCAAGCACGCAGTGTCGGTATGTTGCCCCTGCGAAGACGGATGCTGAGTGTTCAAGTATTACAGCGAACACGGTATCGTATACCAGCAGTGGATGGGGGACCAACTTCTATACAGCATTGGCGAAGGCGGGTTCGTATGTGACTGCGACAGGGAATACGTCTGCTCCTGCGTGTGCGACATGTGCGGCGGGTAAGTATCAGGGGAGCAACGGCAGTTCGAAGACAAGTTGTGATACGTGTGCGAACTGGACGTTCTCGGGAGAAGGTGCAAGCAGTTGTACGTCATGCCCTGCCCTGACCAGTGGTTGGGCCAAGGTGGACAGCACAGGCACAGGGTGGACAACATATGCAAGTTGTAAGCAGAAGCAAACCCCTGCGAACTGTTCTGCCGGTGTTATACAGCAGACAGCAACCAGTGCAACAGCATGGGGCAGTTCATCGGTGACAACAGCGTTGAAGGCAAGCCAGAACTACTATGTCAATAGCACAGCGTGTTCGGCATGTAGTGGATTGGGTGGCGGACTGTATAAGAACAGTGCCTCGGGTAATACAGGTGGTGCTTCGGCGTGTTATGTGACCACGACGGATGGTAAATACATCAGTGCAACGTCAAATACTGCATTGCAGACGTGTCCGAGTGGTGATTACTGTCCTGCAACGACATTGTATTGGAGCAATACTGGTGGTAATAAGGATTGCCCAAGTGGGTATACAGATGGTGGCACAGGTTTAGGAGCCCAGAGTGACTGTAAGATGAATGTTGCGGGTGGTAAGTATGTTGCCAAGGCAAATGAAAGTGCAGCAAGTGGAACGTGTGCGAACTGGACCTATATGCCGGCACATACAGTGAACTATGGTTCAACCAGCAGTTGCACGGGTAAATGCCCAACTGTGACCAGCGGATGGACCAAGGGAACGGGGACAGGTTGGAATGCGGTGACACAGTGCTATCAGACCCAGACGGGTTCTGCGATAAGTTCTTACTGTAATGCTGGTGTGTTGCAACAGAATGCGACCAGCGAGACAGCATGGGGCTCTTCTAAGATAGCGACCGCTTTGGGTGCAGTTGCCGGTGCGATTGTAAGTGGCCAGACATGTACGCAGTGCGATGCCGGAACATATAGTGCCGGTGGAACGAATACGACCTGTGGTGCGATTAGTGCAGGATGCTTTGGCGGTGCAGGTTCATCGGTGGCGTGTCCGAATAAGTGTAGTGCCGGAACGTATCGTTCAAGCACGGGTGGTAAGACCCAGTCGGATTGTTTGAAAGTGGCAACTGGTTGCTATGGTAGTGCGGGGGCAACAAAGTCATGTCCAACAGTGTGTGGTGATAATACGTGGTCAAATAAAGGGGCAAGTTCTTGTACAGCATGTACAACCGCCAAAGGATATGGCAATAGCGGTTCATCGTCGTCGTCACATTCGGGAATCTCATCTTGCAAGGTGACGTGTGGAGCAGGAACATATGTTCCAAAGGCAGGCGAAGGTTGTGTGAATGTCGGTGCAGGATACTGGGGTGCTGGTGGAACAGTTGCAGAAAATGCGACATTGGCCCGTGGTGGACAGTGCACGGCACCATTGACCACGATTGGTTATGGCACTGGGGCGAATGAAGCCGCTGACTGTGGACGCAAGTTGCATGCAGGTAGCAATGTGGTTTATCTGCGTAGCGAACAGAGAAGCACACCATCGTTGAAGGTCAAGGTCGGTGACAAGACGTTCTTTGGGGCGTTGAGTGAGTCACTGAGTGGAGCATTGAAAGTCAATAAAGACGGGAAAAAGTATTCCGTTGTAAATGACTGGCAATAAGGAAGGAAAGAATCCCCCCGTTTGGGGGGATTTTTTTTGGGATTGATTAGTATGACTGGATTGCCACGGCTTTGCCTCGCAATGACAAGTGGGATGAAGGGGCGAGGATTGGTGGTGTGGGGTGTTTGAAGGTTTAGAGGCCCTATTCCCGCCTGCGTGGGAATGACAAAGGGGGAAAGTGCGGGAATAAAAAGGGTGTGCGTGGGAAGGATAAGTGGGGGTAAAAAGGAAATAAAAAATGCCCCAAGTTGGGGCGGTGATTATTCCAGAGTGTGGTCTGGGGTGGGTTTTGCAACACCGTGATATACACCACGATAGCCATCTATGTATGAGAGTTCGAACATGCGTTCAGTGTCAAACTTCATCATTGCTTGAAATACGGCTTGTTCGGTGGTAACCAGATTGTGACGCTTGAGCATCAGTCGGGTGCGTTCATAGGTGGTATGAAAGCGATGTGTCATTTCGCCTGTCATCATCATAGAGCATGCAGGAACATCATAATCGGCATTTATTGTTGCAATGCTGATTAAATCTTGTTTTATCAGCGTGTCGCGTGTCGCATCTGCAATTGGTCCACGGATATATTTGTATAATTTGTAAATAAAGCCAGGGGTAAAGCGGGGTCTGCGTTTGCCCATGGTTTTTTGTATAGTAATGCGGACACGGGATTCAGGATATGATTCTATTGTGCCGTCCCATTTGTCCCACATGAATTTATACATTGGGTTGAAAGAACCTGCATCCAACCACATAAAGTATTTTGTGTTAAATTTGTTTTCTGATGCCGCCCAATCCATAACAGTCGGTTTAGCATTGATTAAAATCATATAGTTTATCCATTGTTCTGGCGTTTTCTTGTGTAATAAGTTGCCGTGATAGCGTTGCATATCGTGCAGAGTGGATAACCATTGGGAATGTTCTGGAAAATGTGGTAATTCTGAAAAATCCATAATACGCATATTTACAGATTCTGCTAGGCCGTTGGCAGTGATATAGTCCGCCGTCTTTTGGTCGCACCAAAGAGCAACACGACCAAATGTCTCAATCAGTTGTTTTAAGGATGGAAGATAAAAATTCTCGAACTTTCGGTCGTTGCGTTTGAGGGCTGAAAAGTCCGAAGCGTTTGGTAGTTCAAACAGCATTGTGCAAAATGTTATGTCGTTGCGTTTCTTGTCGTATGTTATTGCCATGATTAGAATCCTTTTGAGTAAAAGTATAATGGAAATATCAGTAAGTGCAAAAGAAAAATCCCGAAATTACGGGATTTATTTCTTTTCGCCCATGGTGCGGGCAGAACGCAGGGCATGAGTCAAGGCCACACGGGCAATCTGTTTAATCTTGGGGGCAAAGGTTCGCATGTTCATTGTGTCCGCAACCGTGTTGCCAAATATCTGGGCAATATAATCCAGTTGGGTCGGTGCAATGGTATATGTTTCACTGGTTATATCAGATGTGTTTAATGGACGAACCGTTGTGTCTCGCATAAAAGCCCCCCTGCTTCTGATTATCAATATATCATATTTTTTTGCTTTTTTAGATAAAAAAATTCGCTTTTTTGTAAAAATATTGTTTTTTTGCACTTGCCGAACGTATAAATGTGCATTATATCCATAAAGAAACTTGACGGAAAGGGGTAAAATTGCTATAAAAACCCTGATAAAATAAGGAAGAAAAATGATTAAGAAAGTTATTAGTAAAGTATTGGGGTCGGCAAATGATCGATTGGTCAAAAGTTATGACAAAACTGTTTCCCTGATAAATGATTTGGAGCCAAAATATCATGCAATGACAGATGAACAACTGCGTGAGCAGACAAATGTCTTGCGGGAAAGATTGAAAAGTGGCGAAAAAGAAAAGAATATCCTGCCAGATGCGTTTGCGTTGGTGCGTGAAGCGTCCGTTAGAACAATCGGGTTGAGACACTTTAACGTGCAGATGATTGGGGGTATGGTGCTGACCAATGGGCAGATTGCAGAAATGAAAACCGGTGAAGGTAAAACACTGGTGGCAACGTTGGCAATGTTCTTGAAGGCGTTGCATGGGAAAGGTGCACACTTGATTACGGTGAATGACTATTTGGCATCACGTGACGCAGAATGGATGGGACAAATTTATCGGTTCTTGGGGTTGAGTGTTGGTATCGTGCAGCACGATATGACAGATGAAGAAAGAAGAAATGCGTATGCGTGCGATATTACATATGTGACTAATTCCGAATTGGGATTCGACTATCTGCGTGATAATATGAAATTTACAAAAAAACAGCAGGTGTTGCGTCCTTTCTTTTTTGCAATCGTTGACGAAGTGGATAGTATCTTGATTGACGAAGCAAGAACACCGCTGATTATTTCCGGGCCGGCCGAGGATACAAGTGAACTGTATGCCAAGGTGGATGCAGTGGTCGCACAATTTACAGAATCAGATTTCAAGAAAGACGAAAAAGATAGACATGTGACACTGACCGAAAGTGGTGTGGATAATGCAACACGTCTGTTGAAAGAAGCAGGATTGTTAGTGGGCGATAATTTGTATGCGTCTGAAAATGCACCGCTGGTTATGCATATTCAGCAGGCATTGTTGGCACACAATCTGTATCAGAAAAATGTGAACTATGTCGTGCGTAATGGCGAAATTTTAATCGTGGACGAATTTACAGGACGTGTGATGACAGGTCGCAGATTTGGTAAGGGGTTGCATCAGGCAATCGAAGCCAAGGAACATGTCACAGTGCAACCTGAAAATCAGACGGTGTCCAGTATTTCATATCAGAACCTGTTCCGCCTGTATCCAACGTTGGCAGGTATGACGGGAACCGCCATGACAGAGGCAGCAGAATTCGAGGAAATTTATCATTTGCGTGTGGTGTCTATTCCAACAAACAGACCGGTGGCACGTGTCGATCATCATGACGAAATTTATCGCAATAAAGATGAAAAGTATGATGCAATTATTAAACAGATTGAAGATTGTATGAGCAGAAAACAGCCGGTCTTGGTTGGAACTGTTTCAATTGAGAAGTCCGAAGAGTTGGCACAAATCGTTCGGAAAAAGTTGAACGTTGAACCAGCGGTCTTGAATGCAAAACATCACGAATCCGAAGCGAAAATTGTCGCACAGGCCGGTGCACCAGGGGCGGTCACAATCGCAACAAATATGGCCGGTCGTGGGACTGATATTAAATTGGGTGGTAATGCAGAAGAACTGATTGCAAAGTTGGATAAAAATGCACCCGATTTCGAAGAACAAAAACAGAAAATCTATGAAACAATCGAAGCAAACAAACGGTTGGTATTAGATGCAGGTGGACTGTATGTAATTGGGACAGAACGTCATGAATCACGTCGTATTGATAATCAGTTGCGTGGTCGTTCGGGACGTCAGGGTGACCCAGGTGATTCCAAGTTCTTTTTGGCATTGGATGACGATTTGATGCGTATCTTTGGTGCGTCAAGATTGAACGGAATGCTGACAACATTGGGGCTGAAAACGGGCGAAGCAATTACGCATCCGTGGATTACCAAGGCATTGGAAAAGGCACAAAAACGTGTCGAGGCAAGATATTTCGAGGCGCGTAAAGAACTGCTGAAATACGATGACGTGGCAAATGAACAAAGAACAGTTATCTATAAGCAACGTGATGATTTGATGGTGTCAGATGATTTAACGGAACTGGCACATGAAATGATTGGCGATGTGGTTGAAATTATCTGTGAAAATAATATCCCAGAAAAAGGTCAGGCAGCAGATTGGAATCTGCAAGGGATTCATGATGCGATGATGCGGGCCTTTGCGTTGGATATTACAGATATTGAAAAGTGGAAAACAGATGAAGAAATAACCGAACGTAAAGCGTATGAAACATTGCTGAATTTGGCGTTGCGTCGCTATGAAAATCAGACACAAAAATATGGGCCCGAATTGATGCAGATGGCATCAAAACAGATGATGTTGGGTGCATTGGATGCAGTGTGGAAAAAACATCTGCAACAGATGGATTATCTGCAAAGTGCAATCGGTCTGCGTGGGTATGCACAGAAAAATCCATTGTATGAGTATAAACGTGAAGCGTTGGATTTGTTTAAGAATACAATCAATAACTTTAAGGTTATGTCGGTGTCTTATATCTGTCGTATGGAATTGACACGTGAAGATGTCGATGCAACAGAAAAACAACGTGCACAGCATGACCAGAACCTGAACAAGGCAACAGGCGATGAACGCAGAAACTCGCCCTGCCCGTGTGGTTCTGGGTTAAAGTTCAAGCACTGCTGTGGCAAGTTGAAATAATTTAATCCCCCGATTGGGGGATTTTTCGTTGGGGTTTTGTCCCTTGATATATTTTTATTTTTTGTTAAAATAGTTAAGCATTAAAAAATTTAACGTTGATATGTATAAAATTGCTTTTTTTATTAGTAATTTGATTGTGTGTGTTGGTGCCGGGGTCGGCACGACGGCACAGTGTGCGGGGAAAAATCAATACGTGGTTGTTGGAACCTGAGATTGTTCGATTTGTTCGCAAAACGTGGGGTGAACGTGTGAACGATATTCTCTTTGTGCGACAAAATACCCCCAACAGATTTGTGTGTGGTAAATAATAAATATTTTGTAAAGGTCTTTGCAAATTTACCAATGAAAAAGTTAAAGGACTTTCAAGAGTTGATGCAATATATCAGACCAAAGTTAAAGGTGCAGATACCAAATGTGGTGGCTCATCGCAGTATTCCTATGTATGCGACAGAACGGGTCAAGGGAAAGCATATAACAGAATTTGATAAAGAATTTATATTACAAAACCAAGATAAGGTTCTGGAACAAGTGCATAAATTTATTCGGACATTACAAAGAATCAAGGTTGATGGTATTCCAAATAAGGATAGATTTTTAATCGCACTGCAAGAGCGGACAGTGGAAGCACCATGCAAAAAACCAAGACAGGTGTTTGCTCATTTTGACCTGAATATCTTGAATATGATGTTTGATGATGAATTAAACCTGTGTGCGATTATTGACTGGGATGCGGTGTCAATCGCAAATAACCCGACAACTGATACGACAATTTTCTTAAAGTATTGGAATCGCTGGAAAAGACGTATGATGAAATCATAGTGTTTTTTGTGAAATATCTGGTTGCCAGAGACAGCGATTTTTTGTTATAGTGCCGACATGTTAAATCAATTTATTCATCTTAGGGTTCATTCACGTTTTTCAGTCGGGGCAAGCACCATTACAATCAAGGCAATTCCTGGGCTGTGTGCGAATAATGAAATGACGGCATGTGCGTTGACCGATACTAATTTGATGTCGGGGTGTGCGGAATTTTCTGATGTTATGCCAGGTAAAAAATTACAGCCAATTATCGGGCTTGAGATTACACTGAATCAGCATAATGCAGATCCGAAAATCTTGCGGGCAAATGCGTTGTCTAAACTGGTGTTGTTGGCACAAAATCATCAGGGATATCTAAATCTGTGTGAGTTGAATCGAATAATGTATATGCGGTGCGAAAACAGGCATCTGGGGGCATTTGTGACGTTTGATGAACTGGCCCAGCATACAGATGGATTGATTTGCCTGTCTGGGGCACATACGGGGCCGTTGGGGGTTGCAATACTGAACGGCCAAGATGATTTGGCAATGCAATATGCAAAGAAGTTGTTGAATCTGTTCGGGGATAGATTTTATGTTGAAATACAGCGACATGGATTGGAAGAAGAAATCAAGACCGAACCGGGATTCTTGAAAATTGCAGGCGAATTAAATATCCCAATTGTGGCGACAAATGATGTTTGCTTTGCCGATAAAAATGCATACGAGTCGGCAGATGCGTTGGGCTGTGTGCTGGGGCAGACCAAGGTGATTGACCCAGACAGACCACGCAAATCGTCCGAACAATATTTTAAGTCCGGGGCAGAAATGGCGGAAATATTTTCTGACCTGCCCGAGGCAATTGCAAATACTGTTGTGATTATGCAACGTTGTGCGTTCTTGGTAAATGTGCACGAAAGACCCCTGTTGCCACGTTTCGGTGATGATTTAGAGGCCGAATGTAAAATGTTGCGTGACAACACGATGGACGGGTTAAAACGGCGGTTGGAACATCACGGAATTACAGATACTGCACCATATTATGAACAGGCGGAATATGAACTGGGGGTTATTATTGGTATGGGATTCCCGGGGTATTTCTTAATCGTGGCGGACTATATCGAGTGGTGCAGAAATAATGATGTTCTGACAGGACCGGGGCGTGGGTCTGGGGCCGGGTCAATCGTGGCGTGGGCATTGGGAATTACAAATGTAAATCCGTTAAAGTATGGGTTGCTGTTTGAACGTTTCTTGAACCCAGATCGTATTTCTATGCCCGATTTTGACGTGGATTTCGAACCGACAGGAATTGAACGTGTGTTGGCGTATATTTGTGATAAATATGGACACGACTCGGTATGTCGTATCATTACGTTTGGTAGTTTGCAGGCACGTGGGGCAATTCGTGATATTGGACGTGTGTATGGAATCCCCTATTCCAAGTCAGACAGATTGTCCAAACTGATTCCGCAAGATGCCAAGACGTTGAAAGAAGCGGTGTCAATGACCCCTGAAATTCAGGATATACTGAATCAAGACGAAGATATGAACAAGGTGGTCACCGTTGCAGAAGAATTAGAAGGGTCTTTGCGAAATCTGGGGCAACATGCGTGTGGGGTCGTTATCGGGGACAGGCCTACAACCAAGATTGCACCGGTTTATCGGGATCCTGCCAACCCGTTGCCATCGTGTCAGTTTGATGGAAAGTATTTGGAAAGTGCGGGGTTGATTAAATTTGACTTTTTGGGATTGGAAACGTTGGTGGTGCTGAAATATGCAACACGACTGATTCAGCAGACACGGGGGATAAACATAGATTTGGATAAAATACCCGTTGATGATGAAAAAACAATGGCTTTGTGGCAAAAGGGGTTGACCGAAGGTATTTTCCAATTCGATGCCCCGTTCGTTCAGCAGACATTGCGTAAAATGCATCCAACCAGTTTCTTGGAAATTTCTGCGTTAAATGCGTTGAACCGACCAGGACCAATCGCAATGATTCCGCAATTTATTGCACGTATGCATGGGGAAGAACCAGTGGAATTTGTTCATCCAAAGGCGGAACCTATATTGAAGGAAACATACGGGATTATCGTTTATCAAGAACAGGTTATGCAGTTGACACGTGCGTTGGCCGGTTTTACACGTGGTCAGTCCGATACCGTGCGTAAGGCAATGGGCAAGAAGAAGTTAGACCTGTTGGCCAAGTTAGAGGTCAAGTTCCTGGACGGGTGTGAACAGGAAGGAACGTTGGATAATGCCACTGCCAAGGATTTGTGGGAAAAGTTCAAGGAATTTGCAAAGTATGCGTTTAATAAATCGCATGCCATCGCCTATTCTATTGTGGCAAATCAGTGTGCGTATCTGAAAGCGAACTATACACCGGAATTTTTGGCTGCGTCTATGTCCAGTAATCTGAATGATACAGACCAGTTGGCGTTGTTTGTGGATGATGCAAAAACAAACTTTGATATTCAGATTGTGCCACCAGATATAAATCAAAGTGAGTCACTGTTCACGGTGCGTGATGGCAAGATTGTTTATGCGTTGGCTGCGTTAAAGGGTGTTGGGACCGGGGCAACTGATGCAATCGTAGAAGAAAGAAACAAGCATGGTAAATTTAAGAATTTGACCGATTTCGCAAAACGGTGTGCAACAATTATGAACAAACGTATTTTGGAAGCGTTTGCCAAGGTTGGGGTGCTGGATTCGTTGGAACCTAATCGGGCATTGATTTATATGAATGCTGATGCGATTTTGTCCTATGCGTCAAAAAGTAAAGATGGTGGGGATATGTTGTCGCTGTTCGCAAATACGGTTGAAGATGATGTGGCAGAAGATAGATTGCGTAAAAACCTGCCAAAGACACAGCCGTGGACATTTGGACAAAAGTTGGAACATGAATTGTCTGCGTTGGGATTTTATATCTCGGCCCATCCGTTGGATCAATACAAACATTTGATTGCAAGGACTGGTCTGGCAACCAGTGCGACACTGGAATCACTGGGGGATAGAAAAAGTGTACAGATTGCAGTGACGGTGAACTCGTTCGGAAGACGCAGAACCAAGACAGGTAAAGAAATGATTACAATCAATGCGTCTGACAGTTTTGGTAATGTTGATGCGGTGGCGTTTGGAAATTCAGCCATAGAATTTGCACAGATTCTGTCGGGTGAAACATTGGTGCTGATTTCAGGAAAAACGTCGGCCCGTGATGACAGGGTGTCAATATTTGTGGATTCGATTATTCCGCTGACCCAGTGGGTGGCCAAGATTGCACGGAAAATCACGTTGGACGTATGGGATAAAAATGCGTTGGCAGATGTGAAAAAGGCATTGGTGTCGTTGGGGGCGGGTCAGACACGTGTGGTGTTGAATCTGCATGGTGCGGACAAGGTTGCAACAATGGCCCTGCCGGGTGGGGTGGAATTGGGGCCAACCACGGCGGTAGATTTGGCAGGTCTGGGAATTAAAGTGGGGATTGAATAAATGAAGCATATACCCGTTTTGTTAAATGCGGTTTTAGATGCCCTGGGGGATATTGGGGGCAAACGGATTGTGGACTGCACATTTGGTGCGGGTGGATATACAAGGGCTTTTTTGGAACGTGGGGCAAATGTTGTTGCGTTTGATCGTGATCCAAATGTCTTGGTGGATGTAGAGAAAATAAAGCACGAGTATGGCGACAGGTTTGATTTTGTTCAGGCCCCGTTTGCAGAAATCGCACAATTAGATGGGCAATATGATGCGATTGTTTTTGATTTGGGTATTTCTTCGATGCAGATTGATGTGGCAGAACGGGGATTTTCATTTCGTGCCGATGCCAGATTAGATATGCGTATGGACAGTAATGCCGAACTGTCCGCAATAGATTTAATTGAACGCAGTTCTGTGGCAGAAATTGCCGATATCTTGCGTGAATATGGTGATGTAAAAAAGGCAAATATATTGGCACGGGCGATAAAAGATGCCTTGCCCCAGACAACGTTTGCGTTGCGAGACCTGATTCATAACCCAAAAGATGTCGCACCTGTGTTTCAGGCACTGCGGATTGCCGTCAATGATGAAATGGGTCAGGTCAAGGTCGCATTGGGGGCGGTGCCAGATAAACTGGTTGTGGGTGGACAGTGCGTTTGTGTGACATTTCATTCGCTGGAAGACAGAATTGTTAAAAATACTTTCAGAAAATGGACAACGGCACCGGGCGATCCACGTATGCCCGTTGTGGCACAGGCACAGTTTCATGCGATTAAAAGCCAGGTGCCTAATCAAGAAGAGCTGGAAAATAATCCACGGGCCAGGTCGGCTCATATGCGGGGTGTGATAAAATCATATTGACCCGTGTGTATGAATTTTTGTAGGATTAGGTAATTGATAACAGAAAAGGAAGGTTGTGTTATGAAAAAATTATTAGGCAAACTGGCGGTTTCGCTGGGGGTGGTAATGGCCGGGACAGGTGTGGCAAAGGCGGCAGGTTGTGCAGTTTGCACGGTTGCGGTTGGTGCCGCATTAGAGGGAGCACGCAGATTTGGTCTGGAAGATGTGGTCAGTGGTGTGTGGGCCGGTGGATTGATTTACTCGCTGATGACGTGGACGGCGGTTTATATGCAGAAAAAAGGTGTTCAGAACAAGTTGTGGTATGTGCTGAACTTTATAATGTATTATGGTTTGTTGGCGATGGTTTATGTAATCCCTGTGGGAAAACCGTATGTGGTTTATAATGAATCTTGTATGTGGGGCGTTGACCAGTTCTTGTTGGGAACCGTTGTGGGTTCGTTGGTATTCTGGGGGATGGACAAGTGGTATGAACGTATTAAACGCAATAACGGTGGACATGCGTATTTCCCTTTCCAGAAGGTTGTTATGCCTTTTACAGGTTTGTTGATTACAACACTGATATTTTGGGCGATTTTAAGATGGTTGCCCCAGGTCGGTATCGTGTTGTGTTAAGAATAAACAAGGGGTTGTGTATTTCGGTGTTGATTCACAGCCCCGAAAAATGATACAATAAAACCAGAGAGAATATAAAAGTGACGTCACGTATAAATAATTTTTTCAGGTTTTCCGCCGTTTTGACGGCTTTGTGTGTTGTGGGAAATGTTGGTGCGGCGGTGCCACAAAATTCTCGTTCTGCGACAAAAACTAATATAGCACCCCAGCGTGCAGATGGTGTGGCGGTGTCTCGTGGTGATGGTAGCAATGCAGACGTGTCCGTGGTGTCACGTTCGGCGGTGCGTCGTGCAACAGGAACACAGGCACGGTCAGGAACCAATGTTGTGACGGGCACGGGGCGGTCTGTGGCCCGGACGGGGGCAACCCAGGTGGAACGAGTTCCGGTATCGAATGCACGGTCGGCGGTGGCGGGTGTGTCACGCAGTGCAACAAATGCACGCAGTGCAACGAATATGTCTAAACCTGGGGTCAGTCGTGCGTCTATGGCACGTGCAACTGCTGTGTTTGATGATATTTCTAAAATTGGTGGCGGATATTCGGCGTGTCGTGAATCGTATGCGACATGTATGGACCAGTTCTGTGCCAAGGCAAATGATACATATCGCAGATGCTTTTGCAGTGCAAGATTTATGGATTTTCGTGATGCAGAATATGCAATGGACGAAGCAAAAACACTGTTGATGCAATTCGAAGATAACAGTTTGTTCGCAGTTGATAAAACCGCAGCCGAAGTGAATGCTATGTATTCGGCAACCGTGGGTGAGGCAGCAATCAAAAAAGATACCAGTGCCGCCGCAGGTATTTTGGCGGATATCAATGATTTGCTGACCGGAAAACGCAAAAGCAATTCTTCGTCGTCATCGGGTTCTTATTCATCGCTGGGGGTATTAAATCTGGATTTCAGCACCAGTGCCGATGATATTTGGTCGGGCGGTGGTGCGTTCGATTCGGTCTTTATGGGTGGTGGCCAGGATATGAGCCAGATGGAAGGACAGGAATTGTATAATGCTGCACATCAGCAGTGTATGCGTTTGGCGGCGGATTCGTGTTCTAATGCCGCCGTTGCAAATATGGCACGCAGTTCGTATAGTATTATGATTACACAGGACTGTAATGCGTATGAAAAAAGTGTCGAGGCCAAACGTGAAGCCGTGAAAAACACCGTGCGTCAGGCCGAAAGATATTTAAGAGAGGCACGTCTGGAAGAATATCGTGCACATAACAGTGCAGATATGAACGAGTGTGTGTCCAAGGTGCGTAATGCAATCTTGCAAGATACGGCATGTGGTGATAACTATCAACGTTGTTTGGATCCAACCGGTGCATATGTAAATGCTGCCACAGGCGAGGCAATTTATTCACAACGTTTGTTCCAATTGACGGATGTTATTAAACTGGCCGGAATGGGTGACAGTTCTGATGATGAATGGTCAACGGAAAATGACGTGTTGGCACAAAATCCGAACTTTAATACTTTCTTGGACAGCAAGCGTAAGTTTGCAACGACTGCGTTGGATACATGTCGTGATATTTCCGAACCGGTGTGGGAAGAATTTAAACGTGCCGCACTGATTGAAATTGCACAGGCACAGGATGAAAAAATTGAAGAAGTGAAAAGTTCATGTGTGTCGGTTATGGCACAGTGCTATAACAAGCAGTCGGGCGACCTGAAATCGTTTGATGATACCACCGCCAAGGCCGCCGGTGCAATCAGTGCATATGCCGCACGTGAAATGTGTAAGGACAAGGTTATTGCATGTGCATCTTTGTATGGCGATACAAATGGTTGTTCGTTTGACGGTAATGGCAAATTGACGGCGGGGAACAATGCCAGTGTTAGTGGTGATAGTAGTGCAATGGATAGATGTGGTTTGACGGCATTGTTGGACTATGTTGATGCGGTGGATACCGTGCGTGTTGCCGAAGGGTGTCAGACGGCACTGGAATCATATATCAAGGATTTGTGTACACCGTCAACGGGCGATTATACGTATCCCTATGGATGCCGTAAAATGAAATTGCGTGACAGCAGTGAGGCAAGTGCTAAAACGTTTAATTATGACACAATTGAGGGGTCTATCAAGAATTATGCAATAAATAACTGTTATAATCCGGCAAATGGATTGTCGGATAATGCCACCGCCGAGCAGAGATATGCTTCGTTGGAATTGCAAACACGCAATACCGTGCAACGTGCGATTTCGGATATTGAAACCGCAATGCAGGATCAGTTGAGCAGTTTGTGTTCTTCTATGGACGGTTATTGGGTTGTCGATGGAAATGATGATGAAGACCTGTTGGTGATGGGGGAACCGTTGTTGAAGGCGTTTTACAGTGCGGTTTATGCAGGCGAACGTGATGACATGGCCAAATTGGGATGGGGATCATGTCATGAAAATTCCACACGGACAATGTGTTTGGCATATAATTATGGGTTAGAAGAAGATGAGAGTCCAGTCGCCGCGTATAACAGTGCAACAGGTGAATGCACGTTTACGGAAAGTTGGTATGAACAACGTTGTGCATGGCTGGGTGATGGATACTATGAAAACGGTGTATGTTATCTGGTGAAATAATAAAATGGGTGATGTAAGACAATGAAAATAAAACATATCGCATTTTTATCGGTTTCTTTGTTGATGTCCGTTCAGGCCATGGGGGCGACGACACCTGTTGTATCTGATGCTATAAAAGAAGCGTGGGGTTTTGCAAGACAAGAGGCAGGAGGCCCATGGAATACCGTATTGGCAGGTGGAACAGGTGGTGCTGACAAGGATGCGATGGACTATAGTGGTGTTGTTGTTCAAGGAACAGATGTAAATAAAAGAAAAAATAAAGACGAACGTGCGTTCGTTGCCTTGATTGCAAGAACGATTGTCGAGCATGGTGGGTATTTCTGTCCAACACAGATGCAGTGTGCACAAAGCCGTGATAATAGTAAAAACAGAACAAAACATGCATACACCACCTATTATAACCCGGCTGGTTTTTCAGACAGCAAGTGTAAGTGGTTGTGTGAAAAAGGATATACCGGGAATGGGTGTCAGCCACAGGCATATAGTAAGGCAAGTCAGACATCGCCAAGTATCTCTGGAATGAAGACAGGGGTTAGTTTGAATAAAGGACATGCCGATAAAAACCCAAACAAGGAAGGCGAAGTGACCGTGTTTGATACATGGGTGCATGCCTCAACCAAGCACGAAGCAGATGCTCTGCTGGGGGTTGTTGCATATGGAGAACACGGCTTGATTGCGGCACCGGTGGCATTTTTCTGTTCCCATAACGGCAAGGTTCGTGGCAGTTTCCCAGTGACCTATGTGCAGAAGATTAGCCGTATGACGGGATTAGAAAAATTATTGTGTGAACCAGGTTATCTTCCAAATGAACATAATACAGATTGTGTTGTGGATGAAACCGACTATTCTATTGATCCAGAAACGGGCGAAACTTTTGTTGAGCAGACAAAATGGTGTGATGGTTTCCCAGGTGCAAAATATGATATGGAAAAGCATTTCCGTAAAGAGGAAGCCGGTTGTGTTAAATATTTTTGCACTGAACTGGGGTATGCATTTATGCGTGAGGGGGTTATGGATTGTGTAGAGTGCACAACAGATAAGAAAAATGGAATTCATCCAGATACCGGTGTTTGTGTGCATTGCGAAACGGGAACCGTATTTGATAAAGAAAGCGGAAATTGTGTTTCGGCGGTTCAGATTAGCAAGTGGGATATGATGTATGGGTGTGGTAAGACACGCAGTAGTTATGAACAAAAAGATTTGTACACACAGTGTTGGACCATGGGGTCGCCTGATGAATTGATAAAATGTGTTCGTGAAGCAGAGGGAACAGATTGCCCTGTTGGTGGGACACCACGTGGGACCACTGCACAGTATACACCAGGAGTTGCAGGAATCCAGACAAAGGTTTTGTCACAAAAATGGGCTAATCCGGTGGTGGCCGATCCAAGTAGTTGGTGGGGAAATCAGAAAACAGATGGGACAACAACCGGAACGGGAACGAAGGGAACCAACAATGGGACAAACACAGGTGGAAATAATACTGGTGGAACGTCAGGTGGTGGTGCCGGTGGTGTTTTAGGTGGAGAGTTTATAGGTGCACCCGTAAGTGTCGGATGGGGGCGAGAGAAGATTGTCCCAGGAGTCCAACAGGCATATAAAATTGCTTATTAGTTAAAATCCCCCGTTTGGGGGATTTTTTGTGTTTTATGGACTGGTGTGCCGTGCTGTCGTGTGCGGTGACGGGGATGGAAAAAGCCGATAATTGGGTGTGTGGGGTGTTGGGTTGAGGGGCCCTATTCCCACCTGCGTGGGAATGACAAAAAAGCAAATATTTACTGGATTGCCACGGCTTTGCCTCGCAATGACAATGGTGATGAAGAACCGAGAATTGGGAATTTGTTTAGTTTATTTCTTCGGTTGGGGAGTTGGGGTTCTGGCCGTTCAGACCACGCAACATTTGTAATACCAATTGACGTTTGGATTCGTCAGGTAATCGCCAATATAAATTTATCAATTCAAGTGTTTCATTTTTGCCCAGTGGATCGTCCTGGGTTTGATTAGATACACGGCACGAGCGTGTATGACGATTCTCGTCAGGGAGATTGCCAGGCAAACCCAAAAAGAAAAACGATACAGGGGTGTCCAGTGCCAGACCAATCGAAAATAAACGTGATGCAGATACACGGTTGCCAGCTGTTTCGTATTTCTGAATTTGTTGAAAAGTGACACCACAGGCCGAGGCCAAATCCTTTTGTGACAGGCCCAGGATATTGCGACGCATCTGAATACGGCGACCAATGTGTTCGTCAACTTCGGTTGGTATGTATGCTTTTCCGGCCATCTTTTCCCCCATCGCCCATAATGTTATAAAAATTCCATTTTGTTTGCAATCAAAAAACGTGTATACTGTATCCTGTATTATAGAGGTGCGTTATGGTTAAACCAATTGTTTTGTGTATCTTGGATGGGGTGGGGATTGCACCCGCTGGTGAGTTTAATGCCGTGACAATGGCAAAAATGCCGTTCTGGAATATGCTGATGAAAAAATATCCGCATGCAGAAATTCAGGCCAGTGGTATGGCCGTGGGGTTGCCAGATGGAACAATGGGAAATTCCGAGGTCGGACATATCACAATCGGTGCAGGACGGGTTGTAAATCAGTTCTTGCGTAGATTTCAATTGGAAGATTGGAATAAAAATGTCGAATTAAACAAATTGATTGGCGATGTGAAAAAGTCCGGGGGAATTATTCATTTGGCAGGTTTAATGTCTGATGGACGGGTGCATTCGGATATAAATGATATTTTGGTTATTGCCAGATATGTTTGTGATGCCGGGTTGCGTGTGTGTTTGCACTTTATCGCAGATGGACGGGATACGCCGCCCCAGTCCGCACGAAAATATATCGATTTGATTCAAGATAAAATGGCAGGTTATCTGAACAGTGGTCAGATGTTCTGGGGGACGATTAGTGGTCGCTATTTCGCAATGGACAGAAATAATAATATAAATCGGACACAGTTGGCAATCGATGCAATCGCACATGCACAGGCAAAATATCAGGCGGATACGATATATCAGGCACTGGCCGATGCATATGCACGTGGCGAGACGGATGAGTTCATCACACCTACTGTAATTAGCGGAGATGTGCCGATTACAAAAAATGATGGTTTTATATTTGGAAACTATCGCAGTGATAGAGCACGGCAGATTATGCGAGAGATTGTAAAAACTGGGGTTAGGACACTGTGTTTTTCGCAATATGGCGAAGGGCTGAATGAAGTTTGCCCTGCCCTGATAAATGATGTCGTGGTGGAAAATGTTCTGGGCGATGTTTTAAGCAAAAATGGGTTGCGACAGTTGCGTATCGCCGAGACGGAAAAGTATAACCATGTGACCTATTTCTTGGACGCAGAAAGAAATGTCGATTTTGACGGAGAAGAAAAAATACTGGTGCCGTCACCCGATGTGGCAACGTTTGATATGAAACCGGAAATGTCGGCAAATGAAATCACAGATGAACTGTTGCCACGGTTAAAGGATTTTGATGTGGTGATATTGAACTATGCCAATGGGGATATGGTCGGGCATACTGGTAATATGCAGGCGGTAATTCAGGCAATGGAAACACTGGATAAACAACTGGAACGCTTGGTGCCGGCGGTTCTGGATTTGGGTGGTGTGGTGCTGATAACCGCTGATCATGGAAATGCAGAGCAAATGAAAAATCCAGATGGTAATACATCATGGACGGCACATACGGTAAATCCTGTGAACCTGGTTGTGGTGGCAAATCATAACTATCAGGTTCGTGATGGGCAGTTGGCGGATATCGCACCAACAATATTGAAACTGGTCGGAATCGAACCGCCAAAGGAAATGACCGGACATAGTTTGATAAACTAATCTTTTCCTCCCCCAGTATGGGGGATTTTTTTGTGGTGGATTATTTTTCTCTTGTGCAGGTGGGGGTGTTTTTACTACCATGATTTACAAAAGAGAGGAAGCAGTGGGAAAATTACGTAGTTTTCTGGGGCTTTTGGCATTTGTTTTTGGTGTTGTAGGTGCGACGGGTGTGGCCGTGGCAGATGCGGAAGTGTGTCCAACCGGGTATCAAAGCAATGGTATTGCATGTATGCCAATTAAATTTACCGTGAAATATGATGCCGGCAGTGCGGATGCCGTGGGAACGGTCGCAGAAATGACCTGTGAATATGACAGGGTTTGCACAGTCAAGGGAAATGGATATACCTGGACGGGGCATACGTTCCAAAACTGGAAATGTGAAGGCGATTGTGTAAAAGAATTATGGCAATCCGGGGACGATATTGGCGGTGGAACAACGGTGGCTGATGCGGTTTTGACCCTGGTCGCACAGTGGACGGCAAATAAAACAAATGTTGTGTTGAGTGCGACAGGTGATTTGGTCGCAGGAAGTAATTCTGCATTGATTGAGGCAGAGTATGGGGCAGAATTGCCTGTGTTGATCGATGTACCTGCAAAGTTGGGGTATGCACTTACGGGATTTTGGGATGCAGAATCAGGTGGTGTTCAGTATTATGATGTAAATGGTAATGGGTTGAAAACCTGGGATAAAAATTTAGGCAAAACAACACTGTATGCACAGTGGACCAAGTGTTCATCAGGATACTATTGCCCGGGGGACAATATTGTTCATGCCTGTGCAGTGCATCCCGAGGGAAAAAGAGTCCGTTCGACTGGTGGGTATGACGAGGCGTCTGATTGTTATGTCAATTGCACAAAGACCACAATATCAAATGGAACAGCGACGTTGGTGTCAAGTCAATCTAGTTTCAATGGAACAGAATATCCTGCCTGTTCATTTGTGGTTGTGTGCAATGAAGGTTATCATTCGTCTGGGACGGATACGGCACCAGAATGTTCAGCAAATACGTATAGCGTGGAATATGCCGGTGGTGATGGGGCAACCGGTTCGATGACGGGACATTCGTGTGTCTATGGGCAAGATTGTGAAGTGCAGGATAATGCTTTCCAAAAGGCGGGCTTTATATTCTTGGGCTGGGAATGCACAGGGGGTGGCAGTGCATGTGATGGTGATTTGATTTCAGATGCAAGCAATGTGCAGAATCTGACGGTGGAAAATGATGTGACGGTGACCTTGACTGCGGTATGGGGACAAGATGGGGTTTGTATGCCGGGGTATTACTATGACGGGACTCAATTAGTCAAGTGTCCTGCAAATTCGTTCTGTTCAGGCGAAGGGACCGTTGTTGCAGGTCAACAGAGTTGCTCGATTGAAGTATGCCCAACAGCATATCCAAGTTCTGATGCAGGGGCGGTGTCTGCAGATGAGTGCTTTGCAGAATGCACAACGTCTTGTGTCCAGCCAGAGTGTCCAGAACACTCGATACAATGTAGTTTCGAGTCAGTTGAATACACAGGAAAGATGTGGAATGGTTCAACAGAATGTTCGGTGACCGGAAATCTGTATTGCGATGTTAAAGGGCAAAGTGTTGTTTGTGGGGTCAATTATTTCCATAATCAAGATGCTGAAAGCCCCGTGTGTTTGCCCTGCACTTCTTTGAGTGACGGTTCGTTCAGAATGTCTGGTGGCGGACTGTTTTCTGAGGGTGGAACAGCATGTTATAAAACATGCGATTATACATGTCCGTTGACGGATACAGGCGAACCCACAACCTGTCCAGACAATTCAATAAATTGCGAATGGATTGATCCTGTGTTGGAGAGTTTGGGATATAGCACGTATCCAGGTGAAACATGTGTTTTAAGAACCGCCAGTTGCTCGTCAACGTGGGAATGTGCAGATGGATACACTGCGGATTATAACGCAGGGGTGTGTGTGCCGAATGTTTATGCGGTGACGTTGGATGCAAATGGTGGCGAGTTGGATACAGATACCATCTATCTGAAATATGCAACCGGTTGGTTTAGTGATGAAGGGGCAACAAGCGAAATATTGACAGCACCAATCCCAACAAAAGAAAATGTGACGTTTGGGGGATATGCTGATGAAAATGGGGTTATACAAATCAATGCGGCAGGTGTGCTGACTAATCTGAGAATGTTTAGCGATGATAGTTTGACAACAACATTGACCGCACAATGGGTTGAAGCCAGAACGGATTGTCGTGCAGGTAAATACTTTGATGCAACAACACAAAGCCATACGGCCTGTCCAGTGGGCAGTTATTGCCCAGGTGAAGGTTTGGTGGCAATCAGTGAAACGGGCTGTGTTGAGACATGTCCTGATGGATTTACGTCTGACCTGGGGTTGGCCACAAAAGAGACAGATTGTTATAAGGTTTGTTCGGCAGGACAATATTGGGATGGAAGCAACTGTGTCGATGCAGAAAGTGGATTCTATGGGTTTAAGGAAGAGACACGTGTGAACTATGGGACTGGTGCGTATGGGAATACTGCGTGTCCAACAGGGGCAATGGGATCCGATAATGGTCGCAATGAACAAGGCGATTGTTTTGTGGTGTGTCCAGAGATTGAAATGCCAGAAAATGCGGTGGCGGTGGTTGCTAAAAATGCCAAAGAATATTTTGATGGTTCGGTATATCTAACCTGTGTTTATACGGTGACGTGTGATGAAAATGGTGGTTGGACGGTTGTAGATGGAACGCAGAATACGACAAATCCGCAGTGTGAATATACAGCAGAATGCCCCGAGGGATTCTGGTGTGTGGACGGAAAGAAAAATGCGTGTCCAGATGACGGAGACGGTAATCCAAATACAGTCCCAACCAGTCCAAGGGCTTCAAGTAAAATCACGGACTGCTATGTGATTTACAGCCCATACGCAGGATTCCAAAATGGTTTGGCATCGGCAAAATGTAATTATAATGATGTCGATACACCAAATGGATATACAACATGTAATAAAGATACGGTATTTAATTGTAATGGAGGGTATTACTATAACGGTGGTATGTTGTGCGAAGGGGTAAAACCTGGATATTACAGCCCTGCCCCAGTAAATCCAACACAGACGGTTGTTGATGCGGCATCTGTTGTGCAGACGGCGTGTCCATCGGGTGTGTATAAAAGTGAAGAGTTGGCCACATCGTTCACACAATGTCAAGCCAAGTGCGAAACGTCTGTTGTGAATTCTGTGACCGTGACACCAGTGACCGAGTTTGTAAATGGTGCAAGTGCAGATTCGTATGAGGCATGCTTGTTTAACGTTTCGTGTAAAGATGGTTATTCTGTCAATGGAAATGGCACGACAAATCCAACATGTGTTGCGAACGAATATACAATCTCGTTTGATGCAAATGGTGGAACGGGTAATATTGATGCAATTAAATGTGTATTTGATAGTGGAAAATGCACTTTGCCGGCAAATACGTTTGAACGGACGGGATACAGTCCAGATGTTAAATGGTGTAATCAGGATAATACGAAATGCTATGATGCAAATGTTGTTATTACAGAGAATATTTCGGCACTGGGTGCAGATGTAGAACTGTATGCAACATGGACACCAAATATCTATAAAATTTCTTTGGATAAAAATTCTGATGTTGCGGTTGCTGGGACGCCAGTAGAGGTATATCTGAAATATGCCACAGGTTGGTTCGAGGATGCAGGGGCAACAACAAAAATTGACAAGTTGGTATCCAATCCATCAAATATTGGGTATGAGTTTGTTGGATTCTATACAAATAAAAACGCAAAAGATGGTGTGCAGGTTATTGATGCAAATGGTGCTTTGTTGGCAAGTGCGTTGACATTTGCGGCACAGGATACGACCATTTATGCAGGGTGGACCAGCACAACAATTACGTGCCCAGTGACCAAATATTATGATGGTATGGGCGGTAATCCAGAAATGGACTGTGTTGCGTGCGTGGAAAATAATTATTGCCCAGGTGGAACGTTTGCAGTTGATGCCAATGTGCAGGGGTTGAGCATCTGTCCAGACAACGGATTTGCACCTGCGGGGTCGGGGGCTGTGGCGGATTGCTATCAGATTGGGTTGAATTATGTCGCAACAAATGGCAGTGGAACACAGACATGTTATTATGATGCGGATAAGCAGACATACTATTCTGATAACTGTAAAGATATGAAGATTGAGGCATGTAATGCAGGACACTGGTTGGTCAATCAATCAGATATTGACTGTGCCGAGGTGGGAAATGATTTTTACAGTGGCGATAAAGAACTGATTCGCACAGAATGTCCAGATGGTGGATTTACATCAACAAAAACGGCCGGCAAGGTGTCTGAATGTCAGTTGCGTGTTGATACTTATCAGGCACAGTATGCAGCCGGAACACAGATTTGCTATTACAACCCCGACAGCCAAAAAGAAGGTGTGTATAAATATGAGACAAACTGTCATACACCGGGAATTACATCGTGCCGTGGTGGATATTATGACAGCGGTGTATATGTCGATGAAAGTAATCCAGATTGTGTGCCGGTTGGGGTTGCGTATTACAGTAAATCTGGGGATACACAAAGACATGCGTGTCCGTATAACGGAACAACCAAGGATGATAAGACAGAAGCGGTAAGTTCTTGTTTCTTGACAGGGTTGGAATTCCCGCCAGCCGATTGGACGGGCGTTGTTGTTCACGGTAAGGGAACCCGGACGTGTTATTACAACCAAGATACTGATGCATACACGTATGATTGCGATCAGGTTGATATGTTGATGTGTGACGGTGGGTATTATTTTGATAGAACACTGTCCGAGACGGCATGTGGCGGTATAAAGTCCTGTGCGGTATGTAGCGAGGTTGGATATAACTATTACAGCCCTGCCCCGTTAAAACCAGATGAACTGGTGGCAGATGCGCAGTCACGTGAACGTGTAATGTGTCCTGTGGATTCTACAACAGATGGAACACATGGGACGGACGGCAAAACTTCGTATGATGTTTCCCAATGCTTTAAGGAAAACATAACATGCGTGGTAAATAATGGTTTGGGTGTGAACAAGTGCTATGTTGCAGACGATGGAACATATACAGAAAACTGTTCTGAATGTGTGGCGACCACTTGTTCGGCGGGATATTATTTGGCAAGCGATGGTAATTGCACACAGTGTCCAGCAGGCAGTTATTGTGATCCGACAATTGATGGTGGCAATCCACAACAATGCCCGACAGATTATCCAAAGTCAGACGCAGGTGCGGTAAATTCAGATTACTGCTATGCGGATTGTGCGGTGGTGGAAAATGCAGTCAGTGTCGCAGGTAAAAACTATCAGGGAACAACACTTGTGGATACCTGTGAAATCACAGCATGTCAGGCAGGGTTCTATTTGGGTGGTGATTCATGTGTAGAATGTCCCGAGGGTTATATCTGTAATCCAAGCAATCCAGACGGCGATAAGGTGTCGTGTTTGGATGTGACGGGTGGAACACACACTATGTCTGATGCGGGGCAATCCGATGTAAATTATTGTTATGCCAATTGTCCTGTGGTCGATAATTCGGTCAGTGTCACTGGACGTGATTATTGGGGGGGCAATGTTGCAGATACGTGCCAGATTACAGCATGTCAGGCAGGGTTCTGTCTGAATGGAGATTCATGTGTAGAATGTCCCGAAGGTTATATCTGTAATCCAAGCAATCCAGACGGCGATAAAGTGTCATGTGCGTATGTGACTGGTGGAACGCATGCTATGTCTAATGCGGGGCAATCCGATGTAAATTATTGTTATGCCAATTGTCCTGTGGTCGATAATTCGGTCAGTGTCACTGGGCGTGATTATTGGGGGAATAACGTTGCAGATACATGCCAGATTACAGCATGTCAAGCAGGGTTCTATCTGAACGGAGATTCATGTGTAGAATGTCCCGAAGGTTATATCTGTAATCCAAGCAATCCAGACGGCGATAAAGTGTCGTGTGCGGATGTGACGGGTGGAACATATGCTATGTCAGATGCAGGGCAATCCGATGCGGGATATTGCTATGCCGATTGTCCGGCGGTTGAAAATTCTATCAATGTCACAGGGCGAGAATACTGGGGGGACAATGTTGCAGATACGTGCCAGATTACAGCATGTCAGGCAGGATTCTATCTGAATAATGGTGCGTGCGAGAAATGTCCCGAAGGATATATTTGTGATCCAGGTAATCCAAATGGAGACAAGGTTTCTTGTGCAGATGCCACAGAGAATAAATACACAAAGTCAGATGAGGGAATATCTGATGTAAAGTATTGCTATGCTGATTGTAAGCCGGTTGGTAATGCGGTAAGTGTTGTGGGACGTGATTATTATGATGCAACACTAAGCACTTGTAAGATAACGGCGTGTGTTGATGGGTTCTATCAGGAAGGCGGTGCGTGTGTTGTGTGTCAGGCAGGCAGTGTATGTAATCCTGACATTCCGGGTGGCAGTGCAACCTGCGAAGCGTTGACGGGTGGATCGCATACTATGTCAGATGCAGGAACCAGCGATGTGGCAATGTGCTATACTGATTGCCCAGTGGTGGAAAATGCCCAGGAAATGACAGGTCGTGATTACTATCAGTCGGCAGATACATGTGAAGTGGTTGCCTGTATGCCAGGGTTCAAGGAAAGCGTAAGTGGTGGTTGCGTTGTGTGCCCAGCAGACGAAGTGTGTAATCCAGATATCCCAGGAGGCAGTGCAACGTGTAGCACACTGACGGATGGAACACATACTATGTCAGATGCAGGATCCAAGGATATCAGTGCCTGCTATGCCGAATGTCCAAAGGTAGAGCATGCAATAAATGTTTCTGGACGAGATTATTGGGGTGATAGTGCAGATATGTGTCTGGTGACCGCATGCGAGGCAGGATACTATCTGAATGGTGGAATTTGTTCCCTGTGTCCGGTGGGCAGTTATTGCAATCCAAATGAAAATGACGGCAAACCGGTTGAATGCCCTGCTACGCACCCAAGCACAAATGTCGGTGCAGATGAAATCGCAGATTGCTTTAACGTTTGTCAGGAATACAAGATAGTAAATGGAACCGCCAAGCCGATGGCTGATCAGGTGGTATATCCTGCCGAGTGCGAGTTCTATGGTGTGTCAGACAATGGCAACCCATGTGAAATCGTTGACGGGGTGTGTATTGAAAATGCATGCCAGTCCACACATGAAATGATAAACGGTATGTGCACACCATGTAATCGTGAAAATGCGTTAACATATCTGCCCGAAGGGAACTGTCGTGTGGAACTGTGTGTGTCTGGATATCATCCAAACGTTGACAGATGTGAAGAAGATATCATTGACTGTGAAGCACCACATGCAGTTGTCGCCCGTCAGACATGGGACAGCAAACTGAAATCGTATGGCATATGTATGATTGAAGAATGCGAAGACGGATATCATGTTGCGTCAAATGCCTGTGTTGTTGATGTTCAGGACTGTGTTGTAGAGAACGGCGTTGGGTTAAAGGAATGGAACCACAG
>JAFYUU010000001.1 GCA_017549445.1 Alphaproteobacteria bacterium | reverse complement strand
ATATTTGAGTGAACTTGACCTTAGTACGAGAGGACCGGGTCGAACGAACCTCTGGTGTACCTGTTGTCGCGCCAGCGGCACCGCAGGGTAGCTATGTTCGGAACAGATAACCGCTGAAAGCATCTAAGCGGGAAGCTGGTCGCAAGATGAGATATCCCCATGAGTTCAGTTCTAGACTAGGACGTTGATAGGTGGTCGGTGTAAGCCCCGTGAGGGGTTTAGCTTAACCATACTAATCGAACCATTGACTTTTTATCTTATCGTTTGACTTTTAACAGGTTAAACGGTATGCTTGAAGAGAACGTTAAGTATGATTCTTTTATGAATTATGATGTTCGCTGGATTTATTCTGGTGATTATTGAGCGGGAGTCACCCTCTGTTCCATCCCGAACCAGACAGGGAAACCCCGTATCGCCGATGGTACTTTGGCTTAAGCCACGGAAGAGTAGGTCGTCGCCAGAATAAATCCAGTTCCCGATATAAAAACCGAATTTAACCGCCCATGTGGCGGTTTTTTATTGCAATTTATATCCCTGTTGCTAGTATTTAGAAAAAGGTTCTTTTATGATTGTTAAAAGTCAGTATAACCACCCAAACGGTTGGGTTAAAATATGTTCTAACGATGATACATACAGTGTGTCTTGGACGTGCAAGCCATTTTATGAATTACATATTTTTGATGGTTTGGATTTGTTCTATGGCTACAACGTGTATCGCTCAATCAAGCGGTTCATACGTGGTCATTTGCCACGGACGGATGGCCTGACCAGTTGCAGTTTCCCACAACAAGAAAACCGCCCCAACGTTCCGTGTTGTTCTGAAAACTGTCCCAAGCAGTTAGGTGGGCATCAGTTTTACAAACTGTTATGTAATGCGTGCTATTACCGCACACGATAAATTTTAGGAAAAAAAGTATGGCAATTAAAGAACTGAAAAAATTTCGGCATGATGGGGAAATGGTATTATTACAGGTGTCTGGTTCGCATGGTGCCTATAATCAGTTTTCGGTTATCACGCACCAGTTCTGGGGGCAATCGTCCCGTGACATGCATAAAACAACCACGGTCTGTGAAGATTATACAGATGCACTACGTGAATGGGAACGCAGAACGGCCCAGGTTCTGGCCGGAACGATGTGTGCAAACGCAAAGGTATTTTGACACATGCCGCCCAACGGGCGGTTTTTTTGTTGCTTTTGTTGTGATATAATGTTCCCAAAGGAATCAGTTATGACAGATGCAGAAATAATCAAGAAAATCAACAAATGCCTTGATATGGTTCATGCTCACTTTGATACGGCCGACAAGAAGGCCAGGGAAAGTGTCCCGGCAGAATACAAAACCCAACAACATGGCATCAGAAAATGGTGGTTGGATGAGTATCGCACCCAGACCGGTCGGCGGGTAAATATGTTTTCATTTAATGCAGACGAAATTTTGCAAATGCAAATCCCATCATATGTCGTTGGATGTTCTGGGCGGGCAGATGTGTTCGCAAAATATGCAGTCGAGCAAGGTTTGGATGTATATGTTGTGCCAATGGTTGACACGCACAGCAAAAAGGAACACCCAGACGGTCATCAAATTATTGCGGTCAGATTTTCGGACGGTCTGCATCTGATTGACCCAGGTAGCGGACGCACAAACTATGAACGGGCAAAAATAGAAGGTGATTGTAAAATTGGCAATTACATTTACTATAACCGCACCGATGGCAGGGCAGAGTATAAAATTACCGCCATACTATCGCCTGCGGAACATGCGAAAATTGACAGTATTGAAAAATTATCCGCCATCTATAAATATTCAGACAAACAGATTCAAGGCAAGGGTGCTCATTCGATTGTTTATACTGATCCAGAAAATCCAGAATACGTTATCAAGGAAAACAAGCACGTCTCGGACGATCCGAATTATATCAAACGTCAACAGGCAGGATACAAGATAATTGATGATATTCGTGCAACGGGTCTTGACGTTGGTGTAGTTTTACCAGAACTGATATCGGCATCCCAGACACCAGAGTCCCAAACAATCAAAGAACGCCGAATTCACGGCAAAACATTTGACCATGATGGCCAGCGTTGGCAGAGTTTGAACATAGAACAACAGCAATCTGTTATTCAACAAATGGCACAGTTTCTGGTTGCAATGCATTCAACTGGGCAGTGTTGTCCCGCATCTTCATCTATCAGGTCTATGTTTGATGGTTCCAGATTGAAAAACAGTGCCGATGATATTATCAATGCATATGACGGTGCGATGCCACCGGAAATGGCGAACGCATTGCACAAGGCCCAGGAATATCTGGACGCATCCGATAATTCAGACGAGGTTCATGTTTTAACCCACGGTGATTTGCGTGTAAATAATCTAATGTTTGATGACAAGACGGGACGTTTGGCGGTCTTGGATTTCGAGTTAGCCAAACCAAACAATGTATATCGTGACTTTGTTGTCTATGCGTCATCATCTTTGATGCCGTGGGACTATACCAGTCGTTTAATCAAAGCATATAATGCAATACCGAACAAGAAATACCAAATTCAGATAAACCCAACCAAGGTGCAACAAATGATGCTGTATGCGATAATGCATGAATTCGCACGCAATGTCAGACCTAGGGATAATGAAAGAATCTCGGAACAAGAGAAGCGTAAATACTTTAATTGGTTGCAAATGCGTATCAAGACCATTACGGGAATAGATGTCGCCACCATTGACAAGCAGACCGCATTTACTAATGCCAGCAAAGATGTTAAACAGCGTGCCACCACGGGTGCCAGACCCGTCCCACAAGACGATGATAGATAACACCCACCGCCCAACGGGCGGTGTTTTTGTAAATTGCAAAAAAATAACAATTATAGTAAAATATTTGCTATTGATATGTATGGGGGACGGTATGCCAAAATCAGCCAAACAATCTTCTGGATTGCCAAAATCACTGTGGAAATTTTATATCAAGTATGCATTGCCAGGGGCTGTTGGGGCATTGATTGCGTGGGCGATATTCTTTTTCATTGTTGCGATGGACGGTGTTCTGTTTCCTAATTTCCAACGTTGGTTTATCGCTTTGTTCGAGCAACCAGTCCCACCTGACATGACCTTTATCCAACATGCCATGCCAACGATTATTTTGATAACAGTTTTACTGTTGATAATTGACAGCAGTATGTTGTTGCGTGAAATGTTTCTGGGACGGTGGGCCCCCAAGATAAAGAATAAAATATCAGTTGTCTTGAACGATTATGTTCATTCCCAGTCCATGTCTTTCTGGACAGGTCGCATGTCGGGCAAGGTTCACACACAAATCATGTATGTCGCAGATGGTTTTCGTGCCGTGGACGAGTTTTGGCGAATTATCTGTCTGTTGGCGGTTGTGGCGATAAACGTAGGTTTAATATTTTCAATCAACACCTATGTTGCATTTATATTTGGTTTTGTGTTTGTGTTTCGTGCGATATACAGTTGGCGTATGATAAAGCCAATGACCCGTGCATCAAAAACGGCCAGTGCCGCCGCCAGTGAATTGTCAGGTAAAAACATAGACAGTATTTCTAATTTTTCTGTTGTGAAACTGTTTTCTGGTGCGGGACATGAACGCCGTTATTTGGAACCCTCTCGTCAAAAGACAATTACCACCACAATTCATTCTTGGTTTATCCAGCGTTTCTTTCGTGGTGTTCCGATTATATTATGGGATTTATCATATGGTTTGACCCTGTTTTTATGTGCGTGGTTATACATGCACGATGCGATAACGATTGCCGAAATAGTATTTACAAATTCTGTGTTCTTTACAGTTATGGGGACAATTGGTCAGATTATGAACCAGGTCCCGACCATTTCGGACAAACTGGGGGCTGCGGCCAAGGCATATAAAGAATTGGTTGTGCCGATTGATGTATCTGACATTCCCAACGCCCCTGCGTTAAATGTCACCTGTGGCAAAATCGAGTTCAGAAATGTATCATTTCGTTATAAACGCAAATGGATTCTGCGGAATTTCAATCTGAAAATCAAGTGTGGCGAACGTGTTGGATTGGTTGGTCCATCTGGTGCGGGTAAAACAACATTGGTAAATTTACTGATGCGTTTTTATGATCCGACCCACGGGAACATATTGATTGACGGCCAAGACATTCGCACTGTATCCCAGGATTCCTTGCGTAATGCGATTTCATTTATTCCCCAAGAACCAACGATGTTTAATCGCACATTGCGTGAAAACATTGCCTATGGCAAACATAATGCGACCCTGTCAGAAATCCAAACTGCATCTCGTCGTGCGATGGCCCACGACTTTATCATGTCAACAGACAAGAAATATAATTCTATGGTTGGTGACCGTGGCATAAAACTGTCTGGTGGTCAACGCCAGCGTGTTGCGATTGCACGTGCATTTCTCAAGGATTCGCCTATATTGATTCTGGACGAAGCCACATCCGCCCTTGACAGTGAGACCGAATCCAGTATCCAAAAGTCATTTGATGAATTGGCCAGTGGTCGCACCACACTTGCGATTGCCCACCGTCTGTCAACTTTGCGTAATATGGATAGGATTATTGTGTTAAAAGATTGTCATATCGTTGAACAGGGAACCCATAACGCATTATTGCGTAAACGTGGCGAGTATGCCCGTCTGTGGCGAATGCAGTCCGGTGGATTTATTCAGGAATAAACCCAGATTGATTCTTGGTTGTTTTTACTTGACTTTTGTTGGATTGTCTATACAATTCCTGCACACTAATACAGCAAAGGCAACAAGATGTCGAACAAAGCACTGGAAATTTATACACAAAAGACCGATTCCTTGGTGTTGGAAATGGTTGGTGGTCACTACGTAATCTCTACGACCCAGCGTATGCGTGCTGACTTGGTATGGGTGACCCGTTCTGTCCGTCATACTCTGGACGAGGCACAGGCCCTGTTTGCCAAGCATAAACGTGATATGTTAAAGTATACTCATTGCATCGGCGACGAGAGCAAGATACACTAATATCTACAACCGCCCATGTGGCGGTTAAATTTTTCCCGACAAGTATCCTATTTGTTATCAAATTCCCATCTGATATAGTGATTCCTGCGGGGGGGAAAAGAAACCTGTATCACACGCCACACTAACCCGTGGCGTGATTTTATTTACACATCTATCCCCAGGGTGTGTTTGGCGATTTCGCCAATGCAAAATGATATTATTGATACCGCACCACATATAACCAGCATTTCTATCGCATGTCGCCAGAACTTTTTGTTCTGTCGTCTGCAAATAACCAGATTGCATCCAAATATAATTACCACCACCAATATCAGTGTAAATATCAGTGCCAAATATGGCCGATACCCAACCAAATATGGCGACACCAGAATTATACTGGTCGCAATATATGCGGTCCCTGTAATCGCACCTGCACGCAGAGCGTATTTATTTTGATTGGACTTTTCTGCCAGATAGTTTGACGCACTCATCGACAGACCTGCCGTGACAGACGCAATAATCGCCGTCATTACAATTGTTCCCCGTTCCATATCCGCAAAGGTCAATCCTGCAATCAACCCCGTCAGCGATACCAACGCATCATGCATCCCCAGCACGACCGCCGATGCAAGATTAAAATGTCTGGACTGTTTCATTATACTCCGATTATATCACTGTCCACCATTGATAAATACAGGTATTAAAACCCTTGCACGGATAAAATTGCATTGTTATAGTAATATCGGTGTGGGTGGGAATACAGAATACAACAAAGGAATTTATAATGAGTAAAAAACAGTGGCCTTACCCCGAAACACTTGAAAACCGTCTTGGTTATGTCGATACGTTTTACCTGCCCGAAGAATATAAAGACACGTGGTATAATTCGTGTGCTTTATTACCATGGGTGCATGTTTATCCCGGCGGTCACATTTTTACCCGTGTTGAATATAAAAAAGAAACCCCACCACAGATTGCGGTATATCCACAAATCCATTCGCCCCAGAAAATAAATCTGGAAATCCAGGGCGATTTGGACGCAGGAAAAAGATACGATGATAAAAAATATGGCACAAAGTATATCTCGGCTATAAACCTGCCGGAATATTTGGAACACTCGCCATCTGGTGCGGATACTGTTTTACATCTGGAACCCTATGCCCACCGGTCTGGATATTTAACAGGTGCCTTTTATGACGTAAAAACTGGCGTATATGCACGTAATTTGCCCCTGCGTCAGGTTGAAAAAAATGGTCGTCCTTGTCTGGAAATAGGTCGTTCGGTTGAACCCCTGACCAATGTAATAAATAATCGATATATTGCGGTCCCAACGGCTGAATTATGCTGTGGGCCTGCAAAAATATATCCTGATGTATCCCCAGATAAACAGAGCATAATCGACATGCAACACGGCAATGTTGTCTTGAATGCGATATCTGATTTACAAATTATCCCATCTGGCCCATATATCCAGCATCGTGCCAATGGTGCTGTCTGGTTTTACGATTTGGATTTGCGTCACGGTGTTGCGTTAAGAGACGTTCATTACATCATATCGGAACAGCCATTTGCCGATGGCAGTATAGTATTGTATCGCACCCCTGCATCACGGTATTGCCTGAATTATATCCAGTATGGTCGCCAGAACATTCCATTGCTGGAAAATTTGAGTATGGTCAGATTTACTCATGGCAGTCACTGGCAAAAGAATCATTTCACACCAATACATGATATAACCTATGCGGTTGGTGATGGCGAACCCCAGACGGTGCCACTGGGATTACTGCTGGATCGTGCCAAGGGTCGTCAAAAATAATCAGGAATAAATTCCCACATTTTTATGTGGGATTTTTCTTGCCAAATGTGGCAAAAGATCCTATGCTTGCCCCCGAAGAGAAAGCAGAAATGGAAGAAAAATTTATTTCAAGATTGATGTCAATGCGTCCCGACAGTCCACGTACAATTGCACTGGCTTGTGCTGATGACGCAGACGCCTTGTCGGCGGTTGTTATGGCGAACCGATTGGATTTTGCCACGGCGATTTTGTGTGGCGATTCCACCCGTATCGCCCAGGTTGCATCTGAAAACGATTTAGATATATCGCAATTCAAGATTATCGATTGTCAATCAGATATAAAATCCGCAGAAATGGCGGTCCGTCTGGTCAGAAACGGTCACGCCGATATTTTGATGAAGGGCCATATTCACACAGCAGACATATTGCGTGCCGCACTAAATCGGGAAACGGGTATTCGTGGTCCTGGCAAATTATCGCACGTTGCAATAATGTATTCGGGTCAGTATGACCGAACACTGTTTTTAACCGATATTGCGATGATTATGTATCCAACATTATCGGACAAGGTTCACATAATAAATAATGCCGTATCATTTGCCCGACACATGGGTGTTGATATGCCTCGTGTTGCGTGCCTGTGTGCGGTTGAAACATTAAATCCTGCGATGCAGGCAACGGTTGATGCAACTGCCCTGCAACAGATGAATCAACGGGGCGAGATTGCCGATTGTATTGTCTCGGGGCCACTGGCATTTGACATTGCCGTATCCCCAGATGCCGCACGGATTAAGGGTGTCACAGACCCTGTTGCAGGTCAGGCGGACGTCTTGATGTTTCATAATATCGAGGCCGGCAATAACACCATCAAGGCAATGGTTCAATTCGGAGATTGGGTATTTGGCGGAATTGTAATGGGGGCGACTGCACCGATTATCGTAAATTCACGTTCGGATTCTAAATTGTCCAAGTTATATTCGATTGCCTGTGCGTGCCGTATGCAAAAATAAAAAGCGTGCGATTGGACGCTTTTTATTCCACATAATGACATTCGGTATTTTTTTTGGTTTCGAATCTTCCAGTATTGTCTGTTCCTGTTCCGGCTATGGTATAGCAACTGGTAATTCCGCCTGTGTTTTTATCTGGCGATTTTCCACCACTGGGGCAAGAATTGCACGCTGCGTTTTTCAGATAATAGTTCGCCACACATTTGATATATTTTGCAACACCGCTTGCATCAAATTCATACCACCCTGTTGAAGTGTACATTCCTGTGCATGCGGTGATTCCCTTGGGATTTTTGTCTGGTGATGTTCCATGGTCGGGACACGCAACGCATGTTTTTTCGCTGGTTAAATAATATCCCGCCTTGCACATAGAATAAATTTTCTTGCCATCTTTTTCTTGATAGTATCCTGTTTTATCACTGCTTATTTTACAACTGTCCAATCCGCCCGTGTTTTCATTCGGCGAAGTTGTTCCGTCTGGACATGGTTCGCATTTTGCATTTTCCAGATAATACCCTGCCACACATTTTGTATATTTTTTTGTGCCATCTGTATTAAATACATACCATCCCGTTGCATCATACATTCCCGTGCACGCAGTAATCCCTTCGGAATTTTTATCCACCGATTTCCCATTGTCTGGGCATTTCGTGCACGCCCCTCCAAACGTTGCTTTATTCAGATAATATCCCGCATTGCATGCATGAAAAGTTTTGGTATATCCAATATACTTATAATATCCATTGTCGCCGACAAATTCCGCCGTCGTGCAGACCACAACCCCACCGGTATTTCTGTCTGGTGAAGTTTGTCCTTTGTCTTCTTCACCATATGGTCCATACGGACATGGTGTGCATTTGGATTCTTGCCCAAATGCTGTCAAAGGCAGAAAATACCCCGGTTTGCAACTGACATAATTTTTGCCCAAGGAAACACAATCTGCAAACGCAGGTATTGTCAATGTTGATAATAAAAATGCAATGGTTATCTTGTTCATTGTTTTATGTCTGGGACCGTTGGCAAAGATGGGTCAAGTTCTGGGTTTTCTTCTTGGAATTGACGCAAACAGGTTGTTGTGTTGTCTGGTGTGGCATATTCCTTGCTGTAATAAATTGTCTTGATTTCTAATTCGCTTGATGTAGGTTCACAGGTTCCAAATGTTTCTTCCATGTATCCTGTATCGTCTTCTGATAGTTCTGATTGTCGCTCGCAAAGTCCGGTCAAAGAGTTATACAACCAATCCAGATTCGGGCATGCGGGTATGGTTGCTGATGATGCCGTGCATACTGGACAGCATACATATAGGGAAGCGGTCGATGTGGTAATGGTATTCAGACAGTTTTTAGATGATGAATACAACAATCTCATTTGTTCCCGTGTGCACGTGGGAAGTGTTGCCCCCTGTGTAATTGCTGGAAATGCAGAAATCAATAATGCAATAAAAAAACTTTTTCTAAAACTCATAATTCCTATCCGTTGAATGCATTATAAAATAAAACGGCTTCTTTTATAATAAAAAAGAAAAAATATCCGATTTTTTTCTTGCAATTAGGTCAATCATACCCCACAATCCTTTGGCGTTTTAATTCTAAAAGGAGAACTAATGAGCAACAAATGGGTATACACTTTCGGTAATGGCCAGGCCGAAGGTCAGGCAGATATGAAAAATCTGCTGGGTGGCAAAGGTGCGAATTTGGCCGAAATGAACCTGGTTGGTTTGCCTGTTCCTGCGGGCTTTACCGTCACGACCGAGGTTTGCACATACTACTATGAAAACAATCAAACATATCCGTCTGATTTGATGGACCAGGTGCGTGCCGGTATTGCACACGTGGAATCCATTATGGGTAAAAAGTTTGCGGATCTGGAAAATCCATTGTTGGTATCTGTTCGTTCTGGGGCACGTGTATCAATGCCTGGTATGATGGATACAGTATTGAATTTGGGTTTGAATGACGAAACGGTTCGTGCATTGGCCAAGATTTCTGGCAACGAACGTTTTGCATATGATTCCTATCGTCGCTTTATCATGATGTTCAGTGACGTTGTTATGGGTGCAGACATTGATTTGTTCGAACATACACTGGAACGTATGAAGGAAGACAAGGGTTATAAACAGGACACAGAACTGACCGCAGAAGACCTGAAAGAATTGGTTGAAAAGTTCAAGGAAATCGGTGTCAAAATTGGTAAAGTATTCCCACAGGATCCATGGGAACAGTTGAAATTGGGAATTGGTGCGGTGTTCGGCTCTTGGATGAGCAAAAAGGCCATCACATATCGTAAATTGAATAATATTCCTGCCGATTGGGGAACCGCTGTGAACGTCCAGGCAATGGTGTTCGGAAATTCTGGTGACGACAGTGCCACGGGTGTGTGTTTCAGCCGTGACCCAGCCACCGGTGAAAACAAATACTATGGCGAATACTTGATAAATGCCCAGGGTGAAGACGTTGTGGCGGGTATTCGCACACCGCAACCAATGAGCAAAGATGATTCCGGTCGTCTGTCTTTGGAAGAAGCAATGCCATCTGTCTATGCAGAACTGTGTGATGTTCGTGAAAAATTGGAACGTCATTACAAAGATATGCAGGATATGGAATTTACAATCGAACATGGCAAATTGTGGATGTTGCAGTGCCGTAATGGTAAACGCACTGCTGCCGCTGCTGTCCGTATGGCGGTTGAAATGGTGGAAGAAGGTCTGTTGACCAAAGAAGAAGCAATCTTGCGTGTTGGTGCAGACCAGTTGGATCACTTGTTGCATCCAATGTTGGACCCCAAGGCCCAAAAGCGTGTTATTGCAACAGGTCTGCCTGCATCCCCAGGTGCGGCCGTTGGTCAGGCAGTGTTTAATGCCGAAGACGCAGAAAAATGGGCGGCCGAAGGCAAACAGGTTATGTTGATTCGTATCGAAACGTCCCCAGAAGATATCGCTGGTATGAATGCAGCCCAGGGTGTTATCACTGCCCGTGGTGGTATGACATCACATGCGGCTGTGGTTGCCCGTGGTATGGGAACGCCATGCGTGTCTGGTTCACCTGATATCAAAATTGATTACGAAGCCAAAACCTTGAAAACAACAGATGGCACAGTTATCCACGAAGGCGATTGGATTTCTATTGACGGTGCCAAGGGCCAGATTATCGAAGGTAAAATCCCAACTGTATCTGTTGAACTGACGGGTAATTTTGGAACATTGATGGAATGGGTTGACCAAATCAAAACATTGACGGTCAAGGCAAATGCTGAAACGCCAAAAGATGCAAAACAGGCACGTGATTTTGGTGCCGAAGGTATCGGTTTGGCACGAACAGAACATATGTTCTTTGACCCATCCCGTATCCAGGATATGCGTGAAATGATTTTGGCCGAAGACGAAACCGGTCGCCGTGTTGCATTGGCAAAATTGTTGCCATATCAGCGTGCTGACTTTGTTGAATTGTTCAAGATTATGGACGGTCTGCCGGTCACAATTCGTTTGATTGACCCACCATTACACGAATTCTTGCCACATACCGATGCAGAAATCGAAGAATTGGCCAAACATATTGGCAAGTCCGTAGAATTCATCAAGGCCCGTGCAGAAGCATTGCATGAACAGAATCCAATGTTGGGTCATCGTGGTTGCCGTTTGGCGATTACATACCCAGAAATTTGCGAAATGCAAACACGTGCGATTTTGTCGGCTGCGCTGGAATGTAAAAAGAACGGAATCCGTGTGTTCCCAGAAATCGAAGTTCCATTGGTTGGTTCTAAAAAAGAAGTCGATATCGTCAAGGCGGTTATCGATGCCACGGCCCAATCATTGTTTGCTGAAACGGGTGACAGCATTGAATACACGGTTGGTTCAATGATTGAATTGCCACGTGCGGCGGTTCTGGCAAATGAAATTGCAGAAAGTTGCGAATTCTTCGAATTTGGAACAAACGACCTGACCCAGACAACATTGGGTATGTCACGTGACGATACGGCCAAAATCTTGGACGAATATCGTGCCCGTGGTGTATACGTTGCAGATCCATTTGCATCTGTTGATCGTTTGGGTGTTGGTCTGCTGATTAAAGACGCTGTCCAAAAGGCCCGCAACACCAAGGGTGAAAATATCCATCTGGGTGTATGTGGTGAACATGGCGGTGATCCTGACTCGATTGAATTCTTCCATCAGGTTGGATTTAATTCAGTGTCTTGTTCTCCGTTCCGTGTGCCAATTGCACGTCTGGCTGCTGCCCAGGCCGCAGTTCGGTTCCCAAGAAAGAACTAAAATCAATATAACCCGTCCGTTTGGGCGGGTTATTTGTTGTTTACAGACCAGTCGAAAAATGTTATAATTATACAAAGTATACACGCATTGCGTCCCACGTGTGCGTGTAAAAAGACCGGATTTCTGGGCGATACCAGATGCGGAGGGAAGGATATATGAAAACTCGTAAAATAACAGATTGTTGTAAAAATGCCATTGGCACGGTGTTTTTGCTGGGTGGTGCATTTTTAACTTGTTCGACATTGATGTCAATGCGTTCGGTGTGGGCGGATCCGATTGCCCCAATGAACGACGTGTTCTATGGTCCCCAGGCAAATCGTGCGGGCACCCCTGCACGTTCAGGTCGGGCCAGTCCACGCAATAACACCACTGCAAACACTGTAAATCGCACAACAGCGAATGCAAAAACACCTTCCCGTTCGGTTGCATCTCGTAATGTTGTATCTCGTTCTAATAATCGTGGTAATGTGTCAAATGCGTCACGTGCAACGGTTGCCCGTAATGTCGTATCTCGCACGGCAACACGCACCGTAACCCCTCAGACGGTATCTGCATCAAATCGTGCGGTTCGTGGTCGTGACGCCACCAATGTTGCACGTGTTTCCCACCAGGGCAGTGCAATCCGTGGGTCCAAGGCGATTGCAACATCAAACACATATACATACCTGTCGAACAAATTATACACGGGTAATTATTCCAATATTATCGATCCTACAACTGGTCTGATTTCTGCCGATGCATACAGCAACTGTATGGAATCATATTATACCTGTATGGACGAAATTTGCACGGCACGTAATGCGGCCCAACGCCGTTGTGCATGTGCCGGTCGTGTCAAAGCATTTGCCGAGGCCGAAGCCGCCCTTGAAACCGCAAACGAAGAATTGATTAAGGTTTCTGGTGAATTGGCCCTGTTGATTGCGAACAAGGGTAAAGACGTATCCCAGGCGTTTATGCTGACCGATGCAGAAAAGGTTATGAACTGCGTTTCTTGGCAGGATGCATATAAAGACGGTTCTTGGACCACGGGCAGTGTCGATTCCGATGCATACAAATGGTGCACCAGTCACGGTATCTACGAAGGGGCCGAAACCTGTGCTAAACCAAAATATTGTGAATCCTCGGGGAACAATTTTGGATTTGATATCGATAACATAGACGGCAACAGTTCTGATATCTTGGCCTCATTGCAGGCCTGGGCCGATGCCAAGGAACAAACAATCACAATTCTGACCGATGACAGGGATAAATTGACCGATGCGTTCAGCACACTGACCGACATTGTTGGTGGTTTGTCTGGTATAGGTGGCACGATTGCAAATCTGGGAACAGATGATGCGATAAAGGATTCCTTGGCGGAAACGTGGGGTTATGAACTGTTCGAATATGCACATAACAACGTATGTAATCGTGTTCTGGACAGTTGCTTTAACGGCATTTACGAGGCCTGCGGTCGTCCAAACAACACATACTGTGGCAATGGTCAATCCCAGTGTCCATATAACTATAACAGTGTTATCAGTGTGACCAGCAATAATACTGGCGAATACACATTGAATTTCATTACACCAAATTCTAACTATACATTGTCAAATTCTGCGACATGTTTTGGTTATACGTCTGCATCTGGTGACCCGTATTACAGTTTGCGTAAGCCCGTTGCCGATGCTCGTCGCAGTATTATGCAGAAATATGCACTGGATGCGAATGCGGACTGTGATGCATATGGTGAACAACTGCGTGCCACGGCCCAGAACATTGGCTATCAAAAGGTTGCCGCCCAACAGGCCCTGCAACAAAAACGTTTGGAATTCTATAACGAAGAAGTCGAAACGATTCTAAGCAAGGCGGTCACGGCCGGCACAAACTTTAACGAATGTTTAAGTGAAATCTACGATTGCTATGAAGAAGTTTCCAGCAGTAATGAAAACTGGCCAACTGCACGTATCAAGACATATTGTGCCCAGATATCAAACGTTCCACACTGCTATGAAGAAATGATTTGTAATCCGTCCATGGCACAGTTCAAGGCCGTTATTGATGAACCTGATAATACCGAATGTCTGAACACCCAAGATTACACAACAAACACATGTCGCAACATCGTGACATTGAACGAAATCTTGAACGGCACGGGTGCAACATCTGATATGGTTGCTGTTATCAAGACCAGCATTGAAGCCGGAACCTTATACGGCGATAAATCCAAGGTGAATTCTGCCGCCCTGCGTGAACAGTGTATGCAAGATTCTTGGATTCAAGATATCCGTGACTGGAAACGTCCTGCTGACATGGAAGAAGAAAAAAATAACCAGGAACAATAACCTGATCAGGGAACAGAACAATAAAACAAATCCCCCAACTGGGGGATTTTTAATATAAAAAATATCTATTTTTATGATATAATTATACTTATCAAGGAAATGAGAAATCTTGCGACATGTTTTTTCGCGATTGCTTTATTTGCACCATCCGTCTATGGTGCAACACCATCACGTGTTTTGCCAACCACAAAAATAACAGATGAATCTGCCGAAACACGGACAGATGTGTCGGATTCTGCTGTGACACGCACACGCACTGCGACCGCACCCCAGAAAAATATAATCACACGGTCCGTGATGCCAACACGTGTCTCGGACAATGCGACACCTGTATCAGATGCGGTGCAAATTGCATCAACAATTACCCGTTCCGCCACAGGCACCGCCCAGGCACGTGCCAATCTGAATACTGCGGTGCATACTGTTGGTCGCAACACCCGTGTATCTGATGCCAGTATAAATAATAATCCGACATTGCGTCGTGCGGGTGTTGTCCTGCGTCCCTCTACTGCCGAGGTTGGCGGTCGTGCCAAGATTGCCGGCACCGATATTCAGACACGTTCCAACATGGACCAAGAAATTCGTGAAATATCCAGTCGGGCCGCCAATGTAATCGTTCCACGCCTGTTCGAGAAAAAAGAATCAGAAACCGAATTGCCGCCCGAAACCATGGCCCAGACCCGTGAACGCATGGACATTCGTGCTGAATTAAATTCTTCGTGCCAGGAACGTTATAACACTTGTATGGATCAGTTTTGTAATGTCCTTGATGACCAGATGGGGCGTTGCACGTGCAGTTCTAATTATTCTGAATACACCCGTGTATCTCGTACGGCAACCGATGCGACATCTGAATTAAACGATGTTGCCAACCGTATGCGTTATGTTGGCATGTCTGCGGACGAGATTAAAAATATCTATGGCGAAACCATCGCCGAAGAAGAAATGTCTTCATCTCACGACGACAGCGAAATCAAAAAGATGCTGGAAAAAATCCAGGACAAAATTGTTGATCCTTCTACCACATCTGGTGTCTATGCCGAAGAGAATTCTAATCTGCTGGATTTAGATATCTTTGCATCATCAAACCTGATTGACCTGTCTGGTATTCTGGGCGGAAATTCATCTGACAGTATATCCAATCTGCGTGGTGTGTCGTTATACAATGTTGCCCGTCGCCGTTGCGAAAACATACTGACACAATGCGAAGAAGCCGGGGCCACAATTTCCCAAATCACGGCAAATTATGATATGCACGTTGATTCTGCATGCGAAACCTATGCGGACAAGTTAAGACAGCAAAACGATACAGTTCTGGCAAATGTCCGCAGTGCCAACCAGGTCTTACAACAGGCACGTATGGCGGTTTATCAAAACAAGAACCAGTATGATGTTGCGGGTTGTGTTGCGGAACTGGATAAATGTATGCAGGACATTGGTGTTTGTGGCGAAAAATATGACCAGTGCCTGGATCCGACCAATCGATACATTGCCGCCGATGGCACGGTTGTTCTGGGCCAGAACATAACATATATTACCGATTTTATGGCATCTTTTGATGCATCAACCGTATCGCAAACGTCCCTGCAAACCGCACATAAACTCAAGGTTGATGATACCAACTGTTCTGCCACATCAACACGTCCCGGCTCTGGCAATGACGGTGCGTGTATTGTTCACAGATTACTGGATAAAATTGGCACAGAAAAAAACACAGGTATGTGCCGTGACGTGTTGGATAAATGCCAGCAGTTCACCTATGACACACGGGGCAAATATGAACCTTATAACCAGGTTATTGTGTCATACATAAAACACGCATTGACCAAAATTCGCCAGCATCAGTTTGACATCATTGCCGAATACGCATCAACGTGTTTGTCGGACGTGAACGAATGTTATGAAACCCAAATGTCTGCGATATCTGCCTCGTCTGCCAGTGGGACCAAGGATCAGGTCTTGAAAGTTTTGCGTGGTGCGTGTCGCAATACAGCACTGACGTGTGCCTATGCGGTATTTGATGGTGTTGCGATGCCAGATCCGAATACGGGCGAACGCACAACGGGCTGTCCGGCCGCAGTAAGTGCCACCGCCGGTTCGGTTGCCCAACGCAATGCATATCTGGAATGTCTGTCAGATGTGTATTGGAATGAAATGTTTAATGAATAATTAAATTTTCCCGTATTATTGTCGGTAATTTTATGGTATAATTTATACACAGTATGAAAAGATTTGCGACATGTTTTTTCGCGATGGTTTTAATTGCACCGTCCGTTTATGGGGCGGGTGCTTCACGTGTTATTCCCGGGACAGATACCCGTGCAACTGGCACCGCCACACGTTCTGTGTCAACTGAACGCAAAACATCTGATGCATCAACAATATCACGCAGTGCAATATCCAGAAACGTTAACGCATCGCCCACTACATCTTCTCGCAGTTCGGTTGTGTCCCGCATTTCATCGGTTGGCAACACATCATTATCAGAAATTGTGAACACGGTTGGCCGCAACACCCGTGTATCCGATGCCAGTATAAATAATAATCCGACATTGCGTCGTGCGGGTGTTGTTCTGCGTCCCTCTACTGCCGAGGTTGGCGGTCGTGCCAAGATTGCCGGCACAGACACCCAAACTGGTTCGAACATAGACGAACAAATCCAAACCCGTGCCAGCACCAAGGTTGCCACCCGTGACAGCATGGCCCAGGCCAAAGAGTTTTTAGAGGTAAATGCCGAACTGAACAAAACCTGTCAGGAACAGTATAACGATTGCATGGACCAGTTCTGTAATGTAATTGATGCGAACCAGGGCCGTTGCAGTTGCAGTGCAAATTTATCTAAATACACCAAATCGGAAGAGGCAGTTAAAAACGCCAACACTGAATTAAACGATGTTGCCCAGCGGATTCGTTATGTTGGATTATCTGCGGACGAAATTCGTGCCATTATGAATGCGACCGAGGCCGAAGAAGAACTGTCTGGCAAAACGGACACCACCGAAACCCGCAATATGCTGGAAGAAATCGAAGAATTGATTAAAGACCCCAAGGTGGCCACCACATATTCCGATACCTATACTGGTCTGGATATGAATTTGGACTTTTCTGCCGAGGCATCAGATATTTTCAGTTTAGAATTTCTGAATCTGGGCACCACCACCAACAGTTTCTCGAACCTGCGTGGACGCGAGTTGTATAATGCCGCCAAACGTCGTTGCAACACAATCTTGAATCAATGCAAAGAAGCTGGTGCCACATCAAACCAGATTACGGGCAATTACGATTTGGCAATCGACAAGGATTGTATTGCCTATGAAAAGGGTCTGCGTAAGATGAACGAAACATTGGTGTCCAATGTTCGCAGTGCTGAACGTATGCTGCAAAAGGCCCGTCTGGCGGTTCTGCAAAACAAAAATCAATACGATGCCAAGGCGTGTGTATCTGCACTGGACAACTGTATGCGTGACGAAATGGTTTGTGGCGAAAAATATTACAAGTGCGTTGACCCGACTAAAATTTACATCGATGAAAATGGCAAGGTTGTTCTGGGTCAGAACATCACAAATATTACCGAATTTATGGTAAACTATAACAATGCCGCCATAGACAGTGGATTTTTGCAGGAATCATTAAAAACAAGCATTAATGAAACCAATTGCAAGGCAGATGCCACGGCGGACAAACATGGCGATGATGGTATCTGTGTGGTTCGTTATTTGATGGAAAAAATCGGCACTGGCGAAAAAGTGACTGACAATGGTCTATGTCGTCCTGTTTTGGAAAAGTGCCAGCGTTATACCTATACAGACAAGGGTAAATATAAACCATACAACGATGTTGTCTTAAATTATGTTCAACGTGCCATGACCAATATTCGTTCTGCCCAGCAAAGCATTATTTCCGAATATGCATCATCGTGTATGTTGGACGTTGCCACCTGTTATAATCAACAGGTGACCCAGGTCAACGCCTGGACATCCAGTGCCAGTATTGACAGTATCTACAAGGTAATGCGTGGTGCATGCCGAAATGTCGCCTTGACATGCGGATATGCAATCTTTGCCGGCCCACCAGAACTGTCAAGTGGTTCTGTTTGCACACCTGCCTCAGGCGAAACGACCGAGGGTGCCTATGTCACCTGTATATCTGAAATGTTCTATGAATCATTACTGTGCCCAGATAATTCTGCATATACCGCCACTGCTGGGACAGCTGGGGCATCTGGATATGTCAATGCACACTGTGTATGCTTGACGGGATATGAGCCATGGGGAACCCAGTGTTTGCGTGTATGTGACCCCAATGCCAAACGCAACCCCAATGGGATATGTGTATGTAATTCAAGTTACAAGGATGTGAACGGTGTGTGCCAACTAATAAGCGACTAAAAAACCGCCATCGGCGGTTTTTTATTCATCGGGGTTATTTATTTTTTCCATAAATTGTTTGTGAATTTCTAATTCTTCTGGCGGTGTTGTGTATGTTCTGTGTGGAAAGTCATATCCAACTTTTGGGTGTGCCAACATTGCCTGATGTTGTTTTTCTATAATTTCCTGAACATCTGGTGCGGGTGCTGTGTTGTCTAATTCAATAAACACCTTGGCCAGAATTTCCGAGTCAATCAATGCCCCATGTGCGTCTGCACGTGCCGTCAATGAAATCCCATACCACTTTGCCAGTGCGTCCAGTGAATAACTTTTCGGCCCGAACACACGATTGCGTGCAATAACGATGGAGTCCATTTGCTGACTGCGTGGAATTTGTTGCAGTCCCAACATATTCAATTCGTGATTTACAAACGGAAAGTCAAAATCCAATCCATTGTGTGCAACAATCGGACTGTCTCCGATAAATTCCAAGAATTTTGGTGCAATCACCGCCATTTTTGGTTTGTCTTCCAAAAATGCATTAGAAATCTTATGAACTTCGTATGAATCGGGTGGAATAATTTTTCCATCAGGATTTACATATTCATGAAAATTGTTTCCGGTGATTTGTCCATCTATGACCTCGACCGCACCGATTTCAATAATTCTGTCACCTTTGGAAAAATCCAACCCTGTTGTTTCAATGTCAAAGCATATAATACGTTTCATACCCTTCCATCCATATAAAATATATTTTTGTTTATAAAATTCTGTGGTATTATAAAGAAATCATGAATCCATTGCTAGAAAATCTTAATCCCGAACAGCGTTTGGCGGTTGAAACAACGGACGGGCCATTACTGGTCTTGTCAGGTGCCGGCACGGGCAAGACCCGTGTTCTAACGACCCGTATTGCTTATATCCTGAACCAGCATTTATGTATGCCCTGGAACATTATGGCCCTGACCTTTACGAACAAGGCGGCCAACGAAATGAAGTCCCGTCTGGCCACATTTTCTGACGGTTCGTGGAATCCAACGGATGTTTGGTGTGGAACGTTTCACTCGATTTGCCTGCGTATCCTGCGTGCGAATGCGACCCGTCTGGGGATGGAATCGAACTTTCTTATCTATGGCGAAGACGATCAAAAGGCCGTCATAAAAACGGTTCTGGCAAATCATGGTGCAACCACCAAAACCCCCGCCGACTATGTTGAAGAATTTGCCAAGATAAAGGACAAGGGATTATCTGCCCTGAAATGTAATGATAAACTATACGCTGCCTATAATGCAGAATTGACACGATTAAATGCAGTTGACTTTGGTGATATCATATTGCGTGTATTGGTTCTGTTTGATACGTATCCGGACGTTTTGCTTCGCTATCAAAATCAGTTCAGATATATTCTGGTTGATGAATTTCAAGACACCAACACCGCCCAAATGGAATTTTTGCAAATGCTGACATCGGGCCAGTCCAACCCAAATATTTGTTGTGTTGGCGATGATGACCAGTCGATATATTCGTGGCGTGGTGCGGAAATTCGGCATATATTGGGCTTTGACAAGACATATGAAAACGCACAAATAATCCGTCTTGAAACAAATTATCGTTCAACTGCGAACATACTGGGGTCTGCCAATTCTTTGATACATAATAATCAGGGTCGTCTGGGCAAAGATTTACGCAATGCCCCCGGTGTGTCTGGTGGCGAACCTGTCTATGTCCTGACCCTGCCATCTGATTATGACGAGGCCCGCATAATCGCCGACAGCATATTGCGTGATGAAACTGGTGATTTCAGTCGCTATGCTGTCTTGATACGTGCGGGGTCTTTGTCCCGCCTGTTCGAAGAAGCATTTGCCACCCGTTCCATACCGTATAAATTGGTTGGTGCGACCAAGTTCTATGACCGTGCCGAAATTCGTGATGTGATTGCGTATTTGCGTCTGTTGCTGTATCCATTTGACGATATATCTTTCTTGCGTGTAATTGGCAAACCCCGCCGTGGTATTGGCGATGGTGCAATCGCAAAAATTCGTGCATCAGGCCCAAATTTAATGTCTGGTCTGGCAAATGCCCCATTGACGGCGAAACAGCGTGCCAGCGTGTCAGAATTTTTATCTGCATTTGCGTTTGATTGGGAATCTATGCCCCCCCGTGATGCGACCCAGACATTATTGGAACGCACGGGCTATCTAAAAATGTGGTCTGAATCCAAGGATTCAGATGCCCCTGATCGTCTGGCCAATATCCGTGAATTGATAAATGGTGTTATATCCAAGTATGACACCATTGCAGAATTTCTGGAACAGGCCTCGTTGATGATGACCGATGACAATGATTCTGAAATCACGGGCAACGTTGTATCGATTATGACGATACATGCGGCCAAGGGACTGGAATTTGATACGGTGTTTTTACCCGCCTGGGAAGAGGGCATATTCCCCAACGACCGTGCCATCGGCGAAGGCAGTGTCGAAGAAGAACGCCGTCTGGCTTATGTTGCGATAACCCGTGCCCGTCGTCGTGCAATAATATCAAATGCGATGTCACGTGTTGTCTTTGGTTCACGTAAGTATAATTCGCCCAGCCGTTTTATCACTGAAATGGATAATCGCTTTTTGGATTTTCAGGGTGGCACACCATCTGTTTATTATCGCCCTGATGTGCCTAAATCGTATCAGTCCACCCCCAAACCACGTGTGGCCCAGCCCGTTGGATTAAAAGGAAAAATGGTGTCACACGAAGATTTGGGCACCGGCGTAGTTATTGACGAGTCGGGCAATATCCTGACCATTGCATTCAAATCCCGTGGCATTAAAAAGGTATCACGTGATTACATAACCTTGATTGACTAACTGGAACGTGCTTTTTTGATTGCTTCCCACCAGCCCTTGCCGGTTTTGTATGCGTCTTTGGTCAGGGTTTTAATATCGCCTTCTAATTTAGTACCCCATGAATCATCAATTTTTCCGCCCCAATCCCGTGCGATTTTGTCCGTCTGGGTTGCCAGATGCAGAACCAGACACAGTGTTATCAACACCGGCAGGAATCCTAAATCTGCCAACGTTGGCACCTGTGATTCCAACGCAGGTTGGATAACCCCACTTAAAATACTGGCACACAGTGCGATTAAAATTCCCATCAGTATGTAGTAAATTCCTGCACTAATAAATTTATTTACCACTTCCTTTGTTGGCGAGAATTTCAGCATACCTGCGAACGCATTAAATATTTCACCTGCCACACCTTTGTAATTAGTTTTAACCGCACAGTCATTTATTGCACAAAATGGCAACATAAAAATCGCCAGGAATAAATCTGTAATCACCCCCAGTCCCATCAGGGCAAATTTCCACATTGCATAGACGAATCCACCGACAAATCCTGCCCCCATCAAGAACGTGAACATACTGTTGCCCAAACCGATGCCCATCCATTTCCAACCAACCACAATCCCTGTCTTGAAAAATCCAGACAGACGTGTTGGCAAACACAGGATGTCCGCCGCCGCCGTTGGGTTCAGCAACATATCCGCCCGTGCATTTGCCACGGCATATTCACGAATTGCCCCACATGTATCTGGTAAAATCATACCTGATGCAAACGACACTGCATTTAATATTAAATCCGCCATATATGTTGCCAGCATCATAATTGGCCCCATAATCATCATAAACAGTTTTGCCGGCCCAAAGGATAACACGGCCGTCCACAACGCAATTACCAACCCTTTGATTAAAATATTTTTAACGGTTTCTTGAACTTTGCCACCAGCCTTCATCATTGCGTATGCCTCGAACCCAATCCAACCGCCATACATCACCCACAGAAACACGATAACAAACCGCATCAAAGAATTATCCAGCACATTTCCGATATGTATCATTGCATTCATAAATGCAAGGCCTGCCTTGGCCTCGATTGGGACATAATCTTTTACCAGTTGCTGTGCATGTTTTGGCTGGAATTTCTGAAAGTCATTTTTGATATTTGTATTAAACGCATCAATGTTTGCGGTTGTAATCCACTCGCCATAGTCGCCAATGTCGCCTGTTTCGCCCGTCAGATTTGACGAAGCCCCCATTGCCCCCCCGATGACGGTCATGCACATTATCAACACTGAAAAAAATTTACATATCCACTGTTTCATTTTTAAGATTCCACTGCTTTGGCGATTGCTTCACCGATTTGCTTTGGCACGGCCCAGATTTTCTGCCCCAGTAATTTTAACTGCCCGCCAAAGTCAAACTGTTCAGACGATTCTTTACCGATGATATTATCCACCCGTGCCTTGATTACATAGAAATAAATAAAGAACAATCCAAACATCATAACCAAGAAATCCCACCCATCGTCCAAGAAACCAAACGCATCAGGATAAACACTTTCTACCTGGGATTTTTTTTCATTGAAACATTCTGTGAATTTGTCTTTATCCATTTCGCCATCACTCAGTCCGACTTTTTCGCACTGTGCGAACACATCAATAACCGCCATTGTCTGTGTATCTGGATTTTCCGGCCCCATACCCATTATCGGTGGCAAGATTGCACTGTATCCATCAACAGGCCCTGGCATATATGCATCAGATGCATATGCCACGGTTGCATAAATAATAACAACCTTTAACGAGACAATAACAATTTGCACGGCGGATTTGACCACCATATTGATACCACTTTTGAACAGTCCCCCCGCAACCTTCCATGCCCCTTCGAATGCGTATGCAACCAACAGGAACGGCATAAAGATAATTACGAAAATCAGTTTGAATATCACGGACAGAATCTGAAAGAACAAATCAAAACCAATCATCAGAAACATCAGCACCAACCCCAGTCCTGCAATCCACGTGAACGCACCGCCCCCCATGCCTAACCAGGCATAGTTCATCAACGCAAATCCCCCTGATGCCCCAGCCAGGATAACACTGTTTATATTTCCAATTACGCACATAAATGACCCCAACACAGGTCCCAGAATTTCATTGCCTGATGTGGCTAATGCACCGCACGTTGCTCCATCCGAAATACCACTGGCCATCATCGCCAGTTCTGCCCCCACATATAACACAGGTGTGATAATCAAATTAGAAATAAATCGCAGTGCATCTGTTCCGCCAAATGCCAAACCACCCAACAGTGCCGACACAAATAACACCCGAATACCCTGTTTAACAACTTTATCAACCCATGGTTTTGCATTTATGCGTTTATCGTCTGTCTTTGGGTTGTTTCCAGAATCTTTCAGTGCTTCCCACACATGTTTAACCCCCGTTATAATCATAAACAGACCAAACCCCAACGCCATCAGCACCAACAGTATATTCAACATCCGTTCCCAGAACATTCCCGTTGCGTCCCCCAGCACCGTGAACAAATCGGTTAAATACCTGCACAGGAAACAACCATTGACACTTGCGACATCTCCATCTGTTGCCCCAACTGCTATCAAGAAATTATCAACACTGGTGTATGTCAATGCCCCACCACCGATTGACGAAGACAGATACCAAATACCAATCCCCAAAGTGACGGCAACCATAAATATTTTTAATGCCAACAGAATCAGTTTTGCTTTCATTATCTGCCTTTATTCATCTTTTTTTTCTTCGCCACCAGATGCGATAATTTTTCCGACCTTGACGGCACCCTGTGCTGCGACCGTGACCAAACGTTCTGCGTCTTTTGCCAATTGGTCACTTAAACTTGTTTCTTCACCCACATTAAATGCCGACAGGATTGTTTTAGTCACCTGTGGGATTTGTTTGTAAATGAAAACCATAACGTATGTCAGTATAACAGTTTTTACCAGTGTTATATCTTCTAAATTTTCCAGTGACAAATCGGACTCGAAAATCTGTCCTGTTGTAATTTTTTCCATCAGTCCAACACTTGCGACATCTGGGTCAGAAAAGAACTTGGCCAATATTACCATAATCACGGTGTATGTAATTACGCACGAAGCCAATGCCACAATTGCATTTACCAGTTTCTTGAATTGATCTGTCCCGACCCCTTTGCCAAAATGTGTCAGCCAATCTGGCACATGCTCTACGCCCTTGAATGCCATCATCATCAGCGACAGCGGAAAGAAAAATGCGAACATAGCCATTGCCACAATAACGTCTGCGAATCTAAAACAGTATTGCATAAAAATCCGCATAAACGTGATAAACATATACAGCCCCGCCATAAACAGTGCGACATGTTTCATAATCGACCCCAAACCGAACTTTAACAGTGCGTCCCAAGAAAATGCCTTGTCCATCATCGCTATACCCAGTTTGATATAGGATTGAAATTCTGCGATGGTTGTCTTCATCAACAAGATAACCCTGTCACGCAGTTGTGGTCTGAAAAACATCTCTTGTTGAGTATTATCCAATTTGATTGGCTGGTATGTGACCCGTTCATTTATTTCATCTTGATTCATACCGATTATTGCCTGGGAATACAACTGTGTGGTTGTTGCGACTGGCTCGAACGTTATTGTTGTGATAAGTCGTGGCACCGTCACACCCAATCCCAACAGTGCCAACACGAACGCAGAATTTACAAATGCTTTTTGGACCGACTTTTTATACCACGTATCTGGCGACTTGTTATCGTGCAGTGCCTTCATATTCTGGTAAAATGCATTCAGAATCATAAACGCAAATATCACCAACATCAGTATCATACAGAACTGTGCGATATTGTCATACACGGCGGTCACGGCCACATTGATAACCTGGAACAGGCGATCAAACAATTCGCATCCCCAACACTGGACTGTTTTATCAACAAAATTACGCATCAGTTCGTCCATGATATTTACTTAAACAATCCTTTAACTTTTTTCCCCAGGTCTTTAACAATGCTGACGGTTGCCTTGGCATCAGATTTAACCGTGTTATACAGTCCGTCCATACCTCCTGTGTATGCCTTTAATTGACTTTGCGTGACATCGAACACACGTTTCATGATATAGAACGTCAGTATTGCAGAAATTATCAGCACAGAATGTTGTCCGAACCCCATTGCGTTATTTGCAACGGTTGGAATATTACCTGATGCGGTTCCGCCTGCCGCAGCAACGAACACGGACGAGTTCCATTGGAACAACGCCTTGATAACTGCAACGTTTATGCACAGTATAAATGCACAAGAAATCATCGTAATTATTATATCTTGCAGTGCCTTGACGATATTGCTGAATGCGGGCCACAGATTGAACCAGTCCTTGTCGTCTTTTATCACCCACACCAGGACGTTAAATGGATACAGTATAATTGCAATCCCCAGATTAAAGATTGCCTGGATAATCAACAGTGCCATAAATAAATTGCACCCAGCGAACGTGACGATAATTACAATACCCGACAACAGGTTCATCAGGTTTTCCCCACCGTTATGTGAAAACAGTGTCAGCATACCCCGCAAACCTTGTTTCATAAATTGAATTCCCCGGCGAATGACCTGGTTGTTTGCGTGTGACAGGTCTGCAACAGGTTGGGTCAAAAATTCACAGGACTTTTCAGAAATCCATGCTTTTTCCACGATGTCGGCGGGGCAGGTCACTTTTTCAGGGTTGACGATATTTGCTTCGTTCATTGTGCCCAGCACAACACGTGTGTAAATCGAACCAAATTCTAAAAACGGATTTAATATCCAGTTTGTCATAAACACAGGTTTAATCTGCAACAGGAAAATCACCGCAATAATTGCACGCAATCCTGGTTTCAGTATTCCTTCTATCATATTTTTTGGTGTGGCCTTTCCATCCCACATTTCGCCACCGCCGGAAAAACCAACAAATTGCAGAATCTGTTTTGGGAAATACATTTTAATCAGCCCCAGTGCAATCGAGAATCCCAAAAATCCCCAAATCAGCAACTGTATAATTCCCCATCCATCTTGAACAAAGTATTCGTATGTTCCCGTTGCGACCATCATCATTGCGTCCAACACAGTTGGCACCACGGGCGACAGGTCAAACGATTGAATTAAATCTGCGTGCCCAGCACCAGGCATCAACGCCAGTCCCACAAAAAACAGTGCTGTTGCAAAAAAACGACGCAATTTATTCTCTCTTTATAATATTTATCTTTTCAATTATATCACATTTGGGACAAAATGTGATATACTTAAAAGCAATGAATCGATTAAAAAAATTTTGGATAGTGTTTTTATCCTTTCTGCCAATCGGGGCAGGGGCGGTTGCTCCCTGGATTGCGGTCGGTATTGCAGGCCTGGGGACTTTGGCGGGTTTTTCAATATACCGCAGTGTCGCCCCCGTCAACATGGTCGATGCGATGAAATTCTTTTCCAGTTGTTGGTCTTGCCAAATGTTTTCAGACATTATCTCGACCCTGTCTGGATTTTTACCCCGTGTTTATTCTGGTCTTGGTTCGGCAATGATTCCAATTATTTTGACACTGGTTGCGGTCTGGATGGCTTGGAAATTATTGTCGGGATATTTCAATGGAACACCACCCGAATCGCCTTCTGCCATTGGCACACAATTCACCACTAAATTTGTCAGAACTGCGATAATATGTATTTTGTTGGTCACGCCACTGCCCCGAATGATATCAGATATTGTTATTACCCCGGTGTTTAACGTGGGGCTGGCGGTCAACCATGTTATAACGGACGATTCTAATTTTGACACGTGCATTGTTGCCACGGCCCTGGCGGATAAAACATCCCCAGACGGCGGTGCGTTTTCGCCCCGCCTGCGTCACAATCTGACGTGCCAGTTGGCAAATGTCCATCAAATGACATCGCTGGGAATGACGGTTGGCTGGACAATGATGGGTATGGCATTTAATGAACGTTATATGCATAAAATTATGTGGGATATTCCGATATTTCCAAATGTTCCAATGTTCTTTGCAGGATTATTGGTAATGGTTCTGTTTTTTGTCGCCCTGTTGCCGATACCGCTGTTTTTTCTGGAAATCTTCGTCAAGATTGGTATGGATTTAATCTTGTTGCCCCTGACGCTGATGTCCTGGTTGTTTTCCGATTGGAAACTTTTCCCCAAGGGTGCCCATTCCAAGGGTATGCCTGCCATTGTGGACAGTGCCGTAAATGGTGCGTTGGGTCTGGCCCTGACGGGTGTGTTTTTAACATTTTCAGTAATGTTTCTGAACGCTGTATTTGGGACTTGGGACGGTGTGTTCAGATTACAGTTGGCATTTGAACAAAACGATTCGACGATTCTGCTTGATGGTCTGATGATGCGAAACGATTCGCTGATAACGATTGTGTTATTGGGTGTGTTTATTGCGATGTTTATGACGATGATACCGGCTTTAATCAAGACGATATTTAACGTCAGCGTATCCCAAGAATTCTATGACAAGGCGAAAAAAGACATCAATATTTTATGGAATGGCATCAAGGGATATTACGAAAAAATTACAAAATAAAAAAATGCAAGCCCTTTATTTAACCTGCCCCCCTTTTTTGTAATCTCCGAATCTGATATAATTCTTAGCAATGAAACAGTTTCCGATTCTTTATTGGCCACGCAAGACAACGACTGATCCAACGTATCAGTTGTCTCGCAAGGTTATAAATACCGCAACGGGTGTTATGCCCAGCGTGGTAACGGGTGATTTGGATTTGGCGGACCTGTTGGCCCAGAATCCAGATGCGTGTGTATATTATCCTGTCTTTTGCGAATCGACGGGTTGGTGGGGTGAATTGCTGGGTGGCGGTGCGGTCGTCACGGACAAGGTTATCATCTCGCCCGAGTGTCAGCTGATGGTCATAGAATCAGACCGTCGTGCCAAACCCCGTGGTTCGAACCAGTTGTTGGCGGCAGAAATTTACCCAACCAGTGGTTTTTTCAAGAAAATGAATGCCGGGATTGCGACTGTTGCGGATATGTTGGCAACGGATGCCGGGACGATTTTGGCACTATTTTCTGGAAAAAATCAAAGCCAGTTTATAAATGTTCTTGAATCAACGGGCAATTCCTATCTGGGTTGCATTGGCCGTTATTAAAATCAGGCACATAAAATGCTAATATTGCTTGATTTATGAAAAAAAACAAATATAATAAACGGGCTTATATTTTATAAAAGGGTAATAAAATGAAACAAGGAATTCATCCAGAATATCATGAAATCAACGTCACAATGACGGATGGCAATACTGTTAAAATGTATTCTTCTGTTAAAAAGGACTTGGTTTTATCAACAGACAATTTGAATCATTCTGCCTGGACAGGTCAGCGTTCTAATGCTGGTGAAAAGGGTCAACGTGCGGCCGAGTTCAAGAGCAAATTCGCAGGGTTCAAGTTTTAATCTATACGTCTGATGGGGGCGGAAAATGGAATTGTTGATTAAGGGTTCGACCGAATTAAACAAGATGTTCATGGCATTACAGCGGACGGCCGTATCATTGCGTCATGACTTTGGCGAGGTTGAAAATCTGCAACAATCCCTGCGTGGTGCACGTGATTTTGTGGCCAAGGCCGCATCCCGTATCGAAGAAAGTATATTGTCAGACCTGTTGTTGGTTCGTCCATCTGCGGGTCTGTTGACACCAGAAATAACCCGTGAAGGTGACGGTCGTGACGAATTTGTCTTGGCCCTGTCTGGTGCATCGAATTTTGTTCGTGGAAATCCGCATTTTGCAATATCTTTGGCACTGCGTTCCAACGATGAAACGCAAATTGCGTTGGTTTATTCGCCAATAGATGAACGTTTATACTATGCGGAAAACGGTCGTGGTGCATATGTTTATTCGGCATATCATTCGGCGCGTATCCGTGTATCTAATATTACTGAACCATCAGAATTGACGGTTGCGTATAACACATCTGACAATCGCCCAATGATTGGTGAAAATGCACTGCGGACGGGTTGCCCTGCGATGGATTTGGCATGGGTTGCTGCTGGGAAATTAGACGCATTTGTATCTGATGCATTGGATTATGCAGAAATTGCGGCGGGCGATTTGCTTGTCCGCGAGGCCGGCGGAAAAATCGAAATGATGGCGGATTTAATTGCCACGAACGGCAAAGTAGAAATCTAAAATGTCCCAATTGGGACATTTTTTTATGAAAAACATCACACAAAACGATTGCAAAAAATATAAACAGTGTGTAGAATCCCAATACGTGACCCCATCGTCTAGCGGTTAGGACATCAGATTCTCATTCTGGTAACACGGGTTCAATTCCCGTTGGGGTTGCCAAATTTTTCAGAATACAAATGAATATACGTAATTTATTTTCTAATATCGTTTGTGGTTTTATCCCGGGTCGTGCCCGTCGCAATTTGGTGCGTGTTCGTTTGCGTTATAATACACGTCAGTATGTAAAATTTGTGCGTTCTTACTTTAACGATTCTAAAATTCCACTGACCACCTGTGTTGGTTGGGGGTGCCAGAACTTTATTGTTTTGGCGGGCGGACGTTATGCGTTCAAGTTTCCTTTGTTGGACAATGGTCGTGAACGTGCAGAACGTGAACGTGATATAACCGATGCACTGCGGAAAAAGATTTCAATGAAGATTCCCCAAATGCAGATTTTGGACTTTAACGGTCTGGCGGTTCGGAAATACGAATTTTTCCCAGGTGTCACCCTGGACCAGATTCCACGTTCTGCGTATTTGGCAAATCGTTATCATATTGCAAACCAAATTGCCCTGTTCATTTATCAAACGGGTATCGCAGATCCGGTATCAATCCGCAAATACAAATCTGTCCCGACCCAAGCACCATCTTTTATGCACGGTTGGTTTCATAATGATATTGGTGGAAACTTTATTTTAAATCCCGAAACGATGGACATAGTTGGGTTTATTGACTGGGAATGTGTGGGCTTTAACGATTTCAGCGTTGGTCTTTACACTGCATCTCATTATTGGGATAAACTGGGATTTCGTGGCATGGTGGTTGATGTAATGCGTGAATACACACGTCTGTATTATTCATCAGAAGATAAAAAATTATCTTAACTTTGATTGGCTCAGTTTTCGATAAACTATTTCTCCTATACATGCGGAACTTTCTTCGGTTGGCTTGTCTTCATAGTCCGCCACGTCATCGAACAGGTTTCCCAGATATGCCTTTTGTTCGCCCAGTGCCCCATGATTTGGTTGAATTTCATCAATGTAATGCCCAAATTCGTGTGCCAGTGCCGATATTACCCGACAGAACTTGTCTGTTTCACGACTATTGTTATAGATACGTTGCCTGTGAATATGAATTTCAGCATAAGAAGTGCCTTTGAACGTTGTTAAAATAGCATATGCCTGTTTATCCAGATTATTTCTCATGTGTTTGGGCACCTGATTCCAACTGTCCACAACCTTGACGGCCAGCAAATTTCCTGGAATACCATACAGTGCCAGCATATCTTGTGTTATCGAATCCAAGAACAGTTCCATTGCGTCTTTATTGCCCGTTTTTCCCTGCTTTTTTGCATGCATCATCATAATTTGATTTTTGCGTATAACATATTGCCAATCCAACGCATATTGTTCGGCAACTTGCAGGCAACTGGTGTGAATATCCATCAATATTTCGTCCAGAATCTGTTGCGGTGCGACCATGTTTCGCATCATTTTTGCCAGATGTGGATTATATGTTGAAAATTCGCCCCCGACATATTCCAAATCTGTATGAATGGCAAACATTTCGATAAACAAATCCCTTGGTCTGTATTTATCCAGTTTTATGGCCAGTTCCAGTTTTTTTATCACTTCCTGTGGCGAAGAACTGTTTGCCATCACCCAAATCTCGGGGCTAAGACATGGTGCCAATGCTTCTCTTCCCCTTTCGTCCGTGGTGTTGATTATCTGTTTCAGATATTTGATATTGCTGCGTGCAATCTCGGCCGCCAAATTGCGTTGGCGTGGACCACTGTGTGGCGTGATGTGGGGGTTGGAAAGATTAGCATTGGTTTTCATTTTTTGACAAATTATAATACAGTAAAAATAATTGTCAACTAAAAACGCTGGGTCAGTGTGATTGCAATCGATGCTTTTTCATATTGTCTTTGCCAGATATTAGAATCACGTTTCGTGTATGCAAATGTAATCATCGGCACAGTATTCCAAATCCTGATATTATTGTTGGAAATCGCCAACATATATCGCCATGTCTGATTTCGTTCGGTGATTTGTGCAAAGTTGTTATCTTGTATTGTCCATTGTGGTGCGTCATACTTTGACAGATACACCGCAGGTTCTGCATAAACATTAAATCCGTATGGTAATTGCACCCCCATACCCACCGCCACGTATGGTTGCGTATAAGAATACATATCACTACGTGCATTTTCCCGAATTATTCCTGTCTTGAATACGGTGTAGATACTGGAATTAAATGCGTACATTGTATGTATGTTTGCCGAATAGGTTTGTCCTGAAAAGAATTCATCATATAAATCATATTTGTTGTTTGTGAATTGCAGATTCAACCCCAACCCCAGTTTATTTGATAAATCAAATTGCCCTGCAATTTTTGCCCCTGCATACCAGTTATATCTTTCCCAACCATACCATCTGCGTCCGATTGTTCCTGCTAACCACACGTCCCCGTTTTCCCAGATAAATCTTGGGCCCGTCTGGGCAGAAATATGTAATTCATCGAATTTATGTTTATGATAAATGTTTGTGTCTAAATTTGCCTGTGACTTCCATCGCCACCGACCAGATAAGACAAATTCGTGATTACCACCCACTGTTGCATTGTATCCGATGCTAGATTCCGGCTTGTTCAATCTGTTGCACACAGGCCCCACGATTGTGGACACGCATTCTTGTCCAGCAACGGAATTGTTTATGTTGTTATCGGGGGCCAGTCCAACATTAAACCATACGTTCCACCGTTTGTTTTGTCGCACAATATATCTGTATGCGTTCATGACCTGTTTTGCATCAGTCCCCAGTGCATCGTCCGCCATTGCCAACCGCAGGTGCCAATCGGCCCGTTGCCATTGTTTTGTTTGCATATAGCATACTGCCAACTCGAACCGCACCCGTGCCAGTTCTGGATTTTTATCTAAAATCTGTTGATATAATTTTATGGCCCCCTGTGGGTCGCCTTGCTGTTGCAGGATTTGTGCTTTCAAGAATTTTCTTTCAATCTCGATTGCCTGATTGTTCGTTTCTGGCATCAGTGTTAAAATCTGCCAGGCATTTTCCATGTCCCCCACATCAATAAATTCACCAGCGGTTTTAATTGCCTGAACTGGTGTCATCTCAATCTGTTTTGCTTTACAGAAAGTCGTGATACAAATCAAGAAAATCGGGATACAATATTTTTTCATCTCTGCCTATCAGTATGAAACATTTATCCCCACCCCGCAAGACAAGTTTTATTGCCTTGGATTTTTATAAATCATCTTTCCCATTGGATGCCGTGCTTTTTAACCTGGGCAGGTATCCCAACCAGAATAACATTTTCATCAAAGAACTTTTTATTTACCAAACTGCATGCACCAACAATGCTGTTTTGCTTCACATAATCATAAAAAAAGAAATAAGGTTTATAAATTCTTCAAAGTATGATAAAATATGATACCGTGAATATTCGGTGTATGCTTTTTGTATTGCTATGTCCAGGCATTTTACATGCGGGTGCCACTGATGGCTGTTCCGATCCAGACAAATACACCATTGATAGACGTTGTTATGTGTCTGCCAGTCAACGTTCGACAGTGCCGTATAGTTCGGTTGTGGCATTGATTGAAAATGGTAATTTTGTGTATTGCACAGGAACAATTGTCCGGCATCAAAAAAAATTATACATGATTACAGCCAGACATTGTGCAGTGGATCGCAAAAACATACCGTATGCTACAATCAATATAAAAACGTCCAGTGGTAAAATAATCGCTGTTCACAAGCACAAGTTGGGCGATAATGTTATGGATTTTCTGGGGGATTGGGCTGTGTATACTGTTCCAGAATCCGATGAAGTTCCGCATGTTCAAATTGCACGTGCACCCCGTGGTTCGTTCATCGTCAATTATGACGTTCGTGTGATTGGTCACGGTGCGTTAAGGGTGATGAGTGACACAGAAATTTGGGAACTTAAAGAGAAATATGTCCAATATTTAAAAGAACACAATCCCGCCTCGCCCGAGATTAAAGAAATATCATCTGAAGCATCTACCTTTGGTGTGTATATGCCTGATGGTGCATCATTTATCCGTCAACTAGATTCTGCTTATCGTAACGATATATTGCGAGACACTGCAAATCTGAAGGAATCGCGTTGCAGATACAGTAGCGATGGTATCTTGACTGATTGTCAGGCCTGGAGTGGCAATTCCGGTGGTGGCGTTTTCAATGTTTCTGGTGATACTATGGGGGTAATGACACACGGCAGTGGCTTTATTGGTGGTCGTTATCATGCGGAAAGTGTAGGGACGGTAAACCTACTGGGCAAGGATTTTCAAGGCCCCAACAGTATTTTGTTCAACTAGTATCTTCTAAATAAATTATCTAACCCGCACGGGAATGCCTTGCCAGATAACAGTTTGTGTTGCCTTCTTGAATAATGCGATTGGCAAACGATACGTGAATTCATCAAATCCATTTTCTACCACTCGTTCCAGCGTGCCATAACGGTCCACCGCTTTGTGCAGTTCATTGATGCGTTGCATTATTATCGTGTCACCTGGATAACGCAGATATTCGTATTCGAAGACGTCTTGCCCCAGGACAGTTTTATAAATTTTGCTGATTTCGCAATAGTCAATTTTACCCCCGTTGTCCCGTGTGAACCATTGATATTGATTGGAATCGGTAAAGGGATTTTCCTCAACCGTTTTAATAATCTGATTCAGTTTGTCTAACCGCCCATATGGCTTGATAAATTCAATGTTTGCACGTCGCCCATCAATTGCGATAATCGTTGTTTGTAAATCAGAACCTTTGATAAACGCAGGGCGATTTGTGTCATAGAATGTTTCTAATGCCGAACCTGTGCAAGACGGGATTTCCAAACATGCCCGATTGCTTTTTATTTTATACGGCACAGTTGCCGTGTTGATGGTTATGGGCCATGGCAGGTCGAAATCGACCGCTTCCCATTGTTGGACGGCATACCGCCCCGTCAGGGTTGTATAGATTAAATTATTCCCAGATTGTGTCAGGAATAAACATTCTTCGTATCTGTGCTGTTCACGTTCGTGTTTAGATTTGAACAAGAAATTGACTGGTGTTGCGATGGATTTGTGCAACCGTAACCAAGACGAATTTAGCGTAATTTTCAACGTGTCCATAACCCGATTATCCGTTTGTTGCTCGTCCCCAGTCCCCCACTGATACAGATGATGCCGAAAAGCCCCACCAAAATCAACAAAAAACCGCCCTACAAGGGCGATTTAATTTCTGGTTGGGGCGCACGGATTCGAACCATGATAAAGAGAACCAAAATCTCTTGTCCTACCATTAGACGACACCCCAATAGCGACAATGATTATACTTATATTTCCGCTTTTTGCAAGTGTTTTATTATTTGGTCTTGGGGCTGAAAACCGTATCACGTTGAATTGCGTTTATTCTTTGCTCGTGTGCAATTTGTTTCTTGGTTTTTAACCCCAATCTGACCAGCATATTATTTTGATTTTTTATGTATTCTTTTTGTTCTTCTTTGTCCAGCCCCGCCAGATGCAAACCAAATTTAGTCGAAAAGAATTCAGGTCTGAATCCATATTCCCACGACAGACGTATTCTGTCTGCGTCCCACAGACACGCAGAAATTATATCTGGGGCCTTGCGTCCGATGGTATGATTACGCACCGCATTCAGAATTTTATTCTTTTCTGCTGGCAGCATATTTGGGTAATGCTGTGTAATAAATTTATCCCCGATTGGCACGGCACGTGGCCCGTGCTCTTCGCAGTATTTATCGTTTGTTCGTGCCACGTCGTGCAGTCCGCACGCCAACAGCACTGGCAATACATCGCATTGGCACGCAATCGCAATGTCAATCCCGTAAAGTGCAACCTGTTCCGTATGTGTCAGACCGTGATACCCATATCTGGACTGGTTTGTTATTTTTTCCAGTTTTGGCAATAAATCTGTTTCTAATATCCGCACCCAGTATTCTTTTGTGTCCTGTTTATCGGCAATCAAATTTGGGCAGAGCAAATTTTGTTGATATTGTTGCACCTGGGTGTGAAATTTTTTCTCGTGTCGTATGGCCCAATTTTCGCCCCATGTTGCCTGACGAATATCGTCCGTGTCATAGTGTGCGGTGATAATAGTGTTTGGTTTTTCTGGTGCGATGATTTGACGGTCTTGTCGAATGATGTTGCATGGTCTAAACGGAATATAAGATATGTGTCCAATATCTTCATGCATATTGACATAGTGGAATCCGTCGTATCCCATTGTTTCGAAATAGTGAATCATTCGCTGGGCAGTTAAATGATTTACATTTTCATATCTGTTTGTTGTTGGCAAATACAGGTTGTCCGTCATCAGTTCCGAAATCACCGCGGAATCTGACATAGAAAACGGTTCCATAAATATAACGTCAACGAACTTTGGGATTCCGTCCAACCCCAAATCCTGTGTCACGTGGTGGCACATAGTATCGTAATAGTATTTATAATCGTGAACGGCGTGCTTGTCCTGTAATTCGTATGTATTGGTCAGGTTCAGTTTTACAGGGATAATTTTCTTTTCGTGTTCGTTCAGGCATGTTTTGGAAAACATTTGCCTAATTTTAGAACTCAAAAAATCAAACGCTTCTTCTTCCAGTGTTTGTGGCCGTGTCAGAATATGTTGTGCCGCCCGCAAAGACCCAAAATGCGACAGCGGGCGAAAGGTATCAAATTCTGCCCGTGTTCCATGATAGAAAAATTTGTCAGTATCCAAAAACTTGGTCATATCAGCCCAATTATATCCCCGAAAATCCGATTGTCAAAAACTTGGTGTGATATTTATTATTGGCTTGAGACACAGAATTTTAGAAAAAAAATAAAATTTTCTGAAAAAAGCACTTGAAAAAAAATTATTCATATTTATAATAATTAAGATTTTTAACGTTTTTGCAATCCTATCAATTATAAAGGAAAATAAAATGTCACGCAAGGAATTTGTTCGTCTTATGGAATCGAATATATGGCTGTTGGATAAATATGCCGATCGTCTGCGTATTGATCAGTCGCAGTTATCGGGTTTTCCACGTCAACAGATGTCGATTTTGGTTCGCCTGCACCAGGGTGGACGTGCATTGCTCAAAGACATTGCACGTCGTGAATTTGTGTCTGCCCCAAATTTGTGTGCGTTATTTCGCAAATTGGAAACAGACGGATTGGTGCTACGCACGGTTGACGAACATGATCGCCGTAATACATGGTATTCTGTGACGGATGCTGGTGCAAAATTGGCATCTGATGCAATGGATACATTTCGCAATGGCGTTGAAAAGATGTTTTCTGGCCTGTCACATGAAGATGAAATGGAATTGACGTCGGCACTGAAAACAATGAATAAAATTTTAACCAAGATGGAGAAGGGTAATGCGTAAATCAGCAGTGGTATCTTTTATATCGGCGATTTGTATGGGGGTAATTGTCACGCCGTCGTATGCACTGGATTTGTCTTTGTCAGATGCGGTTGAACGTGTGATTGCCGAATCTAATGATCTGAAACGTGCCAACGCCAACGTTGACCGGGCCCAGGCACAATTAGATGCGGTAAATGCAAATCGTTGGTTCAAGTTGGACGGAACCGTATCTTACAGCAATATGGTAAATGTGGAAAAGCCATTTTCTTCACGTGCGATAACCCTGCCACCAGAATTGGGTGGTATGTTGTCGGCTGAATTGGACGGTCAATCTATATCATTTGAAATGCCGGACAATATATTCACGGCCGGTCTGTCTTTGACCCAGCCAATCTATACGTTTGGCAAAATCGGCAATGCGGTCAAATCGGTAAAATCTGCAATCAAGATGGCAGATTCTTCCCGTGAATTGACCCGTCGCGAGGTTGCCTATGCCGGTGCTAACCTGTATTGGACGGCCAAAATGACCGATGAAATTGTTGCCCTGGCACAAAATGATTTGAACAACGCCCGTTCTGCCCGTCGTCGTTTAACGGCGGCAGGTCGTGCCAACCGCAGTAATCTGGTTAAAATTGAATCAGATATTGCGTCCAAAGAAATCAATTTGTCTGATGCGAAATTTAATCGTGATACCGCACACAGAATGTTGAAAATCATGGCGGGGATTGATTTAGACGAAGAACTAATTTTAACTGACCAGTTCCCACAAACCTTTGGTCCATTGTCTGTGCCAGAAAAACTGGAATCAACCCCAGAATGGGATATCTTAACAGAACAAATAAATATGTATGAACGCAATGCCCGTTCCCAGCGTGCAAACGCCTATCCAACATTGGCGGCCACTGCATCATACAGTTATTATTCCATGGCGGGTGACATTGGACATATGTTTGATACCAAGGGATCTCAGTCCGCATCGGTTGGTGTCGCATTGCAGGTTCCAATCTTTTCAGGTGGTCTGAACCGTGCCAATGCCACAATCCAGGCCATGAATGCCGAAGCCGTTCGTCAGGATTTAGATAAATCCCGCAAATTGACTTCGGAAAAATATGACAATGCCATCAAGCAGTATAATCATCTGCGTGGTAATCTGGCAAAATTGGAAGATGCTCGAGACCTGGCGGCCAAGGCATATCAGTTTTCCCAGGACAGATTTGGTGCAGGTCAAACGTCTGCGGTTGAATTGGCGGATGTGTCCGCCGGCCTGTATCAGTTGGATATGGCACTGTTAAATATGAAATACAATATTTTAATGTCAGAACAGTCAATCAAGAAACTGGCAAACTAATTTATAATGGGTGAAAAAAATGGAAAAAGTAAAAGAAGCACTTGGAACAAAAAAGACGAAACGATTTACAACAATCTTGTTGTTTGTTGCATTGATTGGTTGGGTTGTGTTTCGCTTTGCAGCGGTGGCTGAAGAAAATTCTCGCCACGTATTTAACGCATCACGTGTCGCCATTGAACATGGCACACCTGTGCATGCAATAACGGTTGAACGCAAAGATGGTGTTTTGCGTGAACCTGTATCTGTAAAAAATAACCGTGCATTGGTGTCTGGGGCCCGTGCATCAAAACTGCGTCCCGGTCAAAAAATAGGGGACGGCAAGATTGTGTCTGTATCATCAAACATTGATTGGGACAGTGGTATGCACGTTGTTCGCACATCTGGTGTGTCGGACGGTTTGCAGTATGCCCAATATTCCGCCACGGGTTATTTTGTTCCTGTGTATGCGGTCTTGGACAATACAGTAATGGTTGTAGATAATGGTGTTGCGTCTGCACGCACTGTCACTGTTTCACAACAGGATTCTGAAAATGCATATATCACAAACGGCCTGCGTGATGGCGATATTGTAATCTTGTCGCATGTTGATCAGGGCCAACGTGTTCAGGTTGTAAAATAATTCATAAATTATTACGGGGGAAATACCATGTTGAAATTTTTTGTTCGCAGACCAGTCACCACATTGATGTTCGTTTTGTTCTGGGTCATTTTGGGATTTGTATCTTTTCCAAAGATGAACATAGAACGCACACCATCATTGGACTTTCCAATTGTGACATCGACTTTTGTTTATCCGGGTGCCTCGCCATCTGAAATGGAATCCCAGATTCTAAAACGTGCCGAAGATGCCATTTCCGAAGTGGCCGAGTTAAAGAATCTGACATCATACGGTTATGAAAACAGCGGTATGGTTTTGGCTGAATTTAACCTGGGTGTAAATGTAAATGACAAAGCATCTGAAATTAAGACAAAGTTAGACGCATTGATTTCAGAATTTCCAACCGATATGGACCAACCGGTTGTGGAAAAATTAAATCCATTACAAGAAGCGGTGGTGGACATCACACTGCACGGTGCTGATGCACGTGAATTGGAAGAATATGTCGATGACGTTCTGTCGAACAAAATCACGGGTATCAATGGTGTGGCCAGTGTATCAATTTTTGGTGGTCGCCAACGTGCGGTTCGTATTGCAATGGATCCAGAATTGATGACCGCCCATGGTGTCACAATTATGGATATTGTATCCGCATTGGGTAATCGTAATTTGAACGTCCCCGGTGGCAAGATAGAAGCCGGCACAGATTCGTCCAACGTGCGTTTTATTGGTGAATTTGCGTCCATTGATGAAATCAGCAATCTGGGGCTGACCACGGTCGAAGGACAAAAGTTCAAGTTATCCGATGTCGCAACAATTACCGACAGTGCACGTGAAATCGAAAACGGTGCCCGTTATAATGGTCAAGACGTTGTGATTGCATCTGTTGTAAAATCGTCTGACGGTAATGCAATTAAAATATCGCAAGAATTGCGTAAAAAAATGCCTGAATATCAGGCCGACTTGAAATCCCGTTTTCCTGATGCTGAAATGGAAATCGTTTATGATTCGTCCACGGCGGTATCTGATGAAACAAACGACACAATCAATTCGATTGTTTTGGGTATCTTGCTGACGGTATTGGTATTGTTGGCATTTACCCGCAACTGGCGTTCCACTGTTATCGCAGGCGTTGTGATTCCAGCATCATTGGTTGCAGGGTTCTTCTTTATGGACGGATCTGGATTTACCGTCAATGCGATGACATTGTTGGCATATTCGTCTGCCTTGGGAACGTTGGTGTCGAATGCGATTATTTTGATTGAGTCCGCCCTGCAAGAAATGCGTGCCGGCAAATCGCCCGAAGACGCATCTATTGACGGAACGAAAAAGGTTGCTGTATCTGTTTTGGCCGGTGTTGGAACGAACGTTGTGGTGTTCTTGCCATTGGCATTTATGGGCGGTATTGTGGGCAAGTTTATGATGCAGTTTGGTATGACGGTTGTGTATCTGACACTGTTGTCATTGCTATTCTCGTTCACATTGACACCAATGATGATTGCCAAGTTTTTGCGTCTGACCGGTGGCGAAAAACAGTCAAAGGCAAAGAAGTCATCGCCTGAAAAAGTCGAAAAGACCGGTCTGCGTAAATGGTATGAATTTCAGTATTCCAACCCAGGCAAAGTATTGATTTTGGCAATTGCGGTTTTGATTGGGTCATCTATGTTGATGAAGTTTGTTGGAAATGAATTTTCGCCATCAACAGATGCCAACGAAATCACATTGACAGTGCGTGCCCCAATGGGTTCGACGTATGAAAAATCCTTGTCCATTGCCCAGCAGTTAGAAGAACGTCTGCACAAATTTGACGAGGTAAAATCCACCACCGTCAAGATTGGTGAACGTGGCCTGCAAAACATATCGATTAAGGTTGAATTGGTCGATGTGTCCGAACGTGATATCTCGGACAAGAAATTGGCCCAGGCAATGTTGCCATCTTTGTCTGATATTCCCGATGCCCAGGTTTTAATCCGTGCGGGTCAGTCATCAAATGCGGGTGTATCTGCGGACTTGGTCTTGAACGTATTTGGCCCAGACGATGCAATTCGCAATGCATATGCCGACCAGATTATCGATATGACCAACCAAATCCCCGAAGTTCAATCGGCGGTATTGGCACAACAGGCCCCTGCAAACGAATATCAGTTTATCCCAGACGAAGAAAAGATGAATTTCTGGGGTGTGCAAAATGCCTATGCAGGCACGACACTGCGAACGGCCTTGTTCGGAAATGACGATTATAAATACAAAGAAAACGGCGAAGAATATCCGATTGTTCTGGAATTTGACGAAGCATATAAAAATGTTTCTATGTTCGACATTGTGTATGTAAATTCGCAAAAGGGTATGGTGCCACTGTCTGCGGTGGGTCGTGTTGAAACCGCATCTGCCACACCTGAAATTCGTCGCAAGGACAAAGAACGTTTAACCGAAATTGACATCAATATCGGTAAATCTACCATGGGCCCGGTTCAGGCCAAGATTCAATCAAACCTGAATAAGATTGATTGGCAACCGGGATACTATGCCGAATTTGGTGGCATGTCCGAAATTCAGGGCGAAACGACCACAGAAATCGGAAATGCCTTCTTGTTGGCAACGATATTGACATTTATGTTGTTGGCGGCGATATTGAATTCCTTGATTCATCCGTTCACGATTGCGACATCAATCATCACCAGTTTTGCAGGTGTGTTTATCCTGATGTTCTTGTCTGGTGCGTCCATGAACGTTGGTGCGATGTTGGCATTTGTTATGTTGGTTGGATTGGTGGTGAATAATAACATTTTGGTTTTGGAACCAACGGTCAACCGTGTCGCCCGTGGCGAAGATGCCTATACCGCCCTGTGGTCTGAATTACAGGACAAACGTGGTATGGTGTTGATGACATCTATTGCGGTTATGGCGGGTATGGTGCCACAACTGTGGTCAACAGACGGTATGAAGGTTGCCATGGGTGCGGTTATGATTGGTGGTATGCTGGCCAGTTTGATATGGACATTTACCCTGACACCTGCATTGTTCTTCTTGATGGAAAAATTACGTAATTGGTGGCAAAGTATCAGAAAATAACCAATCCCCCGTTTGGGGGATTTTATTTGCTTTTTTTGTATTGTGCCTGCTATAATCTGGCCGACCAAACAAAAGGTAAAAATTCATGTTAAGAAAAACTACTGTTGTTGTATTCGATTTTGATGGCACACTATCTGCCCGTGATTCCAATGTGGAATTTGCCAGATATTGTTTCAAGCATTCTATCCGTCCATGGTTGTATTTGCCATTGATGATGGTCTGTGGTGTTTTGCGTTGGATACGTCCGCACGGTCTGTGGTGGCGTGAAAATATTCGCCGTTTTTTAACCCGTGACATGGTAAAAAAATATGCACCTGATTTCATCCGCCAGCATAAACGTGAACGCTTTGGCTGGGCCAAGGAACGTGTGCAATACGAACGTGATTGTGGGCACAAGGTTGTCTTGATTTCTGCCAGCACCGATTATCTGGTTCCCCAATTGGTTCGTGATATGAAATTCGATGCAGTAATTACATCCCAAATGAACAAAGAAAAACCGTGGAAATACGAACGTATTTGTTGGGGTGTGAAAAAGGTTTATGCACTGGATGAATGGGCAAAACAGAACAAGATAATCCCTGATGTTGTCCGTTCTTATTCGGACAGTAAATCGGATATGCCCTTGATGGAAATCGCCGATGAACAGGTCTGGATAAATCGCAAAACAGGAATGAGAAAATAGACCTAGTGTGTAAAAATATGGTTCGTGTTAAAATGTTTCCATGGCATATGCGATGGAAACATTTTTTGATTTTGTCAGTGCATCAGGTGGTGCGATACTGGGGGCATTATTTACATACCTGTTGAACCGTGACAGAAATCGCAAGATGTCGTCCCAACTGGTGGTCAGCCGTCAGGCCTTGGAAAAGATTAAACTGGAAAACACAGATTTGCTTCGCCAAATTCACGAAAAAGAAGATTTAATATTACAAATGCAGATGCAAATTCTGGGGGACCAAGCCCCCCAGAAAACTAAAAAACGTCTATCCAAGAAATAGCACCATTTTTATTGGTCTTCGCCAAAATCCATTGCCCGCATTTTTTCAGCCCGTGGCGAAATTTTGCCTATTGATGTTTGCAACAAATCAATGTCATTTTGTGCCTGGGCAAAGTGCTGTTGAACCTTGTCCGCCCGATCGGCCAGTCGTCCCAAATCTGTCAACAGCAAATCCAGTTCTTTTTTTATCTGTCCTGCGACACGTTTAATTTTTATATCTGACAGCACCGCACGAATCGTATTCAACGTTGCCCACAGTGTTGCCGGCGAAACGATAAAGACCTTTTGTTTTGCACCGTATTCAATTGTATTTGGAAATTGCCGATGCAGTGTCTCGAATATTGATTCAGACGCAATAAACATCATCGCAGAATCCGCCGTCACCCCTGGGATAATATATTTATCTGCAATTGCATCTATGTGTCGTCTGACATCGACCTCGAACTGTTTCCGTGCCAGACCGTCATTTGGATTTTCCTGCATACGATTGTATGCTTCCAGTGGGAATTTGCTGTCAATTACCATATCGCCTGGCGGATAGGGCAGGCGAATTACACAATCTGGTCGCACATTTGTTGGCAACACGTATTGAAATTCATAGGTTTCTGGTGGCATAACATCTGCGACCAAATCTTCCAGTTGTCTTTCGCCGAATGTTCCACGTGCCTGCTTGTTTCCCATTAAAATATTCTTAAAGTTTGCAATATCGCCACTGATATTTTTCAATTCGTTTGCATTTTGTGCCAGCACCCCCAGCCGTTCTGCCAACCGTTCCCGCAACCGTGCATTGTCTTCACGCAGTGCAGAAATATCAACCGTCGGCCGTCGCATCAGCAACACAAACAGCAAGCCAATAATAATAAACAATAATACGAAAATATAAGTTGTCATTTCTCAATCCTTTGCTAGAATAATTATAAAAGGATTTATAAATGTTGCAAATGAAACTTTGTGGGGATTTAGTTTTGCGGACCAAATGTGACCCGGTATCTGCCATCACACCTGAACTGCTGTCCACAATGGACGAAATGGTCAAAATGATGGAGGAACAAAACGGTGTTGGTCTGGCAGCCCCCCAGGTTGGGATATTATCTCGTTTCCTGGTTATGATGGATCCAGATTCCAAACAGGTCTTTCGTATGATAAACCCACGCATTGTATCCTATGGCGAAGATAAATGCACCATGGAAGAAGGTTGCTTGTCGGTTCTTGGGTCTGACGACCTGCCGGTTTATTCCAACGTCACCCGCCCCAGTTCGGTAATCGTTGAATGGACGGACGAAACGGGCAAACAATTATCAGCCCAGATGATGGGATTGCCTGCACGCATTGTGCAACATGAAACGGATCACCTTGATGGTGTATTGTTTATCGACCATCTGTCGCCTGTGCGTCGTGAAATGGTTATGAGAAAAGTGAGACGTCGCAAATGAAACTGGTTTTAATGGGGACAAACGAATTTGTCGTTCCGATTTTTGATGCAATAAAAAACGCAGGTCATGAAATAATGGCGGTCTTTACCCGTGCCCCCAAACCCACGGGTCGCAAACAGATTATGACCCCATCACCTGTTCATAATTGGGCGGTGGAAAACAATCTGACCTTGCACACAAATATCAACGAATATAATTATACACCAGATATGATAGTGGTAATTTCATACGGTGTTATTTTGCGGGATAATGTTTTGTCATCAGCACCTTGTGTCAATATTCACCCCAGTTTGTTGCCCGCCTATCGTGGGCCATCGCCAATTCGCACAGCGATTTATAACGGTGATAAAAAATCAGGTGTATGCCTGATGGACGTGACGGCGGAACTGGACGCAGGCGATATTCATATCTGTCGGGAATTTCCAATTGGCGAAAACGATACAAATGAAACGATAGAAAAACTGGTGTCAAAAATCGGCTCGGAAATTTTGATTGAATACTTGTCAAACCCATCACAATATCCTGCCTTGCCTCAGATTGGCACACCAACATATACGCACAAATGGACTGGCACGGATGAAATTATTGATTGGTCAAAATCAGCAACCCAAATCCATAATCAGATTCGTGCCCTGGGTTCGGGTCGCACAAAAATCAGTGGCACAGATGTCAAGATATTGGAAACAAGAATTGAAAACGATGAATTGAAAATCCTTCGGATTCAGCCCGCTGGGAAAATGCCAATGGATTGGAAAAGTTTTCTAAACGGCCTGCACGGTGCCGAAATAAAGTATGGCGAATAAACAACACGGCGTTCAAGATGACACGATATAAAGTAATTTTAGAATATGATGGAACCGACCTTATCGGCTGGCAGGAAAATCGCCAGGGCCCGTCTGTTCAATCATTGATGAAAGATGCGATTTATCAGTTTTGTGGTGTTCGTCCTGATGTCGTTGGTGCGGGTCGCACAGACGCAGGTGTTCATGCGGTTGCGATGACGGCTCATTTTGATTTGCCGGGCGATACATCTGCCAACACGGTTATGCGTGCGGTAAATTTTTATCTGACGGGCAAACCAGTATCTGTGATTGACTGTCAAATTGTTTCCGATGAATTTAATGCCCGATTTGATTGCACATCTCGTCATTATAAATACGTGGTTCTGAACCGTCCATCGGCCCCGGTCTTGGCCCGCAATCGTGTTTATTGGGTGCCACGAAAATTAGACGTTTCCGCAATGCGTCGTGCGTCCCTGCGTTTAATTGGCAATCACGATTTTACCAGTTTCCGTGCGTCCGAGTGTCAGGCCAAATCCCCCATCAAGACATTGGATAAAATTGAAATCACGCAACAGGGCGATGAAATTATCTTTTCATTTTCTGCCCGTTCATTTTTGCATCACATGGTTCGTAATATTGTTGGCACATTGATTGAAATCGGTCTGGGCAAGCCATACGATATAGATGAAATTTTATCCGCCAAGAATCGCAGTTCTGCCGGCCCAACGGCCCCTGCATCTGGCCTGTATTTTATCCGTGCTGATTATGCCAGCGACGACCATACTTCGTCCGTTTAATTTGTCCGTTATCATAGATAATAATTCCGCCACTTAAAATTTTGTGATTGCAATTTGGTGCATCAATTTTCAGGTGCGATACAATATATGTTATGCTCTTGTCATTGCACCAATTGTTCAGATTTTTCATCAAAGGAATAAATCGTGATACCTGAACAATTTTAATTGTGCCATTTGTAAATTCGCACACACCACGTTTGCACTTTTGTTTGTGTCGTGTTGAATCTGTGGGTTGACCATTTAGTTGCAAAAATGTATCAAACGCAAAATAGTGATTTGCAGAACTGGTTGTGTTAAAAATTAAATTGTCTTTATCATTTCTGAATGCCACCACTGTGTTATCAAACGTTGACATAAATATGGGCTTGCTTTGCAGTGCAACAATCCCCACGCCCACACAGATGATAGCCCATCCGATTATATGATTGATTTTATACTTTGCATTTTTGATAAATATAATCGTGGCCAGCCCCAGAATAAAACACACCGTCGCAGAATTTGGAGTGTGTGGCATTGTGACAGTTGCCATTGGCAGGTCGGAAATTTGTGTTGCTATTGTCAAAGCCCAATCATAAATACCGTGTGCCCATTTGACACCCACATCAATCCCAATTGCCCCAAACATAACACACGGCATAATTGCAAATGAAAATATCGGCAGTAATATCAGATTCCCAATCAGTCCATAAATTGGTATTGAATAAAAATGTGCAATAACGAACGGTGCGGTAAAAACGGTCGCAACCCCAGACGTTATAATTGTTGCATAAATTGCATGTAAAACCTTTTGTGTGAAACTGCGTTGAACGAACGGCCGTTCGTCCCAGAACCAGACCAGTCCAAACACTGCGGAAAAAGACAGTTGAAACCCAGGTTGCATAACATAGTGTGGATTTAATAAAAATATAATGCAAAATGCCAAGCATACATTTCGCATTGAAAATGCCCTTCGTCCCAAAATAAACGCCATAAACACCAACGTTGTCATCAAGAAAGCACGCACCGTTGCCACATCTATCCCAGAAATAAACAAATAAATCCCCAGTCCAATCCATGCACATATAATCGCTGGGATTCTGGCAGGGATACGTCTGGTGACATACGGTATTGCACGAAAAATTAAAAAGAATATTGCAAAAATCCACCCACCGACCAGTGTCATATGAAAACCACTGATTGACCACACGTGTCCCACGCCAGCTGTGGTCCAAATTTTACTGTCTGTGTCAGGCACCGCATTTTTATACCCCAACACCAACGCATCAACCAGATAAGAATTCGCCCGTTCATGTATTTTATTACGCCAGGAATTTATATTGAACCCACGTGCAGGCCTTGTAATAACGCAGTCCGAAATATACCCCGTTGCCGTCAGATTGTTAAAGTATGCCCATCGTGCATAATCAAATGTTTCTGGTGCGTATGTGCCTGCTGGTCGAAACAGTGTTGCAGTTGCCTTTATTGTATCGCCTGTGTTGGGGACTGTGATATCATCGCCCACGGTCAGACGCACACGCATATTGTCATCTGTTTGGATATAAATACGTTTTTTATTGTTTGCGATATCTGTCTTATACACCTGACCGACTATTTCAGCATTTCGCATTGTGGAATTTATCTGCGGAGTGTTTATCTGATTTGTAAAGATAAACGCATAAACAAATCCGAATAAAAATGTTGTGATAATCCGCAAAAATTTTGGCACTCGTCCCCATGCAGTAATCGCACACAAACAAACGGCCAAGATGTATGGGTATGGGATATACGGTTCGTGTTGCATTGCAAAGTATAACCCGGCACCGCCCGCCAATGCGATTGTGCCCCATCCAAACCAATTATTATCTTGATATTTCGCCAAATTCTGCATACGGCCAGTATAGGAATTTATTTGATTGCACCGCAACGGAAAATTTCCTATGATAAAATTCCATAAGGGGGCTTCTTATGGCGAAATACATTTTTATCACAGGTGGGGTTGTATCCAGTTTAGGCAAGGGCGTCGCAGCGGCAGGGTGTGGCGCCCTTCTTCAATCCCGGGGTTATACGGTTCACGCACGCAAATTTGATCCATATCTTAACATAGACCCGGGGACAATGTCCCCTTTTCAACATGGCGAGGTTTACGTCACCAACGATGGTTATGAAACGGACTTGGACTTGGGATATTATGAACGTTTTCTGGGGGCACAGTTATCCCGAAACGATTCGGTATCTGGCGGACGCATTTATTGGGACGTTCTGAATGCGGAACGTCACGGGGATTACCTGGGGGCGACTGTCCAGATGATACCGCACGTCACGAACAAGATAAAAGAATACATATCGGCACCAACGGACACGGACTTTGTTGTATGTGAAATCGGTGGCACGGTTGGCGACATCGAAGGCCAAATATTCCTTGAATCGATACGCCAGTTTGCCAACCAGGTTGGTCGTCGCAACGTTATGTTTGTGCATTTAACCCTGGCACCTTATTTGGAAAAATCGGGCGAATTGAAAACCAAGCCAACCCAGATGTCTGTTCGCAGATTACTGGAAAACGGGATTCAGGCAGATATGCTGATTGTCCGCACACCACGAATGTTGACATCGGACGAACGTGCCAAGATTGGAATGTTCTGTAATATGCCGGCCCAAAACGTAATCAGTGGAATTGACGTTGATAACATCTACAAAATTCCATTGGCATACGAAGGCCAACATGTATTTGACATAATTGCCGAACACTTTGGTTTGCCCAGTGCAACTGGCGACATGACCCGTTTCCAAAAGATAGAACATCATCTGTCTGCGGACTTGCCAACGGTTCACATTGGTGTTGTCGGCAAATATTTCGAGGTTCCCGATGCTTACAAATCCTTGAACGAGGCATTATTCCATGCCGGTATCCAAAATAACGTGCATGTTAAGATTAAAAAGATAAATGCCGAAAGTTTTTCAGCAGACGAATGCACGGGTCTGGATGGGATTTTGGTTCCTGGTGGATTTGGTAATCGTGGTGTTGCGGGAAAAATATCGGCGGCAAATTATGCACGTGAAAATCGTGTGCCATACATGGGGATATGTCTGGGCATGCAGGTTGCTGTGATAGAATTTGCCCGCAATGTATTGGGTATAGCGGATGCGGACTCGACCGAGTTCTCGAAAAACTGCACCCCAGTAATTGATATTATGGCCGATTGCGATGCCGAAGATATGGGTGGAACACTGCGTCTGGGGGCTTATCCTTGTGTGATAAGTCCGTCCAGTCGTGCCCACCAAATCTATGGAAAAACAGAAATCAGCGAACGGCACCGCCACCGCTATGAAATGGATGTTTCTCTGCGTGAAAAATTCCAGCAGGCAGGCATGAAAATATCAGGTCTCAGTCCCGATGGCAAACTGCCCGAGATTATAGAAATTCCTGATCATCCCTTCTTTGTTGCGGGCCAGTTTCATCCCGAATTTCAATCCAGTCCATATTCGGGTCACCCTATGTTTAATGCATTTATTGCCGCTGCATTGCGACATAAACATTGATGGGTTCATGGCAGATAATAAAAACCGCCAAACGGCGGTTTTTTATTTTCCAAAAATAAAAGAATTATTTTGACTGATTTGTATAATTGCGTCCATATTATCTGTGTCGGACGTTTTTTGGCGAATTGTTTTACCACATTTTTCACATCTGTGCGTAATAACAAATCTGCCCCCGTCTGTTTCAACAGAAATCGGTTTCATCATGCCCCCGCACGTTGATTCTCGGTCGCCGGGATTATTGTCCACGTGTCTTGACCACAAACAATTCGGGCAATGGTTGGTATATCCATTGCCCTGAACCGCCGTGCCACAGTTGGCACATACAAAATCTTCTGTGCGTTTTGTAAATGTTTTCATTACAGCCCCAACGCATTACGATACATTTGTGTCAGTTCGTCCACTTCGTCGATTTCATCTGGGTCCATTTTACGCAGACGTATCATCTGGCGGATATATTTAGGGTCAAATCCGGCAGATTTTGCTTCGCTAAAAATTTCTTTGATGTCTGCGGCGATTGCGGCAGAATCTTCGTTTAACTTTTCAATTCTTTCGATAATGCTGACCAACTGTTGATTATCGATTGCACCATGATTTGCTTGTTTCATTCCGTTTTCCCCTTGTTTATTTACCTCAGATATGATATACCATAAAACGAAAAAATCAAGAAAAACAGGAAGAAAAAATATGAACAAATACACAAAAATTACGGCCTCGATTGGTCCAAAGTGCGAAGATGAACAAATCCTAACCCGTATGATTTCTGCGGGTGTGAACGTGTGTCGTTTGAATTTCAGTCATGATACCGGCGATGTTCAGGGTGCAAAAATCGACATGATACGTTCTGTGTCTGAAAAATTGGGGATTCCCGTTGCGATTATGATTGATGTTCAGGGGCCAAAACACCGTATTGGTAATTTCAAGACCGAAGGCAAATATAAACTGACCATCGGCCAACGATTTGTTTTTGACAATGACGACACCCCAGGTGACGAAACCCGTGTCCAGTTGCCTGATGCGGACGTTTTGTCATCTTTGCATGTTGGCGAACGTATTTTGTTAAACGATGGCAAGATTGAAATGCGTGTTGATTCTGTGTCCCCAGACCGTGTTGAAACAACCGTTATTCGTGGGGACGAGATTTGGTCACGTCGTGGATTTAATCTGCCCGACACAGAAATTTCAACGTCAGTTTTAACGGCCAAGGATCGTGCGGATTTGGAATATGCGATTACCAAGAAACCCGACTATGTCGCAATATCGTTTGTGCAACGTCCCGAAGACATTGCCGAGGTTCGTGATTTCATCACTGCCCGCACATCTCACCCGATAAAAATCATTGCGAAAATAGAACGGCCAAATGCGGTTGATCGTATCACAGATATTGCATCTGCATCTGACGGTATAATGATTGCCCGTGGCGACCTTGCAGTCGAGGTTCCTTTCGAGGCCGTGCCTGCTATTTCTCGTCATATTATTCGTGAATGTCGCAAGATGAACAAACCTGTAATTGTTGCGACACAAATGTTGGGTTCTATGGTGAACAGTGAATTCCCCACCCGTGCCGAAATTACAGACGTTGCCAACACGGCATACCTGCGTGCGGATTCGACCATGACGTCCGAAGAAACAACAATCGGTATCAATCCTGTAAATGTGATTGACACGATGTATAAAATCTTGTCGCATGCAGACATGGATGCGATTGCAAATCCATATGATTGGTCACGCGTGGAAAATATTCCCGAAAACGATTGGTCACGTTCTGTTGCGTCAATGGCATACCTTAACCGTGCGTCTGCGATTGTTGTGTTTGCCCGTGATACGTCTGCTTGTATTCAGATATCTTGTCGCAAACCAGATATTCCAATTGTTGCGGTCTGTAATGAATCTGTCGTTGCGAACCAGTTGTGTCTGGCCCGTGGCGTGTTCCCAATATACAGTCCAGAATTATTCGGTATGCGTGATGCGTTTAATTCCGCACGTCGTTTTAATATCAATATGGGCAAATTGGTTATCGTTGATGAAGATAAAATCAGTTTGCGAACCTTGGATTAAACAAACGCCCATTTGGGCGTTTTTTAGTTGTTGACCGTGTGTGATAAAATTTACTAAACTGTTCCTGATGAGAATGCGTTTTCTAATTTTATTTGCGTGTTTGTTTGCGACCCCACTTTTTGGTGCCCAGTATCGTGCCGCCTTGGTTGCGGATATGGACACGGGGCGTGTTTTATACCAGGAAAACGCCAACGAATTAAATTATCCTGCATCATTGACCAAGATAATGACACTATATTTAACGTTTGATGCACTGGAACATGGTCGTTTATCGCTTGATGACTATCTGATTGTTTCCAAATCTGCGGCCAGTGCCGAACCAGTAAAACTGGGGGTCAGTGCAGGCAGTAAGATACGTGTCGAAGATGCGATCAAGGCCGTTGCCGTCACCAGTGCAAACGACATTGCACGTGTGCTGGCGGAAAACTTAAAGGGTGGCCAGGAAGAAACCTTTGCCCAACTGATGACCCGTGTTGCCCACGAAATCGGTTTAACCCGCACTAATTTCGAGAATTCATCAGGTCTGCCAAATGACGACCACATGTCAACGGCACGTGATATTGCCCTGTTGTCTATGGCGGTCTATAAACATTTCCCCCAGTATTGGAAATATTTTGGAATCAAGACCTGGACCTATAACGGGAAAACCTATACCAACGGCAACCGTCTGCTGGGGTCGTTTAATGGGTGCGATGGTATGAAAACGGGTTATACCAAGAAATCCAAGTATTCATTGGTTGCAACGGCCCATCGTGGCAATTCTCATTTAATGTCGGTTGTTTTGGGTGCAGAAAGCAAGGATGTCCGTGCCAACGTTGCGGCCCAGTTGTTGAACAAAGGATTTGCGATATTGGGAACGTCGCCTGCAACGCACACGCCACCCCCGCCTGCGGCAACCTATGATGCCCAACCGGTTGCACCTGTTCCGCCACAACCGCAACCTGTGGCGTATCCAAACCCACAACCCGCCCAAACGTTCAGTGGTGCATACAACACGGCATCTGCCAATGCAATGCCGTCTTATGCAACGACAAACAATGTCGTGTCTGCGTCTACGACAAATTCTGGTGGCACAACAGGGGTTCAGTTTGGTGCGTTTTCTTCATATAACACCGCTATGTCCCATGCGGGCCGTGTCAAAAATACCTTGGGCATAGATGCGGTTGTCGAAACGGCCCCCAACGGTATGTATCGTGTTCGTGCCAATGGCCTAAGCGAGAATTTTGCCCAGCATCTGAAAAACTCGGCATCAGAACACGGCATTGACAGTTTTGTTTTTCACTAGGGTATTTGTTTTATGAATCCAAAAATTGACAAGTTGATTAAGTTATTTGCGAAATTACCCCGTGTGGGCAGTCGTGGTGGTCAACGCATAGTTTTATCGCTGTTGCAGGATAAAACAGGTCGCAGTTCTGCCTTGGCAGCGGCATTGTTGGATGCGTCTGAATCGATTGCACCGTGTCCTGTTTGTGGTGTTTTGACCGACCGTGACAATGCATGTGAATTTTGCAGGGACGCAAACCGTGCCAATGGCCAGTTATGCATTGTTCGTGATCTGGCAGACGTTTGGACATTGGAAAAATCGTCCGTATTTCATGGCCGCTATCACATTATTGGCGGTTTGCTGTCGGGGGCAGGGGGGATTTTACCCCAAGACCTGAACCTGACCACATTGCCAGGACGTATTTCATCTGAAAAGATTACAGAAATTATTTTTGCCTTGCCCAATACGGTCGAAGGCAAAACGACCCAGCATTACATTATGTCGGTTATCGGAAATGTCCCAGATGTATCGTTCACCGAATTGGCATCTGGTGTGCCATTGGGGGGCGAATTGGACTATATTGATGATGGCACATTGACACTAGCATTTGGGGGACGTAAAACACTATGACGGACACAGTATCAACATTGCCACCCGTATCGGAAATGATGCGTGATTGTGGTCTTGAACCCAAGAAACAATTTGGCCAGAACTTTTTATTTGATTTGAATCTGACGGGTCGCATTGCCCGCAGTGTTCCTGATATCTCTACCACCCCCGTGGTCGAGGTTGGACCCGGCCCCGCCGGTCTTACCCGTGCAATTTTAATGGCGAACGCACCACGTGTTATCGCAATTGAAAAAGACAAAACGACCCAGCCAATTTTATCCCGTGTGATTGATGCATCGAACGGCAGATTAGACGTGATATACGATGATGCACTGCGTGTAGATTTTTCTAAATTGGGTCTGGCTGAATATGCGGTATGTGCAAATTTGCCATACAATGTCGGCACCCAGTTGCTGATTGGTTGGTTGCAGAAAATTGCAAGTGGCGAAAAAATAAAATCCTTAACATTGATGTTCCAGAAAGAGGTTGCCCAACGTATCACCGCCACCCCAGGGGCCGAACATTATGGTCGGTTGGCGGTCTTGACCTCGTTGATTGCGGACGCAAAAATTTTATTTGATGTTCCAAATACTGCCTTTGTTCCCCGTCCCAAGGTGCAAAGTGCCGTTGTCCAAATAATTCCAAATGCGTCTAAAATTTCTGAAATAAAAAATCTGGACAAGATAGAACAAATCACCGCCAAATTATTTGGCCAACGTCGCAAGATGATACGTGCGATTATACCAGGTGTTGCGTGGGAAAAATATGGTTTGACTGGCACCGAACGGGCCGAGAATTTATCGCCCAAAACATTTGCATTGCTGGCCGATGATTTGTTATAGTTAAACTATATCACCGGGGAAGGGGGGAAAATGCCAATATCGGTTTTATTGTTTCTGGGCATAATATTTGTTTTGGTGTATTGCCTGCGTCGTGCCAAGATTGGTGCGTTGGTTGCATTTTTGTTCACGGGTATTTTATCCGGTCCTTATGTTTTCAATTTGTTCGAATTGACTGATACCTGGTCATTTCTGGGCGATATGGGGATATTGTTTTTATGGTTCACGATTGGTCTGGAAATAAATATCCGCCGTCTGTGGAATATGCGTCGCACGATATTTGGCTTTGGTCTGGCCCAGGTAATGATGGTTGCAATAATGTTGTTCCCGTTGCTGTTTGGGATTACCACTTGGACAATGATGGGATGCATAATGGTTGCCTTGATGTTGGCAATGTCCAGCACATCATCTGCCCTTGATTTATTGACGGATCGTAATCAGTTAAACACCACCATGGGTCGCCAGACATTTTCAATTTTATTGTTCCAAGATTTATTGTCTATTCCGCTTTTGGCAATGTTGCCAGTGTTCGCAGGCAAGACCTTTAACCTTGGGGCCAGTGCGATTGACGTTTTTGTTATATCTGTGGCATTGATTGTTGGTGTTGTTGTCTTGGGACGTTTTGTAATGACACCACTGCTTAGTATGGTTGCCAAACTAAAATCCAAAGAGGCCTTTTTGCTGGCCGTAATGCTGAACATAGTAATCTGGGCGGTGTTGTTGGATTTGATGGGATTGCCTGCGGGGCTGGGTGCGTTTATGGCGGGTATGCTGATGTCAGAAACGGTCTATCGCCATCAGATTGACGCACAAATCAGTCCTTATGCATCAATGTTTTTGGCATTTTTCTTTATCACCCTTGGTATGGGCTTTAATCTGCCAATGCTGTTCACCAATTGGTATATTATCGTTGCAGGTGTCGTTGGATTGATTGCGGTTAAATTCTTGGCGATATTTGTTGTTGCCCGTGTCCGCCGTGTTCCTATCTCGGATGCGATGATGATTGCACTGATATTGGCCCAGGGCGGTGAATTTGGATTGCTGATGTTGCAGACCATGCGAACCAGTGGCATTTCCGCAATCCCACCCCAACACCAAGAAATCTTGTCTGCAATAATTGTTTTATCGATAATGATGACGCCAATATTGCTGGCAATTTATGACAAGATGTGGCGTGCGGGTCGTTTGCCTGCTCAACGCAGAACCCGTGATTTGGAAAACGATGTCCCTGATATCAAACCCCAGGTTATCATCTGTGGCTTTGGCCGTGTGGGACAGATTGTCGCCCAAATGTTGTCCGCCCGCAAGGTTCCATACATTGCGATTGATTTAGATGTCAGCACAGTTATGATGGCACGTGAAAATGGTTTTAACGTTGTCTATGGCGACACGTCTAATGCGGATATTTTGCGTGAATTTGGGTTAAAGCCCCGTTCTATACGTGCGGTTGTGGTTGCACTGGACAATGCACATTCTGCCCGTCAAACGGTATTGATGATAAAATCGATTGCTCCCCGTGTGCCTGTGTTTGCCCGTGCCAGAAATCTGGCGGATTCACGAGCCCTGTTGCGTGAAGGTGTTGCCTATGCGATGCCTGAAACGATTGAGTCCTCTTTATTTCTTGGCCGCAATGTTCTGTCGCATTTGGGTGTATCTGAAAACAAGATACGTTCCCTGTTGGAAGAAATGCGTTCCGATAATTACAAGCATATGGATTCGCAAATTACAGATAAACAAGAATAATAATAAAAGTCCCCATTTGGGGACATTTTATTTGCTTTTATTGCCTGATATTGTTATATTTTCTGCATACAAAATTGGGGAATAGAAAAATGAAACGCACATTATCAATATTAGGGATAATTTTTGGTGTAATTGTTCTTGATTTATTTACCAAGGGATATTTGTTATTCCTGATAACAGGTTCTTGGTTTCCAGTTGGCAATGCGTGGGAATTGGTTCCAAATCCATACTTGATGGCATATGTCACAAACTTTTTCAACATAGTATTCACGTGGAATTTTGGCACTGCGTTTTCAATGTTTAATGCATTGGGGGAATACCTGCCGATTATATTGATATTTGCGACTGGCGGGATAATTGGCGGAATTTTATATTATCTGTTTTGCAGATGTGCAAACTACGAACGTGTTCCATTGGCCTTGATTGCCGGTGGTGCGATTGGCAATTTAATAGATAGAATCCGTTTTGGTGCGGTTGTTGATTTCTTGGATTTTCATATTGGCGGTTGGCATTATCCTGCATTTAATTTTGCGGACATTTGCATTGTGTGTGGTGTTGGTCTATATTTAATCAGTTGGATTTATGCCCGTCGTCGGTGTATGAAGAATGTAAAATAAAACAAAGGTGTAAATAATTATGGTTCAATTTATGGATAAGAGTTCTGGTTTCAACCAGTGGCAGGCCGATAAGAAACAAACCAAGAAACCCCTTTCTGGTTTTCTGTGGTGGTGCATACTGTTTTTATTATCTTGGTGGGCCCTGGGGCAGTTTATGTCGCCTAAACAGTCAGCGGAAAATGTTTCATCTGAAAATATTCCTGTTGTTGATTTGTCTGCGGTTCCAACACATGCAATTACATCAGATAAAATAGATGTCACCGTCCAGGGACTGCGTATTTCAGATGTAAAATTATTGGGTATTCCAGTCAGTGCATCTGACCCGTCCCCTGTCTCATTACTGTCTGGCCCAGATGCCCATGCTGAATTTGGTATTGTTGCGGTTGGCACCACTGCACCTACGGCCCAGACCGTGTGGAATACCACATCTGATAACACATATACCTGGCGTAATCCAGACGGTGTAGAATTTACCCGCACGATTACGGTATCTGATTATGTAATCAGTGTCTCCGACACAATCCGCAACACGACCGGTCATGACATTTCGATTGCCCCATACGCACGCATTGTTCGTGTGCCTGCTGAAAATCAGTCCGCAGGTGTTGCCACTGGTGCGATTGTCTATGAAAACTCTGATTTAGACAGAATAAATTGGAACAAGTTATCACGCCGTTCCTATGCCTATAACACAACAAATGGTTTTGCAGGTTTTGCGGACCAGTATTGGGAAACTGTCGCAAACATTTCCACCCCAGACCAGACAATGACGATAAAAAAGACGGGCGACCTGTTCACGTCAAATACCGCATCAAATGCGACAACGGTCTTGGCTGGTGCAACACTGGATGTGGAATATAACCTGTATGCAGGCCCATTGGTTCAGTCCAACCTGGACACCGCCAACGCAAAAATCCCTGGCATAGACAGCAGTATTGATTACGGTTGGTTTGGATTTTTGGCACGTCCAATGTTGTGGATTCTGAACACGTTAAATGCATTGGTAATGAATTATGGTGTTGCAATTATTTTGATGACATTGATACTGCGTTTCTTGATGTGGCCATTGACCCGCAAATCATATACATCGATGATTGCAATGCAGAAAATGCAACCCGAATTACAGCGTGTCCAGAAATTGTATGCCAACGACAAGATGCGTTTGCAGATGGAAATGATGAAGATATATCAAACACACAAGACATCACCTATGTCCGGTTGTTTGCCAATGCTGATTCAGATACCAATTTTCTTTGCATTGTATAAGGCGTTATTGATATCCGTCCAAATGCGAAGTGCAGGATTTTTATGGATATCTGATCTGGCGGTAATGGATCCATATTTTATTCTGCCGATATTGATGGGTGCGACCATGTGGCTGCAACAGTATTTGCAGTCCGCAAATACCCAGAAAAACAAATCAGCGGATAAAAATGATATTACTGCCCAGACGCAAAAGATGATGCGTTGGATGCCGATATTATTCACAATAATGTTTGCATGGATGCCGGCAGGATTGGTTTTATACTGGACGGTATCGAACATCTTTGGTATCGCCCAAATGTATATTATCAAGCGTTCCACAAAATAATAAAAGTGTGCCAATTGGCACACTTTTTTCAATTACAAATCATTTTATACAACGCATCGGGTGTTTGAATCATTGGGGCGTGTATTGCGGTGGCTCGTTTTGCCAGGCCTACACACGACCAAATATTGCATGTCGAAAAATCATTTGGTAATTCGATTGGCAGATATACAAACACCCATCCAAACTGTGCCAAGACAGATAAATCACGATTATTTAATTTGATTTTTTCTATTACCCCCGGTCGCACAAATTGCAACATAACCAGATACTCGCCCTTGCAAATTATTGGTGCAACGTGCTTGAATTTTCTGCATACAATTCTGGGCAGTATTTTTGATGTCTTTTCTGAAAAGGCAATAATAATCATTTCCCTAACCCCCTTTATTGTTCTTCTATCCAACCACGTTCCTTGCATGCTGATTCCAGCACCTCCATCGCCCGTTTCCATTTGTCTGCGTCACTGTTTTCTGTCCAGATATATTGATGTGGTGCACGTCTTTTATCACCATATTTTTTCATCACGACCAGTTGTTCATCGTTTAATCGGCCTGCCAGATACAGTTTAGTAATCAGTGTTTCTACATCAACCAGTTCACATATCTTTCGTCTGGTGTTATTGTTTTGTCGCACGAAACTGTTGCGAATTGCACGTGAATACAGAAACCAGAACCAAATCTGTTCTGCACTTTGGAATTTTTCTGCGTGTAAAGATATTGCGTGTGTATTGTTCATTCTTCTCTCCTTTGTTTTTTTTGTGGTCTTGGGATTTATATCCTAAATAGTTGTGCAAACAAAACAAAACAACCTGTGATTGATAACCGAATCAATAAACTGGCATTTTGTTCATTTTGTAAAAAGGCCTGCGAATCGATTCTTTTTACCTGTATCGCCAAATTTTATGTATTGGGATTTGGTAAAAAAATCACGCATCATTGATGCGTGGCAAATACAAGACATAATATTAAATCCGCTTTGTTAAATAAATGACCCGCCACACGGGCGGGTAATGATTATCAGTTATTTATGATTGGTGGGAAACAATCGCCACCTGCATCTGGACAACAGTTAAATCCTTGATCGCCCATATCGGTATATGTTTCCCCCGGACAGCATCCATTTGCATCTGGCATTATACCGCCATCGCATGTGACGACCTCGACCGTTTCCGTGACTTCATCTTTTTTGTCTTCAAACGGATTTTCGATTGATCCATCTTCGTTATACGTCAATCCCAAAACTTGTTCGTTATAAGTTTTATTGCCAACAATACCCGTCTGTGCCCCCGACACCCCGGCAGTAGATTGGGTATTATATTCCTGCGATGCGAACTGTTGCTGTTGATTTTGATAGACCGCATCTTGCTTGGCATTGTTTATCGCCTGATAGTTCAATGATTGGCAATAGAATAACACAGATCTGTAATCGTATCCTTCTTTTGCTATCTGTGTTTCGCTATTTGGCTGTATATCCCACCTGCCGTTATTGTCCTTGACGCAATATTTTGCCAAATTGAAACTGCGAACCTGACCAACCCACGAACCGTCTTGCTTCAGATCTGCATTGTTGTGCCATTCGTCCCAACGATTACTGTCCGCATACCCTAACGAACATTTTTTACCACTTCCTTCCTCGCCACAAGATGCGACCAAATCCACTGGCGAATAAACGGTTATACGTGTTCCTGCTGCGATTGAAAATGGTGGTGTTGTGTTATCCATCATATCGACAATCAGTTTTTGTGCAACCTGATTCCATGCGGTAATAATCTCGTTCTTTGCCATTTCTGACGAACGCACGGTTCCGCTTTGCACCACTGTATTGTTATCCAGGTCAATTTGATTTACGAACGCATCACTGACCGGTGCAATCAGATTCACCGCCGCCGGCACAATTGCGGTCAGCATCGGCATAAAGAATTGCTCCATATAGTCGGTGCTACCATAACCTGGGATACCAGAACGACCCTGTGCATCGCCTGAAAATGGTGCAGTTCCTTGTTTGAAATTAAACTCTACCCCATTTGGCAGTATAAACTGATACCAGTTAATATCCATACGTCCGATTGATGTGTATGGCCCTGGCAATTCGCCCGAGATATACCCCAACAGCAACGTTCCCGTTGGTATAATCACGTTGCGTCCATCGTCTGAATATACGTTTCTATCAACCGTTGCACGCACAGGCAGGCGATTGTTTCTCAATGCTTCGGGATCGGCACGAATTTCTGACACGATTGTCGCAGGAATTGGTTTATACTGACGCAGAATAAATTGTCTGTCGTATTGTTTTGATGCCAAAACACGTGAATTATCGCTTGCTGACCCCAGATAAATTTCCTTATCAATTTCTTCTTTGATCAGGCCATTCATTGCCTCGAACCCGTCTTGCCCCATACGTGCCATACCGCCCCCAGCACTGGAACTTGCCATTGTTCCCAATTCCTGTGTGGTCAATTGCTTTGCCCGATTGACACCTGCGGATTTTACTGGGTTAGACAGTTTTGGAATCGCCCCGCCCAACATACCGACAAAGCCGACATGTTCTGCATCTGTTCCAATTTTTTTACCTTTGCTTTTGATGTCAGTGATAATTCCGTTATCTGGGTTATAGACCCCCGTTGGATTTTTACACTCTGTATCCGAGAAAGGATAAAAATAATAGGCACCATCAACAGGTTTAATCCAACCCGTCTGCCGACCCGATGTCCCGTATCCAGGCATTGCAAAATCCGAACACGCCTCGGACGGGATTTGTGGTATATCCTCCTCGTCTTGTTCGTATTCGTCAAATGGATTTTCTTGTGCGATTGCGGGTGTTTTTTTAACGGGGACTTGTCTGTAATATTCTTCCTCGTCTTCTGGTTCTTCATCGTAAAACACGGGGGTGTTGTCTTCTTCTGTTGGTGTATCGACAACAGGTTTAACCGGCACCGGGGCAGGTTGCTGAACCTCGGGCATTTGGGCCCCCAGCACAACTGTAATTTTTGCCATTTTATTCATGTCTGGCGAATCCCCAATCGGATACCAATCCAACATCAGCGGCACCACCACCGGTGTCATCTGTGCGGTTGGGGTATAAATCAGACGCACCGTGCATGCAGTTTCTGCACTGATTTCTGCGATGCTGGCACACGTCTGTTTGACGGTCAGTCCTTTTATATCCTGTGTTAAATTCACCTTGGCGATTTTAACAGGGACATTTGCAGAAATTTTTATTGTCTGCTCTTTGGTTTCGCCCACCAACACATCGGGCCAGTTTATACTGTCGCCTGGATTAAATTTCAGTTCTGCGGGAATTGCTTCACGTTCTTCTATAACTTTTTCTTCCTTACGCATAAAAATCAGTGTCAATAAAATCAGTATTACGACACCCGCCACCGCAACCAACAACCACTGCACCCGTTTAGGGGTATTTGCCTGCCACGTTTTGAATTGCTGTTTAATTTTGCTCATACTGTTGTCCACCACCTGCTAGGGATAATCGAAAGTGCTTTTTGGGCCGAATTATTGAATTCTGACGACACTGCAACTGGCACCGCTGAATTTCAACAATTGATCACACAGTTCCTGTGCTGTTGTGATATCTGCAAATGGCCCAATACGCAGACGATACAGACGTGCGGTCGATGCCCCTTCGCCCAGGTCGCCCACACCTTCTTCGTCCACGGCAAAGAACACCATATCTTTATATTTGGTCAGTATTCCTTGGCCACTTTCGCCACTAAATTTCGCCATCAACCCTGTCCAGTAATCATTTAATGCCTTGACCGATGGGTCGGATTTCAATTCAACCGCCACGCCACTCTGATTGCTGGTAATCAGTGGAATATTTGACTGTGGCAAATAAGAACCGGCGGTATCACGTTGAATTGGCAACATTGTCATTGCTTTGTTTCCACCACCAACGGCTGGGGCCATGTATCCTGCGGGCATATATGTTCCAGCCCCCGTCATTGGATTGACGGTCGCAGTATTGCCCATAAACATTGGGGTCCCTGTGTAAGAAGTGCCTGCACTCATTGCGGCCATATCTGCCGTGTATGCAATATTGTTCAACGATTGTCCTGACAACATACTTTGTGCAACGTTCGCCTCGGCCAGGGCCATAACAGACGCAGTATCAGCAATCAAGAATGGTTTTTCACGTTTCTTGATGCATACAATTCTTTGGCCACTTCTTAAAACCATATCGCCAACCGCTTCGACAATCAACAGACGACCATCTTCGCCATCTGTGCGGAATCCCACGGGCGATTCGCCACCTTCAACCATCAGCGACACAACCGGTCTTTGTGTCATTGCAATAACCTTGTCGCCAAAGTCAATATATGTAAAGATTCTGTCACGCCACACACGTTCTGGTGCGATAACATAGTCGTCTGGGTTTGGAACGAAAATGTCCAAGTCAAATCTAAATTCAGACGGATCGATTTTCATCGATTTAATCCAACCATAATCTTCGCCATCCACCCCAACTGTATTTGACGCAGTTGTTTTTGCTGTTTTTGTAAAGACCGAATTCATCCCACCGCCAGACGTTGCTCCCGCTATAACTGGCAATTTGCCATTTCCGTCCAGCATAACATCAACCTGGGAATATGTAATTTCACTGGAATTAGATGGTTCGCTACGCAGATAAAAGATATATCTGTTTCCGGACTTCCCCGTCACAATCAGATTTGTATCCGACCCCATATTATCTGGTTTAGGCGACAAAAACATTGTGCGATCGCCCTGTTGTGCAGAAATATCGAACAAAGATTCATTTCCTGCGACAATATCTGCAATCTGTTCACCATTTGGCAGATTGACCATTGTCGCCATACCGTTGCGTAATTTGATTGGTAAAACAGAACCCGCCGACCAGGTCAGTTGGGCATAGCCAGGTTTCAAACTGCCACTTGCCATATTGGCATTTGGGTTGTCCCATGCGGTCTGCACACCGTATTCAATTGCCACCGCAGGCATTGCCAACATCACCCCCAGGCAAATTGCCGATACGTTTAACTTCCAATTTTTCACGAATGTCATACCTATCTTCCTTCCGTTTTCTGTTTCTTACAAATCAAATTCCAGTGGATCTGTTGTGACACTTTTATCACCGTCCACAGATTCTACCTTGTATTCTGTGACCCGAATCCCCAATGGGTTGTTTATCCTGTCCGCCCACTTGGTCACACTTGTATCATCAGTATCTAACTTTAATACGATTGTATAATCTTTTGGTGCAATCTGTCCATCATTATTTGCACAAAAATAGCGGAATTTTACAGCATACACATCATCACTGCTTCTGGCGACGATTGCCCCCCGTTCAAATCCCACCGGACAAGACCAATCAAATCCCGCCCCATCATACATAATTGCGTTCCACATACGTGTGTTGCTAAAATCCTCGAATACTGCATCGCTGGACCAGTTTCTGACCAATGCCCCCGCATTATTGTTCCATTTTGCCCGCATTTTATCAGCGTCAGGCACAATTTCATTGCGTGCCTTGATGTATTCACGAATAAAAGCCCGTTTGTATTTAACCAAATTTTCATCTGTCGGGGGCAGGTCGGTCAGTTTAACCTCGATTGTGTCACGTGGTCTGGTGGTTAAAAAGAATACCTGTGCCTTGTTCAATGGAAACATTCCGTCCAAAACGGTCAGCATGGCAATCGCCACCACCAGTGTTGCACACAGCACCAGTCCCAACAGTCGAGATAATAAAATTGGCGGTTTTACACGATTTTGCACGGATTTCTCCCCCTTGATTAAAACGATTGTAGACAAAAAATGGCATGTCATGCAAGAAAAAATTTGCAAAAACAAAAAACTATTGATTTGCGGAAAGTAATCCTGTTGTATCAAAAAGGTCTTGCAAGTAAAAAATAAAAATATTATAATATTTCCACTTGATTTTTTATGTCGGTGTGCTATTCTGGCACGGACTGTCGATGTGCAGGCCGGTGTAAAAGACGGGTGTTGCAGTTCACAGGGGCATAGTTCAACGGTAGAATATCGGTCTCCAAAACCGCGGATGAGGGTTCGATTCCTTCTGCCCCTGCCAGTTTTTCAGAATACGCCTGTGCGTATTGTGGAAAACTGACTGAAACGGGCGTGCGTGGAATCGAACCCGAATTGATAAAAGATGTTGGGTTCGCATACGAGTTTGGTTTTGCAAGGAAAAACGCAGCGAAACCATTACGAGTGGTGAGGTAGAGCGATAGCGATGTCGAACATTCCTTCTGGCCCTGCCAGTCAGTCGCAAGGTATTTATAAAATTGGACGTGTTTTATGAAAAAAATGCTGGAATATATTAAATCGGTTCGCAGTGAATGGTTCAAGATTGTCTGGCCATCACGTGACAGTGTTGTTCATGCAACAATAATGATTTTGGTGTTTTCAGGGCTGGCGGCATTGTTTTTCTTTGTTGTCGACAGTGGTCTGAATGCACTGGTAAATTGGATTTTTGAGTAAAAAAACCGCAGAAGGAAGTTGGTTATGGAAGAAAAAATGCAATGGTTTGTTGTGAATGTTCATACCGGGTGCGAAGACAAGGTTGCCCGTGGATTGCGTGAACAAATTGATAAACGTCGCTTGAATGCATATTTTGGCGAAATTTTGGTTCCAACACGTGAAGTGACCGAGGTTAAGGCCGGTAAACGTGTGAAATCCGAAAAGAAATTCTTTCCAGGTTATATTGTTGTTCAAATGACAATGAATAACGAAACATTTACATTGGTTCGTCAGATTCCCCAGGTTGTAATGTTCTTGGGTGCGAAAAACAAACCAATTGCGGTCAGCGAAGAAGAAGCACGTCGCCTGCAAAAACAGGTAGAAGAGGGTGCAGTCGCCATCGAAGATATCGAATACACAGTCGGACAAGAGGTTCATGTTATCGATGGGCCATTTGCGGGCTTTAACGGTATTGCGTCCGAAGTTGACAATGTAAAACAAAAAATGACTGTGACGGTTCTGGTCTTTGGTCGTGAAACCAGTATGGATTTGGAATTCAGTCAGGTAGAAAAAGTTTAATATAAAGTTTTTTGTGGTTTTCTGAAAAATATTCAGTAAAATCACACCAAACCGTGGTAGATACGCCATATCGAACCACGACACAAACCAAAAAAATGGAGTGAACAAATGGCAAAGAAAGAAGTCAAGGGATTGGTCAAACTGGTCGTCCCTGCCAAGCAGGCAAATCCTGCACCACCGATTGGGCCAGCATTGGGTGCCGCCGGTGTGAACATTGCAGAATTCTGCAAACAGTTTAATGACAAAACATCTGATAAAGAACCAGGAATGCCAATTCCATGTATTATCACTGTTTATACAGACCGCAGTTTCGAATTCATCATGAAATTGCCACCTGTGTCATATTATATCAAAAAGGCATTGAAACTGAAAATCGGTTCTCATAAACCAGGTCGTGACTTTGTTGGAACATTGACCAAGGCCCAGGTAAAAGAAATTGCCGAAGCAAAAATGCCTGACTTGAATTGCTCTACCATTGAATCCGCTATGAACATTGTTGCGGGTCAGTGCCGTTCTATGGGCGTAAAGGTGGAGGAATAAGATATGAAAGTTACAAAAAGACAAAAAACATGGGCAACTTTGGACACAGACAAGGTTTATACTTTGGCTGATGCAATTGAAGCATTGCGTCCTTTCTGCTCGAAAAAGTTTGATGAATCTTTGGAAATCGCCATCCGTTTGGGTGTTGACGTGACCAAGGCCGATCAGAATATCCGTGGTATGTTGTCATTGCCACATGGCACTGGTAAAAGCGTTCGTGTTGCTGTATTCACAGAAAATTCTGTTGAAGAAGCGAAAAACGCAGGTGCCGATGTTGTTGGCGGTGCGGACCTGATTGACAAGGTTGCCGGTGGCGAAATCAACTTTGATCGTGTTATCGCAACACCAGATATGATGCCAAAAATGTCCAAGATTGCACGTGTCTTGGGCCCCAAGGGTTTGATGCCAAATCCAAAATTGGGAACGGTCACAAACAACATCGCCGAAGCCGTTAAAACAGCCAAGGCGGGTCAGATTGAATACCGTGCAGAAAAGAAGGGTATCATTCACGCTGGTATCGGTAAAATGTCATTTGCAACCGACAAATTGGTTGAAAACGCAAATGCATTGATTGATCAGTTGAAGAAGATTAAACCATCTTCGGTCAAAGGTCAGTATATCTTGGGTGCATCTGTTGCAACAACCCAGGGGCCTGGCTTGAAGATTGAAGCAAAATAATAATACCGGTGGCGGGATAAATCCTGTCACCGGTCAACAGATTTCTGTCCGTGACTGATGGTGTGACGAAAAAGACGTTGCTTAATTGCCATCATAGACAAAGAAAATTCTTTGGGGCAGGAACACAAGGCCCCACCCAGATGCAAATCTGGATGGAAAGTTAAACAAAACAGAAGCTTGAAGGAAAAATAGACATGAGACGCGAAGAAAAATCAGATTTGATTTCAGCGTTGCAGTCGTCCCTGAAAGAGGCGAACGGTGTTTTCATCATTGAAAACAATGGTTTGACTGTTCAAGAATTCGAAGGCCTGCGTAATGAATTACGTCCATTGGTCTCTGTATTCAAGGTGGTCAAGAACCGTTTGATGAAATTGGCGTTAAAAGACACCGATTTCGAACCTGTATCCGATATGTTAAAACGTCCAACGGCTGTTGCGGTTGCAACGGACGCATTGGCGGTCACCAAAGTTTTGGCAAAATTTGCGGAATCTCACCCAAATGTTGCAATCATTGGTGGTAAAATGGATGCAGACGTTCTGGACAAAGACGGCGTATTGCAATTATCCAAGCTTCCTTCACTGTTGGAAATCCGTGGCACAATCGCACGTATCTTGGTCGAACCAGGTTCACGTCTGGCACGTGTTTCAGCAGAGTATGGAAAAAAAGAACAATAAACATCAGAATAGAAATATTCTGACCTACCCAATAGGAGTAATAAAATGGCAGACATTCAGAAATTAGTTGAAGAATTGTCAAAATTGACTGTTTTGGAAGCAGTTGAACTGTCCAAAGCATTGGAAGAAACATGGGGCGTTAGTGCCGCCGCCGCAGTAGCAGTTGCTGCTGGTCCGGTTGCTGCTGCCGCCGAAGAAAAAAGCGACTTTGATGTTGTTCTGGCAGAAGTCGGTGCAAACAAACTGGCAGTTATCAAGGCCGTAAAAGAAATGACTGGTCTGGGCTTGACCGAAGCAAAAGCTTTGGTTGAATCTGCACCAAAGGCAGTCAAAGAAGCCGTTGCAAAAGATGAAGCCGAAAAAATGAAGGCAACATTGGAAGCAGCCGGTGCCAAGGTTGAATTGAAATAATTCATCACTTGGGACCGAACGGTTCTGAATAAAAAAAGTCCATACCTGTGTATGGCAACCCTTGGGCCCACTTGGAATATTTTTCCCAGTGGGCGTCAAGGCGTAAAAAGACACACACAAAAAATAAACATGCGACACAGTGTCGCAATCGTTTGCAAAACGCACAAAAAAAGGATTGAAACCAATGGCAGTTATCCAGAAATTTAGAAAATCTTTTGGTAAAAGTTTTTTGCAAACTCCGCTTCCTGATTTAGTTGAAATTCAATATAATTCCTACAAGGATTTCTTGCAGAAAGACGTTGAACCACAAAACCGTAAAAACAAAGGGTTGCAGAACGTATTTTCTTCTATGTTCCCAATCAAGGACTATGCCGGCATTGCCGACCTGGAATTCATAGAATATACCCTGGACGAACCGGTCTATAACGTCAAGGAATGCATGTTGCGTAACATGACATATTCCAGCAAGTTGAAATTGAAGCTGAGATTGTTGTTATGGGATGTCGCCGAAGATGGCAAACGCACCCTGCGTGACATCAAAGAACAAGAAATATTTATGGGCGAAGTGCCTTTGATGACCGAACGTGGCAGTTTTATCGCATCTGGCGTTGAACGTGTTATCGTTTCTCAAATGCATCGTGCCCAGGGTGTTGTTTTCGCAACAACCAAAGAAGCCAAGGTTGCTGGTAACCCAATCACATACACCGCGCGTATTATCCCAGAACATGGGTCATGGATTGATTTCGAAGAATCCAAGGGTGTAATTTATGTTCGTATCGACCGTCGTCGCAAGATTCCTGCAACGGTTCTGTTGCGTTGCTTGCCACTGGCCGAAGACGAAAAGAAATGGGTGGCTGAACCACGCAAACCAACAATTCGTGGCATGTCTGACACAGAAATTTTGGGTGCCTTCTATAAACGCATTGCGTTAAAGTTTGATGGCAAATTCTGGACAGGTGACACCGCCTCGTTCGAAGGATTGGACAAATATCGTTTGAATTATGATTTAATAAATACCAAGGACAAAAAAGTCCTGGCATCCAAGGGCGATCGTTTGAATGCAAAACGCATGAAAAAGATTCTGGATGCGTCCAAGAAATTCGGCATTACCGAGGAAAGTTTGATTGGTGAATACTTGTTCGACCCAATTATGAATGGCGAAGAAGTCGTTATGCCAGCTGGCACAGAAATCACAGAAGAAGTTCTGAATGATTTGAACAAGATGGGTATCAAAGAAATCAGCTTGATTGCAATTGATAACACAACCATCAGTGCCCACATGCGTAATACACTGGTTGCAGACAAAACCACAAACCGTGAAGAAGCGTTGATTGAAATCTATAACATCATCCGTCCGGGCGAACGCCCCACACTGGAAGCGGCAATCAACCTGTTCATGCGTCAGGGCTTTGATTCTGCATATTATGATTTGTCTGCGGTTGGTCGCTTCAAGATGAACAAACGTCTGAAAATTGACTCTGGCAAAAAACCAGAAGATGAACGTTTGTTGACCAAGGCCGACTTCTTGGCGGTATTAAAGACATTGACAAACATTATCGACCGCAAGGATACAGTTGATGATATCGACAACCTGTCAAATCGTCGTGTCCGCACGGTTGGCGAACTGTTGGAACAGAATTTCCGCACAGGTATGTTGCGTATCGAACGTCTGGTCCGTGAAAGTTTGTCTTCTCCAAACATTGCGACAATGCAACCCCAAGACGTTATCAATGTAAAACCATTGATGTCATTGGTTGCAGAATTCTTGGGAACATCCCAGTTGTCTCAATTTATGGACGCATATAATCCATTGGCAGAATTGGAACACAAACGTCGTATTTCTGCATTGGGGCCAGGGGGCTTGAACCGTGACCGTGCCGGCATTGACGTCCGTGACGTTCACCCGACACATTATGGCCGTTTATGCCCAATTCACACCCCCGAAGGTGCGAACATTGGTCTGATTAGCCACCTGTCTTCATACGCACGTGTAAATCCATACGGATTTATCGAAACACCATACTATGTTGTTGAAAACAGTCGTGTCACCGACAAGATGGTATATCTGACGGCTGACGAAGAATTGGGTCATAAAATTGCCCAGGGTAATACCCCAACAACCAAAGATGGTGTCTTGGCAGATGATACCGTGACTGCACGTGTTGACGGCGAATTTACCATGGTTGCCAAAGAAGAAGTTGACCTGATTGACGTTGAACCACGTCAGGTGACATCTATTGCAACTGGTTTGATTCCATTTATTGAAAGTGACGACGCGAACCGTGCATTGATGGGTTCGAACATGCAACGTCAGGGCGTTCCATTATTGCGTGTCCAGGCACCATTGGTTGGAACCGGTATCGAACGCGAGGTTGCACGTGATTCCCGCACAGGCAAGGTTGCCAAACACAGCGGTATCGTTGAATCTGTTGATGCAAACCGTATCGTGGTTAAATGTATGAACAGTCGCAACGTCGTGACCGGTGTTGACATTTATAATTTGGAAAAATTCGAACGCTCGAACAGTGAAACCATTGTTCACCAGAAACCATTGGTCAAGGTTGGCGATCGCATTTCTGCGGGCGACATCATTGCCGACGGTTCATCTATGAACTATGGCGAATTGGCGTTGGGTCGCAACGTCTTGGTTGCGTTTATGCCATGGCGTGGTTATAACTACGAGGACTCGATTGTTATCTCGGAACGTATTTCCCGTGACGACGTATTTACATCTGTAAAAATCGTTGAAAAGGAATTCAAGGTTCGTGATACTCAGTTGGGCCCAGAAAGTTTCACACGTGACATTCCAAACGTCAGCGAAGAAGCATTAAAGAATCTGGACGAATCTGGTATTATCTATGTTGGTGCCCGTGTAAAACAGGGTGACATCTTGGTCGGTCGTGTTTCGCCAAAATCCGAAACATTATTGACCCCCGAAGAAGCATTGTTGCGTAATATCTTTGGTGAAAAGGCCCTGAACGTTAAGGACACATCATTGCGTGTTGGCCCCAACGAAGAAGGAACAGTTATCGGTGTGAACGTCTTGACCCGTCACGGTGTTAAGAAAGACGAACGCACCCAGATGATTGAACTGCAAAAAATTGAAAAGATAAACAAAGACCGTGAAGAAGAAATCGCAATCATCGAAAAGGGCTTTGCAGATCAAATCTTCCAACTGGCCGAAGGTCAAACAATCGACTGTTCTGCCGGCAGTATCAAACCATTTAATGGCAAGAAACTGACCCAGGAAGTATTTGACGGTATCAAGACAACAGATGTTAAAAAATTGGTTGTCAAAGACAAAGAAGTCCAGACGAAAATCGAAGAATTGCGTGATCAGCACGTTCTGAAATTGAAATTGTTAAACGACAAGGCCGACAGCGAAGTCGCCCGTGCCACCGAAAGCAATTCATTGAATGCAGGTGTCTTGAAAGAAGTCAAGGTCTACATTGCACACAAAATGAAATTGCAACCAGGGGACAAAATGGCGGGGCGTCACGGAAACAAGGGTATCGTATCCAAGGTTGTTCCAATCGAAGATATGCCACACTTGGAAGACGGGACACCTGTTGACATCGTTCTGAATCCATTGGGTGTGCCTTCTCGTATGAACATTGGTCAGATTCTGGAAACTCACCTTGGTATGGCAGCCCGCACATTGGGTGCCCAGATTGGTGCGGTTCTGGACGAAGTCAAGGCAAAACGTGCCGTGACAGACGATCTGCGTAATATGATGGGCAAGATTTATGGCAAAGACGTTGCGGACAAATTGGAAAAGATGACCGACACAGACGTTCGTGCCCATGCCGCCCTGTTGCGTGACGGTGTTCCAATGGCAACACCAACATTCGACGGTGCAACCCCAGAAGATATTCGCAGTATGCTGAAATTGGCTGGATTGCCAGAAACGGGTCAGTTCACACTGTATGACGGTATGACGGGTGAAAAATTTGCACGTCCGGTCACTGTTGGTGTGATGTATATGTTGAAACTGCATCACTTTGTTGATGAAAAGATTCACGCCCGTTCGATTGGAAACTATTCATTGGTCACACAACAGCCATTGTCTGGTAAGGCCCACATGGGTGGCCAGCGTTTGGGTGAAATGGAAGTATGGGCATTGGAAGCACACGGTGCAGCCCACTTGTTGCGTGAAATGTTGACGGTTAAATCCGACGACATCACAGGCCGTAACAAGATGTATGAATCCATCATTTCCGGCAGTAATGATATCCAAACAGGCACCCCAGAAGCATTCAACGTATTCGTCCGTGAATTACGTGGATTGGGTCTGGCGATGACACCAAAGAAAGTAGATTAGTTGTTAGCATTGGTGTGGGCTTTACACCCACACCCTAACCACTAGCCACTAACAACTAAAAACTATTTTATAAGGAGCAAAATATAATGAGCAAAATGTTGCAAAAGATATTTGGACAAATCGAAACCAAAGAACAGTTTGATGCATTGCGTATTACAATCGCATCACCCGAAGAAATTCTGTCTTGGTCACACGGCGAGGTAAAAAAACCAGAAACAATAAACTATCACTCGCTAAAACCAGAAGCCGAGGGTCTGTTCTGCCAACAGATTTTTGGTCCTGTCAAAGATTACGAATGTGCCTGCGGTAAATATAAAAGAATTAAATACCGTGGTGTTGTATGTGAACGTTGCGGTGTCGAAGTTGGCTCGTCTTCGGTTCGTCGTGAACGTATGGGGCATATCAAATTGGCTATGCCTGTTGCACACACATGGTTCTTGCGTGAAGGTAAAATTGCCACACTGCTGAACAATCTGCCCCAGAAAAAATTGGAACAGGTTATTTCCTATGACGCATACATCGTTATTGAACCACATTTAACAAACCTGAAACTGTATGATGTAATCAGTGAAGATGAATACCAGGCCGCTGTCGAAGAATTTGGTGCGGACGCATTCCGTGTTGGTATCGGTGCCGAAGGTATCCGTTCTATTATCGAAAATCTGGACATGGGCGAAGAACGCACACGTCTGCGTGCAGAATTGGCCGAAGTTAAATCTGAATCCAAACGCAAATCAATTATTAAACAGTTAAAACTGGTTGAATCATTCTTGGATTCTGGGACAAATCCAGCATGGATGTTGCCTGATGTATTACCTGTGATTCCACCAGATATGCGTCCATTGGTCACATTGGATGCGGGACACGTTGCGGCATCTGACCTGAATGATTTGTATCGTCGTGTGATTATCCGTAATAACCGTCTGAAACGCTTTATGGAAATGCACGCCCCAGACATCATCGTTCGCAACGAAAAACGTATGTTGCAAGAAGCGGTTGATTCACTGTTCGACAATGGCCACAAGGCCCGTCCAATGGTATCCCAGAACCGCCGTCCATTGAAATCATTGTCTGATTCATTGCGTGGTAAATCTGGTCGTTTCCGTATGAACATGTTGGGTAAGCGTGTGGACTATTCCGGTCGTTCGGTTATTGTGTCTGGTCCAACATTGAAACTGCACCAGGTTGGTTTGCCAAAAACAATGGCACTGGAATTGTTCAAGCCATTTGTGTTTGCACGTCTGTTGGCGGGTGATTATGCCACAACGTTAAAGAACGCACGTAAAATGGTTGAAAACGGCGAAGATGTTGTATGGGAAATTTTGGAAAAGGTTATCCACGAACATCCTGTTCTGTTGAACCGTGCACCAACATTGCACCGTTTGTCCTTGTTGGCATTCGAACCAGTGTTGATTGAAGGCAAGGCAATCCGTCTGCATCCATTGGTATGTAAGGGATTCAATGCTGACTTTGACGGTGACCAGATGTCTGTTCACGTTCCAATCTCGTTGGAAGCACAATTGGAAGCCCGCACATTGATGTTGGCATCGAACAACGTTCTGTCACCTGCCAGTGGCGAACCAATGATTGTTCCATCCCAAGACATGGTGTTGGGTGTGTATTATATCTCGCTGATAAATGGCGAACACACCGAAAAATCGCCACGTTTTGCCAATATGGACGAAGTGAAATTGGCCTTGGAAAACAAGTCCATTACACTGCACACACCAATTGTTGCACGTATCAACGGTAAAACCTATAAAACAACCGCAGGTCGTATGATTTTGGGCGAACTGTTGCCAAAATCCGACAAGATGCCATTTGATTTGGTGAACAAAGTTATGCCAGTGAAAGAAATCAAGGCATTGTTGGCAACCACATACGAACGCTGTGGCGACAAAGAAACAATTCTGTTGGCAGACGCGTTAAAGAACACTGGCTTTGAACAGGCCGCCCGCAGTGGTATTTCCATCGGTTATGACGACATCGTTATTCCAGCCGAAAAGAAAGACATCATTGCACAATCTGAACGTGAAGCCGAAGAAATCGAAGAACAATATCAAAACGGTTTGTTGTCTGGTGGTGAACGCTATAACAAACTGGTCGATATGTGGCAGAAAACAACCGACAAATTGGGTGATATGGCGTATGCGGCCCTGGGTAATACAACCGGTGACAACTGGAATTCTATCCACATGATGGCGTTGTCTGGTGCCCGTGGTTCTAAACGTCAGATTCAGCAGTTGGCCGGTATGCGTGGTATGATGCAGAAACCAGACGGATCTATTATCGAAGTTCCAATTATCTCGAACTTTAAGGAAGGTCTGACCATGTCTGAATACTTTACATCCACCCACGGTGCACGTAAAGGTATGTCGGACACGGCATTGAAAACAGCTGACGCAGGTTATTTGACACGTCGTTTGGTTGAATTGGCACAAAACACAGTTATTACCGAACACGATTGTGGAACAACTGAATTCATCACAGCAAAACCTGTGTATCAGGGTTCTACCTTGTCTGTTCCATTGGGTGATGTTGTATTGGGACGCACTGCTGCCCACGACATTGTGCATCCAATTACCAAAGAAGTTATTGTCCCAGCCGGCGAATTGATTACCAAATCTGCGGCCAAGGCAATCAATGAATCTGGTTTGCCATCTGTTGATGTCCGCAGTGTTCTGACATGTTGCAGTGACGGTCTGTGTGCCAAATGTTATGGTATGGACTTGTCACGCAATGCGCTGGTTCACGTTGGCGAAGCGGTTGGTGTTATCGCAGGCCAATCCATTGGTGAACCTGGAACCCAGTTGACACTGCGAACCTTCCACATTGGTGGTATTGCTGCTGGTGGCACAGACAGCCACTTTATCGAGGTTCCTGTCGCAGGTAAAATCAAACTGTTCGATGCCAACACAATCAAGAACCAATCTGGTCGTGTTGTTGTCTTGTCTCGTAATGGCCGTATTGCCGTTGTTGATGACGCAGGTGTGGAAATGTTCAGTTGTGCATTGCCATACGCATCTATGCTGATTGTCAACGATGGTGACACCGTTGAAAAGGGTGCCAAGGTTGCAGAATGGGATCCATATTCCAACACAATCATCGCTGAAACCGATGGTGCTGTGAGCTATATCGACCTGATTGAAAACGTATCTTATCAAGAAGAAGTTGATTCTATGACTGGTATCGTTTCCCGCAAGGTTATCAACTGGAAAACCAACACGAAAAAAGCAATGCAACCCAAGATAGCATTGGTTGATGCCAAGGGTGAAGTTATCAATCTGGGGGGTAAAAAGGTTGCTGAATACATGTTGCCGACTTACTCGGTATTGTCGGTTGCCAATGGTGACACCGTTCATGCTGGTGACATTATTGCACGTATCCCAGTTCAGGCCAAGAAAACGGGCGACATTACCGGTGGTTTGCCACGTGTGAACGAATTATTAGAAGTTCGCCGTCCAACAAACCCGGCGTTATTGTCTGACGTAGAAGGAACCGTTGAATTGGAAGACGCAAAGAACAAGATTATCATTCGTGTTGAACCAACCGATGGCACTGCACCTGTTGAATATGCTGTGCCCAAGGGGACAAACCTGATGGTTCGCAGTGGTGATGTTGTGAAAAAGGCCGACAAATTGGTTGATGGTGACCCAGTTCCTCAGGATATCTTGCGTATCTTGGGTCAAAAGGCCCTGGCGACCTTTATGGTTGAACAGATTCAGCAGGTTTATCGCTTGCAGGGTGTGGTTATCAATGACAAACACATTGAAATCTTGATACGTGAAATGACACGTCGTGTTGAAATCACAAACCCAGGTGACACCGGCTTCTTGATGGGCCAGGTTGTTGACCGTGTTGATTTCGAAGAAGAAAATGCCCGTGTTGCACGTGATAATGGCAAACTGGCCGAAGCATCTCAGGTCTTGGTTGGTTTGACCCGTGCGTCATTGACATCACGTTCGTTTATCTCGAACGCATCGTTCCAACAGACAACCAAGGTATTGGTGGATGCTGCCATCAGTGGTTCAACCGATAAATTGGTTGGTATCAACGAAAACTTGATTGTTGGTCGTTTGATTCCAATTGGAACCGGTGCCTATGTCCGCCGTGTGCGTGAAATCGCCAAAGAAGAAGAAAAGGCGGAAAAATTGGCCCGTGAAGGTAATGCCCAGCAACAGTTGTTGGATATCTAAGCGGACACAAAAATATCCCACCTGGGTTAAAAATCTGGGTGGGAACAGAAAATAAAACTTTTGCTTGCAAAACGGCAGTTTTTGACTAAAATAAGCAAACGTTAAATAAAAAGGATAAGAAAATGGCAACGCCAAGAAGTAAAACAAGTAAAGCACGCTCGGCACAACGTCGTTCACATGACGCATTGTCTGTAATGCCATGTGGTGTCTGCAAAGTATGTGGTGAAAAGAAACGTCCACATCACATTTGCCCTGCCTGTGGTGCGAAATAATAATAACAACAAACAATTCTGGCAGATATGGTTGCGACAAATTGTTGTGGCCTGTCTGCCTTTTTGATAAGTCATGTTAGAAGATAAAAAGATAATAGCAATTGATGCAATGAGTGGTGACAAAGGCCCATCGGCTGTGCTGGGCGGTCTGAACCAATTCTTGTATCAAAATGGCGAAGACAAGGTCACTTTTCGTCTGTTTGGTGATGAAAAGAAACTGCGTCGTATGTTGACTAAATATCCACGTGTTGGCCGTAATGTCGAGGTTGTGCACGCACCCAACGTTATTCGTGGCACGGACAAGGTTATGGATGTTATCCGTCATGCCCAAGATACGTCTATGTATATGGCGATTAAGGATGTGCGTGAAGGAAACTCGTCCGCTGTAATCAGTGCTGGGAACACAGGTGTTTTAATGTCTTTGTCTAAATTGGCATTAAAGACGGTCGATGGTATTGCCCGTCCTGCGATTACAACAATGCTCCCCTCTGGTGCCGGTGATAGTCGTGTTGTGGTTTTGGACCTGGGGGCCAACGTTCAGTGTGACGAAGGTGTTTTGTTTGACTTTTCCGTCCTGGGCAGTGTCTATGCCGAGGTTATCGGAAAAATGCCAAAACCAAAATTGGGTGTCTTGAATATTGGATCCGAAGAAACCAAGGGTAATGAAACCTTGGTGCATCTGAATCGTGTCTTGACCGAACACAAGGATCAACTGCCATATGATTATCTTGGCTTTGTCGAAGCAAACGATATCAGTGCCGGCAAGGTTCAGGTCGTTGTCACAGACGGCTTTACCGGAAACATCGTGTTAAAGACGGTCGAAGGCACCGCCAAACTGATTAAACGTGTAATTGTTGAAAATTTCAAGAAATCTATTCTAGCAATGATTGGTGCGTTTTTCCTGGTTCATGTTTTCAAGCGTTTAAAGAATAAAATTGACCCACGTTCTTATGCGGGTGCGGTATTCTTGGGCTTAAAGGGCTTTGCGGTTAAAACCCATGGAAACAGTGATGCGTTGGCATTTGCAAATTCAATCAAGTATGCATCTGATTTGATACACGCAAATCTAAATGGTTTGATTGCCGAACGTGCCAAATCGGTTGAACCGATACGTGCCCAGTTAAAACAAGAACAATAAAATATATCAAAATGCCCCGATTGGGGCATTTTTCTTGTTGAAAAAAAGACATATTGTGATACCTTGACCTTCCCACAGTAAAAAGAGATTTAATAATGGAAAAAGAAACAAAAAACACAAACGTTTCCGAAACGTTTTCCCGGGAAAGTGCCCGTAAATTATTCGGGGCAAATTATGAATTTACCAGTGCTTACAGTTTTGACCACGGAACATTCTGGACGGCCCAGCCAGAACAAAAAACACACACGCAAATGGATATCAGTATGCTTCGTATGTTGGCCCAGTCCATGCGTCAACGTCTGGAATCGACCACCTGGATGCGTCAATACGAATTGGCAGGATTTGCCACAATGCGTGTTCGTCTGGGGGTCAGACGGCCAATGTTCACATTTACCGACAGTGCAAAATTTAATAAAAATGGCAATTCTTATGTTGGGACGATAATTTTGCGTAATCGTCAGACGGGGAAATTGTCGCCCCTGCCACGCAACTGGGTCTATGCAGGCGAATACCGCAATCGTGATATAGATGCACTCAGTATGTTTGCATCGGATACAGATTGGCATGATACTTTGTTGGTGTCATTATTGCGTTCGTATGATTTAATTGGGCAAAATGGTCGTCGTAGATAGTGGTTTTGCATAAATTTTTATACAAATTACTTGACATTTGGGTAAAAAAATATAGAATTTGCATAAACTTTTATACAAAAGTGTAAAAATAACATAAAATAAACAACAAAAGGGAAAGATAAATGGGCGAATATGCAATCTTTCAGACCGGTGGCAAACAATATCGCGTAAAGCAGGGCGATATTATCAAGGTTGAAAAACTGGAAGCCGACGGCAAAATTGAATTTGATCAGGTATTGATGATCGGTGACAAGGTTGGTTCTCCTTTCGTAGAAGGTGCCAAGGTTGTCGCAGAAGTTGTTGAACAGAAACGTGCTGACAAAATTTTGGTGTTCAAGAAAAAACGTCGCCAAAACTATCGCCGGACGGCCGGTCATCGTCAGTTCATCACTGTTCTGAAAATCACAGAAGTCAAAGCATAAGGAGGCAGAACTATGGCACATAAGAAAGCGGGTTCCGCATCAGCAAATGGACGCGACTCGGCGGGACGCAGATTAGGTATTAAAAAAGCCGGTGGTTCTCGTGTAATCCCAGGAAATATCATTATCCGTCAGCGTGGCACATCTGTCCACCCAGGTTTGAATGTTGGTATGGGTAAAGACCACACAATCTTTGCGAAAATTGCAGGTATTGTGAAATTCAAACGTGGAAACGGTGATCGCAGAACGGTATCTGTTGTTCCTGAAACGACCGAATCCAAATAAAAAATCCCCCAATCGGGGGATTTTTTTTATGTTTGTTTAATTATTTTTGTTCGGCTGCAACGCTTTCCAATAATTTTGCGGCAATTTCTAATTTTGCGGCATCAATTTTTTTATCTGCAACTTTTTTAATTTCTTCAACTTTGTCGGTTGCTTCTGCCTTTGCACTTTCTGTTTTTTCTGCGGTTGCTGTTTTGATTGCATCTGTAATGGTTGCAACTTCTTCGCTGTTTTCAGAAACTGCTTTTTTGACATAGTCCACACATTTCTGTGATACTGTCTTTACATTGTCTGTCAGGCATTCTACCAACGTTTTCTGGCCCAAGATAATTTCAGGACATACCTGTGTGATTTCGTCAATGTTGCATGCTTCGGCCAGTGTTGCGGGTTCTTCTGTCTTTTTGCTGAACAAATCAGACAACCAACCTGCGTTTGCAGATGTTGCAGATATAATACCGACCAATCCGATTGTTAAAATAGATTTCATATTGATTTCCCCTTGGTTGCGTTAGTGTTTTTGTGAACAAGTCAATAATAGGTTTAATTTCCTGTGTCGTCAAATGTTTTTTAATTACGGGGGCAGGGCAAAAAATCACCGCCATGCGATTGCTCGACGTGGCGGTGGCTCCCTACCTTCCGGAATGCCGGAAACTGTATTGGTTGCATTATCCAAATACGCACATGTTGTGTGATGGATTATGCGACCTTTGCAACTGGTGTATATTCGGTTTCGCTGGTTGTTGCGTCCATAATTTTTTTTGCTTCTGCGAACACCATTTCTTTAACTTTCAGTGCCAAATCTGCTGTTTCTAAACTTTCTGCTGCGACCTCGAAGTTGTCTGTGCGAATTTGCAAAGAAACGTATGCACCAACCAATGATGTGCGTGCCAAATCTTCGATGGAACGTGGTGCGTTGTTTTTACCGATTTTCAATTCATCTGCCAGTGAAATAATCTGTCTGTCTTCATTAACCCAAACTGTTGTTGTCAGGACTTGGTTCAGGGCAATCATAATTTCTTTAATATTTTTTGACATGTGCGTTCCCCTCCTTTCTGGGATTTTTGTTAAAAATTTGCCCCCTGGAAGTGTATTTACGTTCGTATTTACAAATCTTTGGGTTAAAATTTAGTTCCTTTTTTTGTTTTTGCCAGAAATCCGGTTTTTTCTTAGAATTCTTGGCTTTTTTATTCTTTCTTCCTTGTCTATACAAACATCTTAGAACAAAAACGAATCGCAGGTCAAGTGCAAAATGCATTTATTTTCAATTTATTTGCAAAAAAATGAAAAAAGACCTAAAAACCATAAAATCCCATAAAATAATTATAGATTGTCATTGACAACCATAAAACCGTGTGCTACATTTCAACCGAAGTCCGAAAGTCAACCGGCCATACCGGCCCAACAATTAGCACAAGACGCAGAAATGTCATTGTTTCTCTCATCTTATGAAAATCGTTTGGATACCAAGGGTCGTGTATCGGTTCCGGCGTCTTTCCGGGCTTCGTTATGTAATGAAACCTTTGCGGGTGTTGTATTATTTCGTTCTTTTACAAATAATTGTATCGAAGGTTTTTCTATGTCACGCATGGAACAGATGGCAACCGCCACCGACAACATGGGTGTCTTTGACAGCGAACTAGACGATTTGTCTGCAATGTTGTTTGCGGATGCACGTCCCCTGGCATTTGATGTGACGGGGCGAATTGTTGTTCCGGCGGATTTGTTGGCACATGCTGGTATTACCGACCGGGCGGTCTTTGTTGGTCGTGGGAACAGTTTTCAGATATGGAATCCAGATGCGTTTCGCATCGCCCAGGAAAAGTCATTGCAGAATCTGCGTGCCACCCGTCCGAATTTCAAGATAGTTTTAACGGCCAAATAAAAAATCGCCAAACGGCGACTTTTTTATTTTATACAAACTTTTCTGGCACCAGATTGCAAATGTTTTTCCAAATACGGCGGAATATGCTGGTGTCTGGTGCAATGCGGTGAACACGTGGTTTTGTATCGCCTGGTCGCATTCCGGTCCACACTGGGTCATTGTCTTTGTCCAGTGTCACCCGCCATGCGGTCTTTGTGTCTTGTAAAATCATTTCTTTCAGTTTATTGGCAAAGTCCGCGCTTTCGAACACGGCCACATTTTCAGTGTTGTAATATGCACTGCGTGGATCCAGATTAAAACTGCCTATCCAAGATATTTTGTCGTCAAACACCATTGTCTTGCTGTGCAGAACCGAGAAACTGGATTGTTTTCTTTCACGGTCGTGTTCTTTGCCTCGCAGATTTTCTGCGGACACCATAAATTCATACACATCTGCCCCGGACTTAATCAGTTGTTCACGATATTTTTCCCATTTTGCATAAACTGTTGGTGCATTGGTTGATGCCAGCGAGTTTGTGACGATTGTCATATGGACGCCGGACTTTTCTTCTTTCAGCATGTGTTCCAATCCGCCTTGTCCTGGCACAAAGTATGCCGCCGACATATACACTGAATTACTTGTCTTGTTCCACAGGTGTTGCAGTGCTTTGATGATATCGCCACGATATGTTTCTTTTTCTTCCATGGTCATTTCGACCTTGGACGGTGGATCGGCCAAGAATTTGCCACGTCCCCAACTGAAATCCAGATGTTTGTGCTTAAACTCGTGCTGGGCCAGTTCGATAATCTTATTATATCTTTGGATGTCCAGTTCGCTTCGCTGTGAAATTTTCTCGAAATTCTTTTCCAGTTTTTTCAATCCCCGTTTTGTCTGTGCCTTGGGGAATGCAGACGCAGGAATCGACAGGTGGTGTTCCCAATAGTCATTAAAACTTTCGGTTGCGTATTTTGTCATATCGCCCAGGAATAATACGTCTGTATCTGAAAAGTTTGATGCGGTTTCGGGATAGAAATAATTACTGCCGACATTTCTACCGCCTGTGATATATGCTACGTTGTCCACGATGAACAGTTTGTTGTGCATCCGAGAATTCAGTCGATTAAAATCGGTCAAGAATTGCGGGTAATAAAATAACTTGGTTCTGTTTTTTACAGTGTTAAAAACCTTTACTTCTATATTTGGGTGTTGGTTTAACAGCATTACATCAACAATGTCGGATTTGGTTCCGTAATCGTCCAACAGAATTCTGACCTTGACCCCACGGTCTGCGGCGTTTTTCAGTTCGCCAATCAGAACCTTGGACGTGAAGTCATTACTATAAATATAGGTCTGCAAATCAATGGTTTTGGTTGCCATACGTGCAAATGCCGCCCGTATAACAAATGCGGACAGTCCATCGTCAATCAGTGTGGCCCCCGATGTGTGTTTGCTTGTACTCAATTCCGTGGCATAGCACTGTGCGATTGGTGTCTGCATTGGGTCGTATGAAAAATCAGTGCTTGTGATTTTTGCGACATATCCGTCTAACTTTTTATCGTGCGTGGTTGTTGGCACAGTTGTGCATCCTACCAACGGCAGGGTTAGCAAGAACATAGATAGTTTTTTTACAATAGACACTTTCACGACCTTTATACAGAATCCGATTATAAACGTGTAAAATCTTTTTTACAAGTATAATTCATTATACTTTTTAATAAATTAGGTAAAAAATCTTTTTCTTCAACGTTTTATGTTAAAAAAACGTTTGCAGGAATCCGCCCTATGTGATAAAATCTAGATATTAGAAGGGAAGTTTTAACATGAAAAGATTTATCGCAGTTTTAAGCAGTTTGTTGGTTTTGCCCGCATTTGCCGAGGTTGCACCCATCGCCTATGACGACTATATTGAATACTCGGATGTCGAATATCTGGACGGCGATGTCGATGCGGACGTTGTGGAAATGGACACAGAATCCGAAGAAACGGATGTGCCTGCACCTGTAATTCCAACCCAGGTCAGTCCTCGTTCATCAACTGCTGGACGCAGTGCGTCACGTGCATTGCCGGCGACAACGACAACTTCCCGTCGTAATACGCCATCACGTGCGGTTGCATCACGTAATACATCATCAAACGCATCTGCAACGATTGCACAAACACGCAATGCGATGACCCGTGGCACGGTTTCACGTGCATCGGCAACAAATTCTGGAACTGCAACCCGTGTTGCAACACGTCGTGCGACCCAAAATAATGCAAATGTTGCACGTTCTTCAATTGTTCAGACCGATACGGTCACAACACCATTGTATAATGCCCGTGTCAGTGCCCGTGTCACACCAACATCTGGTGTGGGGTCTTCTGTTCGTGCCCGT